>CACYTF010000057.1 GCA_902777335.1 uncultured Eubacteriales bacterium
GGAACAGGTGTATCACGCCGCCGACACCGAATTCGGCTACGGCATCCGGCTGTACCTGCCCTGCCGCTGCGGCGTGGCGCTGAAAAAGGTCGAGTGGTAGAAAGGAGTTGATCCTATGATGGAGACACCGGTGATCGGTACGGGGGCTGTTGGATGTGCTGCCACAATGAAGAAGTGTTTTGCCGTTGTCGTTTTGCTTATATTGGTTCTTTGTACTGTGGTTTACAGTGAGGAATGCATCGATACCCTGACGTATGCCGTATTTCCGTATGTGCCTGATGTCGAGTATTATTGTGAACTGATCGAGAGTCGCTGGGCTGAGCTTGAGCCAAACATAAACCTGGTTCGCGCGGAATGGGACTGCTACTATGACGGGGAGCCGGAAGGCATAGACGTGATTATGTTCGACGCCGTCACGCGGGATACGCTCCTGTCAGCCGGATGGATCCAGCCGATCCGCCCGGGCAGTTTGCAAGAATCCGAAGACTTTTTTCCGTTTGCCTTGGAGGGCTTTACCGTTGGGGACGATCTCTACGGTTTCCCGGTCTTTCTTTGCGGTAATTTTCTGATCTACGATCAGGGATGCGAAGCGGTTGCGACAGCAGAGCATATTACCGACCTGACCGACGCATCCGGGATTCTCGTTGTGAATTCGGAAGATCCGGTGAACAGGCCGCAGTATGTCAGTGAGGTGATAGCGGATGAAACGGGTGAGGCGAATCCGTCTGCGGATGACGGTGCAGAGGATATGATGCGGCTCATTGACCGCTTGGCGATTGACGCGCACAAGCATGACAATGATACCCAGGTTGCAACAGCCTATGATTCCGGAGTCGGGCAAGGTTATATTGGCTTCAGCGAAAGCATGCGCTTTTTGAAAAGACGTTCAGATGTAACACGGATCAAGTCGATCAGCTTTAGCGAACAGGAAAACACACTTCGCGTATATGCGGACGCTGTTGCGGTGACTACAGGCGCAAAAGGACAGCGATATGAGAAAAGCCTGAAGCTGATGAACGTGATGGCGGAAGCGGACATCCTGACCGCATTGTCTGTGCGGGACGGCGTTCCGCAATATCTATTGCTGGCCAGAAGAAGCCCATACCAGCCTCTTGCCGATCAATTTGAAATCTACAACCAGTTGGAATGCCTGGCGAGCAATGAAGAGAACCATGTCATTGTACCGGCAGTGAAAGATGTCGGTTTTGGAAATTCATCTGCTGATCTTTTGAATTGACAGCGAAAGTGGAGGCCAGAATGACCCTTACAGATAAGCTCTACAAAATTCTGATCCAGGGCGGCTCGTGGAAGACGATCCTGAGCGGCCTGTGGGTCACGATCCGGATTTCTGCGCTGGCGCTGCTGGCACCATCAGGCCGTGAAGAGTATTGAGGGAACGCGCCTTTTGGTCACTGGAACGGCGGAGACATCAGGAATAGAAATGATTGAGGCGGACGAGAGACCCGATAAGACTTTTGTTTTGGGCTTGCAGTACCATCCCGAAATCTCCGTTGTGCGGGAAAATGATGAGGCATCGCTGGTATACTTCCAAGCCATTGTAGATATGGCGGATAAAGCCCGATCCTATGCTTTGGCGCCGGCAGCATGAAATGATGGCTACCTTGTACGACTTAACATTTGCCCGTGTTTTCACGATTTGAACCGAGGAAAACGGAACAAAAAACCAGCCAATTAACCTATTCTTAAAAATGCACCACACTGGTGCATTTTGACCTATTCGTCCATTGTATCACAATTGAACGATAGAGCCATTGAAAAGCCCTGAACCGCAACGGTTTTCGGGCTTTTCGCTTTTTGGTGTTTGAGCCGGTTAAGCCATGAGCAATCTCTCATCCGTCAGGAACTGCTCGACTCCGACATACTGTATTCCGTGGTCGTCCTTCCAGGGCTGCATGAAGCCCTGGACGACGACCATCTTTTTGAACGAATCCGGGATACGGAGCAGGGAGGCGATTTCCTGCGCCCGCTTCTCCGGGTCCGCGACCGTCAGGGCGGACTGGATGTAGGTGCGGTCGCTGCCCCGGTTGACGACAAAATCCACCTCCAGCTGCCCTCGCGAAATTTTTGCAGACTGGCGCAAAAATATCTTGGGAACACCGGAGGACGGTTCTTGGGGACACTGGGGACAGACACAGTAGAACCGTCCCCAGTGTCCCAAGAAGGAGAAGAAATACCGGCTGTCCTCCATCGGCAAAAACGCCCGCTTCCGGGCCTATGAGGATTCCTTCATCTGGCTGAACGAGGCCATGGTGGTCAACGCCTGCTTCAACGCCACTGACCCAAGCGTCGGGCTCGCCCTCAGCGCCGATCACGCCACACAGAAGTGCTACATGGCCGATACGGGGCTGCTGGTGACGCTGACATTCATGGATCGGGCTTTCACGGATAACGCGCTCTACCGGGCGATCCTGTTCGACAAGCTTGACATCAACGAAGGCATGATCATGGAGAACATCGTGGCGCAGATGCTCCGCCGGAACGGGCACAAGCTGTACTTCTATTCCCGCTCCGACCTCGAACACCGGGAGAACCACATGGAGATCGACTTTGTGATTACGGAGGGCAGGAAGATCGCGCCCATCGAGGTGAAGTCGGCCAACTACCGCTCGCATTCCTCGCTGGATAAGTTCAGGAAGAGGTTTTCGCAGAAGATCGGCACGCCCTACATCCTCTACACCAAGGACGTGATGGAAAAGGACGGCGTGTGGCACCTGCCGCTGTACATGGCGATGTTCCTGTGAGCGGTTGTCCCATGGAACGCCAACGGAACAAGGCCATCCCGACAGGGGATTCAGCCGATTTGCATAAACTGTCTTGCATCATTCAAGGTATCGTGCTATGCTTCAAATGATGGTAAGCGCACTGTCCACAGATTGGATCGACTTGCGGAAAGCACACACATGGGAGGGAAACGGTCTCGTGTCCAACATCATACTCATAGGAATGCCCGCTTCCGGCAAGAGCACCGTGGGCGTCATCCTTGCGAAGCTGCTTGGGTTCGATTTCATAGACACCGATTTGCTCATCCAGAAACGGGAAAAGAAACGCCTGAGCGAGATTATAGCAAGCAGAGGTATAGACGGTTTTCTCGACGCCGAGGAAGCCGCCTGCCTGAGCGTGAAAGCCGATCAATGCGTCATCGCGACCGGTGGCAGCGTCGTGTACAGTGAAGCCGCTGTCTCTCACCTGAAAACGCTTGGCACCTTTGTGTATTTGGAGGTTGATTATGGCACACTCCAAAGCCGCCTCAACGACATCGAGGGGCGCGGCGTGGTACTCCGCCCCGGCCAGACGCTGGAACAGCTCTATCAAGAGCGCGTGCCCCTCTATCGCCGATACGCCGACCTGACGGTACGGGAGGGTCATGATGGTTTGGAGCGCACGGTGAGGGCGGTCTTGAATGGTTTGTTGACGGAGAACTGAACGCTTTATCAAAATAATGGACTCGGGGTGACTGATATGCAAATGGAATTCATTCGGAAAATGCCGCTGCCCCAGGAGCTGCTGCGGGACTATCCCGTCGGGGCGGATTTGAAGCGCCGCAAGGCGGAGCGGGACGCTGAGATCGCGGACATACTGACCGGCAGGGACGACCGCCTGCTGCTGATCATCGGTCCCTGCTCGGCGGATCGGGAGGACGCGGTGCTGGACTACATGCACCGGCTGGCGCAGGTGGAGGCGCAGGTGCGGGACCGGCTGATGATCGTGCCCCGGGTGTACACCAACAAGCCCCGCACCAAGGGCGTGGGCTACAAGGGCATGCTGCACCAGCCCGACCCCGGCAAGGGCGAGGACCTGCTGGCGGGCATCATCGCCATCCGCGAGCTGCACACCCGCATCCTGCGGGAGACGGGGTTCAGCTGCGCGGACGAGATGCTGTACCCGTCCAACTACAGCTATCTGTCCGACCTGCTGGGCTACGTGGCCGTCGGCGCGCGCTCTGTCGAGAACCAGGAACACCGGCTGGTGGCCAGCGGCCTGGGCGTGGCGGCGGGCATGAAAAACCCCAGCGCCGGGGACATCAGCGTGATGATGAACTCCATCGCCGCGGCCCAGAGCCCCCAGGAGTTCATCTTCAGAAGCTGGGAGGTGCGCACGCCGGGCAACCCGCTGGCCCACGCCATACTGCGGGGCTATGTCGACAACTTCGGGCGCTCCCATCCCAACTACCACTACGAGAACCTGCGGGAGCTGTTCGAGCTCTACGGCGCGTATGGGTTGGCCAACCCCGCCGTGATCGTCGACGCCAACCACAACAATTCCGGCAAGCGCTATCTGGAGCAGGTGCGCATCTGCAAGGACGTGATGCACAGCCGGTCGCTGTCCGACGACATTCGCGGGCTGGTGAAGGGCCTTATGGTGGAGAGCTACCTGGAGGACGGCGCGCAGAAGGTGGGGGAGGGCGTCTACGGCAAGTCCATCACCGACCCCTGCCTCGGCTGGGAGAAGAGCCGGGAGCTTATTTTGAGACTGGCGGAATACCAATGAAAAAACCGGCGTTTCCGCCGGTTTTTTCATTAGTCCACCCGCTCCAGCGTGTTGTAGCCCTTTGCCTGCAGGAAGCCCTCCACCTCCATGATGTCCGGCGTGCGCAGGATCGCCACCGGGTGGCGGCTGAGGCCGGAATAGGTGACGTAGAGGTAGTCGAGGTTCACATTGCCCCCCGCCAGCGTCTCCAGCAGCGCGTTCAGGCTGCCGCAGGCGTCGCCGATCTCCGCGGCGACCACGTAGTCGACGTGGCACAGGTAGCCCGCCGCCAGCAGGCAGGCCGAGGCCTTGTCCGTATCGGACACCAGCATGCGGATGATGCCGAACTCCGCGCTGTCGTTGGTGACGAGCGTGTTCATGTTGACGCCCGCGTCCGCCAGCGTCTGCGTGATTCGGTGCATGGCGCCCTTCTTGTTCTCCGCAAATATGGATAGCTGCCGTATCACGGGCCCATGCCCTCCTTCATCGACTTCACGTACTCGCGCACATACCCGGGCGCGTCCGCGCCGTGTTCGGCGATCAGCCGCACGATGGCGCTGCCGACGATGGCCCCGTCGGAGAGGTCGGCCATACGCTTCGCCTGCGCAGGCGTGGAGATGCCGAAGCCCACGGCGCAGGGGATGGACGTGTTTGCCCGCACCAGCTTCACCATCGCGCCGATGTCGGTGGTGATCTCGCTGCGCACGCCGGTGACGCCCATGCTGGACACGATGTACAAAAAGCCCTCCGCCTCCCTCGCGATCATCGCCACGCGGTTTTCGCTGGTGGGCGCGATGAGGCTGACGAAATCCAGCCCCCGCGCGCGGCAGGCCGGGGCAAACTCCTCCTTCTCCTCGAACGGCACGTCCGGCAAAATCATGCCGTCGATGCCGGTTTCCACGCAGCGGTCGCAGAAGCGGTCGATGCCATAGGAATAGACCACGTTGGCGTAGGTCATGAACACCATCGGCACGGTCACGTCCCTGCGCAGCGCCACGACCAGATCGAAGATTTTGTCCGTCGTCACGCCGCCCTTCAGGGCGCGCTCGTTGGCGGCCTGGATCACCGGGCCCTCGGCGGTGGGGTCGGAGAAGGGGATGCCCAGCTCGATCAGGTCCGCGCCCCCCTGCACCGCCGCCCGCACGCAGGCCGCGGTGGTCTGCAGATCCGGGTCGCCGCAGGTGATGAAGGCGACAAACGCTTTGCCGTGGTCAAAAGCCTTCGCGATATTACTCATGCAGGTCTTCCCCCCTGTAGCGGGCGATGGCGGCGCAGTCCTTGTCGCCGCGGCCCGAGATGTTGATCACCATGATCTGATCCTTCCCCATCGTCGGGGCCAGCTTCATGGCGTGGGCCACGGCGTGGGCGCTTTCGATGGCTGGGATGATGCCCTCCATGCGGGAAAGGTACTCGAAGGCGTTCACGGCCTCGTCGTCGGTGACGGGCACGTATTCCGCCCGCCCGGTGTCGTGCAGCCAGGCGTGCTCCGGGCCGATGCCGGGGTAGTCCAGGCCCGCGGAGATCGAGTAGACCGGCGCGATCTGGCCGTATTCGTCCTGGCAGAAGTAGCTCTTCATGCCGTGGAAGATGCCGAGCTTGCCGGTGGCGATGGTGGCGGCGGTCTCGAAGTTGTCCACGCCGCGGCCCGCGGCCTCGCAGCCGATCAGCCGGACGGACTTGTCCTCGATGAAGTGATAGAACGCGCCGATGGCGTTGCTGCCGCCGCCCACGCAGGCCAGCACCGCGTCGGGCAGGCGGCCCTCCTTCTCCAGCACCTGGGCCTTGATCTCCTGGGAGATGACGGCCTGGAAGTCCCGCACGATCGTCGGGAACGGGTGGGGGCCCATCACGGAGCCCAGGCAGTAGTGGGTGTCGACGATGCGGTTGGTCCACTCCCGCATGGCGGCGGACACCGCGTCCTTCAGCGTGCCGGTGCCGGTCGAGACCGGGATGACCTCCGCGCCCAGAAGCCGCATGCGGTACACGTTCAGCGCCTGACGGATCGTGTCCTCCACGCCCATGTACACCACGCAATCCATGCCCAGCAGCGCCGCGGCGGTGGCGGTGGCCACGCCGTGCTGGCCCGCGCCGGTCTCGGCGATCAGGCGGGTCTTGCCCATGCGCTTGGCCAGCAGCGCCTGGCCCAGCACGTTGTTGATCTTGTGCGCGCCGGTGTGGTTCAGGTCCTCGCGCTTGAGGTAGATCTTCGCGCCGCCCAGGTCTTCGGTCATGCGCCTGGCGAAGTACAGGCGACTGGGGCGGCCCGCGTAGTCGTTGAACAGCGCCGTCAGCTCGGCCTGGAACGCCGGGTCGGCCTTGGCCGCGTTGTAGGCCGCCTCCAGCTCGATCACGGCGTTCATCAGCGTCTCGGGAATGTACTGCCCGCCGTGGATGCCGAAGCGCCCGTTGGGATTGGTCATGTCACTCACCCTTTCCGTCGGCGGCCCGCGCCGCCATGACAAATGCTTTCATCTTTGAAATGTCTTTATAGCCGTCCGTCTCGATGCCGCTGGACACGTCCACAGCAAAGGGGCGCAGCGCCGCGACGGCCTCCGCCACGTTGCCCGGCCCCAGCCCGCCCGCCAGGAAGTAGGGCCGGTCGAAGCCCGCGAGCAGCGACCAGTCGAAGGCCGCGCCGGTGCCGCCCGCGCCGTTGTCCAGCAGGATGCAATCCGCGGAACTGGCCCGCGCCCGGTCCAGGTCGGCGGGCGCTTCCACGCGAAACGCCTGGATCAGCGGCCTGTCCGTCAGCGCCCGAAGCCGCGCGATGTACGCTTCGTCCTCGCCGCCGTGCAGCTGGGCCAGGCCGATGACGCCGCTATTCAGCAGACCGGCGACGACCTCCGGCTCCTCCCGCACGAACACGCCCACGGCTTTGATGGCGGGGTTCAGCGCTTCGCGCAATGCCTTCGCCTTTTCGGGCGCGACATACCGCCTGCTCTTTTTCGCGAACACAAAGCCGATGTAATCCGGCAGGAGCGCGTTGACCGCGTCGATGTCGCAGGGCCGCGACAGCCCGCACAGCTTGATCTTCGTCATGGCGCCCCCCTCAGCGCCGCGAGCTTCGCGGCTTTGTCCGTCGCGCGCATCAGCGCCTCGCCCACCAGCACCGCGTCCGCGCCCATGTCCCGGGCGGCCTGCGCGTCGCGGGCGTCCTTCACGCCGCTCTCGGACACGAACAGCACGTTCTTCGGGATCAGCGCCCGCAGGCGGCGGCTGTTGCCGGTGTCCACGGTGAAGTCCTTCAGATTGCGGTTGTTCACGCCGACGACGCGCGCTCCGGCCTTCAGCGCCGCTTCCACCTCGGCCGCGTCGTGGGCCTCCACCAGCGCCGAAAGGCCCAGGCCGTCGCAGATGTCGATATAATCCTTCAACTGTTTTTCGTCCAGTATCGCGCAGATCAGAAGCGCCGCCGACGCGCCCAGCAGCTTCGCCTCGTAGAGCATGTACGCGTCCACGGTGAAGTCCTTGCGCAGGCAGGGGAGGGACACGTTCGCGGCGATTTTACGAAGGTAGTCGTCGCTGCCCAGGAACCACTTCGGCTCCGTCAGCACGGAGATGGCGTCGGCGCCCGCGGCCTCGTAGTCCTTCGCGATGTCCAGATACGCAAATTCCGGCGCGATCAGCCCCTTGGACGGCGAGGCCTTCTTGCACTCGCAGATGAAGGCCAGCGCCGGCCCGGACAGCGCCCGCTCAAACGGGAAATCCCCCTTCGGAAGGGTCAGCGCTTCCCGGCAGATATCCGGCCGCTCCCGCTTCGCCCGCGCCACCCGTTCCCGGGCGTGCTCGGCCAGTTGATCCAGTATGCTCATGTCACGCCTCCGGCCGGTTCGAGACCTCGATCACCTTTTCAAGGGTCGCCAGCGCCTTGCCGCTGTCGATCAATTCCGCCGCCAGCGCAACGCCCGCCTGGAAGCTGTCGGCCTTCCCGTTCAGATACAGACCCGCCCCGGCGTTCAGCAGCACCGCGTTGCGCTTGTGGCCCTTCTCGCCGGAGAGTATGGCGCGGGTGATGGCGGCGTTCTCGGCGGGGGTGCCGCCGGTGAGGTCGGACTTTTCGCAGCGCGCGAAGCCGAAGTCCTCCGGCTGAATCGCGTAGGACTTGAACCAGCCGTCCTTGAACTCGCACACGTGGGTCGGCGCGGACAGGCTGATCTCGTCCAGCTTGTCCATGCCGTAGACCACCATGCCCCGCTTCACGCCCAGGTTGATCAGCACCTGCGCCAGCGGCTCCACCAGGTAGTCGTCGTACACGCCCAGCAGCTGGGTGGTGGGGGAGCCGGGGTTGGTCAGCGGGCCCAGGATGTTGAACACGGTGCGAAAGCCCAGCTCCTTGCGGATGGGGCCCACGTACTTCATCGACGTGTGGTATTTCTGCGCGAAGAAGAAGCACATGCCCGCCTCGTTCAGCAGTTCCACGCACCTCTGGGGGCTCTGCTGGATGTTCACGCCCAGCGCCTCCAGGCAGTCCGCCGTGCCGCACAGCGAGGACGCCGCCCGGTTGCCGTGCTTGGCCACCTTCACGCCGCCCGCGGCGCAGACGAGCGCGGCGGTGGTGGAGATGTTGAAGCTGTGGGCATTGTCGCCGCCGGTGCCGACGATCTCGAACACGTCCATGCCGGTATTGACCTTCGTGGCGTGGTCGCGCATGGCGGCGGCGCAGCCGGCGATCTCGTCGGTGGTCTCGGCGCGGGCGCTCTTGGTGGAAAGCGCCGCCAGGAACGCCGCGTTTTGGGTGGGGCTCGTCTCGCCGGACATGATCTCGTTCATCACGGCGTAGGCCTCGTCGTAGGTCAGATCTCCCTTGTTGACGATCTTCACGATGGCTTCCTTGATCATGGCTCATTCCTCCTCAAAGCTCGATGAAATTTTTCAGCATCTGCCGCCCGTCGGGCGTCAGGATCGATTCCGGGTGAAACTGCACGCCGAAGGTGGGATGCTCCCGGTGCTGGACCGCCATGACCTCGCTCTCGTCCGTCATGGCCGTGACCTTCAGGCAGTCCGGCAGCGTGGCCGGGTCGGCGGCGAGGGAGTGGTAGCGGGCCACCGGCACGACCTCCGGCAGCCCCGCGAACAGGGGACAGCCGCGGTCCAGCCGGGCGTCGGACTGCTTGCCGTGCATCAGCCGCTTCGCGTAGGTGACGGTCGCCCCGAAGGCCGCGCAGATGGCCTGGTGGCCCAGGCACACGCCGAGGATCGGGAAGCGGCCCGTCAGCGTCCGGGCCACCTCAATGATGTTCCCGGCGTCCTCCGGCCTGCCCGGCCCCGGTGAGATGATGATCCGCCCCGGGTTCAGCGCGGCGATTGCATCGACGGACAGTTCGTCGTTGCGCACCACCTTGATATCCGGGTCCAGCTCGCCCACCAGCTGGAACAGGTTGTAGGAAAAGCTGTCGTAGTTGTCGATCAAGAGGATCATTCCTCAACACCTCCCGCCTGCTCCAGCGCGTTCATGACGGCCCTGGCCTTGTTCACGCACTCCTGATACTCCTTTTCCGGCACCGAGTCCGCCACGATGCCCGCGCCGCTGCGCACGTACACCGTCCCGTTCTTCTTCCACGCGATGCGGATGGCGATGCAGGTGTCCATGTTGCCGGTGAAGTCGATGTAGCCGATGGCCCCGCCGTAGATGCCGCGCTTGTTGTTCTCCAATTCGCCGATCAGCTGGCAGGCCCGCAGCTTCGGCGCGCCGGAGAGCGTGCCCGCGGGGAGCACCGCTTCGATGGCGTCCAGCGCGTCCCTGTCCGCGCGAATCTCGCCGCGCACGGTGCTGCCGATGTGCATCACGTGGGAAAAGCGCTCGATGGCGTGCAGCTTTTCCACTTTCACCGTGCCGAACCGGCTGATCCGGCCCAGGTCGTTGCGCCCCAGGTCCACCAGCATGTTGTGCTCGGCCAGCTCCTTCTCGTCGGCCAGCAGCTCGGCCTCCAGCGCGGCGTCCTCCGCGTCCGTCTTTCCCCGGGGCCGGGTGCCCGCCAGCGGGAACGTGTGCAGCACGCCGTCCTCCAGCTTCACCAGCGTCTCCGGCGAGGCCCCGGCCACCTCCACGTCGGTGCCGGAGAAGTAGAACATGTAGGGCGACGGGTTGATCGTGCGCAGTATGCGGTAGGCGTTCAAAAGGCTCCCCTCAAACGGCGCGGACAGCCGGTTCGACAGCACGATCTGGAAGATGTCGCCCTCCCGGATGTGGCGCTTGCCGCGCTCGACCATGTCGCAGTATTGGGCCTGGCTGAACAGCTGCTCCACCGGGCCGGTCATGCGCCCGCCCGGCTCGTCCCAGCGCTCGCCGGTCAGCAGCAGCTCGCGAAGCTGCCTGAGCGCCAGCGCGGCGCGGCTGTAGCCGGTGTCCACGTCGTCCAGCCGCATATTGACGATCAGCACGATCTTCTGGCGGAAGTGGTCGAAGGCGATCACCTTGTCGAACAGCATCACGTCCACGTCCTGGAAGTGCTCCGAATCCTCGATCTCCATTCTAACGGACGGCTCGCTGTAGCCCAGGTAGTCGAAGGCGAAATAGCCCACCAGCCCGCCGGTGAACGGCGGCAGGCCGGGCAGGCGCGGGCTCCTGTAGTCCGCGAGGATCTGGCGAAGGACGCCCGAGGGGTCGTCGGTCTTCATGCGCAGGCTGCCGACCTTCATCTCCCCGTCCAGGCAGGTGATGTCCAGCGCCGGGTCGAAGCCCAGGAAGGTGTAGCGGCCCCAGCGCTCGCTGTCCGCCGCCGATTCCAGCAGGTAGCAATGCTTCGACACCCGCTTGAGCACGCGCAGGCATTCGATGGGCGTCAGTCGATCCGACAGCATTTCACAGCTCACCGGAAGCACCCTGTATTCGCCGGACTGCGCGATTTGGCGCGCTTGTTCCAGACTCGGCGTGATCTTCATCGCGATCTTCCTCCATAAAAAACGTCCCTGACAGCCGACCCCTCGGGGTCTCTGTCAAGGACGAATATCACTATCCGCGGTGCCACCTTGATTTCACGGGCCACGCCCGTGCGCTTGGCGGGATACCAGCATATCCCCGGCAACTGACGTATGCCCCCACGTCGCAGCCTACTCCGCGCATTGCGCCTTTGCGCATCGCGCGTTTCAACGCGCCCTCAGCGGTCCATTTGACGGTTTGTTTCCTGCCTGATTCTCAGCAAATTACAGGCTCTCTGTGAAGGCATCGCCGCCGTTATCTCCGCTTCAACGGTTTAATGTATTAAATTGGTGAGATTATAGCATCCGGACCATGCTTTGTCAACATCCGTTTTTGACAATAAACAAAATATTAACCGCCTCTGTCCGTCCGCTTCGCAGGTCAAACGTCCACGGTGAAGGAGATCACATCGCCCTCGCAGCTGACCTTCAGCTTGCCCTTCATGCGTTCCACGATCTCCTTGGCCATGGACAGGCCTATGCCAAAGCCGGACTTCTCCGAGTTGTGGGATTCGTCCTGCCGGTAGAACCGCTCGAAGAAGCGGGATGGATCGATGTTCTTCCCCTCGGCGTAGCTGTTTGAAACGGTGATCCTGGCCCCCTTGCCGTGGGCGCGGGGTTTCAGCGCGATGGCGACCGACCCGCCGTCGTCGCAGTACTTCACGGCGTTGTCCAGAAGAATCGTTATGACCTGCTGGAGGGCGCGCTTGTCGCCCTTGACGTGGATCCCGGGATCAATGTCGGTTTTATACCGCTTTCCCGCGCTCTCCGCGACGCTGCGGAAGGGCTCGGCGGCGTCGGCGGCGATCGTGGACAGGTCGACATCCGCCATGTCCATTTCCTTCATCTCGTCCAGCCGCGCGAGCACCACCAGGTCCTCGATCAGGGTCTGCAGCCGCGTGACCTGCCTGCGGGTGCTCTCGGTCCACTTGCTCTTGCCGCCGAGGACCTCCGTCATCTCGGTGTTCGCGGAGATCACCGCCAGGGGCGTCTTCAATTCATGGCTGGCGTTGGTGATAAACCGCTTCTGCTTTTCGTCGTTTTCGGCGAAGGGCTTGATGAGCTTCCCGGAATAGCGCCCCATGATGACGACATACAGCAAAAGTACCGCGAACCACAATATGGCCATGATCATCATGATCAACCGCTGCAGGCCATAGCGGCTGGTGCTGTCCAGTACGACCACCATCGTGGAGCCGTCCTCGGCCGTGCTTCTGGCGTAATGGAATATCCGCTTCCCGGCGATCTTGATCCTGCCCATGCCGCCGCGGTGGTTGAGCGCCGTCTGGGCCAGGGAGAGGGCGTCCTCCTCCGACAGCATGGCGATGTGCATGCGGAGCAGTTTGACGTCGCCGCCTGATTCCTCCGCGGAGATGAACCGCATCTCGTACATGGATTCCACGTTCAGCGCGAGGAACATCTCCTGGTTGGCGTTGAACTCGCTGCGCTCGGGCAGGTCGCCGCCGTTTTCCAGGATCAGCTCCATCAGCACGCCGGTCTGCGACATGATGACCTCGGACGTGATCCAATAGACGACGCCCGTCACGACGCAGATGACCAGCAGCAGCACCAGCGTCGAGACCCACATGAATTTGTGTTGAAGCTTCTTGAACATATCAAATCATCCTGACCCGGTAGGGGGTGTTTCGGTCGCCGTCGATCACCACATTGGCCCGGACGGATTGCAGCTTGGCGTTCAGGAAGGAGACGTACATCCACACGACCTCCTCTGAAGCGCCTTCCCCGGGCCACACTTCGGTGAGCAGCTGCTCCGCCGTCAACGCCTGGTCGGCATTGGACAGCAGGCAGCTCAGCAGCCGCACCTCCTTCAGCGCCAGGCCGATGGTGTTGTGGGCGCGCAGCTCGGAGGCCTCCGTGTCCAGCTCCAGGTTGCCGAAGGACAGGGTCCGCACCTTGTACTCCCGCTTGCGGCGGTAGAGCGCCCGCAGCCGGGCGTGGAGCTCCTCCATGGCGAAGGGCTTGGTCAGGTAGTCGTCCGCGCCGGCGTCCAGGCCCTCCACGCGGTCGGCCACCTGTGACTTGGCCGTCAGGAAGATGGCGGGCACGGTGTTGCCCGCGGCGCGGATGGCCCGCATGGCGGCGATGCCGTCCATGACCGGCATCATGATGTCCATCACGATGGCGTCGTAGGCGTCCGCGGCGGCCTTCTCCACGGCCTGCGCGCCGTTTGTCACGGCGGTGACGTGATACCCCTGGTATTCCAGATATGCGGTGACGACCTCCCTGAGGTCCAGCTCATCCTCGGCAAGCAGTATCTTCATGGGGGATTCCTCTCATTCACAGCTCCCGTATGATCTTGCGCAGCGTCTGCATGGAAACGTCGCAGGACGCCAGCTCGTTGGCGCAGCGGTGGAGCTCCTGCGCGATCAATTCGGGATTGGCGATGTGCTTCTTGTACTTCAGCTCGTGCTCCAGCGCCGCCCAGGTGTCCATGGCGATGGTGCGCAGCTGGATCTCCACGAAATAATGGCCGGGCGCATGGCCGTCCACGTCCGGCGCGTCGGTTTCCACGTCCAATATCATGTGGTAGCTGCGATAGCCGTTGGGCTTGGCGTTTCGGATGTAGTCCTTTTCCTGAACGACGCTGCATCCGGGCAGGGATTTCAGCAGCTGCACATTTTCATAGACATCATCGATGAACAGGCACACCACCCGCAGCCCGATGGCGTCTGTCACGGCGCGAAGGGCGTTGCGGGCCGTTGGGTCCACGCCCAGCCGGGCGAGCTTTTCCCGCATGCTGTCGTCGCCCTTGATGCGATGGCTGAGATGCTCGTACAGCTTCTCTCCGTGCTCCGCCTCGTGGCGGCGGCTGTTTTCCTCAATCAGGTGTACGATGCGATCCATGACCGCCGTCATGGTTTCGAGGTATCCTTCGTAAATGCTCATAAGTGTCCTATTCCTCAGAGAAATCCGTATCCATTGCAACCTGGAGCTCATAATCCGGAAATGCCCGCTGTACATCGGCGACCACTTCTGCGTAAACGGCCCTGCGATCCTTCGCGTCAAAGCTGACCACGATGTCAAAGCGCATGATTTTTTGACCCTTGAGCAGGTAGAAGCCGTGCATCTGCCGGACATGCTGGTGGGCAAAGACGATTGCTTCAACCTGTCGCTTTGCCTGAATGACCGCTTCATCCTGTGTGTTCACCGAGTAAACGCCGATGGCCGTCAGGATGACGTGATGCTCCCTGAGCACCTTTATCGTGATCTCGCGGATCAGCTGATCCAGCCGGTCAGCCGAGTACGTATCCGGCACTTCAATGTGGATGGACCCGTTCCACCTGTCCGGCCCGTAGTTGTTCAGCACCAGGTCATAGGCGCCCTGCACATCCGGGAAGCCCATGACCGTATCGTGGATCGCCCTGGCCAGTTCCGCGTCGTTGCGCTCCCCGAGAATCCGGGAGATCGTATCGCGCAGCATCTCGATGCCGGACTTGATGATCACCACGGATATGATCGCGCCGAGCCACGCCTCCAGGGAGATATGGAAAAGGAGGAAGATACCTGCGGCAACCAGCGTGGAGGCCGAGATGATGGAATCCAGCGTGGCGTCCTCGCCGGAATTGATCAGGGAATCCGAATGCACCTTGACGCCCACGCCCTTGACGTAGCGGCCCAGCAGGATCTTGACCACCACGGCCACCGCCACGATGATCAGGGAGACGGCGCTGTAATCCGGCGTCTCGGGATGGATGATCTGCCTGACGGATTCCACGAAGGACGTGACGCCCGCGTACAGCACGATCACGGAGATGATCATGGCGCTCAGGTATTCGACGCGCCCATAGCCGAACGGATGCTTCTTGTCCGGCTCCCTGCCCGCCAGCTTTGTGCCGACGATGGTGATCAGCGAGCTGCCGGCGTCGGAGATGTTGTTGACCGCGTCCAGCACGATGGCGATGGAATGGGTCATCAGGCCGATCGCCGCCTTGAAGCCTGCGAGGAACACATTGGCGACGATGCCGATGACGCTGGTCTTGACGATGGTCTTCTCGCGGGACGCTTCCATACTGTTTTCCTCCTTGGTATCTGCTATGCTTACAGCGCCGCTTCGACGGCGGAGCGGACTTCCTTCATATCGACGGTGGGTTCAAACCTCGCGACGACCTTGCCCGCGCGGTCGATCAAAAATTTCGTGAAGTTCCAGCCGATATAGGTCTTGTCGCCGTATTGCTTGTTGTTCATGGCCGCGAACTTGTTGAGCGCCGCGTTCTTCAGGCCCTTGCCGAAGCCCTCAAAGGGCTTTTGGGAGGCGAGAAACGCAAACAGCGGGTCGGCTGTCTCGCCGTTGACGTCGATCTTCGCGAACTGCGGAAACTCCGTGCCGAATTTCATCGTGCAGAACGCATGGATTTCGTCGTCGCTGCCCGGGGCCTGGCCCGCGAACTGGTTGCAGGGGAAGTCCAGTATCTCAAAGCCGCGCGCCCGCAGGTCCCTGTACATCGCTTCAAGGGGTTCATAGTGCGGGGTAAAGCCGCAGCCGGTGGCCGTGTTGACGATCAGCAGCACCTTTCCCTGATACGCCGACAGGCTGACGTCATTGCCCTGCCTGTCCTTCACCGTGAAATCATAGACTGTCTTCATTGGGATGCTCCTTCCTGTTATTGTCGTGGTTCTTCTGGTTTTCCAGCAGTTCATAGAGTAGTGCGTACAGCGCCTGTGCCTTTTCGGGGGGCAGGTCGATGCAGCCGGCGACGCGGCCCGGAACCTCCCTGGCCTTCTCCTGCAGCGCCCTTCCCGCGTCCGTCAGCGTGATCTCGACGATGCGGTCGTCCTTGCGGCAGCGGCGTCTTTTCACATAACCGGCCTGCTCCATCTTCTTCAGCAGGGGAGAGAGCGTGCCGTTGTCGAGCATCAGCTTCTCGCCGATTTCGGTGACGGAGATTCCGTCCCTTTCCCACAGCACCAGAAAGACGATGTACTGCGTGTAGGTCAGCCCCAGCGGCTTCAGCCAGGGCGTATACAGGTTGGTCACGTTTCGGGCGGCGGCATAGAGCGGGAAGCACAGCTGGTTGGCGAGCTTCATCGCCTCGCGGTAATCGCAATCCATGTTTTCTCCCTCTGAAATGTTTTATACAAATATATTTTATCATGCATATATGGCCGTGTCAAGACGCAACACGCAATCAGCTGTGTAAAGAAATGTGCTGCAAAGCCGAATCCAATATCGCCAATCGTCGGAACAGAATCATGCCAATCGTCGGAGTAAAAATCAGCATGGCGTCGCTGAATCCCAAGAGGCTGCTGGACGGAGAGACGCCGCGATTGATCGACGAGTGGCAGATCGCGCCCAAGCTCTGGGACGCCGTTCGCTTTGAGGCGGACCACCGCGATGATCTGGGCCAGTTTGTGCTCACGGGCTCTGCCGTTCCCCCGGGCACAAGGGAAATCACGCATTCTCAGGCGACCGACTATTGCGACGCGGTCGTCCACTCCGATATCAACCGGGCGGACGGGGCCCGGAAGGACCCGGAGCGCGTTAAGCGGCTGATGCGTTCGCTGGCGCGGAACCAGGGCCAGCAGATCGCGAATACGGCCATTGCCGCCGATGTCGCGGCGAACGACGAGGCAACCGTCAACCAGGAGACGGCCGCGTCGTATATCGCGGCATTGAAGAAGATATTTGTCGTCGAGGATATGCCGGCCTGGAATCCAAACCTGCGCTCAAAATCCGCCATCCGGACTTCCGACACCCGCTATTTCGTCGATGCGTCCATCGCCGCCGCGGCGCTGGGGATCGGTCCCAGCGATCTGATCAATGATCTGAACACCATGGGCTTCCTGTTCGAGGCCATGTGTGTCCGCGACTTGCGCGTATTTGCCGAGGCACTCGGCGGAAGCGTCTATCACTTCCGGAACAAAGCGGGGCTCGAGTGCGACGCCGTGGTGCACCTGAGAAACGGCTCGTACGGCCTGATCGAGATCAAGCTGGGCGGCGAAAAGCTCATCAAAGAAGGCGTTGAGACGCTGACGGCCCTTGCGGGGTCCATTGATACAGACAAGATGAAGGCGCCGGCGTTCCGAATGATCCTGACAGCCGCCGGCCGCTATGCCTACAGGCGCGAAGACGGGATCTGCATCGTTCCCATCGGGTGCCTCAGGGACTGATGTTTGAGGAGATCGGGGGATACTGGCCGAGGCGGGCTGCATGCTTCTGCAGTACGCATTCGAGGCGTCCCGGTCGGGCCTCGACAATTTGCTGTTGGCCATCCCGGTCTACAACCTGCTGAACGCGGCGGTGGTCGCGCTGATCGTCGACGCGTTTATCCGTCGGGGCGCCTATCAGATAAAATGGAACCTGCTGTTGCTGCTTCCTATTCTCGTGCTTGTGGACGCGATATTGAGCACCGCTGTTCCCGCTCTGGACGCGCTCTGCGACGCGGGCATGTTTGAGGCGGATGCCCTTGAGGCAATGCGATCGTTCCCGGAGCAGCTTTCGGAATCGCTCGCGCCCAGCGGCTTTTTGAACCGGGTGCGCAGCCTTCTGCTCCGTTACGGCCTCACCCTGCCCGTGGCGCTCGCCCTGTACCATTTGATTCCCGCGAAGCTCAGGAAGAGCATCAACGGCAGCCGATGGATGCAGGCGACCCTTCCGCCGAAGCTGCTGGCCCAGGTCGGAAGGACCAAGAGCAGGCATTCCCTGAAAACCCGGATCACCGTGCTGGTGGTCATCGCCATCGTGCTTTCCGCCGAGATCATCACCCTCATAAACGCCTCCAATACCGCGATGGTCTCAGCCTACGATCAGGCAACGAAGCTGATCAACGCAGGCGCGTTCACCGGCTCCGTCATCACGCCGGAGCGCGTGAAGGAATACCTGGAAAAGGGCGCGGAGGCCCCGGGGTACGAAGAGACCGCGGCGCTGCTGCAGAGCTATGTGGAGAGCACCGCAGACCTTTCGAGGCTGTATGTTTTGCGCATCGCGGGGGAGGGCGCCACCGTGATCTTTGATGCCACAGATGACGGACAAACGCCGCAGGGGATCAAGGAATATCCGTTCCTCAGCGTCGCGGCGCATTACCATCACGAACGCTACGACGGCAGGGGCTACCCCGAAGGGCTGAAGGGAGAGGCGATCCCGGAGATCGGGCGAATCATCGCCGTGGCCGACGCCTACGACGCTATGGCCTCCAATCGCAGCTACCGCAGCGCCATTCCGCAGCACATCGTCCGGGAAGAGCTGGTCAAGGGCAGCGGAGGACAATTCGACCCCGAGTTCGCCCGAATCATGATCCAGATGATCGATCACGATACCGCCTACCGGATGCAGGAGACAAAGCCCGGCGAAAGCACCGCGCCAATAACGAGCCTTCGCTGTGATTCCATCTACCACGATTGCACGGAAGGCCATCTCGTTACAGTATCGAATCGAAGCCATCCGCCGCAAGGATCACGCGCTTGTGCGGATCACGGACGCGGAGCGGGTCCAGGAGGTCATGCTGGCGCTGCCGGACAATACGCGGTTCATGTACCTGGCTGTCACGGGCGAGCACTGCGAAATCTACAACCTGCTCGTGCAGACCGACGAAGCGGCCTGCGAAGAGGCCATCCCGCGCATCGCCGAGGAGATCAGCTTCATCAAAGGCTGCCCCGAGGGAGACGTGCCCAATATTGAAGTGGACGGCTGGCGGACGGACACGACCGAGGGCGTCCCGGTCACGGGCGCCATGAGGCTTTCCTTCCACGCCATGAGCCTGCCGACGGCGCGAATGGTCTGGCACTGCCCGTTCATCAGCGTGTTCTCATCTGAGAACGGAAGGGTGAACGGCCCGGGTTTCCGCGAATACATGCTGCTGCGCCTGGACGGGGAGAACTGGGAGTCCGACGAGCACGTCAATAACAGCGTTCAGGTTGCCATCACGAACGTCCGCGTTTTGCGCGGGGAATTGGAATGAAGCGCGACAGGCAGCGCCGGCCGGCGGCCGTGCCGATGGGTCGGTTATTCTCCCCCGGCCGCGTCGGCCGCCCACATCATGTCCTCAAAGGTGAACAGGCGGCCCAGGCGGCGGGCGGCGGTGCGGTCGGCGTGGGCGGTGCGCACCACCGGCGCCTTGTACCAGAACCCCAGGAAGCTGCGCTTCCAGATCCAGACGAGGAATTTGATTTCGTACATGTCGGTTCTCCTTTCTGCCGCAACGGCGGCGGTCGTGTCACGCGGCGACGGCCTCTTCCAGATAGTCCACATAGTCGGCGTAGGTCGCGAATACCATGCGAGAGCCGTCGGGCAGAAAGCCCAGGAAGCCGCTGTGGGTGTAGTAGCCGGTCGGTGTAAACATAATGGCACGCTCCTTTCGATGATGAACCGGTCGTGGGGGATTGGGAGTGTCGCTCCCCTTGATCTGTAATCAGCATACAAAAAAAGACCTGTAAAAATCTTCCGACCAATGCCCGGACGAGCTTGAAGGTCAGAAGATTTCTACAGATGTATTGGGGATGTCTATTGGGATGTGCTTACCGGAGATACGCGTCGTACAGGCGCCGGATGTACTGCTTCAGCGCCTGGACGGCGGGCGCGGGTCCCGTCAGCCGGATGCCGTCTCCGAGGCTGGTGAGCCACCCGTAGAACATGGGGCTGAGGGCCACGTTCACGCTGACCTCGAAGTGGGTCGGGCTGATGGGCAGCATGGGGATGTCCTTGCCGAACCGGTCGATCAGGATGCCGGCCATGTCGTTTTCCGCCTCGAGGGTGACGGCGGTCACGGCGCCGCCGTACATGTTGAACACGCTCTGCCTGGTGTAATCGGCGGCGTGGTAGTGCGCCTCGCCCAGGCGGGGTTCGTCCGTGGCCTTGATGCGGAGCATCTTGTCCACGCGGAAGTGCTTCATCCGCGCATCCCCGGCGTCGAAGGCCACGAGGTAGTAGTATTCGTTGTCCAGCAGTAGCGTCCAGGGGCTGACCACGTACCACGCGCCGCCGTGGCGCAGGACGGGGTTTTTGTCCCGGTCGTACTGGAAGTACTGAAACGTGATCTGCCGGTTCCGGTTGATGGCGCTGTTCAGGGCGTCCACGTTCAGCAATATGGACTCGTTCATGCTCTTGATGCGCCCGGAGACCAGCACCTGGCGGGTCAGCGCCCGGGCCTGATGGCGGCTGGTCAGCCTGCCGATCTTCGCGATCAGCGCCCTGGACTTTCGCTCAGTGATGTACTTGGACGCCTGCACCGAATCCACCAGCAGCTTCAGCTCGGCCAGATCGAAATCCCGGCTGAGGACGCGGTAGAAGTAATGCCGCCCCTCGTGGCTGTAGTCGATATCGATGCCGAACTGGCGCAGCGCCTCGATGTCCTCGTAGAGCGTCTTGGCCGAGACGGTATCAAACCCGTAGGCGGCGAGGTGCTCGTTGAGCTGCGCCAGGGAGAGGCCGTGATCCTCGTCGGTCTCCTCCAGAAAGATCTTCATCAGGTACAGGCACTTGTACTTCTTCTGCTTTCCGGCCATGGGGGACTCCCTTCTGTTCTGCCTTGACATGCCGCGTGAACGCACGGCGATTACCCTTTTGTGTCTATGATACCATACACCGGGAATGATTACAATGGCGGCGGCTTCCTGATCGGCAGGAGAAAGGGAGCGCCGGCCTGTCGAATCCGTCGCGGGGAATGACAGGTTGGATGCCCGGCATGACAATTCGGCGGTTTTCGATTGCGCAGGGTCATCGGGTGTGGTAGACTCCTCTCACAGCCGGAAAACGGCTGGTTGATGAGGTTATGAAACGCCCGATCCTGTGAAAGGAGGACCGTGAAATGTTGACGCTGATTATCATTGTTTGGGTGCTCTGGGAGCTCTGCCGGCCGCGGTATTACTGGTATCATCGCCCCCCGATGGGCTTTTTCGGCGGCTGGCATCGTCCTCCGATGCATCATCATCACCCGATGGGCGGCTTCGGCGGCATGCACATGGGCGGCTTCGGCGGCATGCACATGGGCGGCATGCACATGGGCGGCTTCGGTGGCGCCTTCGGCGGCGGCGGCCGCACCATGGGCGGCGGCGCGGGCCGGGGCAGGAGATAGGATTGGGATCGGGATCGGCAGGGCGCCGATCCCTTTCTTTTTTATGCATCCGGTGCGAGTGAATGCTCTGTCAAAGAGGGGGGTAAGTTTTCATATTTCCCTTTCGCTGTGGTAGAATTGGACACATTCGGTCTGTATAATGTGAAGCGGAACTCGGGATTTGTTGAACCAGACAATGATGTCTAATCGATAGGATGCGGCATTTTCTCGCTTTGTGTCGTGTCCAAATGATTAGACTGGCGTTAAACTGACTGCGAAAGGAGGAAAACCCAGGTGGATCAGATTAAGATCGGCGCGTTCCTGAAAACACTCAGGAAGGAAAAGAATTTGACACAGGAGCAAGCAGCGGAACAGTTAGGCGTTTCCAATCGGACGGTGTCCCGTTG
>CACYTF010000058.1 GCA_902777335.1 uncultured Eubacteriales bacterium
ATTGGCTGAAAATCTACTTGCCGCTCTGTGAAGTTGCCGGCATTTGACGCTTGGTTGCCGGTTTTTGAGCGGGTTCTTCAGTGGTCTCGAACCGTCCCCAGTGTCCCTTTGGATTGAGAGCACCGCATCAGGGGGACATGAAGGGCCGTATTGCCGCTTCCCTACGTCATTTCAGCTCCGCTTACGGAGGGCTTCGTCCGCCATCTCCATCACGCGCGTCTCCCGCTGGATGAACGGCTCGCCAAACCGCTCATAGGCCTTGCGGTTCCGGTGGATCGGCGTGGCCAGCGATTCCACCCAGACCGGCTCCGCTCCGTCCAGGACCTCGTGTTCATCGGGCCTTCTCGGGACAGATTCGTCGGTGACTTCGCAGAAAAAATAGTAATTGTTCTGTTCGAATATGCCGTCCGGGTCACGGCCGTCCCGCTGCCTTCGGACGACGACGCCGAATTTACGGACGGACTCCGGAACCACGATCCGCCCCGTCTCCTCCGCCACTTCGCGCTGCAGGGCGCGCTGGGGCGTTTCCCCGGCCTCGATCCCTCCGCCCGGAAACTCATAGCAATCGAACTTTGACAGATGGTTGAGGAGCACCTTCCCGTCCTTCAGTATGATGGCCCGCGCCGACGGCCGCCGGTACACCTTCCCTTCCGGATTGTAGTTTTGCCTGTCCATGTGAAACAGCTCCCGCATTGCCGCATCGCCTCCGTCGTCATATTGTATAGCCAATCGTTCCAAATCACTGACAGACCCTGTGTCCGGTCATGAACACAGGGTCTGTCATTGCTCCGGGCCATCCGATATCGGGCGGCCCCTGTTTGCGCGCGTCGGGCGCTATGCCACGGGGATGACCTCGCCGATGGGGGCGGGGTGGACGGCCTGGCGCATGGTGTCGGTCAGCTTGGTGAAGAAATCCGGGAAGATCGCGAACGCCGCGAACACCAGTATCGCGAACACCAGTATCAGCAGTATGCCCGCGATGGCGAAGCTGCGCTTGCTACTGGATTTCGCGAATATGGCGGTGAGGATCAGGAAGATCAGGTTTACGCCGGGGATGGCGTACAGGATCAGCGTGCCCATCCAGTTCAGCACCGAGGGCTGCTTTCTGACATTGCTCTTGGCCATTGTGGAAGCTCCTCTCCTATTGAGCGGCCGCCGCCGCGCGGCAGGCCGGTACGATGCTATATGGTCCATTTCATTATACATGTCATTTCCCCGCGCGTCAAACCTTGCGGGGCGATTTCGAAAAAAAGTCAGAATTGTCGACGCAGAAATGGTCAACAATTGGACCCAATGCGACAATCGTGGGGTAATCTGTGAACAATTAATAGAATTGATAATAATTGAAACACTTCTGTAATATAATAGCAGCAGATTTTAAAAATTCGAGATGAAGGTGAAATAAATCATGCTGTGCCGTATACAAAAGATGCTCTGTGTCATGCTCGTCGCCCTGCTGCTCGTTTCCACGTTCACGCCCGCTCTGGCCAAATCCAGGGTCAAGGCCTACATCAGCACCGGCACCCACGTGTACAAGAAGCCCTCGTCGGATTCCGCGTCCAGATACATCTCCGCGAACACGAGGGTCTATGTGTCCGGCTGCAGCGGCAGCTACTACCAGGTGCAGAACGCCAAGGGCACCGTCACCGGCTATGTGCGCAAGGGCTGCGTCAGCACCGTGAAGGGCGGCTCCTCCGGTTCCTCCAGCACCAAGAAATCCGGCACGAGCTGGAAGTCCAAGGTGGTCAAGAAGAACTGGTTCCTCACCGGCAACAGCGTGCTGAAGAAGGGCGGCTACGGCTACATCTACGACATCGATACCGGCATCTACCTGCGCATCAAGCGCATGGGCGGCCACAACCACGCCGACGTGGAGCCCGCCACCTGGGCGGACACGTCGAAGCTGCTGAAGATCGCGGGCGGCAAGTTCTCCTGGAAGTCCCACGCGGTGATCCTGAAGGTGGGCAACACCTACGTGGCCTGCGCCATCAACACCATGCCCCACGGCGACCAGACTATACGCAACAACGGCTACGACGGCCAGTTCTGCCTGCACATGTGCGGCAGCATCTGCCACGGCAGCGGCGAGAGCAACAGCAATCACCAGTACAACATCACCCGCGCCTACAACTGGGCGCACCGGTAAAGAACACCTCAAAAAACCGCCCGGCGCAGCGTCGCGCCGGGCGGTTTTCTGTTGTCATTCTTACATCAGCACATCCATCCACACGTCGTCGTACAGGTAGGCGTTCTCGAAGCTGGAGATATCCACGTAGTATTCGCAGCGGGCCACCATTTCATCGGTGGGATTCATGGCGGTGCTGGCCAGCTCCTCCTCGGACAGGTTTTCAACGACCTGCTTTACGGGGGAGGAGTAGTAGATGTACTCCATATTCATCTGGGCGATGTCGGGACGGCACATGAAGTTGATGAAGCACTCGGCCGCTTCCTTGTTCTTGCAGGACTTGGGAACGCACATGCCGTCTACCCAGATATTGCTGCCCTCGTCGGGGATGACATAGACCAGCTTGTCGTTCTTTTCCATGGCGTACAGCGCGTCGCCGGAGTACATCACGGCCAGGGCGGCTTCGTTGCCGGCCATCATGTCCTTGGCCTGGTCCAGGATATAGCCGTCCACCACGCCGGAGTCCTTCTGGTTGAGCAGCCACTCACGGGCGGCCTCCAGCTCGTCGGCGTTGTCGCTGTTCACGGAATAGCCGTTCATGATCAGGCCGATGGCCAGGGTGTCGCGCATGGAATCCATCATGAAGAGCTTGCCGTTGTGTTTTTCCAGCATCGCGGTCCAGCTGGTGACGGGCGCTTCAACCATGTCGGTGTTGTAGACGATGCCCAAGGTGCCCCACATGTAGGGCACCGAGTGGGCGTTGCCGGGATCGTAGATGGGGTCGCGCAGGTTGTCCAGGATGTTTTCCAGGTTGGGGATGTTGGCCAGGTTCAGTTCTTCGACCAGATCCTCCTTGATCAGACGCTCGATCATGTACTCGGAGGGGATGACCACGTCGTAGCTCTCCGCGCCGGTGGACAGCTTGGTGTACATGTCCTCATTCTGGGAGAAGGTGACGTAGTTCACGTGGCAGCCGGTCTCTTCCTCGAAGATCTTCAGCACCTCGCGGTCGATGTAGTCCTCCCAGTTGTACACCTTGATCTCGGCGCCGGCCAGGGGCTTGTCGGCCTCGGCCAGGGCGGCGAAGGGCAGCGCGGCGCTCAGCAGCGCGATCAGCAGGATAACGGCGATCTTCTTCATCTGTGGTTCCCTCCATGTTGTGCGTATTGTTGTATGTGCAAACCCCGGGCGGGGGTCTTGACCTACAGGTTTTCCAGCTTCGTCCGCTTGTTCACGAGGATCAGCAGTATCAGTATCGTGGCGAACATCAGCGTGGACAGCGCGTACATCGTGGGCTTGACCCCTAACTTCGTGGAGGCGTATACGATGCGCGACAGGTTCGGGTACATGTCCGACGAGGTGAAGTAGGAGATCACGAAGTCGTCCAGCGACATCGTGAACGCCAGCAGCGCGCCGGTGAATATGCCGGGGGTGATCTCCGGTATGATCACCTTGTACAGCGCCTTCACCGGATGGCAGCCCAGATCCAGCGCGGCCTCGTAAAGGTTCGGGTTCATCTGCTTCAGCTTCGGCATCACCGAGAACAGCACGTAGGGGATGTCGAAGGCGATGTGGGCCATGATCATCGTCCACTTGCCCAGCGGCACGTGGCAGAACAGATACATCAGCATCAGCGACACGCCGGTGACGATGTCCGGGGTGGTCATGGGCAGGTACGACACGTTGATCAGCACGTTGGCCATGCCCGCGTTCATGGCGTGCATGCCGATGGCGCCCAGCGTGCCGATCACGGTGGAGATCACCGTGGCGATCACGGCCACCTCGATGGTGGTGCGCAGCGCGCCGAGTATCGCCGGGTCGTGGAACAGCTTCACGTACCAGTCCAGCGTGAAGCCGGTCCACTGGCTGCGGGAGACGGAGGCGTTGAAGCTCAGCGCGATCATCACCAGTATCGGCGCGTACAAAAACAGCATCAGCAGCGTCATCCAGACGGCGCGGACGGACCTGACCGTTCGATTGTTTCTCACCACATGCCGCCCCCTTCGCTGTCAGGATCCACCTTGCGCAAAAACCCGATGGAGATCAGGATCAGCACCAGCATCATCAGCGAGAACGAGCTGCCGATGTTCCAACGGTTGGGGTTGCTGGACTGGTTGAAGATGTAGTCGATCAGGTCGCCCGCCAGCCGCAGCTTGCCGTTGGACAGCAGCGTGGAGATGGCGAAGGAGGTCACCGCCGGCATGAACACCATCGTCACGCCGGACACGATGCCCGGCACCGACATCGGGATCACCACCCGGGTGAACACCCGCAGCGGGTTGCAGCCCAGGTCCTCGGCGGCCTCGATGACGGAGTAGTCCATCTTCTTCAGCACCGTGTAGATGGGCAGCACCATGAAGGGCAGGTAGTTGTACACCAGGCCCATCAGCACGGCCCCCTCGGTGCCGATGATGTGAATCTTCCCCAGCCCCAGCGCCTGCAGCGCCGCGTTCAGCACGCCGTTGTCGT
The DNA here is from genome assembly GCA_902777335.1 of uncultured Eubacteriales bacterium. GTDB lineage: Bacteria > Bacillota > Clostridia > Christensenellales > Aristaeellaceae > UBA2862. Next base: position 4,595 of record CACYTF010000058.1, read on the forward strand.
CCAGCAGCGTCATCATGGCGTAGGTGCGCAGCAGCAGATTCATCCACATGGGCAGCAATATCAGCACCACCAGGCTTTGGGCGTGGTTGAAGCCGCGCCCCGCCAGGAACCAGGCGGTGGGGTAGCCGATCACCAGGCACACCGCCGTGCAGTACAGCGCCAGCTTCAGGCTGCGCAGTATCACGCCCACGTAGCGGGGCTTGGCAAACTCCCGGAAGTTTGCCGTGGTGAACGCGCCGTCCGGGGTGGTGAAGGCGTACCAGCACACGAACAGCAGCGGCACCACCGCGAACAGCAGCATCCACAGCGCGTAGGGCGTGGCATACCAGGAACGCTTCATCCGCTTACGCCTCCTCCTCCGCGGCCTGGGCGACCGGCACGGCGTCGGCCGTGGTCGCCTTGCGCATGATGTGTATGTTGTAGGGCACGATGGTCATGCCCACGCGGGTGCCCACCGGCTGCATCGTGGTGGAGTGCACCTTCCAGAGTATGCTCTCCCCGGCGCCCTCGCCGCGGATCATCATCTCGTAGTGCACGCCCTTGAAGATCACGCTTTCCACCGTGCCGGCCAGCATGCCCACGTCTTCGCCGACGATCATGATGTCCTCGGGGCGCACCACCACGTCCACCGGCGCGTTGGTGCCGAAGCCCTCGTCCACGCACTGGAATTCCGTGCCCGAGAACTTCACCAGGTCGTCCTGGAGCATCACGCCGTCCAGTATGTTGCTCTCGCCGATGAAGTCGGCCACGAAGGCGTTCTTCGGCTCGTCGTAGATGCGCTTGGGGTCGCCGATCTGCTGGACGCGCCCGCCGTTCATCACGGCGATGGTGTCCGACATGGTCAGGGCCTCCTCCTGGTCGTGGGTCACGTAGATGAACGTGATGCCCAGCTGCTGCTGCATGGCCTTCAGCTCCAGCTGCATCTCCTTGCGCAGCTTCAGGTCCAGCGCGCCCAGGGGCTCGTCCAGCAGCAGCACCTCCGGCTCGTTCACCAGCGCCCGCGCGATGGCGATGCGCTGCTGCTGGCCGCCGGACAGCGCGTCGGTGGAGCGCTTCTCGTAGCCCTCCATCTTCACCAGCTTCAGCATCCGACCCACCCGCCGGGCGATCTCATCCTTCTTTTCCTTCTTCGTCTTCACGCCCAGCTGCTCCGGCGTCTTCAGGTTCAGGCCGAAGGCGATGTTGTCGTATACGTTCAGGTGGTTGAACAGCGCGTACTTCTGAAACACCGTGTTGATGCGGCGCTTGTAGGGCGGTATGCCGGTCATGTCCTTGCCCTCAAACAGCACTTCTCCGCTGGAGGGCATGTCGAACCCGCCGATGATGCGCAGCAGCGTGGTCTTGCCGCAGCCCGAGGGCCCCAGCAGCGTGATGAACTCGCACTTGCGAATGTACAGATCCACGTCGTGCAGCACATGGGTGTCGCCGAAGCTCTTGCAGACGCCCTTCAGCTCGATCAGGCGCATGTCTTGTACCATAGTAACAACTCCTAATTAAAATGACGGCGGCGTCGCCACCCACAGCACGCGGCACACGCCCTTGCCGGCGTTGACCAGCCAGTGGGGGGCGGTGGGGCGGAAGTAGAAGCTCTCGTCCTTGCGGACGCGCTCGGTCCGGTCGCCCAGCACGATCTTCACCGTGCCCGCCAGCACGTAGCCGAACTCCTCGCCCTCGTGGGGGTCGGATTCGGGCGTCTGGCCGCCGGGGGCCATCTCCACCAGGATCGGCTCCATCTGGTTCTTCTGGGCCGAGGGGATCAGCCAGCGGATCATGCCCTTCAGGCCCTCCGGGTCTTCCTTGACGAAGATGTCCTCCTCGCCGAACACCACGCGCTCGTCCGTCTCGCGGAAGAAGGTGGGCAGGTCGCCGCCCAGCGCGTCCAGCAGGTCGGAGAGCGTGTCCAGCGAGGGCGAAGTCAGGTCCCGCTCCAGCAGCGATATGAAGCTCTTGGACAGCTCGCACCTGTCCGCCAGCTCCGCCTGGGTCAGACCCCGCTGCAGCCGCAGCCTGCGAAGCTTGTCGCCGATCTTCATCGTCGTCACCGCCGTTCCAAGTTTAAGATTACTGAACTTTCAGTCGAACAATATTAAACCACCTTTGCCGCCCCCTGTCAATATATGCGGGGGCATGTGTGCGTTAAATGTATGTGATTAAATTATAGGCGCAAAAGTTTAGTAGGATTGAACAAAATGAGATGGGGGACGGTTCCTTATCTCATTTTTATAAATGGAATAAGGAACCGTCCCCTATTCCATGGGTTGCAACCACATGGCGGTATATGGTATAATTTGTACAACAACTGCATCGGGAGGCGGTTCCATGCTGGTCATTGGAGCGGTGTTCGTGGACGTGAAGGGCTTTGCCCGGGAGAAGTACATGCCGCTGGAGCGCAACGTGGGCGACGTGCAGGTGACGGCGGGCGGCGTGTGCCGCAACGTGGCCGAAAACCTGGTGGGGCTGGGCCTGCCGGCGCGCTTTGTCAGCATGGTGGACGACGACGCCATGGGCGGGCAGGTCCGCGACGGCCTGGCGGCGATGGGCGTGGACGTGAAGCACGTGCTGCGCGCGCCGTGCGGCATGGGCATGTGGCTGGCCATCCTGGACGAGGGCGGCAACCTGGCGGGCTCGATCTCCCGGCAGCCGGACTTCTCGCCGCTGGAGGCCTATTTGGACGAGAACGGCGACGCAGTGATCGCCGCCGAGGACGGCGTGGTGCTGGAGGTGGACACCAACGCCGCCATCTCCAGCCGCGTGCTGGCGCTGGCGAAGAAGCACGGCAAGCCGGTGTACTGCATCGTCGGCAACATGGGCGTGATCCTGAAGCACCCGGAGTATCTGCACGAGATGGCGTGCTTCATCTGCAACGAGATGGAGGCGGGCCGGCTGTTCCGCGAGGATTACACCACCCTCGGCCCCGACGACATGCTGGAGGCGCTGAAGCGCGGCTCCGCCGTGGCGGGCATCCCCGCGATGGTGGTCACGATGGGCCCCAAGGGCGCGGTGTACGTGGACAACCGCACCGGCGAGTTCGGCTTCTGCCCGCCGCCCAACGTCGAGGTGGTGGACACCACCGGCGCGGGCGACGCGTTCTTCTCCGCCGCTGTCGCCGCGCTGACCCGCGGCGCGCCGCTTTCCCAGGCCGTGCGCGACGGCACCGACCTGGCCGCCAGGACGCTTCAGGTGGAGGGAAGCTGCGCGAAATAGTGAGGAGTTAGAAGTGAGGCGTTAGGAGTACAAATGCTCCTTGCTCCTCACTCTTTGATACCACCGGGGACAGGTTCCCTGACTCACTTTTGTGAGTCAGGGAACCTGTCCCCGCGACACATGATTTAGTCTTCGTGAGATTCGTCCAATCCCTCAAAAAATGCGTCATAGGTGCAACCGTATATCTTTTTCAGTTGAATCAGTACGCTGATACGTATGTTCAATTCGCCTGTCTCGTATTTCTCGTAGGTCGTTCTTCCGATGTCACAGCCGCGCCGCTGCAATTCCGCGCACAGCTTCTCCTGAGATAAGTTCGCTTTCCAGCGAAGCGACTTCAAATTTCTGCCCATGTGTCGATCCCGTCGCAGCTTCTGCTCCATTGGCACACCCATCCTTGACCAGTATTGGTTGCAATCATAGTTACTTTATGCTATACTGGTTTCAGAAGTTGACCGCTATACTGGTCAATATGATCTGCATATGAAGAACCATAGGGATGATTTTCGGTTTATATACAAGAGAGGAGAGGGATGCGCTGTGTTTGTTTGTACATTTGCCGGGCACAGGGAAGTCTATCATTCATGCGTTGATAAGTGTGTGAGACTGCTGATTGACATGATACTCGATCAGCACGATAACGTGATGTTCTATAACGGCGGGATGGGCGCGTTTGACGATATATGCGCCAAGGCTGTCAATGCAGCCAAACCGGAGTATCCACAGAACAGCATACAAAACATACTTGTGGCGCCTTACCTGAGCCGGATGCTCAACGAAAGAAAGGCATATTATAAAACCATGTACGACCATATCCTTGTTCTGCGAGAATCGGAAGGAGCGCATTACAAACGGGCGATACAGGTGAGAAACCGGTGGATGACCCAACAATCTGACCTGGTCATCGCATATTTGATCAGAAACTTCGGAGGCGCATATGATATGGCGAGATACGCTGTGAAGAACGGGATAAGGGTGATAAATGTTGCCGGAGATTTCAGCTTTGACAATTAGCTGACCGGTCTGAGTCACCGGGGACAGGTTCCTTGACTCACGAAAGTGAGTCAAGGAACCTGTCCCCGGTGACTCTAAGGGAAGCGATGAAAAAATGAGTCACGGAACCTGTCCCCGTGACTCAAAACGGCATTTTTACTCCTCACTCCTCACTCCTCACTCCTCACTGATCTGCATCTGCCAGATGCTTTACCCTTCCAGGAACGCGCAATACCCCTTGTACGCCTCCCACAGGTCGGCCTTGGAGATCAGCTCCCACGGCGCGTGCATGGACAGCACGGGCACGCCGCAGTCGATCACGTTCATGGCGTACTTGGCGCACAGCCAGGCGATGGTGCCGCCGCCGCCGGCGTCCACCTTGCCCAGCTCGCTGGTCTGCCAGCACACGCCGGCGTCGTCCATCACCCGGCGCACCAGGGCCATGAACTCGGCGTTGGCGTCGCTGGAGCCGCTCTTGCCGCGCGCGCCGGTGTACTTGCTGAAGCACACGCCCCGGCCCAGCCTGGCGGCGTTGCGCTTGTCGAACACGCCCGCGTAGGCGGGGTCGAAGCCGGCGGTGACGTCGCTGGACAGCATCCGGCTGTTTTGAAGCGCCCGGCGCACGGACATTTCCCACTCGCAGCCCGCCAGCGCGGCCAGCTCGGCCACGGTGTTCTCGAAGAAGTGGGAATTCATGCCGGACGCGCCCACGCTGCCGATCTCCTCCTTGTCGGCCAGCACCGCGCACAGCGTGCGGCGCGGCACGCCCTCGAAATCGGCCACGGCCATCAGGCTGGGGTAGGCGCACACCCGGTCGTCGTGGCCGTAGCCCAGTATCATACTGCGGTCCAGCCCCGCGTCCCGGGCGCGGCCCGCGGGCACGGCCTCCAGCTCCGCGGACACGAAGTCCTCCTCCTCGACGCCCCAGTCCCGCTTCAGCACGGTCAGCACGGCCTGCTTCACCGGGTCCTTCTCGCAGCCGGCCTCGGGCTGGCTGCCGATCAGCAGGTTCAGCGCCTCGCCCTCGACGAACTTCGCGGCGGTCTTCTCCATCTGCTCGTGGGCCAGGTGGGGCAGCAGGTCGGTGATGCACAGCACCGGGTCGTCCTCCGCCTCGCCGATGGTCACCTCCACCCGGTCGCCGTCCCGCTTCACCACCACGCCGTGCAGCGCCAGCGGCAGCGCCAGCCACTGGTATTTCTTGATGCCGCCGTAGTAGTGGGTGTCCAGGTAGGCCAGCGATTCCTCCTCGAACAGCGGGTTCTGCTTGAGGTCCAGCCGCGGGGAGTCGATGTGCGCCCCGAGGATGTTCATGCCGTCCTCCAGGCTGTCCGAGCCGATCACGAAGGCCATGAAGCTCTTGTTCATCCACTTGCGGTACACCCGGTCGCCCGGGCCCAGCGGCTCGCCGGACTGGATCAGCGCGTCCAGGTTGCGAAAGCCCGCCGCCCGGCAGATGCGCTCCGCCTCAGACGCCGCCTCCCGCTCGGTCTTCGCGCTGTCCAGGAACGACCGGTAGGCGTCGGAAAAGGCGTTCAGCCGCGCCCGCTCCTCCGCGGAATACTGCTCCCATGCTACAACCTTGTACATACGCAAACCTCCCTATGATGTTGGTGAGAGTTGAGAGTTGAGAGTGGAGAGTGGAGTTGTGGTGGAAATCCTTCGGATTTCTTTTATTCAAGAGAACCGGATTGCCACGTCAGCGGAGGAAAATGAGTCAGAAGAACCGTCCCCATGACTCACGGAAGCTCCAGGCATTCCCAACTCCACACTCCACACTCCACACTATAAATCTTCACTCTTCACTCTCCACTCTTCACTCTTCTAAAAGTTCAAGTCCTCCGCGTGCTGCTTCAGCCACTTCTTCCACACCGCGTAGTCCGGCATCTGTTCGGATACCAGCGCCCAGAAGCGGGGGGAGTGGTTGAATTCGTACAGGTGGCACAGCTCGTGCACCACCACGTAGTCCAGCGCCTCGGGCGGGGCCATGATCAGCTTCCAGTTGAAGTTGACGTTGCCCTTCTGCGAGCAGCTGCCCCAGCGGCTCTTCTGGTCGCGTATGGCAATGCGCCCGGGCGCGCGGCCGATGCGGGGAATGTAGTGCTCCAGGCGCTGGCGGATGCGCTGCAGCGCCATCGCCGACAGCGTGCTGCGCAGGGCGGCCCGCACGGCCGCGTCGCTGTCCGGGTCCGGCAATGTCAATATGTACGTGCCGTCCGACACCCGGCCCGTGCGCCGCTGGCCCCGGACGAGCCGCAGCGCGTGCCGCCGGCCCTCGATCAGTATCGGGCTGCCGTCGGTCACCGGGTGGGCCTGCCGGCGCTTTTCAAGGCCGGCCTCCGCCTCGCGGCGCATCCGCGTCAATTCCGCCGCCCGTTCGCGCACCAGGGCGTCCACCTCCCGCAGCGGCAGGTACTTCGGCGCGTACACGCGTATGCCCGCCTCCGGCAGCGCCTGGAACAGCACGTCCCGCCGCTGCGCCTGTATCAGCGTGTACTCCAGGCGCAGTCCGTCCGCGATCACGACGCGCTTCATGCCAGGCCCCCTCCGAGATGCTTATTGCAAGATCAGTATACCACTCGTTTCCCCGGAACGCCGCCGCGTCACACCACCCCCGCCGCGTGCATGAGCGCGCGGGCGAGGCCGCAGCCGGCGATGACCAGTATCGGGTTGAGCTTCTTCCACCGCAGCAGCGCCAGCGCCGCCAGAAAGATCAGCGCGGCGGCCCAGTCCACACGCCCGCCAGCCCAGGCGGCGCTGCGGACGAGGGCGATGGCCGCGGAGGCGATCAGCGCCACGATCACGGCCCGCAGCGTGCGCAGCACGGTCTGCACGGCCTGGCTGCCGCGGCTGCGGGCGTACAGCCACGAGAGCAGCGTGACCAGCACCAGCGACGGCGCGATGCAGCCCAGCGTGGCGCAGGCCGCGCCGGCGAGCCCGCCCACGCGCAGGCCCACGAAGGTGGCGGCGTTGATGCCGATGGGCCCCGGGGTCATCTCGGCGATGGCGACAAGGTCGGTGAACACCGCCTCGGTCAGCCAGCCGTTCTGCTGCACGGCGATGGTGCGGATCAGCGGTATGGCCGCGTAGCCGCCGCCCACGCCGAACAGGCCGAACTGCATGAAGTTCAGAAACAGCGAGAGCAGTGTGTTCATCGCGCCGCCCTCCTCTCAACCAGCGCCCGGAGAAGGCCGATCAGCGCCGCCACCAGGATCACCGCCACCACGCTGACGCGGAAGAACTGCACCGCCACGAAGGCCAGCGCCATCAGCGTCAGGTTCAGCGGGTCGCGCGCCTTCGCCGTCCGGCGGCCCAGGCTGACCGTCACGTCCGTCACCACGGCGGCGGCCCCGGCCTGCATGCCCTTCAGCAGCACCTGCACCCACTCGTTCGCGGAGAAGGCCTCGTAGGCCAGCGATATGACGCCCAGTATCGCCACCGGCGGCAGTATCGTGCCCAGCACGGCCACCGCGATGCCCGCGGCCCCGGCCACCCGGCGGCCCACCAGTATCGACGCGTTGACCGCGATGGCCCCCGGCGACGCCTGGGCGATGGCGGTCATGTCCAGCATCTCGTCCTCCTCCAGCCACTTCAGCTCGTCCACAAAGCGCTTTTTCATCAGCGAAACGATCACGAAGCCGCCGCCGAAGGTGAACGCGCTGATGGCCAGCATCGAGTGGAACAGCGTCCACAGCAGCTTTCCGCGCTTTGGGCGCGCCTCTCCCGTCCCGGACATCACCACACCTGCCGGGACTGCCGCTGCAGTATCGCCGCAGCGAAGGCGTCCGGGTCCTCCATGATGCGGTATAGGCCGCGGATGGCGCAGCTCTGGGGCGCGTCGGCCACGCGGCAGGGGATGCCCAGGGCCTGGCCCACCCGGCGGTCCAGCTCGGCCATGGCCGCGCCGCCGCCGGTCAGCACCGCCCCGGCGTCGTTCAGGTCGGCGGACAGTTCCTCCGGCGCGTTGTCGACCACCGAGGTCACCAGCCGCACCAGCTCGGCCACCACGTCCTCGCAGGCGTCCAGCACGGGCCGGGTCTCCACGTCGAAGTTCGCGGGCATGCGCTTGGCCAGGTTCACGCCGGTGGCGTGCATGATGATGTCGTGGGGCGCCTGCTCGGGCATAGCGCTGCCCAGGGTGTTCTTGATCTCCTCCGAGGCGGCCTCGCCCACCCGATAGCCGAAGTCGGTGCGCAATATCCGGCGGATGCGCTCGTCGATGCGGTTCATGCCGTAGGGCAGGCTGCCGAAGGCCGCCACCCGGCCGAAGGTGAAAAGCGTGGCCGTGATCTTGCCCGCGCCCAGGTCCACCACCAGCTTGGCCTCCGGGCTGTTCAGGTCCAGCCCCGCGCCGATGGCCGACGCCGCGTCCGAGCGCACCAGCGCGGCCTCCGCGGCCCCGGCGTCGATGGCGGCGGTCAGCATGGCCTCCCGCTGCACGGGCCGGGCGAAGGGCGAGCAGGTGATCATCGCGCCGAAGCGCCGCCGGCCGCTGACCTCGTCGGTCCGCCGGAAGAGCCACTGGAACAGGCTGGCGGCGTACAGGTTGTTCTCCAGCACGCCGTCGCGCAGCGGGTGCACCACCGATACGCCCTCGCAGGCGCGCCCCGCCAGCCGCTGGGCGATCTCGCCCGCGCAGATGGGCACGCGGTTGCCCTCGCGGAACGCCAGCGTCGCCGGCGCGCTGAACGACGGGCCGTTCTTCAGCGTCGCCACGCGGACGCTCTGGGTGCCCAGGTCTATGCCGATATCCCAATGCATGCGCAGAACCTCCCATTTATTGACACCCCCCATTATAGCATAGATGCGGTGGGGAAGCAAACGCAGAATTTCACCCGCCGCCGGCGCATACAATGCACCGTCGAGGGGGGATCGCCATGCAGAAGGCCTGTCAAGCGCCGCCGGAGCGCGCACACAGCGTGACGCTGTGCGACCGGAAAAAGCTGAGCCTGACCGGTGTGGAGGACGTGGACTGCTTCAACGAGCAGATCGTGGTGCTGAAGACGCCGCTGGGCACGCTCAGCGTGTCCGGGGCGGGGCTGAACATCTCCCAGTTGAGCCTGGAGACCGGGCAGGTGGAGATCGAGGGCGAGGTGGACGTGATGGAGTACACCGGCGCGAAGGCCAAGGGCGGGCTGCTGAGCCGCCTGTTCCGCTGATGCTGTTCGCCACCGCGGGCCAGGGCTGGGTGTTTCTGTGGATGGCGGCGGCGGGGGCCCTGATCGCCGCGTGGTACGCGCTGCTGGCCGCGCTGCGCCGGCTGCTGCGGGCGGGCTTCTGGCTGTCGCTGGCCGCGGACATCGCCTTCGGCGTCGGGGCGGCGGCGCTGTTCTGTGGGGCGCTGGTGGCCGCCGACTACGGCCGGGTGCGTCTGTATTCGGCGCTGTCGGCCGCGCTGGGCTTTGCGCTGTTCGCCGGGGCGTTTTACGCGCCGGGCCGCCGGGCCGCGCAGGCCCTGGCCGGGGCGGCGCGTCACATTTTGGTCATAATCCGCGATTTTCGTTGGATTAAAGTCATATTCCGTTGACAGGAAATGGGCGGTATATGTCGAAAATAAAGCGAATATGGAGTTATGATTGCGTGAAGCGGGGGCGCTTTTTGGCGGAAGCCGCCGCACTGCGCGCGTGGGATGCTCTTATACTACAGATGACAGGGGTGAGGCGGGCCATGCGACGCAGGGTTAAGCCCAGGTTCTGGGTGATCATGATCGCCCTGACGGTGATCGTGTTCGCGACCAGCTTCGCCGTGATGAGCCGGCGCTACGCCCAGGGCGAGCAGCGCCTGAAGCAGGTGCAGTCGGAACGGGACGCGCTGATTCTGCAGGTGAGCGCGCTGTCCGACAAGCTGGACTTCGCCCGCACCGACGACTACGTGATCCGCACCGCCCGGGACGAGCTCGGCATGATCATGCCCGGCGAGGTGCGATACGTCAACGGCGCCAGATAAGCAAATCGCCCTCAAGCGCAGACTTGAGGGCGGATTTTTGGGATTTAGGAGGTACGACGATGCAAAATACGATCTTCGCCTTTATCGGCACCGGCAACATGGGCGGGGCGCTGGCGCGGGCGGCGCGTCAGGCGCTTTCCGGCGAGAGCATCCTTCTGGCGAACCGCACGCCGGAGAAGGCCGGAGCGCTGGCGCGGGAATTGGGCGCGCGGGCCGTGGACAACGCCGAAGCGGCGGCGCGGAGCGACTACCTGTTCCTGGGGGTCAAGCCCCAGATGATGGCGGGCATGCTGTCCGGCATCCGCGAAGCGCTGGCGGCCCGCGAGACGCCCTGCGTGCTGGTGACGATGGCGGCGGGGCTGTCCATCGCGAAGATCCGCGCGCTGGCGGGCGGCGACTACCCGGTGATCCGCATCATGCCGAACCTGCCGGTGGCGGTGGGTAAGGGCATGGTGCTGTGCTGCGCCGACGGCGTGGGCGACGAACAGATGAAGTGCTTCTGCGACGTGATGGCCGGGGCGGGGCTGCTGGGCTTTGTGGACGAGGGCCACATCGACGCCGCCAGCGCGGTGGCGGGCTGCGGCCCGGCCTACGCGGCGATGCTGGTGGAGGGCCTGGCCGACGGCGGCGTGGCCTGCGGGCTGCCCCGGGCGGACGCCCAGCGGTTCGCGGCCCAGATGCTGCTGGGCACGGCGGCGATGCTGCTGGAGAAGGGCATGCACCCCGGCGCGCTGAAGGACGCGGTGTGCAGCCCCGGCGGCACCACGATCCAGGGCGTTCGGGCGCTGGAGGCCCGGGGCTTTCGGAGCGCCGCGATGGAATCGGTGATCGCCGCCTACGAAAAGACGCTGGCGCTGGCCGGAAAATGAGCGCGCTGATAAGCGGCGAATGGGCGCTGGTCGCGGCGCTCTTGATCGCGGCGGCGGTGGGGGCGGCGGTGTGCGCGCTGCTGGTGATCCATAGGTCCGAAAAGCGCCAGGCCCGCATGGCGGCGCGCTTGCGCCGGGATTCGGAACAGCAGTCGGAGGCCGTTGCGCGGCTGGGCGAGGGCCTCAACGCGGCGCTGCGCCAGATCGAGGCCATGTCCGGCGCGATGGAGAGCCGGCAGGACCGCTTCCGCCGCACGCTGGACGAGCGCATGGAGCTGATGAACCGCACGAACGAGCGGCGGCTCGAGCAGATGCAGGAGCTGGTGACCGGCAAGCTGGACGGCAAGCTGAACGAGTCCTTCGGCGCGGTCAACGAACAGCTGGCGGGCGTCCACCGGGGCCTGGGCGAGATGCGCGAGCTGGCCCTGGGCGTCACCGACCTTCGGAAGATGCTGAGCGGGGTCAAGACCCGCGGCGTTTGGGGCGAGGTGCAGCTGCGCGCGCTGCTGGAGCAGCTGTTCGCGCCGGGCCAGGTGATCGAAAACGCCGCGATACCGGTGACCTCTCAGAACCGGGTGGAGTTCGCGCTGCGCATGCCCACCGCCGGCGAGGCCGCGCCGATCCTGCCCATCGACTCCAAGTTCCCCCAGGAGGACTACCTGCGGCTGGTGGAGGCCGCCCAGTCCGGCGACGCCGAGGCCGCCCGGCGCTGCGCCGGCCAGCTGGAGCGGGCCGTGCTGGAGCAGGCGCGCCGCATCCACGACAAGTACGTCCGCCCGCCCCAGACCACCGACTTCGCGGTGATGTTTTTGCCTACCGAGAGCCTGTACGCCGAGGTCGCCCGCCGGGACGGCCTGCTCGAGCGCGTGCAGGAGAAGTTCCGGGTGCTCATATCCGGCCCGGCCACGCTGTGCGCGCTGCTGACCAGCGTGCAGATGGGCCTGCGCACCTGTACCCTCGAAAAGCGCAGCGGCGAGGTGCTGGACATGCTCACCGGCATGAAGCAGGACTTCGCCCGCTTCGACGAGTCCATACAGCGCATGCGCCAGCGCCTGTCCCAGACCGAGAGCGAGCTGGACGCCCTCGAAGCGCGAACCCGAAAGGTGGTCCGGGCCATCGAAGGACTGGATGGGGAGTAGCCGGGGGCCAAAATCAGGGGGACGGTTCTCTGTGTCATTGACACAGAGAACCGTCCCCCTGATTTTGGCGGGCAATGGATCAGCCGTCGATCACCCGCAGCAGTGTTTCATACGGGGTCTCCGACGGCTTCGAGGGGATGTCCGGGATGGTCCCGTAAAACATGTTGAGCCTGCCCTCGCTGTTGGCGTCGGCGGTGACGGTGAAGCGCATCAGAAGGCCCGTCTCCGGCAGGCGGACCAGGCAGGGGGCGGCGGAGCCGCCGTCGCCCCTGGTCCTGCGCCCGATGAGCGTGGCCCAGCCGGTCTGCTTGCAGAATCCGGCGAAGCCGTCCGCCGCGGAATAGACGTATTCATCGGTCAGCACCCAGCGCTTCGCGTTTGTGTGGATCGCCCGGCCTTCCCCGGCGCGCTCGATCGTGATCGCGTCCGTTCGCGTGTGCGTCAGGCCCAATTCACCCACGAAATCCGGAACTTCCGCATCATCCAGCGATGAAACCGGCACGGCGCCTTCCATGTACCCGTAATCCCGGGTCAGAGCATTCTCCCGGAACTACACGGTTTTTTCATAGGAGACGGTTTCCCCGAACGGCGCGACCAGCAGGTCCGCCCAGTAGTAATCCGATCCGCCGCCGTTTCCGCAGATGTCAAAGGCGATGTGCTTCGCGTCCGGATGCGCCCGGAGGGCGTCGGTCAGCACGTCCCGGTCGCGCGCCATGATTTCGGGCCGGAAGGACGGCAGGCGGATGTACAACAGGCCCCTGTCCGGGTCCCAGTTTACGTAGGGCGCATATCTGTTGGTCCAGTCCGCTTCATCAAGCGCCGCCGGAGCTATCGCCGCGTAGGCGGCCCGCGTCTTTTCGTCGTGGAGCAGCCTGTATTCGGGCGCGTCCTTTCCATAGATGCCCTGCTCCGCCACGTACATGTATTCCCGAAAGCCCTCGGCGTCGATCATGGACAGATGCCCCGGGTTCCCGAGCCGGGCAAACAGCTCTGCCAGCCTGTTTTGCAAGTCCCCGGCGGACCGGCAGCGTTCCCGGACCCGCTCGCGGTATTCCGCGCACAACAAATTATAATCCGGAACGGCGTTCCGGATTATGGAGATAAACGGGTCGTATTCGTCGATGATGCGCAGCGCCTCGTCATAATCCGACAGATACGCGCCGCCCGGGCCTTCCGCGCGAACCGCCGCGGCGCAGAGCAGCGTCAGCACCGCGGCGACGATCGCAAGCCTTTTGATCACAGGCATGTCAATCCGCGTACGGCAGATACTCAAAGCATTCCGCCTCGGGGACGTCGTTGACCAGCCAGCCCCAGCCGGCCTCGTAGTTCTCGCCGATGGACAGCACGCCGCGGACGCCGCTCTTGGCGATGAACCAGGCGCGGCTCTGCTTGTCGGTGGCGTACACCAGTATCCGATCGCCCTTTTGCAGCGTGCCGGAGGGGCTGCCGCCGGCGCCCTTGTAGGCGATGGGCGCGGACACGGTCAGCGCGCGGTACTGCCACAGCTCGTCGATCTCGGCCGGGTCGCTGACCTTCATCTCCCACAGGCCGTTGTCGCAGAACTCGAAGCGCTCGTAGGGGGTCAGCGCGACCAGGCGCGTGGCCATCCAGGTGCCCAGCACGTCCTGGCTGCCCTCGAGCACGATCATGTTGCCGGTGATGCCGGTGATCAGCCCGTAGCCCCACTTGTAGTAGCCGGTGCCGTTCTCGCCGCGGCTGCAATCGGGGAACAGCACCTCGTGCAGCGCGCCGTCGGCGTAGTGCAGGCACAGCGTCATGTAGTCGTCGGACATCTCGTCGCCGGTGATCAACACCTCCAGGCGGCTGTCGCCGTCCAGGTCCACTATGTACACGCTACCGAAGGACAGTATATAGGTCCTGTAGGTCAGCGCGTCGCCGTCGGAGGGCTGCACCGTCAGCGTCAGCGCCGCGTCGTAGTCGTCTTCGGCCACCATGGCCCAGCTGACCTTCTCGGACCGGCCGTCGCCGTCCAGATCGGCGGCCGCCGTCACGCCCTCGGGCAGTGAGCTGCCGCTGAGGGGCGCGGCCTCCTCCGCCGGCGCGGACAGACCCGAGATCAGGAACATCAGAAACAGTGTTACGGCCAGTATGCGCTTCATCGCCATAACCTCCTTGAATTGAACTGTTCCTTGGACGCGCGCGGGCGCGCCTGGGTTCCCGTCACTGGGCGGGTTTGAACGTAAAACCGGTCTGCACGCCGAAGACCAGTATCATCACGACCATCACCACCACCATCGCCACCAGCATGGCGATGCGCCCGGTGTTCAGACTGCGCCGCCAGGCTTTTTCCAGGTAGCGGGGCAGCAGCAGCGCCAGCAGCACCGCCACGACGATGCCGTAGGTGGACAGATCCTGTCCGAACAGGAACAGCGAACCGAAGGCCGCCGCGCCCACCGCCGCGCCGCCGATGATCTGCCAGCGCTTCCACTGGGCCGGCGTCAGCTTGTCGATGCGCTTTTCCCATTCGCTGGGGATGTATTCCCCGTCGTCGTCATCGTCGTCGTCAGGCAGCGCCGCCGCGGGCCGTGCGGGCTTCGGCGCGTCGGGCACGTCGTCCACATAGGGCACGAACGCCTGCCCGGCGGGCTTCTCCGCCGCCTCCTCGGCCAAATGCCGCGCCGCCTCGGCCTCCTTCCGCGCGATCTCCTCCGCCGTGGGCACGTGATTCGGATTGTTGTTTTGCTGATCCATCATGCAACCTCCCGTGAGCCTGGACTCTCCCGCTCCTGTTCCCTATTCTGTTCCCTGTTCCCTGTTCCCTGTACCCTATCCCATCCCCCTGATTGTACCATCTTGACCCCGGCTTGGCAAGGGTTTATAATCAGTTCACAGGGCTGTGGGAGAATAACATCACGAACCATATCGACGGGGGCGCATACCATGTTCAATATCCTGGTGGTGGAGGACAACGCGAACACGCGCAAGCTGATGGAGGCGGTGCTGACGCAGCACGGCTATCAGCCGATACTGGCCAGCGACGGCCTGGAGGCGCTGGACGTGCTGGACCGCAAGCACGTGGACCTGATCGTGCTGGACATCATGATGCCCCGCATGGACGGCTACGAATTCACCCAGACCCTTCGGGAGTCGGGCTGCGAGCTGCCGATCCTGATGGTCACGGCCAAGGAGAAGCCCGCCGACAAGCACAGGGGCTTCATCATCGGCACCGACGACTACATGGTCAAGCCCGTGGACGAGGAGGAGATGATCCTGCGCATCGCGGCGCTGCTGCGCAGGTCCCGCATCGTCAACGAGCACAAGCTGACGGTGGGGCAGACCGTTCTGGACTACGACGCGCTGTCCGTGACCACGCCCGAGGGCGAGCGCACGCTGCCGAAGAAGGAGTTCATGCTGCTGTTCAAGCTGCTCTCCTATCCGAACAAGATATTCACCCGCCGCCAGCTGATGGACGAGATCTGGGACATGGAATCCGAAACCGACGAGCGCACGGTGGACGTGCACATCAACCGCCTGCGCGACCACTTCCGCGAGAGCCCGGATTTTGAGATCGTCACGGTGCGCGGGCTGGGCTACAAGGCGGTGAGGAAGGATTGAGGCATCCCTTCAGGCGCGGCGGGGCGGGGGAGCAGCTGCCCGCCCGGCGCGACGACGCGCCGCGGGGCCGCCGCAGGCCGGAATCGCTGTACATGACGCTGTGGACCTTTTTGTTCAGCGTGATCGTCGCCGCGGGCGTGATGGCAGCGGCGGCCTACGGCTGCCTGGTGTTCTTCGGGCTGCTGGTGAACCCGTTCTTCCGCACGCTGGCCATGCCCATGCTGCTGATGATATTCATACTCACGCTGGCGGCGGGCATGGGCCGCAGCAAGCTGAGGCCCATGAACGACCTGATGCACGCGATGCACGCGGTGTCCCGGGGCGACTTCTCCGTGCGCGTGGACGCCGAGGACGTGCCCGGCGACATGGGCGAACTGGCCTGCAGCTTCAACGACATGGCCGCGGAGCTGGGGAGCCTGGAGCTGTTTCGCAAGGACTTCATCAACAACTTCAGCCACGAGTTCAAGACGCCCATCGTGTCCATCCGGGGCTTTGCCAAGCAGCTGGAGCGCGACGACCTGACCGACGCGCAGCGCCGCGAGTATCTGGAGATCATCGTCACCGAGTCCGACCGGCTCGCCAACATGGCCAGCAACGTGCTGCTGCTCTCCAAGCTCGAGAACCAGACCATCGTCACTGACAAGACCGACTACCGCCTGGACGAGCAGATCCGCCGGTGCGTGCTGCTGCTGGAAAAGCAGTGGACCGAGAAGGCGCTGGAGCCGGACGTGGAGCTGGAGGAGATCACCTGGCACGGCAACGAGGAAATGATGAACCACGTGTGGCTGAACCTGCTGAATAACGCCGTCAAGTTCTCGCCCGAGGGCGCGAAGCTCACCGTGCGCCTGCGCCGCGAGGGCCGCTGGGCCGTGTGCGCCGTGCGCGACGCCGGCCCCGGCATGGACGATGCCACCCGCCGCCGCGTGTTCGAAAAGTTCTACCAGGGTGACACCGCCCACGCCACCCAGGGCAACGGCCTGGGCCTGGCCCTGGTCAAGCGCATCGTGGATCTCTGCGAGGGCACCGTGGAGGTGGCCAGCGCGCCGGGAGAGGGGTCGACGTTCATTGTCAGGCTGCCGGTGGAGTAGGGAGTAGGGAATAGGGAGTAGGGAATAGGGAGTAGGGAGTAGGGGACCCGAATGAGGAATGAGGAATTAGGAATTAGGAATTGTTGTTGAAATCCTTCGCTCTTGCCGAAATTTCCAGGGCGACATCATTTACTTGCCAAACAAAGCAACGGTAAGGAAGTCGGGATTCAGGGCGGCCTTAGACATTTTTGCTTTAGCGCTCATTCTACCCTT
>CACYTF010000059.1 GCA_902777335.1 uncultured Eubacteriales bacterium
GGAACAGGTGTATCACGCCGCCGACACCGAATTCGGCTACGGCATCCGGCTGTACCTGCCCTGCCGCTGCGGCGTGGCGCTGAAAAAGGTCGAGTGGTAATATCAATCAAAGGAGCCTATAGGGCGCTTATACGAAGGCCGATATGGAGCGTGACGCCGGAAAGAGGTTTTACCCCCTCTATAAGGCTTTCGCCGTCGGAGCTGTCCCGAAGCTGGCAAAGGTCCCGGGCTTTTTGTTGAGAAGGCCGCTCAAAAAGAAGCTGGCGGAATGCGACGAAGGCGTTCTGAGGAGCCTCTCCGCCTCCATGAAGGCGCAGGACAACCGGGATGTGGTGGAAATGATCGCGGTACCGCTGACCTATTTCTATGCCGACCCCGGCTCTCTGTTCAGCCCAAAGCTGGCGGACTGGTATGCAGAGCACGTGAAGACCCCTTATAAGGCCGTCCGGTTTCCCGACAGCGACCACATGCTGGTATCCAATTATCCTGAGAAATTCGCGGAAGAAGTCGGGAAGCTGTTATAATGTGACGAGGGCCGATATTGTATGTTTTTCTGATATAATCGACTGGAAGAACAAAATACCCTTACAGCCTGTCTGTGATGAATCGAGGGGGGATGATGTTCGATGGGCATCAGGAAGATCAACGCAGCCCTGGGCCTTTTTTCCATCGCCGCCATACTGGTGCACATTGGTTACACGGTGTTTGCCTATCTGGCGTTTTACTATAATCCGACGCTCAAGGTGTTGACGGCGGTGCCCTTCATGGCAGCGACCTGCCTGCACGCGGTCTGCGGCATGGGAACCGTGTTTCTCCAGTCGGACGGCACGCGGCTGGACCTCTACCCGAAGCAAAACGTCCGCACGATCGTCCAGCGGGTGACGGCGGCGCTGATTTTCCCGTTGCTGATCCTGCATATCAATACCTACAGTATGCTCAGAACGAGCGCGGAGGCCGGGCAGTGGTTTTTCTTTGCCCTTCTGATGCTGAGCCAACCGGTGTTCTACGCGATCACCCTCGCCCACGTCGCCACGTCCCTGACCCGGGGCATGATCACGCTGGGCTGGCTTTCGGACCGCGAAAGGCAGAAGAGAATCGACAGGGTGGTTTATATCGTCTGCGCCGCCCTTTTCGCGGTTGCCCTCTGGGCAGTCGTGAAGGGACAGCTTGCGATGTTCCTGAAACCGGGAGGAGCGGCATGAAGCAGGTATTGGTCATCGGCAGCGGCATCTCAGGCCTGGCCTGCGCCATCAGGTGCGCGAAGCTCGGCCTGCGTGTGGAGCTGGTGTCGCCCTACCCCTCGGAGCGCTCCCAGTCCGTCATGGCCGCCGGAGGCATCAACGCCGTGACCGACAGGTGCGAAGCCGGCGATTCCGTCGCCTGCCACATCGAGGATACCCTGAAGGGCGGCGGCTTTCTGGCCGGCAGGGATGCCGTGACCGGCCTGTGCGGGCACGGCGCGGAGATCATTCGGTATCTGGAAAGCATCGGCACCGTTTTCTCGGTGAACGCACAGGGCCGCCCGAACTACCGGGCCTTCGGCGGGCAGACCTATAAGCGGACCTATTATTGCGGCGCGTCCACGGGCAAGCAGATCGTGACGGCGCTGGTGATGGAAGCCCGGCGCTTCGAGGCGGCGGGGCTGATTTGCCGCAGACTTCGGAGCTGCTTTCATTCGGCGCTGATCGAGGACGGCGTCTGCCACGGCGCGCTGCTCTTCGACGAGGGCAGCGGCGCGCTTGAGGCGGTCTGTGCCGACGCGCTGGTGATGGCCACCGGCGGCCAGAACGCCCTGTTTGGCAGGACCACCGGCTCCACCCAGTGCGACGGGTATGCGGCGGGACGGCTGTTCACGCAGGGCGCGGAGCTGAAAAACCTGGAATTTATACAGTATCACCCGACGACGCTGCTGACGCCCCAGAAGCGCATGCTCATCTCCGAGGCGGCGCGGGGCGAAGGCGGGCGGCTGTTCTATGATGAAAACGGCCGGCGGGTCTATTTCATGGAGGACAGGTATGGTCCCAAAGGCAACCTCATGACCCGCGACGTGATCTCCCGGGAGATCGACGCGGCGGGCCGCCCCGTGTTCCTCGACGTTTCGTTTCTGGACGGGCGGATCATCGACGAGCGCCTGCCCGAGATCCGCGACCTCTGCGCCCGCTATGCGGGCATCGACATCCATACGACGCCCATCCCCGTACAGCCCTCGGTCCACTTTTTCATGGGCGGGCTGGCGGTCCATCTGAACCACGAAACAAACATCCGCAACCTCTTTGCCGTGGGGGAGTGCGCGTCCATCTATCACGGCGCGAACCGGCTGGGCGGCAACTCCCTGCTGGCCGCGATCTACAGCGGCAACGTGGCTGCGGAGGCCATCGCGGGCCGCTCCGGTGCGGGGAAGCATCCGGATTTTGGCAAAATGCTGCGGGAAGAGCGCGGAAAGCTGGAGAAGCGGCGTCAGACGGACAGCCGGTTCCCGGTCATGTACGTCCGGGACATGGTGGCCGAGACCATGCAGAAGCAGTTGGGCATCGTGCGAAGCGAGAAAAACCTCGCCGATGGCCTTGAAGATGTGGATTACTGCATTTCCGTCGCCGAACGCATCAACTACGACCCCAACGTCATGCCTTATTTCAACTACAGCCTGCCTGCCCTGCTGACCCTCGCCCGGGCGACGCTGCAATGCGCCCTGTTCCGCCGGGAGAGCCGCGGCGCTCACTACCGCTGCGATTATCCGGAAACGGACGCGGCGTATCAGTGCGCCACACTGATCGCCTACAACGGCGGCGAACCCCGGACGCGGCTGGACAAGGAGGGAGAATATGAGAGTTGATATCCTGCGGCAGCAGTCGCCCGAGAGCGCACCCTACTGGGAGACCTTTGAGTACGACGGCCCCATGGACAATTCCGTGGCGGGCGTACTGGATTACATCAACTATCACGACGACGTGGTGAATGCGGACGGAAAGCCCTCCATCCGCGTGGGCTGGGATTGCTCCTGCATGCAGGGCGTCTGCGGGGCCTGCGCCATGGTCATTAACGGCACGCCTGCGCTGGCCTGCGAGACACTCATAAGGGGCCTGAAGGCTGTCGAGCTCCGCCCGCTTCGGAAATTCCCGGTCATCCGCGACCTGCTGGTGGACCGTGCGTCCATCCATGAGAATCTCATGCGGACGAACATGTACATCGGCGAATACCAGCCCTCCACGGAAAACGACCATGCCCACCAGTACGCGGCGGCAAAGTGCCTAAAGTGCGGCCTCTGCCTGGAGGTCTGCCCGAACTACGTCAACGGCCATACCTTCTATGGCGCGGCCTTCGCCAACGACTGCTACCTCGTCGCCTCCCGCAACCGCGCAAAGGCGAAGGAGATCGGCGCTGTGTACGCGGCGCATTTTGGCAGGGACTGTTCCAAGTCCCTCTCCTGCGTGGATGTCTGCCCGATGAAAATACCGACCCTCGCCTCCATGGCGAAGCTCAACCGGAACAAGGCGCGTTAAGCGCGGGAGGTCGTCCGCGTGACCTGTGACCACAAGGTGGAGATCGCACCCCTTGTCGGATTTACGGTTCGCGTCGATTCTTCGCCAAATGAATATGATATGGATACAGTTCTTTTGAACAGTTTTCCCAAATACCCCTGTTTTTGCCAAAGGACAGCAGACCTGACAGATCGGCTTCCGGCATCAAGGATATGTTTTAGTTGCTTTCGGCCTGGGCATTTCGATCGGCGACGCGCCGACTTCATAATCCATACGGATGACAGGAAAAGGAGAAAGACAGATGGCGACGATCGGTGAGCTTCTCGGTCAGGCTTTCCGGAAGTACCGGGACAGGCCGGCCATATGTGGGAAGGCCCCGGATGAAGGCCTGACTTATGGGCAGCTCCACGAGCGGGCTCTGCGCTTCGCGGGCTATCCTGATTCTTGACCTGACTGTGGAAGAGGCGTTCGCCTGGGAGAAGCCGGCCGAGCCGGGCCATGAAAGGCCGGTGCGTCAAACTGCTGGACCAGGACGGACGGCGCTGTGACGCGGGCGAAATCTGCGTGACGGGCGACGTGATGGAGGGCTATATCGGCCTGCCCGAGAAGACGGCCGAGGTGATTCGGCCCAATCCCTTTTATGCCGAGGACGGTCATGAGCGGCTGTTTCACACCGGCGACCTGGGGAAGTGGGACGAGGACGGCAATCTGGTTTTCATCAACCGGATGGACTGGATGGTCAAAATCAACGGCCAGCGCGTGGAGCCCGGCGAAATTGAGGCGGTCATGCGCGCGCTTCCGCAGATCCGGGACGCGGCCGTAAAGGGCCTTGAAAACGACAGGGGACAGTGCTGGCTGTGCGCCTGGTATGTGTCGAGCGGCGAAATACAGGAGGACGAGATCCGACACGCCATCTCAAGGAAGCTGCCCGCCTACATGATCCCGGCAAGAACAGGCTGGATATGCGGATGATCTATCAGAACAAGACGCCCGAGGCCATCGGCCGCGCCCTGTCGCTGGCGGATCAGGAGGATCCCGAGAGCCGCAACAGCGTCGCGCTCCAAAACGATCAGCCGTTGACGCCGTACCAGCGGTATTATCTGGATTATCAGCTGTATTCGCCCAAGCGCGCGCTCGCGGTGATCCCGTATCTGGTGCGCTTCGAGAGAAGCGCCATTGATATCGAGCGCTTCCGCACAGCCGTCGACGAGGCGCTGCGGTTTCACCCCGCCTTCAGCACCGTGTTCCTGTACAATGAATCCGGTGAACTGGTTCAGCGGTATTGCCCCGAGCGGTTCAGAGGGGCGGAGGTCGTCGAAATCGCGGAGGAAGAGGCGATAGCGTCTCTGAAAAAATGCGTGAAGGCGCCCTTCAGGCTGTTCGGAGAGGTGCTCTACCGATGCAGGATCTGTCTGACGGAGAAACACGTATGTTCAGCTGGCAGGCTTTGAGAAGGTCCGCGACCTGCAGCCCGGCGAGAGCCGCCAGGTGACCATCCACGTGAATGAGCGCAGCCTGTCCTACTGGAACAGCAACCAGGCGGAGCTGACCGAGCGCGAGGACGGCACGAAGGACAAGTGGACCGTCGCCGCGGGCACCCGCACGCTCTACGTGGGCGCGGCCTCCGACAACCTGATCCTGAGCGCCGACATCGAAGTCGGCTGAGCGACATGAGCACAACAAAGCCCCGGGCAATCGCCCGGGGCTTTGTTGTGCCATCGGCGTCAGACGCCGCTGGCGATGCCGTTCAGGTTGTAGTCGGCCTCGTAGCGGTCGAAAAGCTCCCGGTAGGCCTTCGCGTTGACCTCCGCGTGGGCGTACTGGTGGGTGTCGAAGCTGTTGCGGTCGATCTCAATGACCGCGACGGCCACGTTGGCGCAGTGGCTGGCCACGCGCTCGAAGTTGGCCAGCAGGTCGTTCAGCACAAAGCCGATCTCCACCGAGCAGACCCCGTGGGTCAGGCGCTGCACGTGGCGGGCCTTGATCTCGGCGGTCAGGCCGCTGATGACCTTGTCCAGCGGCTCCACGCAGGCGGCGGAGGCCAGGTCGTTGGCGGAGAAGGCCGATTCGGACAGGTCGAGTATCTTCTTCACGGCCTCCCGAAGCACGCCCAGCTCCTGCCAGGCGGATTCGGAGAACCGGATGCTCTTCTCGTGCTTCTCGCGGGCGCTGTACAGCACGTTCACCGAGTGGTCGCTGATGCGCTCGTAGTCGCTCAGCACGCGCAAATACTTGGTCAGCTCGCGGCTGTCCTCCTCCGTCATGCGGTGGCTGGACAGCTGCACCAGGAAGGTGCCCAGCTTATCCTCGTACAGATCCACCTTGTTCTCGGCGTCCAGTATGGCCTGGGCGGTGTTCTCGTCAAAGTCGGAGATCATGTCCAGCGACTGCAAAAACGACTTCACCGACAGCTTCGCCATGTCCACCAGCACCGTGTGGGCCCGGGCCAGGGCGATGCCGGGCGTGACGAACAGGCGCTCGTCCAGCATGGACACGCTCTCGTCCTGCTTCTCGGGCACCAGCAGACACACTAACTTTTCCATCTGGGCGCAAAAGGGCATTTCCACCATGGCGCACAGCAGCTTGTACACGGTGTGGGCCAGCGCGATGCCGAACGGGTTGGAGGCCGCCTGCAGCAGCGGAATGTGGAACAGGGCGTTCGCGACGGTGATGACCACCATCCAGATCACGGTGCCCGCCACGTTGAACACCAGGTAGATCAGCGACGTGCGCTTTGCCTCGGCGGTGGAGCCGATGGCCGACAGCAGCACCGGGAACGACGCGCCGATGTTCATGCCCATGAACATCGGTATCGCCGCGCTGTAGGGGATGGCCCCGGTGACGGACAGCGCCTGCAGTATGCCGACGGCCGCCGACGACGACTGTACCGCCGCCGCGATCACCGTGCCCGCCAGTATGCCCATGATCGGGTTGGAGAACATCACCAGCAGGTTCGTGAAGGCCGGTATGTCCGCCAGCGGCTTGACCGCGCCGGACATCATCTGCATGCCGAACATCAGTATCGCGAAGCCCAGGAAGATGCTGGCCAGGTCCCGCCGCTTGCGCTGCCGCGAGGACATGTGGATCAGTATGCCCGCGAAGGCGATGGCCGGGGTGAACGTGGCGGGCTTCAGCAGGTCGGTGTACCAGGCGCCGCCGCTGATGCCCGCGGTGGACAGTATCCAGCCGGTGACGGTGGTGCCCACGTTCGCGCCGACGATCAGCGGTATGGTCTGCCGAAGCGTCATGATGGCGGAATTGACGAAGCCCACGGCCATGACCGTCGTCGCGGCGGAGGACTGCACGATGCAGGTGAACCCCGCGCCCAGCAGGAAGCTGCTGGCGGCGTTGGTGGTCAGCTTCGCCATGATGCCCTTCAGCCGGTTGCCGGCGTAGCGCTCCAGGGAGCCGCCCAGTATGTTCATGCCGTAGATGAACAGCGCAAGCCCGCCCAGCAGGGAAAGCACGTTGGATACCGACATGGAACCCCCTCCTCGGATCACGGTGATTCTGTACAGATTCTATCATATTCGCCGTTCGGCTGCAAGCCGTTATTCCTGAGAATCACAACCCCGGGCCCCTTGATTATTTGTCCGGTATCATGTATAATTATCGGAGAGCCGTTTTGACATAAAAAGGGGGAATGCGCAGTGCTGAACCGCGCGATCTATGCGATGATCTTTCTGGGCAGCTCCCTGATGGTCTACAACATATACGGCTACATACGCTACGCCCGGGACATCCAGAAGAAAAAGGACTGGGGCCGGGAGCGCACGGTGCTCTACCTTCCGATATTTCTGCTGGTGATGTTCCTGCTGGGCTACCTGGTCGTTGGCGTATTCGGAAAGCCCGATCTGATCGTGTCGGGCATACTCTTCGGCGGCAGCGTGTACGTGTGCATCATGTACCACTTCCTGAGGCGCGTCACCAACCGCATCCGGGAAAACGAGCAGATGGAGGCCCGGCTGATGGCCGCGGAGGCCAGCAACAAGGTCAAGTCCAGCTTCCTGTCCAGCATGAGCCACGAGATGCGCACGCCGATGAACGCCATCATCGGCCTGGACGCCATCGCGCTGCAGGACGAGAGCCTCAGCCCGACTACGCGAGGCCGCCTGGAGAAGATCTCGGTGAGCGCCCAGCACCTTTTGAGCCTGATCAACGACGTGCTGGACATGAGCCAGATCGAGTCGAACCAGCTGGCCATACGGCAGCAGGAGTTCTCGCTGTCCCAGATGCTGGAGCTGGTGAACGTGCTGACCCAGTCGCAGTGCGACGACAGCGGCCTGGAGTACAGGCAAGAGGTGATCGGCGACATTGGCGGCACCTACATCGGCGATCCCGAGCGCATCAAGCAGGTGCTGCTTTGCATACTGGAAAACGCCGTGGAGTACACGCCCGCCCCGGGCACGGTGTTCTTCACGACGGAGCGGGCCCCCTGCCAGGACGATCGGTGCATACTGCGGTTCACGATCCGAGACACCGGCATCGGCATCGACGAGTCCTTCCTGCCGAGGCTGTTCGATTCCTTCGCCCGGGAGGACGCGAGCACCACCAGCCGCTACGGCGGCAGCGGCCTGGGCATGGCGATCACCAAACAGCTGCTGGACCGCATGAAGGGCATGATCGCCGTGTCCAGCCGCAAGGGCGAGGGCAGCGAATTCGTGGTCACGATACCGCTGGAAGTGGTCAAGCCGCCGGAGGCCGCGGCGGCCGAGGAGACCGCGCCGCCCGCCTCTGGGCTGGACGGCAAGCGCGTGCTGATCGTCGAGGACATCGAGCTGAACGCCGAGATCGTGGCCGACCTGCTGGAGCTGGAGGGCGTCGAATCCGAGCGGGCCGAGAACGGGCAGGCCGCCCTCGACCGGTTCCGGGAGTGCCCGCCGGGCTACTACGACGCGATACTGATGGATCTGAGGATGCCGGTGATGGACGGCCTGGAGGCGACCCGGTCGATCCGCGCGCTGGAGCGGCCGGACGCGAAGGCGATACCGATCATCGCGCTGACGGCGAACACGCTGGAGGAAGACGTACAGCATTCGCTGGAGGCCGGTATGCAGGCCCACATGCCCAAGCCCGTGGACGCCGACCAGCTCTACGCGGTGCTGGACAAGCTGATCCGAAAGTAGGCGGGCCGATGCAGATCACGAATTACACAATATGTTATGGCCGGAGGAAAACGAGATGATCCTGTCCAGGCAGTTTAAAGCGCCTCAGCTGGTGTTGGTCGTCGACGACCAGGAGATCAACCGGGACGTGCTCGGCATGATCCTTGAGGACGATTACGAGATCATATACGCCTCCAACGGACGGGAAGCCCTGGAGCAGATCGAGCGGTACCGCGACCGGCTTTCCGTGGTGCTGCTGGACCTGATCATGCCGGAGATCGACGGCTTCCAGGTTCTGGAGCGGGTGCGCGGCGACGAGTTCCTGAAGCAGATCCCGGTGATCGTGCTGACCGCCGAGAAGACCGCCGAGCTGCGGGCGCTGCAGATGGGCGCGGCGGACTTCATCACCAAGCCCTTCGACATGCACGAGGTGATCCTGGCGCGCGTGAGCCGCATCATAGAGCTCAGCGAGGGCCGGCAGCTCATTTCCGCGGCCGAGCACGACCGGGTCACCATGCTGTACAGCCGCGACTTCTTCTTTGAGTACGCCAACCGGCTCAACCGGTACCATCCGGAGTGGCGCATGGACGCCGTCGTGATGAACATCGAAAACTTCCATTCCATCAACGAGCTGAACGGCCGCGAGTTCGGCGACAACGTGCTGCGCGTGCTGGGCAACGCCATCCGCGAATTCCTGGGGAAGGATCAGGGCATCGGCAGCCGCATCGAGGGGGACCGCTTCAACATCTACTGCCGGCCCCAGGCGGACTACGCCGATCTGCTGGCCCGGTTCCAGGACCGGCTGAACACGATGTCGGACGACGCCAGCATTCGGCTGCGCATGGGCGTCATGCCTTGGCAGGAGGGCGTCGAGCCGCTGCTGCTGTTTGACCGCGCCCGCGCCGCCTGCAACATGGTGCGCGGCGACAACCAGTCGCGCCTGGTGGTCTACGACGAGCAGATGCACAAGCGGGAGCTTTTGAACCAGCGCCTGCTGAACGACCTGCGCCGGGCCGTGGAGGAGCGGGAGCTGTGCGTGTTCTACCAGCCCAAGTACAACATACAGTGCGACCCGCCCAGGCTCTCCAGCGCCGAGGCGCTGATCCGCTGGAAGCACCCGGAGTTGGGCATGATCTCCCCGGGCACCTTCGTGCCGCTGTTTGAGAGCAACGGCCAGATCAGCGTGGTGGACAACTTCGTCTGGGCCGAGGCCGCCGGACAGATCGCGAAGTGGCGCGAGAAGTTCGGCGTGACGGTGCCGGTGTCGGTGAACCTGTCCCGGGTGGACGTGTTCAAGCCGGGGCTGGAGGAAACGCTGCGCAGCCTCGTGGAATCCAACGGGCTGGACCACAGCGCGCTGAAGCTGGAGGTCACCGAGTCCGCCTACACCGAGAACGCGAACCAGATGATCGAGCTGATCCAGTGCCTGCGCGACGACGGCTTCGAGATCGAGATGGACGACTTCGGCTCCGGCTACTCGTCGCTGAACATGCTCTCGTCGCTGCCCATCGACGTTCTGAAGATGGACATGGCCTTCGTCCGCAACATCGAGCACAGCGAGAAGGATTTTCGCCTGGTGGAGGTGGTGCTGGACATCGCCAGGTATCTGAACCTCTCCGTGGTGGCCGAGGGCGTGGAGACCCAGCGCCAGCTGGAGATGCTGCGCGGCGCGGGGTGCGACATCGTACAGGGCTATTATTTATCCAGGCCGCTGCCGCCGGAGGAATTTGAGGCACTGATCCGGAAGGAAATATCAATCACAAGGGAGTAATGCGCTATGACGATCCGGGAATTGTATGACACCATTGGCGGGAACTACGATCAGGCGGTTCGGGTGATGAAGTCCGACCGGCTCATCGACAAGTACATCCGCAAGCTCAAGAGCAGCAACGTGGGCGAGATGCTGGAAAAGGCCGGCGCTTCGATGGACGCGACGGCGCTGTTTGAGAGCGCCCACGCCATGAAGGGTGTCTGCGCCAACCTGGGGCTGGACAGCCTGGCCGGCGCGGCGGACGAGATCACCGAGGAATTCCGCCCTGGCAACCCCCGCAAGCTGTCGGACGACGAGGTGCGGGCCAAGCTGCAGGCCATCGCCCAGCGCTATGCCGACACCGCTCAGAGCATCAGCCGGTACGAGGAGAGCCTGTAGTATTCACGCGGACGCATCCGGACGGTTCCGCCTGAGCATGATTTCAGGAAAGGGCGGGGGAGCACCTTGACCACGCCGACCAATCAAAAGGGCAGCGGGCTGACGCACTTCATATCTCCGATCGGCGCCTGGGCGCTGGCGTTCGGCTGCAGCGTGGGCTGGGGCTCGTTTGTCATGCCCGGAACCACGTTCCTGCCGCTGGCCGGACCGCTGGGCACGGCGCTGGGCATCGGCGTCGGCGCGCTGATCATGCTGGTGATCGGCCTGAACTACCACTTCCTGATGAACCAGTACCCGGACGCGGGCGGCGCCTATGCCTACGCCAAGCACAACTTCGGCTACGACCACGGCTTTCTGAACGCCTGGTTCTTGCTGCTGACCTACGTGGCCATCATCTGGGCCAACGCCACGGCGCTGCCGCTGATCGCCCGGCACCTGTTCGGCGTGCTGTTTCAGTTCGGCTGGAACTATGAGATCGCCGGGTATCACGTGTATATGGGCGAGGTGCTGATGGCCGTCATCGCGCTGGGGGTCACCGGGCTGGTCTGCCTGCGCAACGGCCTGGCCATCCGCACGCAGATCGCCATGGCGCTCGTCCTTGTGGGCGGCATCGCCGTGGGCGTTGCCGCGGCGCTGAAGGACCCGGGCAGCGGCATCCATGCGCTGTCGCCCGGCTTCGCGCCGGAGGGCTCCGCGCTCTCGGGCGTGCTGACGGTGGTCGCCCTCGCGCCCTGGGCCTATGTGGGCTTCGAGTCCATCTCCCATTCGGCGGGCGAGCTGCGCTTTTCGATGAAGAAGTGCTTTTCGATCATGGCCGCCGCCGTCGTCACCGCGGCCTTCGCCTACGCGGCGCTGGCGCTGCTGGCGGTCAGCAAGCTGCCGGAGGGCTGCGCCGGCTGGACCGATTACATACTGAACCTGGGCGCGTATGAGGGCATACAGGGCCTGCCCACCTTCTTTGCCGCCAAATCGCTGATGGGCGGCGCCGGCACCGTGGTGCTGGGCATAACGGCGCTGGGCGCCATCATGACGGGCCTGATCGGCAACACCATCGCCTCCAGCCGGCTGCTGTACGCGCTGGCGCAGGACGACATGATGCCCCGGAGCATGGGCAAGCTGAACGAACGCGGCGTGCCCGCCCGCGCGATACTGTTCGTGCTGGGCATCTCCGTGGCGCTGCCCTTCTTCGGCAGGACGGCCATCAGCTGGATCGTGGACGTGACCACCGTCGGCGCGACCATCGCCTACGCCTACACCTCCGCCGCGGCGCTGAGGTCCGCCCGCCGGGAGGGGAACCGGCTGGTGATCGCCTCGGGCATGGCGGGGCTGCTCATATCGCTGCTGTTCGTGCTGTACTTCCTGATCCCGAACCTGATGGCGGTCAAGACGCTGTCCACCGAGTCGTACCTGATCCTGGCGGCCTGGGGCATACTGGGCTTCGCGTTCTTCCTGTATCTGTTCCGGCGCGACCGCGCGCGGCGGCTGGGCCGGTCGATCGTGGTGTGGGTGGTGCTGCTGACGCTGATCATATTCACCTCCACCATCTGGATGCGCCAGGCCACCCAGCGGGCCACCGAGGCCGCCGTGACGCCGATACAGACGTTCTACACGGAAAAGCTGATGGAGGAGGGCGTGGACATCGTGTCCACCGCCACCAAGCCGGTGGGCCGCTACCTGGGCGAAGTGTTGGAGGCCATCGGCAACCGGCTGACGCTGTACAGCCTGATCCAAACGCTGCTGATCATATTCGCGCTGGCGATACTGTTCTACATCTATCATCTGATGCAGCGGCGCGAAAAGCAGATCGAGGTGGAAAAGGTGCTGGCCGAGGAGAGCAGCCGCGCCAAGACCAGCTTCCTCTCCAACATGTCCCACGAGATCCGCACGCCGATGAACGCCATCATCGGCCTGGACAACATCGCCCTGAAGGACCCGAAGCTGACGCCCCACACCCGCGAACAGTTGGAGAAGATCGGCGCCAGCGCCAGGCACCTGCTGGGCCTGATCAACGACATACTGGACATGAGCCGCATCGAGTCGGGCCGCATGGTGCTCAAGAGCGGCGAGTTCAGCTTCCGGGATTTCATCGACCAGATCAACGTGATGATCAACGGCCAGTGCGTGGACAAGGGCCTGAGCTTCGACTGCCACATCATCGGCCAGGTGGACGATTACTACATCGGCGACGACATGAAGCTGAAGCAGGTGCTGATCAACATACTGGGCAACGCGGTCAAGTTCACGCCCGCGCCCGGCACGGTGACCTTCACCGTGGAGCAGACGGCCCGGTTCGAGGGCCACTGCACCCTGCGCTTCACCATCGCGGACACCGGCGTGGGCATGAGCAAGGAGTACCTGCCGAAGATCTTCGAGGCGTTCTCCCAGGAGGATTCCGGCCGGGCCAACCGGTACGGCAGCACCGGCCTGGGCATGGCGATCACGAAGAACATCGTGGAGATGATGAACGGCGAGATCGCGGTGGAGAGCGAGAAGGGCGTGGGCTCCACGTTCACCGTCACGGTGACGCTGAAGGCCTCCGACCGCAGCGTGCACGTGGAGCACGGCCACACCCTGCCCAAGGGGCTGTGGGTGCTGGTGGTGGACGACGACCAGGTGGCCTGTGAGCACGCGAAGCTGGTGTGCGGCGCCATCGGCGTCCAGGCGGACATCGCAAAGAGCGGCCCGGACGCGCTCAAGCGCATTTCGGCGAGACGCAGCCAGGGGCATCCCTACGATTTCGTACTGACGGACTACAGGATGCCCGGCATGGACGGCCTGGAGCTGACGCGGAGCATACGCGCCTTCGACGGCGGCGAGACCGGCATCATCGTGCTGACCGGCTACAGCTGGGAGGACATGCAGGCCGAGGCCGAGGCGGCGGGGGTGGACGGCATCATGTCCAAGCCCCTGTTCACGGACAGCCTGCTGCAGGCGCTGCGCCAGGCGCTGGATCGCCGGGAGGGCGCGGCCCCGCCGGCTTCGCAGGCACAGGACGACCGGCCCGACGGCAGCGCGCTGGAAGGCGCGCGGGTGCTGATCGCGGAGGATATGGAGATCAACGCGGAGATACTGATCGACCTGCTGGATGCGGAGGGCGTGTCCGCCGAGCACGCGGAAAACGGCCGGATCGCCGTGGAGATGTTCGCCGGCAAGCCCGAGCGCTACTACGACGCGGTGCTGATGGACGTGCGCATGCCGGTGATGGACGGCCTGGAGGCGACGCGGGAGATCCGGAAGCTGGATCGCCCGGACGCGAAGGCGATTCCCATCATCGCGATGACGGCCAACGCCTTCGACGAGGATGTGCAGCGCTCGCTTCAGGCCGGCATGACGGCGCACCTGTCCAAGCCGGTGGAGCCGGACAAGCTGTTTGAGACGCTGAACAGGCTCATCCGCAACCCGGCGTGACCGCATGTTCGGCGACCCGTTTCGGACAATCACATGGAGGTGTCTGTTATGACAGCGATGAACCAAGCGCAGAGCATGAGCGGCGCGCCCGCGCTGAAGCGCAGCCTGGGCATACTGTATCAGGAGGGGAGCGGCAAGGGGCTGACGCACCCGTTCTTCATACTGATCATGAACGCCTTCAAGGTGGAGGCGGAGGCGCGCGGCTACGAGATCACGTTCATCAACATGGGCCCGGAGGGGCAGGACGCCAGCATCGCAGAGCATTGCCGGCAGCGGGGCATAGAGGGCGTGTGCATACTCTGCGGGGAATTCCAGGGCCCCCAGTACAGGGCGCTGGCCGCCAGCGGCCTGCCCTGCGTGTCGGTGGACCACATCTACAAGGGCGTGCCCGCCGTGCTCTCCGACAACGAGACGGGCGTGCAGAAGCTGGTGGATTACGCCATATCGATGGGGCACAGGCGCATCGCCTTCATCCACGGCCACAACAATTCGGTGGTGACCCGCACGCGCATCGGCCAGTTCGGCAACACGATGGGCTATCACGGCCTGTCCGTGCCGGAGGACTATGTCCGCGACGGGCTGTACCACGACATCGCCTGTACGCGCCGCCATGTGCTGGAGCTGCTGCGGCTGCCCGAGCCGCCCACGTGCATACTGCTGCCGGACGACATGACCTACTTCGGCGCGCAGGAGGCGGCCCGGGCGCTGAAGCTGCGCGTTCCCGAGGACATCTCCTTCGCCGGGTACGACGGCATACCGCTGACCCAGGCGCTCACGCCGACGCTGACCACCATCCATCAGAACAGCGCCGACATGGGCAGGGTGGCGGCCCAGCGGCTGATCGACCTGATCGAGCACCCGGACACCGCCTCGCGCAAGCCCCGCGTATTCACGGTGGAGCTGGTCGAGGGCGGCACGATGGCGCGGCTGTAGCAGTAAACAGCCTGCCATCCGAAAAAAAGGCTCGCGCTTATCGCGCGGGCCTTTTATCTTTCCTCGAGCGTCCTGCCCAGCAGGTCTTTCAACAGCTCGATGTCCACGGGCTTGGCCAGGTGGGCGTTCATGCCCGCCTGCAGGCACTGCTTCACGTCCTCGTCAAAGGCGTTGGCCGTCAGGGCGATGATCGGTATGCGCCTCGCGTCGGGCCGGTCCAGCTTGCGGATCGCGCGCGTGGCGGTCATGCCGTCCATCACCGGCATGCGCATGTCCATCAGTATCGCGGAGAAATGGCCCTGGGGGCTGGCGGCGAACAGCTCCACCGCGCGCTGCCCGTTCTCCGCCCATTCGCTGGTCATGCCCTCCATCTCAAGCAGGTCGGCCAGGACCTCGGCGTTCAGCTCCATGTCCTCGGCGATCAGCACGTGCAGCCCGTCCAGGGCGGGGCCGGCGCTGCGGCGCGGCCCGGCTTCGGCCGGCGCGGGCGCGTCCGCCGGGTCCGCGCACTTCAGCGCCACGGTGACGACGAAGGTCGTGCCGCGGCCCTTTTCGGTTTCGACCTGTATGTCGCCGCCCATCAGGTCGACGAAGCGCTTGGTGATCGTCGTGCCCAGGCCGCTGCCGCCGTAGCGGCTGGTGTTATCGGTGTCCTCCTGGGTGAAGGCGTCGTACAGCCGGGGCAGGTACGCCGGATCCATGCCGATGCCGGTGTCCTTCACCGTGAAGCGCAGCGCGACGGCGCCGTCCTGGGCCGGCTTCTGTTCCACCGCAAAGGAGATCGTGCCGGGCGCGTCGGTGAACTTCACCGCGTTGCCCAGCAGGTTGATCAGCGCCTGCCGGAGCTTCGGCGCGTCGCCCACCAGGTATTCGTTCAGCGACTCCGCCCGCTTGAACTCGAAGTCCAGCCCCTTCTCCTCGCACTGGCCGCTGACGATGATCGAGAGCTGGTCCAGGAAATCCCGGAAGGAGAAGCGCTCCTCCTTCAGCTCCAGGTGCCCGGATTCGATGCGGCTCATCTCCAGTATGTCGTTGACGATGCAGAGCAGGTGGTTGGCGCTGGTGCCGATCTTGTTCAGGTTTTCCCGCGTGCCCGGCGTCAGGTGCTCGTCCCGCAGCGCGATGCTGTCCAGGCCGAGGATCTGGTTGATCGGGGTGCGGATCTCGTGGCTCATGCGGGACAGGAAGCGCGACTTGGCCCGATTGGCGCTCTCGGCCTCCTTCGCCGAGGCGATGGCCAGGTTCTTGGCGCCCTGGTTGTAGAGTATCGTCACGAGCACGATGGCCTCCAGCACCGCGAACAGCGCCGACAGGGCGGTGATCACGATCAGCGGCCGGTAGAAGGTGCGGGTGTTGATCAGCGATATGGCCTGCCAGTCTCCCTCGATCTGCTCCACGAACACCATGTAATGCCGGCCGTTGAAGCGGACCTCAAACTCCCTCTCGCTGCCGTTGAACAGCCGGTCCGCCAGCACCGCGCCGAGGGTGCCCGTCTCCTCCAGATAGTTCTTACCCAGTTCGTTGTTGTCGGAGTGGGCGATGACCTGGCCCGCCTTGTCCAGCACGATGCCGTAGCTGCCGGGCGTGTGCCGGGCGATCTCCTCGGTGATCTCCTGGATGCGGCTGAGGGTGATGTCCAGCGCGATGACGCTGACGCCGTCGGAGAGGCGCCCCGCCAGCGTGGTGAGTATGGTCTTGGTCTGCTCGTCCAGGTACGGCTGCACGAAGGTGATGTCGCTGTCGTCGGCGATGGCCTCCAGGTACCAGGGGCGCTCGGTGGGGATGTAGTCCGCGTCGGGGACCCAGCCGTCGCCGTCGCAGTATTCGCCGTTGATCCAGCCGTACAGGCCGGTGTAGTCCTTGTCGATGGACTTTTTGATGCTCTGGGATTCCGCGGTCAGGTATTCGAGGATTTCACCGGTGGGCTTTTTGTCCCGGATCATCTGGTCCACCACGTGCCCGGCCAGTATGACGGTGTTCTTGCGCACCAGCAGGTAGTTGTCAAATTCCTTGGCCGACTCCACCGCGTTCACCTTGCCCTGCAGGTGGATGCTCTCCTTGGTGGATTTCAGAAGCTGCCAGGAAGCGACGCAGGTCGCCGCCACGGTCAGCAGAAACACCAGCAGCGACGCGATCAGGGCCCTTGCGCCGATGCTGGCGACGACATTGCGGAATTTGCTGCGTTTCTTCATAGGCGAGGTCACCCGTTCCTTTTATCACCGTGTATAATAATTATAACAAATAATCAAGATGATATCAACACTGAATTATCCGGGAAATGGGGTAGAAAAATGTGACAGAATATGGTATCATTACAGGAGTGGATTATACGATTACTGGCCGACGACGCCGAGCCCTTCGGCGCGCCGGCATGTGTAAGGAGCAGAACCGATGAGCAGTATTCTCAGGCAGACCAGGGAACAGGGCATCTCCCTTCGCAAGACATTCCTGGCAATGCTTTTTGTTTCCATAGCGATCACGGCGCTCTTGCTTTTCATGGCCTTCCATACGATCAAGTCGTTCCACGCGCTGTCGGACGCCACGGACACCTACATCGAACTCCAGGAGGCGGCCGACAGCCTGATGAAGGCCTCCGATTACCTGACGGACGAGGCGCAGATCTACACGGTGCTGGGCGACCGGGCCCACATGGAGAACTATTTCAACGAGGCGGAGACCGTCCGCCGGCGCGAGCAGGCCATCGAGGCCATGGAGGCCAGCGTTCCGGATTCCGAGGCGCTGAACGCGCTGAAGACGGCCATGAGCGAATCCGTGTCGCTGATGAACCGGGAATACTACGCCATGAAGCTGATGCTGCTGGCGCAGGGCGACGGCAATGTGCCCGAGGCCATGAAGGACGTCGAGATCTCCCAGGAGCACACGGCCCTTTCGCGTGAGGCGCAGGAGCAGCTGGCGCGTCAGATGATGCACGACGAGGACTATTACGCCCAGAAGGACATGATCCGCACCGACCTGACCATGTGCATCGACGAGCTGAAGAACGACACCCACGGCACGCAGAGCTCCATGGAGGCCTACATGCACACCGACCTGGTGTGGATGACCGTGCTGATCGTGATACAGTCGCTGGCCATCGTGCTGCTGCTGTGGGTGACGACGAGCCTGGGCATCAACCCGCTGCTGCAGGCGGTGGAGCACATCAAGCGCGACCAGAAGCTGCCGATCACCGGCGCGAACGAATTCCGCTACCTCGCCGGCACCTACAACAACATGTACACCATCTACAAGAAAAGCATCGACAGCCTCTCCTACAAGGCCTCCCACGACGAGCTGACCGGCGTGTACAATCGCTCCGGCTACGACCTGATCCGCCACAGCGTGGACCTGGCGACGACGGCGTTTTTGCTGTTCGACGCGGACAAGTTCAAGCGCGTCAACGACTACTACGGCCACGAGGTGGGCGACAGGGTGCTGCAGAAGATCGCCGCCACGCTGAAGGACAACTTCCGCTCCGACGACTACATCTGCCGGATCGGCGGCGACGAGTTCATGGTGCTGATGGTGCACATCGGCAGGGACGTCCGGCGGCTGATCGAGAACAAGGTGGCCCAGATCAACACGGACCTCTCAGACGCCGAAGACGGCCTGCCGCCGATCACCGTCAGCGCGGGCGTCGCCCTGTGCCGGGAGACGGACAACCCGCAGGAGCTGTTCCATGACGCCGACGTGGCCCTGTACTACGTGAAGGAGCACGGGCGGGACGGCTGCTGCTTCTATTCGCCCGAGATGCGGGACAAGCCCGAGGGCAAGGACTGACCGCCGGTGGCCCTTTGCGCCCGACGCGCTCAGGCCGGAGCGCTATGGAGGTATCGCCATGAATGATCGGGACACCACCGTTCGGAACCAGCGCAGAGCGCGGCTCAGGGCGCTGCTCGTCCTTTCCGCCGCCGGTCTGCTCATCAACTACCTGCTGGCACACCTGGCGACCGGGTTGAAGCTGCCGCTGTACCTGGACAACATCGGCAGCGGCCTCACCGCCGCGGTGGGCGGCTACATCCCGGGCATCGTCGTGGGCTTTCTGACCAATCTGGTCAACGGCATCGGCGACATCAACACCACCTACTACGGGTCGCTGACGGTGCTGATCGCCATCGCCTCGGCCTGGTTTGCCGGCAAGGGCTTCTATTCCTTCAAAAAGCCCTGGCGGCTGCCGGTGGTGATCGTCACGTTCGCGCTGATCGGCGGCGGCCTGGGCTCGGTGCTCACGTGGGCGCTGTACGGCTTCAACGCCTCCGGCGTCTCCGCGCCGCTGGCCATGAGGATCTATGAGGGCGGCGCGCTGAACCGGTTCTGGTCTCAGTTCACGGCGGACATGCTGATCGACCTGCTGGACAAGACCATCACCGTGCTGGTCATCGCGGCGGCGCAGAGCGCGATATCAGAGCCCCTCCGGGAGCGCCTCCACTTCACCGGCTGGCAGCAGAGCCCGCTGTCCGGCGCGGCG
Organism: uncultured Eubacteriales bacterium; assembly: GCA_902777335.1. Lineage (GTDB taxonomy): Bacteria > Bacillota > Clostridia > Christensenellales > Aristaeellaceae > UBA2862. The sequence continues at coordinate 19,540 of CACYTF010000059.1, forward strand.
CCTGTGTCCGGCGGCAAGCGGGCCCGCTTCCTGTCGCTGCGCTCCAAGCTCGTGCTGCTGGTGACCACGGCCATGGTGTCCATCGCCACCGTCGTGACGGTGCTCAGCTTCATACACTTCCGCACGGCCGCCGAGGACGAACAGAAGGCGCTGGCCTGGGGCGTCGCCAGCGTGGCCGCCGACGCCATCGACGCCCAGCGCGTGGACGAATACCTCGAGCTGGGCGAGGCCGCCGAGGGCTACGCGCGCATCGACAAGCGGTTCAACGACCTCGTCAGGAGCATCGACAGCATACAGTACGTGTACGCCTATCGCATTTTGGAGGATGGCTGCCACGTGGTGTTCGACGCGGATACGCCGGAGGTGCAGGGCGGTCAGCCGGGGGATGTGGTCGAGTTCGACGACGACTTCATCGAAATGCTGCCCAAGCTGCTGGCCGGGCTGCCGGTGAAGCCCAAGATCGCCAACGGCCGGTTCGGGTGGCTTCTGACGGTGTACAAGCCGGTTTACGACAGCCGGGGCGTCTGCCAGTGCTATGTGGGCGTGGACGTGAGCATGGCCCACATCTACAGGAACGGCTACCAGTTCCTGGCGCGCGTGGTGTCGCTGTTCTTCGGCTTCTTCCTGCTGCTGTTGACCGCCACGATCTGGTTTGCCGAGTACAACATCATACTGCCCATCAACGCGCTGGACATCGCCACCGGCAGCGCGGCGTACACCGGCGCGGAGGACCGGGCGAACACGCTGCAGAGCATCCGCGCGCTGGACATACGCACCGGCGACGAGATCGAAAACCTGTACCATTCGGTCACCAAGACCACCGAGGACATGGTGGACACCCTGGAGAACATGGAGCACCAGGGCGAGATCATCCGCAAGCTGCAGAACGGCCTGATACTGGTGCTGGCCGACATGGTGGAGAGCCGCGACCAGTGCACCGGCGACCACGTGCGCAAGACGGCCGCGTATACGGGCATCATCATGCGCGAGCTGAAGCGAGAGGGCGTCTACACCGACCAGCTGACCGACGATTTCATCTACGACGTGGTCAACTCCGCGCCGCTGCACGACATCGGCAAGATCCAGGTCTCCGACACGATCCTCAACAAGCCGGGCAAGCTGACGGACGAGGAATTCGAGATCATGAAGACCCACACCACCGCCGGCGCGCAGGTCATTTCCCACGCCATGAACACCGTGTCCGAGGACGACTCCGGCTACCTGAAGGAAGCGATGAACCTGGCCCGCTACCACCACGAGAAGTGGAACGGCCAGGGCTACCCCTGCGGCCTGAAGGCGGAGGCCATACCGCTCTCCGCCCGCATCATGGCCGTGGCCGACGTGTTTGACGCGCTGGTCTCCAAGCGCAGCTACAAGGAGGGCTTCCCGTTCGAAAAGGCCATGGAGATCATCCGCTCCGGCTCCGGCAGCCACTTCGACCCCAACATCGTCGCCGCCTTCGAGCACGCCTCCGACGAGGTGCGCGCGGTGATGAGGAGCAATATGGGGGGGAGCGGGGAGTAGGGAACAGGGAACAGGGAACAGGGAACAGGGAACAGGGAACAGGGAACAGGGAACAGGGAAGAACAGGGAACAGGGAGTAGGGGCGGCGATGCGCCGCCCGCCGGGAAGTACGATGCGTTTCGTACCCGGGCGGGCGGCCATTGGCCGCCCCTACGCATGCTTCACGCATCCGATATGTGTTTTGAGTCACTTGGGGACAGGTTCCTGCTGACTCACTTTGAGAGTCGGAAAGGCCTCCCTGCGTGTCATTGCGAGGAGGGCACGACGCAGGAGTGCCCGACGTGGCAATCCGTTCCCCTTGAATCAAACAAATCCCATCAGGGATTTGCACCAGAATTCCTCATTCCTCATTCCTAATTCCTCACTGAACAGACCAAGGGCGCCTCTTGCGGCGCCCTTGGTCTGTTCACAGTGGTATGTTCCCATGCCTCTTTCGCGCGAGGAGGCGGCGTATGGCGGCCTTCGCGCCCAGGCGGTTCAGCTGTTCGATCAGCTTGTCGCGGGTCTTTTCGGGGCGGATCTCGGCGTTGATGTAGCCGCGCTGCAGGCCCAGACGGTTGTTCATCACCGCGCGCCGGTACTCGCCGGCCTTCTGGCTCAGGAAGGCGCGGGCCTCCTGGCTGTCCATGTGGCGGGTCTCGCGGGCGTACAGTATCTCCACCGCGCCCTGCTCGCCCATCACGGCCACCTCGGAGCCGGGCCAGCTGAACACGCAGTCCGCGCCGATGTGGGCGCTGTTCATGGCGATGTACGCGCCGCCGTAGGCCTTGCGCAGTATCACGTTGATCTTCGGCACCGTGGCCTCGGAGAAGGCGTACAGCAGCTTCGCGCCGTGGCGGATGATGCCCGCCTGCTCCTGGGCGACGCCCGGCAGGTAGCCGGGCACGTCGGTGAACGTGACGATCGGTATCCTGAACGCGTCGCAGAAGCGCACCAGGCGGGCGGCCTTGTCGCTGGAATTGCAGTCCAGCACGCCGGCCATGTACTTCGGCTGATTGGCGATGATGCCCACCGTCTCGCCGCCCAGCTTCGCCAGCCCCACCACCACGGACTTGGCGAAGTCCGGCTGGAGCTCCATGAACGAGCGGGTGTCGAATATGCTGTTGATGACCTCGGTCACGTCGTAGCCCCGGTGGGGGTCCTCCGGCAAGGAGAAGCGGAATTCCGGCGCGTTGACGTCCACATAGCAGTGCAGCCGGCGCTCCCGGCAGTTCGGGGGCAGCATGCCCACCAGCCGCCGCACCTGCATGAAGCACTCCAGCTCCGTCTCGGTGCAGACATGGGCGACGCCGCTGTTCACGCCGTGCATCACCGTGCCGCCCAGGGCCTCGCCGGTGATGGTCTCGCCCGTGACGGCGTGGATTACCTTCGGCCCGGTGATGAACATCTGGCTGATGTTGTCGGTCATGAAAATGAAGTCGGTGATGCCGGGGGAGTACACCGCGCCGCCGGCGCAGGGGCCCAGGATCATCGAGATCTGGGGGATCCGGCCCGAGGCCCTGACGTTGCGGTAGAATATGCCGCCGTAGCCGCACAGCGCGTCGATGCCCTCCTGGATGCGCGCGCCGCCGGAGTCGTTCACGGCGATGAAGGGGCACTTCATGCGTATGGCCCGGTCCAGCCCCATTGCGATGTTCCGGCCGTGCCGCAACCCCAGCGTGCCGCCCATGAACGTGAAATCCTGGGCGGCCACGATTACGCGCTTGCCGGAGACCAGGCCCTCGCAGATATAGACCCCGTCCCGCTCCTCGGGCTTGGTGATCTCGGTGTAGCCCTGCTCGTCGAACAGCAGCTGCAGCCGCTCTTCCACGTACAGCTTGCCCTTTTTATGCTGTTTTTCAACCAGGTTGATGTCCATTGCCGACCGTCCTCATATTATGCTTGCCGCAGCGCCGCCAGCGTTTCCTCAAAGCTCCCGGCGTCGCCCACCCGCAGCAGCGTGACGTCCTTCAGCGTCTTGGCCGCCAGGCCCGTGAGCGTCTTGCCCGGGCCGCACTCGACGAAGGTGTCAAAGCCGTCCGCCCGCATGTTCAGAAGCGTCTGCATCCAGCGCACCGGGCACATGGCCTGTTTGACCAGCAGCTCGGGGATGCGGGCCGGGTCGGTGTTGGGCGCGGCGTCCACGTTCATGTACACGGGCACGGACGGCGCCTCAAATGCCTTTTTTGCGAACAGCGCCTCCAGCTTCCGCGCGGCGGGTTCCATCAATGCGCAGTGGAACGGCGCGCTGACGGCCAGCTTAACCCCGCGGATGCGCGCCTCCCGCGCCAGCGCGATGGCCCTGTCCACCGCCGCCGCCTCGCCGGAGATCACGGTCTGCGCGGGGCTGTTGTAGTTGGCCGCCGCCACGTAGCCCTCCGTCACGGCGGCGCAGATGGCCTCCACCTGCTCGGGCGTGCCGCCCATCATGGCCGCCATGGCGCCCTGGCCCGGGGCGACGGCCTGCTGCATGCTGTCCGCGCGATACTGCGTGATCTCAAACGCGTCCTTCATGGGCATGGAGCCCGCGAAGGCCAGCGCGGCGTACTCGCCCAGCGAGAAGCCGGCCACGCCCTCGGGCGCGATGCCGTGCGCCTTCAGCGCCATGGCGGCCGCCAGGTCCGCGGCCAGTACGCAGGGCTGGGTGTTGTGGGTCAGGTTCAGATCCTCCTGCGCGCCCTCAAAGCACAGGTCGGAGATGCCGCGGCCCAGCGCGCCGTCCGCGGCGTCGAACACCACTTTGGCGGCGGGCTGCGATGCGCAGAGGTCCTTCATCATGCCGGGGAACTGAGCGCCCTGGCCGGAGAAAACAAACGCGATCTTCATATTCAGGCTCCTGTTTCAGCTGATATTCGCGGAACTGAGATGATCTGTTATTCAAAACCAGATTATCTGTGTTTCAATTCCCTATCAATATAGCATATGGAATATTAAAAGTCAACGCATATCCGCAAAAGCCTTGGCGGGCCATTCATTGTTTACAATCGGGACGGGCATTATAGCGCACAAATTGATGTTTACAAGCGCGCCGGCCTCTGGTATAATTATACCGGATGTTTGAAGCATCAAAGCATACGCACTACAGGCTCCCGCGGGAGCGCGGTCAGGAGGTTGAACCATGGGCATACTGGGAAAGTTATTGGATAAGAAGGTCTGCGATATCTGCGGCGGCGACATTGGCCTGCTGGGCAATCGCAAGCTGGCGGACGGCAACCTGTGCAAGGAGTGCGCGAGGAAGCTGTCGCCCTGGATGACGGACCGCCGCCAGTCCACGGTGGAGGAGATCCGCCAGCATCTGGCCTATCGCGAGCAGAACAAGAGCGTGCTGGCCGCCATACACCCGAACACGGTGCTGGGCACCAACACCAAGGTTTACATCGACGAGGCCGCCGGCAAGTTCTTTGTGACCCGTTCCTCCAACTGGCGCGACCAGAACCCGGACGTCATCGACTTCTCCCAGGTCATCGACGTGCACACCGACGTGACGGAGCACCGCACCGAGCAATATCACAACGACCGCGAGGGCAAGAGCGTGCCCTTCGTGCCGCCGCGCTACGAATTCTCCTATGAGTTCGAGACCACGCTGATGATCGACTCCCCGTACTTCAACGAGATTGAGTTCGAGCTGACCGACGACCGGCCGGAGAACCGCTTGAGCGAGGAGTACCGCTACTACGAGCAGATGGCCGACGCGCTGCGCGCCACGCTGATGCCTGGCACCGCAACGGCCCAGCCGGGGCTGAACGCCCAGAACCTGGCGCAGACCCTGTCCGCCGCCATCGGCCAGGCGGTGGCCTCCGTGAGCGCCGCGGCCAAGGCCGCCCCCGCCGCCCCCGCCGCGCAGCCCGAAGCCGAGCAGTGGACCTGCACCTGCGGCACGGTCAACAAAGGCAAGTTCTGCTCGAACTGCGGCGCCAAGCGGCCCGAGAAGCCGAAGGTCTTCCGCTGCAACAAGTGCGGCTGGACGCCCGAGGACCCGGCCAATCCGCCCAAGTTCTGCCCGAACTGCGGCGATCCCTTCAACGAGGGCGACGCCGTCTGATCGAACCGGAAACAGAGATGGGGGAGCGGGCGCACGCGCGCCGCTCCCCCTTTTTTCGGCAAACCCTATTTCCGCGCCGTCAGGTCGTAGCTCATCCGGATCAGCGCCCGCAACAGCTCGTCCGGCACGCGGCCCGCGAGGCGCACCGAGATCCACAGCTGCTTGTTCATGTGCCACGCGGGCAATATGTCCGGATTGTCCTGCCGCAGCCCGTAGCTCAGCAGCGGGTCGCACTTCAGGTTCAGTATGTCCGTCGGCGCGCCGTCGTCCAGTCCGACTTTGTTTCCCGGCACCTTCATCAGCAGCCCGAACCATTTGCCGGTGTCCCCGTGGCGCAGCACGGTGGAGTCGAAATCTTCATTGAAGGGCATGTCGGATGTGGCGCCGGGCAGCGCCAGGGCGATGTCGAGCACCTGCTGTCGGGTGTGCATGGTATCTTCCTCCCAATGACCGGCGTTGTCGCCCTCCAGTATAGCACATTCGCGCCGCAGGCGCATGGCCGTGGATTGTTAAATATCGCAATCCCCATTCCTGCCTATGGACAAACCCCCGGTAAATGTGCTATAATACTTAACTGTCAGCGGCAATGTACATTGCGCCAATGTAGCTCAGTTGGCAGAGCAGCGGTTTCGTAAACCGCAGGTCAAGGGTTCGAGTCCCTTCATTGGCTCCATGACGACGAGGTGTAGCGCAGTTTGGTAGCGCGTTTGGTTCGGGACCAAAAGGTCGCAGGTTCAAATCCTGTCACCTCGACCAAAGCCTGTCAGGAAATGTCCTTTCCTGGCAGGCTTATTTCTACCCTTTGCACAAAAACGGTGGATTCTGCCGGATTGCCCCGAAATTCGATACACTTGTATGACAACCGATTTTGTTTGATAAATGTACACTATGTCTGGTTGCTTTCACAGAACACGCTTTGGCATGACAAAAACCAATGAAACCAAAGGGTCGATTATGCTTTTGGGAGCCGTGAAAACCACTGGTTTCTGACCCTTTTCGCATCGGGCTAAAGGGTTGAATAAAACGATAACCAAATAACGGATAAAGTAACACAGAAGCAACCTTGCGATTCGTATCCTCAATTTCGCCCTTCACTTGCTATTTCCACCGACAATTGCCCAATTTGCCGTCATCAAGGCTCGACATGTGACCGTGGGCAAGGACAAAACAATGGCCTTCACGCTGATTGGCGGGACGGAGATGAAGGCATAGAGATGTAAAAACTCAATAAATAGGTTGACAAGTGACCTTTCGTTCACTATAATTAGTGACCGAAGGGTCACTCAACTTGATGCGGAGGTTACTATGGCAAGAGACACGAAAGAAAGAATCCTGATGGCAGCGCTGGATATGTTCTCAAAAAAGGGATATGAGGGTACCAACATACGGGAATTGGCTGCCTCTCTCGGGCTGGTCAAGTCCGGCATCTACAAGCACTATGAGAGCAAAGAAGCCATCTGGAATGCCCTGCTGGACAGGATGATTGCCTATTACGGGGAACGCTTTGGC
>CACYTF010000060.1 GCA_902777335.1 uncultured Eubacteriales bacterium
GTAGAATGAGCGCTAAAGCAAAAATGTCTAAGGCCGCCCTGAATCCCGACTTCCTTACCGTTGCTTTGTTTGGCAAGTAAATGATGTCGCCCTGCTTTTTTTATTGAACGGTTGCAAAGCCTACATATAAGATGTATACTATACAAAATGCGTATGGATTGAGCAACTGCTGCACGCATTCCTGATCGGCTGAGATTTAACGAATAATTTACGTTTATTTTTTTGACATAAGGGGTTGCCAGAGATGCCGAGGTTCGCTACGCTCAAGCAAGCAAGCAAGCAAGGAATAGTCGCGCCTTTTTTCAATTTTATACACTGAACGGTTACCGCCGCGCAGAAGGATGCAGCGTCCTTCTGTGAGGCGGTATTCTGTTTTGCGGCAATGCCTGTCATCGGGGACGGTTTTTTACGTGAGATAACAGACTGTCCTGATGTCGTATCAACATCCAATGGGAGGTCATGCTCATGAAGCGGTGTATTCGCGCTTTGATGATTGCAACACTCGTGCTTTCACTCTGTTGTTCCACTCTCGCGGAATGGGCCGCGGACGACCCCGTTGTGGTGCGGGTCGGTGATTTCACCTACACCCGGAGCCAGCTTCAGCGATCGTTGGACAGCACGCTGGAGCTCTCCGAGATGCTGCGGGGCGACGCGCCCTCCGACGAGGAGAAGGCCGCGCGGCTGGAAGCAACCATCGAGAGCTTCGTCGGCCTGGGCGTGATCGAGAACAAGCTGACCGAGGCCGGGAAGAACGGCTTTTCCGAAGCCGAGATGGAGGACCTGAACCAGGCCGCCGGCAGCAAGTACGATGAGTTATGGCAGCTTCTGTACCAGCAGATGCAGAAGAGCGGCGAAACGGTGGAGGAGAAGGACGTCACCGAGACGTTGGAGGGCATGGGTTATACCTTCGAGGCCATTCTCGACGAATACATATTGCAAACGCGACAGAACAGGGCGCTCGACCTGTTCTGCAGCGATGTGGTGTTGAGCCAGGCGATGGTGGACGAATACTACGAGGAGCAGTTCGTCGGACCGGATCGGGAGGACTACCGGGACGACCTGGAAAAGTATGAATCGGAGATCCTCGCCAACGACAACGAATCGTTCTATACCCCGGAAGGCTACCGCTACATCCGGCAGATCGTGCTGCAATACCCGGACGAGGCGATATCCGCGTGCAAGCGCGAACAAGTTCAGGTGAACCGAGCCACCCAGTCGATGGCCCTGGCGGTGCAAAAGCTGACCATCGCCGCCACGAAGTCGGACAGCTGGACGGACGACATGGCCGAGGCCAAAGCGTTGTACGACCGCGCCGCGGAGCAGCTGACCAACGCGCAAAAGACCTACATGGACGCGCTGCGGGCGGCCACGGAGCCGCTGGTCAGGGACACGTTGGACGAGATCATGGAACGGTTCAACGCCGGGATCGACTTCGGTTCACTGATCAACAAGTACAGCACCGACCGCACCGACAAGAACCTGAACGGCGACGGCTATCCTTTCCACCCGGATTCCCCCAACTGGCCGGAGCCGTTTTCCGAGGCCGCCCGTGCGCTGGAAAAGCCGGGCGACATTTCGGAAGCGGTGTATACCGAAGAGGGGGTACACATCCTGTATTACGCGGGCGACGTGCCCGCGGGCGACCAGGTATTGACCGACGATGAAAGGCAGCTGCTCAACGCAGCCGCGCTGCGGTACTATCAGCTGAAAAAGCTGGACGAGTTGATCCAGGGCTGGGAGGCGGACTATGAGATCGAGACGCATCCGGAGCTTCTGGAGTACTGACGGGCCCAGAGATCATTCATTTACGCTTCGCGAAAGAACCTGAATGACGGAGGAGAAGACAGATGAAGAAGCTGCTTGCCGTGACGCTGCTGATCGTACTGCTGTGCCAGGCTCTGCCGATGGAGGCGCTGGCAGGCGCGGGCTGGGAACTGTCCAAGGACGAAATCGCACGGGCGCGGGCGCTGACGGGCCTGAGCTTCGGTCAGGAGCAGGCCAACGCAAACGCCTATCATTCCGGCATGAAGCCCAACGCGGGCTGGAATGCCGCGCAGCTGAGGGGCTGGCTGGATGAGAAGCTGGAAAAGGAGCTGGACAGCGTCTGCGACACCTTCTCCCAGGCGTTCTTTACGCTGTCGGAGATGAAAGCGAATGATCCGGAGAATTACAGGCGATACACCGAAGGCAGGCACTACGAGAACGCGAAAAAGCTGTCCCTGCAGGCGGAGGAATTGCGCGAGGAATTGCGCTTCTACCGGGACCAGCTCAGGGAGGACTCCGGCGTCATCGCCGAGATGTCGCGCTGGCTTGAGGAGGAGCGCTCCGCCATCTTCGATTCGGACGCCGCGCGCTACAATGCGAGGATCGCGGAAGCGGAGCAGGAAATCAAGGAGATTCGGAGTTACGTCTTGGACAACGCCGACGGCTGGACGAAGAGCATCAACATGTTTCGTCAATATCAACAATACGGCCCTACGGATGGTTTTGGCGAACCGGCGATCGGAATATGGCTGACAAGCCTGCTGCAAGGGGGCGACGCGCCGGTCAGCACAACCGCGCCGATCACGCGGGTCAGCGCCACGGCTTCGCGCATGAACCGTCTGAAGCAGGCGTCGGGACTCGGCGGCGACGCGGAAGCCCAGATTACGGTCTACAGCGATAACGAGGTCGTCATAATGCTTCAGGCCGAGGTTGACGGAAAGCTGGTCGCTGTGGACGGTGCGATCGTGAAGATCCGCGACGCCCTGAATCCCGACAGCCAGTGGGAGCAATACGACTACCAGGACGGCGCCGTGCTGGTGCCCATCAACAAGCTCACCGCGGATAAGTACGATGTTTTCCATCTCGGCGTGGATATCGACCCCACCGATCTGGGCTATCAGCATCTCGTCTTTGACAATCTGGATATGGAGCGGGGCACGCTCTACAACTGCCTGTTGACGCCCACCGGGGGATCGGCTGCCAACGCCGATGGGGAAAGGCCCTATCCTTACAAGATGTCCTTCGCCACCCACGACATCATGAAGTCGGAATACGATATGGTCTATTCCATCGCCAACGACTATGAATTCGAGGTCAGCGTAGGCGTTGCAAACACCAATGACATCAAGGGCATAAAGATGCGCTATTATGATGTCAAAGGCAATGCCTGCGAGGTCGACCCCACCGGTCAGTCCGGCGACGTGTATACCTTCAAGGGGCCCTGGAAGCAGCGCTTCTCCCCCTACGTCAAAAAGGACCAGTGTCCGGCCTTCATCATTTCAGACAGCCAGGGTGATCGGACCTTCACCTCCCAGCTCGTTTCCGTCAAGAGCGCGACGGACGAGCCCATCAACGTGGGTACCGGCCCGGACGGTGGCGTGTTCGCAAATGTGCTGGGCAAGTTTAAGGGATCCTTCACAATCCCCGTCGTGGATATCACCTTCAGCCTGAACCTGCCCTTGTCGGAGTACATTCCCAAGCTGACCATCAATCCCGGCGGATACATCGTCATCTACGTGGGATCCAGCATGTTGACGAACGACGTACAGACAGAAGCCTTAAGCATGTGGAAGAGCAAGGACCTGAAGGAATATCAGCAGGCCCAGAAATGGGTCGAGGAAAAGGACGCCTTCGCGAACTACGAGGCTCAGTACGATCTGGCCAAGGATTTCTACATGGAAAAGAAATTCAAGTGCCTGGGCGATTTCAGCCTCGATGTGGGCTGGTTTGCCGTGGCGTCGGGGCGCTGGGATTTGTTTGACAATGACGGTGAAGACATCCTGTCCAAAGATGCAAGCCTCCGGGTGGGCGGCGGGTTTACCTTTACCATCACCGCAAGCTGGACCATCACGCCAATTCCGGCGGTTCCCCTGTTATATATTGCCGTCAGCGTAGGCCTGTCGGTTGGTATTTCCGTGACGTTGGCATTGGATCTGTGCTGGGTCAACGGCCAATTCAAGGACTGGTCGCTGCGCCCCGTGGACAATATAACCATCGATATCGGCGTACTGTTCGCCTTTCAGCTCGGCGTAGGCATCAAGGGCTTCCTGGATGCCTATGCGAAGGCAGCGGCCTCCCTGGACGTGATTATGAGTTTGAACATGAAAGCCCCCGATACGATAACGATTACAGGGGAGATAAATGCCACCGTGGGCGTGACCGTGTTCATGCTCAGCATCACCAAGAGCTTCAATGTTGCCAGGAAGCAGTTCTATCCCCCCAAGAGCGCCGGAAACCTCCTGGCGCACTACATGAACGCGGGCGACGACAAGCCAACGGAAGTGGAGCCCGGCTACGATGAACCCCAGAGCTATCCCGCGCTGGCGGCGGAGGCGGTGCAAAAGGATATGACCACCATCGAAGAAACCGACGGGTTTCCCAGCAAGGTCATAGATTGCAACGAACACCTGTTAGCCTTCAGTATCTTTAAGGCAACGGACGCCGACGGCAAGCAGCACAACCGCGTCGGTTATCGTTACATTGACTCATACGGTGAATTTACGCCATACAGATCTCTACAGGAGTTCATTGACCAGGATACCACCGGTAATCACGACACCATCAATCAAAGGGACGACTATGATTTCGACGTTTACTCCGCAGATGATCACATATTCGTCCTGGCCACCGCTGCCAAGGAATTTGATGAAGATGGCTATCCGGTCCGCAACGATATGTCCAGCGCTTCCTATAACAATCGGGACCTGAATCAGATCGCCTGGATGATGATACTGGAGCAACCGGAGTCTGGCCTTTTATCCTACTGCGAGAATACCCTGCATTGTCAGTCATTCCAGTGGAATGAGCATGATCAGCATGTGGATTACAGCTACGACAGCCTCGGAAAGCCCCACATCAGCTTTGCGACCTACCACATAGACGGTCAAGGTTGGCCCAATCATGAAATGTACGGGGAAATCGGACGTGTCGCCTATCCGGACGATCCAAACCCCGTTGGGAGAACCGGTATTGGGTTTAACTTCAATGGAAATACGAATTCCTTCCTGATGTACCCCGACAAGTCTGTGGGGAGCGGCATGGGCGACGGCTATGAGTTCATCAAGACACGCTCGTTGATGGATATGGACGTGAGTGGGCGCGTGGATCCGGAGAGGGCGAGTTATATCAATATGTCCAGCATGAGCTTTGTGGGCCTGAGCCAGCCGAAGGACGGTGCGGAGGGCGACAACGCCCTGGAGCTGTTCCCCTTTGGCATGAATGAGACTGACAGGCGAGCCATTGTGCTGGATCAGGGCATCATCGGCGACATTGTGGCGGTGAGCGATCTCGAGGCCCAGGAAGGGGAACGGACAGGTACGACGGTGTTCTACACCCTCGGGGAAACCAACGGCGACGGCGCGACGCGGTACCGGCTGTGCTCGATCCACATCGAACCGGTGACGAGCCCGTTAACGCCGGATCTGGAGTACGACATGACGCGGTATGAATACGATGTCGTCCTGCCTACAGGCGACTTCGATATCTGCACCCTGGGCTCCGTGCCCTACCTGTATTGGACAAGCACCGCCGCGAAGAAGCAGGACAGCGATCCGGATGTCTGGCGCGTCTGGGCCATGCCCTACGACAGCCTGACCAACTCCCTGGGCAGTCCGGCCGTGTTCGCGGAGTTCAAGCTGCCCAGCATAGGATTCTGTTCCTCAGAAGAAATGTATACTTATTGGGATCATCATCCTACGATCAAAAACGTCATGCTGACAGGCACGGGTACGGCATATGTGAACGCCGTCTTCGCCGATCTTGAGAGCATTCCCGAGGAGCATCGTCCCAGGCGGACGCCGTATTCCGTTTGCAGCATCCCCGAACTGGTGACGCCTTCAGCCAACATGACCGCTGCCATTCCCGAGGAGCTGGTGGTCAAGGCCGGAAGCTTCGACGATTTCTCACTGGGCGTGGTGAACGACGGCAACATGGCCATTGCCTCTCTCGATGTGGCGATGTACGAAGTGACTGAATCCGGTGACGAGAAGCTCGTGGAGACGGCGCACCTGGATGCGCTTGACCCGACGAAGAACGCGATCACCATGGCGGACGGCACGGTGGTACAGTCCGGCGAAGCGGCAGGCTACCGCAAGGAGGACTACGACAACACCCCCCGCAAGCGCGACTGGGTGCTGGACCGCGAGGCGCGCGCCTACAAGATCCACGTTGCGGGTGGCAAGGCGAAGGTGGATAAGCAGACCATCGAGCCCAGCGATCCCCAGTACATCTCGACAGACATACTGATGCCGGGATCGACGGGCGGATATATCGCCGCCTACAAGATTCCCGACGACTGGACGGGCGGGGTGAAGACGCTGCGGATGAAGGTCACATCGGCCTCCACGTTTGCCAACTGGATGCGGGCCGCAACCCTTGCCGCAGGCGCGCGCGCCAACGGTACGCTTGCCAGCGCCAATGCCAACGGGGAGCTGGTGGAGCTCAAATATGTGCTGAACGAAAAGACCGGCAAGCTGGAGCTTCAGAAACCTGCCAACGCCACAGGCGCGCTGGCCGATGCCCTGAACTCCGGCCTGTACGCCGCTGAGATCGACAGTGCTTCTGTGCCCGTGACGGTACAGGTACATGACCTGGAAGTGGACCACCGGGTCTACAGAGGACTGGGCGGCGAGCGCTGGTTGGACATCATCGTCCGCAACCACGCTGCCACCCGCGAGGGCATGAAGCTGGTCTGTGCTGTGTACGTGGACGGGGCGAAGGAACCTGAATACATCAATCTACCCTACTACGAGAACGCGGCCCTCTCCCACAAGACCCAGACGATCTCGTTGCCCGTCAGCGCGCTGGTGGACGATCCCGATGCCCATCGAATAGCGCGGGTGGAGATCCTGTCCGTGGACCGGGACGAGCGCGCTTATGCCAACAACGAATTCACCGTGTACCTGGGCGGCCAGGACCCGCTGCGCTTTGTGAAGCAGCCCGAGAACGTGACTGTGCAGGAGGGCGAGACCGTGACCTTCTCCGTCGAGGTCACGGGCGGCGTGCAGCCCTATCAGTACCAGTGGCAGGTTTACAATCCAAAGACCGGAAAGTGGGTGGACCTGAAGGGCTTCACGGAGGCGACGATCTCCCGGGATCATATCGAAAAGAAGTGGGACGGCGCCAGGTTCCGCTGCGTCGTCACCGACGCGCAGGGGACGAAGATCGTCAGCGAAGAAGCTGTTCTGACTGTGCGCGACAAGGTGCCCACCGGCGACAACAGCAATCTGCCGCTGTATTTGGCGGTGGCGCTCATCGCGCTGGCCCTGCTGTGGCTGCTGCGCAGGCGGGGAAACAGGCAGATCAAACACGACTGAAATCTGATCGAAACGAAGGTGGTTGCGTCATGCGACGGAGGAGAGCGCGGCGGATTCGATACCGGCCGGGGAACAGACCCCGGCTGAGGATGCCGCGCCTCTCCCTTCCGTTTCGGCGACGGAGGCGGTACAGGGTCGTCAACAGGCGGCGGCTGTTCGCTTTCCAGGGCGTCCTGGCATTGATTGCGGCGACGGCGCTTGGCCTTTCGATTTCTGTCATCGTCACAAGCGTCCGCACCGCGCGGCTGAACCGTGAGCTGGAGGCGATGCACACGGTTCATGGCGACACGCTGGAGGTAGAGGTTGCCGCGCCACCCATCGAAAACCTTGCCACACATACACAGGGAGCGTCGCGCAACAGCACATCGTCGTCCCTCGGAAAGCTTTCGTCCATGACCATGCCGGACGGCTCACCGATCATACCGCTCGAGACGGACAGCGCGCCGGAACAGGAAGTCGATCTGTCGACGATTGTGTTTCACCGAACGGACCTTGAGATTTTGCCGGACATGCTGGAGCTTGCGAATAAGAACCCTGACACGATCGGCTGGATCGGCATATCGGGTGCGCTCCACCTGCCGGTGGTCTACCGGGACAACAGCTATTATCTCGATCATGATTTCTACGGGCGTAAAAGCAAGGCGGGCACGCTGTTTCTTGACGAGGCACATCCGCTGACGGAGACGACCCAGAATCTGCTGATCCACGGCCATGATATGTACGACGGTTCTATGTTCGGCATCCTTACGCACTACCGCAAGCTTGACTTTTTGCGAAAGCACGCGCTGATCTCTTTCAGCACGCTATGGGAAAAGGAAACCTACGCGGTATTCGCGGTACTACAGGTCTCGTCGAAGACCGAAGATGAGAATTACTTCAACTACTACGCCAACCCGGATTTCGCTTCAAATGAAGAATTCGACGAATATATCAATCAATTATTGAAGCGTTCCAAATTCTCTATCCCCGTGGATGTCCGCCCTACGGATGCGCTGCTGACGCTCTCCACCTGCCTCGATGACGACAGGGTTGTCGTTGTTGCGCGTCGCATGCGGCCGGACGAATCGAGGGACGAATTGATTTCAGCGGTGGAAACAGCCTGATTTGCTGCCATTCTGTTCTGCCGTTGGCTGCCGAAAGGTAATGCCGTTGGAACCGCTGATAAGGATGAGGGAATACCGGGGATAGGGGACAGGGGATAGGGAACAGGGAGTAGGGGTGACGCCGGGAGGGGACAGGGAACAGGGAACAGGGTACAGGGTACAGGGAACAGGGTACAGGGAACAGGGTACAGGGAACAGGGAACAGGGAACAGGGAACAGGGAACAGGGAACAGGGTACAGGGAACAGGGGAGCTTGTTACTTGTGGTACGGTTCGTTGGTGCGGATGCGCTCGGCGCGGTAGAGCTGCTCCAGCAGGATCACGCGCATCAGGCCGTGGGGGAAGGTGAGGTTGGAGAAGGACAGCTTCGCGTCGGCGCGGGCCAGCACGGCGTCGGAAAGGCCGTTGCTGCCGCCGATGACGAACACATTGCGCCTTCCGTCGCCCGACCACTCCGTCAGCCGGCGGGACAGGACCACCGAGTCCGGCGCGTCCGCCTTGATGCACAGGCAGATCACCCGGTCCGTGGGCCGGATGTGCTTCATCAGCGCCTGGCCCTCCCGGTCCATGTTCTGGCGGATCAAGGCGGCGCTGGGCTTTTCCGGGTCCTTCACGTCGTCCACGGCGATGATCTCATACCGTCCGTAGCGGGACAGGCGCTTCAGGTATTCCTCGCAGCCCTGCTGCTGCCACTTCTCCTTCAGCTTGCCCACGCACAGTATCGTGCCGTTCATGCGCCGCCTCCCGCCGTCGAAACGGCCTTCAGGGCGATCGCCGCCACGATGACGAGCGTCGCCAGCATCACCAGCAGCGCCGCCCACAGCGTCAGGCGCTCCCGACGGCTCAGGGGCCGCCGGACGCGGGGGATGAGGGGCCTTTCCCCCCGGTGGGCGCGCAGCACGGCCACCGACAGCAGCATCGCGATCACGGACAGCGACATCACCGCGTCCAGCGCCACCGAGAACACCAGGGACGCGCTCATTTCGGGCGCCGCGTCGCCCTGGCCGGAGACGAGGAACGACAGTACGAGGCAGGCGGCGTTGTACACCGTGTGGTACACGATGCCCACGTACAGCGAATCAAAGGCGTGGCAGGCAAAGCCCGACACGACGCCCACCAGCAGGTACACCGGCAGGCCGTACAGGTTGCCGTGCATCAGCGAAAACAGCGCGGCGGAGACGCATATGGCGTACACCGTGCCCCGGCCCTCCCAGGCGGACAGCACAAACCCGCGGAACAGCAGCTCCTCGCACACCGCGGGCACGGCCGCCATCGTCACGATCGACAGCATCAGCTCGGCCCGGTTGGCGGGCGTCGGCGCGCCGCCGATGGCGCGCAGGCCCAGCGCGTCCAGCGCCCAGCCCCACAGCGTGGCCAGGGCGCTGCAGCAGAACACCGTCACCAGCGCCAACAGCGCCGCCGTCAGCGCGCCGGAGGCGGGCAGGGGGTTCAGGCGCATGGCCCCGGCAAGCCCCCTGTGCCTGCGCATGTACAGCGCCACCGGCAGCGCGATGAAGGGCAGGTAGTACAGGGCGCACTCCACCGCCGCGATGGCCTGCGCCCCCAGCGGCAGAAAGCTCAGCGCCAGCTCCGACACCCACAGCCCCAGCGCCGCGAGCAACACAAACCCGCTCGCCGCGGTCAGCGTCGGGCGGGGGATGTTGATACGGCTGTAGATGGGATCTTGCATTAAGCGTTACACGTTGAACCGGAACAGCGTCACGTCGCCGTCCTTCATCACGTAATCCTTGCCCTCGCTGCGCACCAGGCCCTTTTCCTTGCAGGCGTTCATGCTGCCCTCGCGGATCAGGTCTTCATAGGGCACGATCTCGGCGCGTATGAAGCCGCGCTCGAAGTCGGTGTGGATCTTGCCGGCGGCCTGGGGGGCCTTGGTGCCCTTCACGATGGTCCAGGCGCGCACCTCCTTGGGGCCGGCGGTCAAAAACGAGATCAGCCCCAGCAGCCGGTAGCCCAGCACCACCAGCCGGTCCAGGCCGGAGGTGCCGATGCCCATGTCCTGCAGGAACATGGCCTTCTCGTCGGGCTCCATCTGGCTGATCTCCTCCTCGGCGCTGGCGCAGATCACCAGCACCTCGGCGCCCTCCTCATCGGCGATTTTGCGCACGGGCTGCACCAGCGGCAGTTCGCTCTCGTCCTTGCCCAGGTCCTCCTCGCCGATGTTGGCGGCGTAGATGACCTTCTTGCCGGTCAGCAGGAACCAGTCGCGCACCACGGCGGCCTGGTCGTCGTCCAGCGCGCAGGTGCGGGCGGGCTTGCCGGCGTTCAGGTGCTCCAGCAGCAGCTTTCCGGCCTCGGCCTCCAGCGCGTACTTCTTCTCGCCCTTTTTCATCATGGCGGCGGCCTTCTCGGCGCGCCGGGACACGGTTTCGATGTCGGCCAGGATCAGCTCGGTGTTGATCACGTCGATGTCCCGGGCGGGGTCCACGCTGCCGTCCACGTGGATCACGTTGTCGTCCTCGAAGCAGCGCACCACGTGCACGATGGCGTCCACCTCGCGGATGTGGCTCAGGAACTTGTTGCCCAGGCCCTCGCCCCGGCTGGCCCCCTTCACCAGGCCCGCGATGTCCACGAACTCCAGCGTGGCGGGGGTGTACTTCTCCGGGTGATACATCTCGGCCAACACGTCCAGCCGGTGGTCCGGCACGGCCACCACGCCGGTGTTCGGCTCGATGGTGCAGAAGGGATAGTTCGCCGCCTGCGCCCCCGCGCAGGTGATGGCGTTGAACAACGTGCTCTTGCCCACGTTCGGCAGGCCAACGACGCCTAACTTCATATTTCCTCACATCTCCTTAGTCTTCAGGGCTTTTCGGCCGCTTCCAATATGGCTGGCCTCGAACCGCCGAACAGCACCTTCCGGCGGATCGTCCGCCCCATGAACGCAGCGATCCAGGGGCATTTACCTCTATCGGGCAGATCAGCGCCCAATGCAACAGAGCCATTATAGCAGATGGGCTCTTTTTTCTCAATACATTTTTTCTTTGAATTGCCATTTTCTTCTTGCAGACCGCCGTGGAAGGTGCTATAATTGAAACACGGCATCCAATTTAGAAAATTCTGAGAAAAGGGACTGACGCATGAGAGGACAGGCAAAGGATAAGGCGAACATCGCCGAAAAGAAGAAGAAAGTGATGGAGACCGCCTTTCGACTCTTCTCGGAGAAGGGGATCGAGACGGTTCCGATGTCGGAGATCGCCGATGCCAGCGGCATCGCGCGCGCGAGCATCTATCGCTACTTTCCGGCAAAGCAGGATCTGGTGGTGTCGACCAGCGCCTGGATGTGGGAAGGGCTGATCCAGGAGCGCTTATCGACCGTCTACACGGGAAAGGGAACCGGCGCGCAGGTCTTTGCCGCATTTTTGGATTCCTTCCTGCAGATGTACCGAAACCACCGCGACGTACTGCGCTTTAGCCAGTTTTTCAACGTCTATGTGGCCAGGGAGGGCACGTCGTCGGAGCAGCTGCGGCCTTTTATGGAGGTCATTCAAAACGTCGCCCAGCTGTTTCACGAGGCCTATGAGATGGGGCGGCGGGACGGCACGCTGCGCATGGACATTCCGGAACAGGAGATGTTTTCCAGCGCGGTCCACCTGATGCTCGCCGTCGTGACGCGCTACGCGGTGGGCCTGGTATACGGCGGCGGGAGCGCGCCGGACAGGGAACTGACGCTTTTAAAGGAAATGCTGCTGAGACAATACACCACCGAACCGATCTGAAGGAGGAAACCGAACATGAAGAAGAATGTCATCGCAATGCTGTGCCTCGCCCTGGCGCTGTGCCTTATGGCGCTTCCCGCCCTCGCGGAGGGCAGCAAGCCCGCCACCGAGTATACGCGCCAGGCCAACCAGGCCTGGTATGACCGGCTGGACTTTGACGACGAGAGCGAGAAGGAAAACGCCCTGCGCGGGCTGATCGAGGCGCCGGAGGCGCTGGTGATCTATGACGACGAGGGCAACGCGGTCTGGAACGTGGCCGACTACAGCTTCGTCAACGAGCTGGAGACGCCGCCGGACAGCGTGAACCCCAGCCTGTGGCGCAACACGCTGTACAATTCCTACGCCGGCCTGTTCGAGGTCTGCGAAGGGGTCTATCAGGTGCGCGGCTACGACATGGCCAACGTCACCTTCATCCGCACCGACAACGGCTGGATCGCCTTCGACGTGCTGATGTGCACCCAGGACATGCAGGCCGCGAAGGCGCTGATGGAGGCCCACTTCGGCGAGCTGGACATCAAGGCCGTGCTGTACAGCCATTCGCACGTGGACCACTACGGCGGCGTGCTGGGCCTGATCAACCGCGAGGACGTGGCGGACGCCTCGCTGCCGCTGCAGGAGCAGCTGGACTCCGGCAAGGTCGTGGTGCTGGCCCCGGAGGGCTTCCTGAAGCACGCGGTCTCGGAGAACATCTACTGCAACGCCTCGATGAGCCGCCGCGCCATGTACCAGTACGGCACGCTGCTCAAGCCGGGCGTGATGGGCAAGCTGGCCATGGGCATCGGCCTGGGCCAGTCGGTGGGCAGTATCGGCCTGATCGCGCCCACCTATGAGGTCGCCACGGACGAGACCATCACCATCGACGGCCTGGAGATACAGTTCCAGCTGACGCCCGGCACCGAGGCCCCCGCCGAGATGAACGCCTACTTCCCGAAGTACCGCGGGCTCTGGCTGGCCGAGAACTGCACCGGCACGATGCACAACCTGTATACGCTGCGCGGCGCGCAGGTGCGCGACGCCAGCGCCTGGGCGCGCTACATACTGGCGGCCGAGCAGCGCTTCGCCGACGAGACCGACGTGGTGTTCCAGAGCCACAACTGGCCCCACTGGGGAACCGAAAACATCAAAACGTACATGGAGAACACGGCGGCGGTCTACCGCTACATCAACGACCAGACGCTGCACTACATCAACATGGGCTACACCTCCGCGGAGATCTCCAACACCCTGCAGCTGCCCGAGAAGCTGGACAAGGTGTGGTACACCCGCCAGTACTACGGCACGCTCAGCCACAACATCAAGGCCGTGTATCAGCGCTACATGGGCTGGTATGACGCCAACCCGGTGAACCTGAACCTGCTGTCGCCCGAGGAGACCGCCAGGAAGTGGGTGGAATACCTGGGCGACGTGGACGCCGTGCTGGAAAAGGCCCGCGCCGACTATGAGGCGGGCGAGTACCAGTGGGTGGCGCAGATCACCAAGGAGCTGATCTTTGCCGACCCGACCAACACCGCGGCGCGCGAGCTGTGCGCCGACGCGCTGGAGCAGCTGGGCTACCAGGCCGAGAGCGGCACCTGGCGCAACGCCTATCTCACCGGGGCGATGGAGCTGCGGCTGGGCAACCAGGCGGATTACGCGAAGGAGGCCACCGGCGGCACGGACGTGCGGCAGGCCATGACCGGCGACATGATACTGGACTTCATCGACATCTCCACCGACGCCATGGCCGCGCGGGACGACGATTTCACGCTGAACATCGTGTTCCTCACCGGCGAGCAGTATTTCGTCAAGCGCCACAGCGGCGTGCTGCTGGTGTACGAGGGCATGACCGACCCCGACGCGGACTGCACGCTCAAGTGCGCGAAGCTCCAGCTGATGGGCATGATGATGGGCCGTCAGGACGTCTTCGAGAAGGTGGAGACCGAGGGCGACGCCACCGTGCCGGTGCGCCTGGTGAAGTACATGACGCCCTTCCACTTCAACTTCAACATCGTCGAGCCCTGAATCGAGCCCTGATATCAAACCTTTGGGTCGCCCGATGGGGCAATCACGACTGCCGGGAGGAATCGGAGAAGGACAAAGCGGCATGTTTTATGCATCGCCGTGCTGGCGCTGCTGCTGGCGCTGGCCTGCGGGGCGCATGCCTCGGGACGGAACAACCCATGGGGCACGGTTTTAGACCGTGCCCCGACTTTTATCAATTATACAAATTTGATCGATAAACAACCTTACAGCTGGTGCAAATGTCTGATATTTCTTCCAAATCACCGCGCCGGCTGTTTTCTTTTGCCCAACGAGAGGACAAAAACAAAGTTTGTTTTCGCCTGTTGTATTGATCAGCTTCTCGAAGCCCAGTACACAGCATGATCCAGATTCTACGAGCAGCGCGGCGTTGAAGATAAGGTTGTAGGTACCGATTATTTTCAGGCTTCTGTTATTTGTGATGTTCTCCCAATAGGACTGAGAAGCGCGGGAAATCATAAGTGGAACTTCTTCCAGTTCAGCGAACTTAATTTCAGCCTTTGATGCCAGCGGATTGTCTCTGCGCATAAGCACGCCAAAGCGATCTGTAGCGGGCAGCAGGATTGACCTGTATTTTTCGTGATCGAAATCAGTAAAGATAAGCGCCAAGTCAATCAGGCCGTTATCCAGTTCGTCCATCAGATCCTGGGTATCGCCGCTGGTGATGTGCAGCTGGATATCCGGGTGCTCCTTCAGCAGCACCGTAGCAGCTTCAGCAAAATACCGGAAAGCTTGCGATTCGCCCGCGCCGATGCGGATGGAGCCAGTCAGTCGATGCTTGACCTGGGCGATCTCCTCCTGGGTCAGTTGCATCAGGCGCACCAGCTCCTCGGCGCGGCGCCGCAGTACCTGACCTTCCTCCGTCAGGGTAATCTTGCGGTTGCCACGCTCGAACAGTGTTACGCCGAGATCTTCCTCCAGATCCTTCATTTGCCTTGACAGGGAGGGCTGGGCGACGTGCAGGGATTCGGCGGCTGCCGAGATCGTGCCCTCACGTATGACCGCGAGAAAGTATTGCATCGTGCGAATGTCCATGTCTGCCACTCCTGAATATTCTTCCTATGCAATTATAGCATATGAAAGCATAGAAAACAAGTATTTGATTATAGGTAAGCGAAGCGTTATAATATCATCAGAAAGGAAAACGACGCATTGTTTTCCAAAGGCTTCATAAAGAGGACCGACCCTATTGGGAGGGGGTAGAGCAGTACAATAAATCAAAAAGCTTTAACCATCGCAATGAGACCAGACAGATAAATATGAAGTGATATATATGAAGATGAAGAGAAAGCTTGCCGTGCTTGCGGCTGTTATGAGCGCAGTGCTTATGATTGGAGGCACCAATGTGATTGCAGAAAGTTCTAACCGTATACCTCCCCATTCTGATTCGACGCTTCCGGAGCGGATCAAGGCGTCCATCGAGACCAATGGAGATCCCACGGCTGCGGTTCGTGTAGAGAACGAGGACGAATATTACATTTTTGAGCTGAATGATCATGTCACCCGCGAGCATGTCTACTACCGGACGCGCTATGGCATCGAGCTGGCCGGTGATCTGTACTATGCGAAGGACATTGATCGGACTCAGAAGCACCCGGCGATTGTCGTCGGCCCTCCATTCGGCGGCGTAAAGGAGCAGGGCCCTGGCGTCTATGGCAATGCGCTTATGACGATGTCACCAAGATCCCCTTTGACAAGATCGAAAGCTTCTTCAATGAAAATCTGAAATAAGCCCTGAACATAACTGTTTACGCGGCAGGACGGGATCTCCTGCCGCGTTTTCAAAGGAGGTTCCCTTTTGAAGATTTTGATTTCATGGGTTCTGGCACTGATATTGCTCTGTGTGGGCATTGGGCTGGCGGAGTCCGGCGATGAACAGGAGGCGGAAGCGATGAAGATGTGGATCGGAGAGACCGCAGTTGCGGTGACCTGGGAGGACAACGATGCGGTGCGGGCGCTCAGAGAGCTGGTCGCCGAACAGCCGCTGACGATCGAGATGTCGATGTATGGCGGGTTCGAGCAGGTAGGTTCCATCGGAACGGATTTGCCACGGAATGATACCCAGACGACTACCCAGGCGGGCGACATCGTACTGTACGCCGGGGATCAGATGGTAGTCTTCTACGGCTCCAATTTCTGGGCCTATACGCGGCTGGGCCGGGTGACGGACAAGACTGCCGGGGAGATGGCAGAGCTGCTTTCAGGCGGCGACGTGACCGTCACCGTCGGCATGAGTGTAGAATGAGGCTGAATATGAGAAGACTGATTGCGGTACTGCTCATCCTGATGATATCACAGGCGTGCGCGGCGGTATCATTGGCAGAAGCGGACGAGATCGAAAACTATACGCGCTATACGGATTACGTTCCCCGGGCTGCGGACCCGGTGGGCCTGATTCCGGGCACGAATAACAGGACATTGGTGGCGTGGTTCTCCCGCGTCGGAAATACGGTATTCTACCCCGATGTCGATGTGGTGAGCACCGCCAGCCTTCAGATTGATGCGGATGGGAAACTCACGGGCAACGCACAGATGATCGCCGGGTGGATCGCCGAGGCGACCGGTGCGGACGTGTTCCCGATCCAGACGGCCTGGACATACCCCTCCGACTACGACCAGACCGTGGCAGTGGGCGAAGGCCAGGACATTGACCAGGTGGAATTGAAGCTGGCGACATATCCTGAGGATTTGAGCGATTACAATTCGGTGTGGCTCGTGGTGCCCATCTGGCACTACACCATCTGCACACCGCTGCGCATGTTCCTTGAATCGACGGACCTGTCGGGCAAGACGGTGTACGTCGTGACCACCCACAGGGGCAGCGGCTTCGCGGACGTGCCGGAAAGGGTACAGGAAATGGAGCCCGGCGCTCAGGTGATAGCGGCGCTGTCCGTACCCGGCAACGACGCCCCGAAGCATCGGGACGAAGTTCTGGATTATGTCAAAAACAACATGAAATAAGGAGGATTTCCCATGAAGCGCATTTTCAACATTCTGCTGGTTTCCCTGCTGGTTCTTTCTCTGGCCCTGACCGGGGCGATGGCCGAAGGCGAACACCGCGTCGCAAAGGACGGCGCTCAGATGCAGACCGACGATCCGACCATGCCCACCCGCGTTCCCATGGAGGGCGGCACGAAGATCCTGATGCACTTCGGCGATACCGTGATCCCCGGCGTACTCAATAATAGCGAGACCGCAAGGGCGCTGATCGCCAAGCTGCCCTACACCCAGCATGTGAGCCGCTATTCCCATGATTTCTGCGGCGTGACCGAGGATTTGCCCTACAACGAAGATGAAGAACACTACGGCTGGCTGAACGGCGACATTGACTACGCCACCGACGCGCCCTACTTCACGATTCTGTTCGAGGATCAGGAGTCTTCGGAGCAGTACGGCTATCAGGTCAACATCGGCGTCATCACCTGCCCGCTTGTGGACATCGCGGCGCTGGAAGGCAGCTATGACGTGGTGATCGAACTGGACACGACGAACGAATAAAGGGGAGGCGATTTGCATGATGAAATCAGAAATGCTGACGCTGACACAGGAATGGGACAAGGTGTTCCCGAAGAGCGACAAGGTTGACCATTGCAAGGTCACGTTCCCGAACCACTTCGGCATCACCCTCGCGGCGGATATGTATGCGCCGAAGGATGCTGCTGCAGGCAGGCTACCGGGCATCGCCGTGTGCGGGCCGTTCGGCGCGTGCAAGGAGCAGTCCTCCGGGCTGTACGCCCAGGAGATGGCCGAGCGGGGCTTCATCGCCATCGCCTTCGATCCGTCCTTCACGGGCGAATCCGGCGGCATGCCCCGCGCCATGCATTCCCCGGATATCGACATCGAGGACTTCCAGGCTGCGGTGGACTTCCTGTCCTGCTGCGATAAGGTCGATCCCGACCGCATCGGCATCATCGGCATCTGCGGCTGGGGCGGCATGGCGCTGCAGACGGCCTGCCTGGACACCCGCGTGAAGGCCACTGTGACCTCGACCATGTACGACATGTCCCGCGTGGCCGGAAACGGTTATTTCGATGCCGCTGACAGTAAGGAGGCCCGCAAGACGGCGCGTCAGGCCATCAACACCCAGCGCACCGAGGATTTCCGCAATGGAACATACGCGCTGGCGGGCGGCGTGGTGGACCCGCTGCCAGAGGACGCGCCCTTTTTCGTGAAGGATTATTACGATTACTACAAGACGCCGCGCGGCTATCATCCCAGGTCGCTCAACTCCAACGGCGGCTGGGCGGTCACTGCGGGAACGTCGCTGATGAACACGCGCCTGTTCACCTATGCCGGTGAGATCGACAGCGCCGTGCTGATGATCCATGGGGACAAGGCGCACTCCTGCTACATGAGCCGGGACGCCTTCAAGCAGCTCAAGGGCGACAACAAGGAGCTGCTCATCATCCCCGGCGCGGTGCACACGGATCTGTACGACCGCAAGGACATCATTCCCTTCGACAAAATCCAGCGCTTCTTTGAGGAGAATCTGAAATGAGCAGTGTATTGGTAATTTCCACGAGCCTTCGGGCAAAGAGCAACTCGGACATCCTGACCGAGCGGCTGATCGCAGGGGCGAAGGACGCAGGCCATCAGGTGGAATGTATCAGTCTGAAAGGCAAAAACGTCCAATTCTGCCGGGGTTGCCTGGCCTGCCAGAAGACGCAAAAGTGCGTGCTGAATGATGACGCGAACAGCATCGCGGAAAAGGCATTGGCCGCGGACACACTGGTTTTTGTGACGCCCATCTATTACTATGAGATGAGCGGCCAGATGAAGACCCTGCTGGACAGGCTCAACCCGCTGTACCCCTTAGACTATAAGTTCCGCAACGTCTATATGTTGTCCGTGGCCGCGGAGGACGATCCCCATGTGCCGGAGCGCGCTGTGAATGGGCTGAAAGGCTGGGTCGAGTGCTTTGAAAAGGCATCCTTTGCCGGTTCCCTGTTCTGCGGCGGCATCAACGATCCTGGCGAGGCTGCAGGCAGGATTGACGCGCAGGAAAAGGCCTATGACTTTGGATTCAGCCTGCTTTGAGCCGAGGTGCTGAAGATGAAAATTTTTGGAAGGATGCTGCTTTTCCTGCTCTGCGCCTGCGTTTTTTGCGGTACGACAGCAGGATATGCTGAACAGGGAGATGTCGATATGTCTTTGAAGATGCGATGAGATATATTCTTTCGTATATCGATAAACAGCTCATCGTTGTGGGTTAACGAGAACAGAAACGACAGAAAACAATAGGATCGCTAGACAGGCATTATCTACAAAAGATAATCAATATGCGACATAAAGCAGATATAGCAAAACGCTCCCTGTCACCGGCCACAAACCGATGATTGGGAGCATTGTATTTACCCGGTTCAACCCTCGAAGGGAGAGCCGATTTTGATGGTGAACATCTTAAAATCTTCTGAGTATGTTATGAAGAATATGCCATCCTCACTATTTCGTAAGACAAACGAAAAAGAAGAAACAATCGGGGATAGCAACGCTTTATTTGAGAAACAGTTAAGAATTACAATAGTTTCATCAAATTTAGCACCGCTATCCCCGATAGTAACGGACGCCCATTGTAGTACAATAGACGTCCACAGGTGGCTGTGCACCACGGGGCGCGCGGGGTTCGAGACCCCGACGGGCGAATTCTCCATGCCCGAAAAGAAGGGGGACGAGCGCAAAGACTGGTGTTCGCTGAACGGCTACAAGGTCCGCTACGCCTCGCGCGTCACCGACGGCGTCTACATCCATTTGGTACAGTACAGGGAAGAAAAGGACGACGCCGTCAGGCGCGCCTCGCTGGCGAGGCTGGGGCACAGGGGCAGCCTCGGCAGCGTGATCGTGGAATACGCCCACGCCAAGTGGATCAGGGGGACTTTGAAGTCGAGGTCAAGACCAAGAAGGAGGGCAAGACAGCCAAGTACAAGTTCAAAGCGGTCGATCAGCCCACTAAGGTCAAGATGACAAAAGCGCCGGACATAAAAGTCGGCGAGACCGTGCAATTCAAGGCGGAGATCGAGCCGAAGGGCACCTCGTCGGGCTTGAGCTGGTCCTCGTCCGACAACTCCATCGCCACCGTTGACAGCGACGGCAAAGTCTACGGCAAGAAGAAGGACACCGTGAAGATCACGGTCAAGACGGACAACGGCAAGGAGGCCAGCAAAAAGATCAAGGTCAAGTGATCGTGGGGTGAACGGCATGAAAAAACTGCGCCTGCTGGGCAGGATCCTGCGCAACACGGGTGCGGACAGCGTCATCATCGGCTTTATGGGCTTTATGCTGCTTTGCGGCCTGCTGATCTGGCTGCGCGAGCCTGAGATCAAAACCTTCGGGGAGGCGCTATGGTATTGCTTCACGGCGGTTTCCACCATCGGCTTCGGCGACGTGGTGGTGCACACGGCGCTCTCGCGGGTGCTGACGGTGCTGATGTCCGTCTACGCGGTGGCGGTGCTGGCGATATTCACCGCCGTGGTGGTGAACTACTTCCAGCAGGTCATCGCCCGCGGCCGGAAGGAGGCGCTGGAGGCGTTCCTTGAAAAGGCGGAGCGGCTGCCCGAGCTGTCCCGCGAGGAGCTCGAGGCGCTCGCCAGGCAGGCGAAGCGGTGGAGGTGACGCGGCGTTCCGGCGCACAATGAAGAAAAGTGATGAAATACAGAACCAGTTAACCCCGCCGCTTCACAAGGGCGGGGATGCACATCCAAACGCGAATTTTCGCCTTTTCGCGCCAGGGCGACATCATTTACTTAGCGAGGAAGAGTGAGCGCGATAGTTAACAATGTGTTAACCAAAAGGATAAAACGAGAAGAAGTCGAAACATTCAGCA
>CACYTF010000061.1 GCA_902777335.1 uncultured Eubacteriales bacterium
GCCGCGTCGGTGAAGGTGAAGTCCGACACCATGAAGCTGATCGCCGGCAGGACGGGCAGCATCGAGGCCAGCGTGAAGGGCGTCCAATCCGATAAGAAGATCTGCGCCCACGCGGGGCTGCTGCGCTACTACAGCAGCAACCGCAACGTGGCGAAGGTCAACAACAAGGGCCAGGTGACCGCCGTGGGCAAGGGCAGCTGCTCCGTCTACGTGATCGCCACCAACGGCGCGCGGACCCGGGTGAAGGTCAAGGTGGTCACCGCGCCGACCGGGCTGGCCTTTGAAAAGGACAGCTACAGCGTGAAGAAGGACAAGACCCTGAACCTGGCGAAAAAGCTGAAGGTCACGCCCAGCGACACCAAGACCACCTACACCTGGAAGAGCAGCGACAAAACGGTGGCGAAGGTCAACTCGAAGGGCGTCGTGAAGGCGCTGAAGAAGGGCACCGCCACCATCACGGTGAAGGCCGAGAACGGAAGGAAGGCCAAGGTGAAGGTGGTTGTGAAGTAGACGGCAGGCAATAGGCAGTAGGAAATAGGCAATAGGGAACAGGTATACAACGAGACCCCGAACCGGAATAATCCGGTTCGGGGTCTCGATTTATGGCTCTTCACGTTTTCTTGTGGGATTCCCCTCTCAGGCGCTGCGCGCCAGCTCTCCCCGTCACCGGGGCGAGCCAAGGCTGCCGCGCGGGTGCGCTCACCTCGAACTCCGTGCTATCCCCCTTGCCTCGCCCCCGTGAGGGGGAGAGGTGCCCGAAGGGCGGAGAGGGGGATATCCAATCCCACAAGTTTCCGTGATGAACCCGATTTATGTCTGCCTTCGGCAGGCACGGTGTGATCGGGGAGATTACTTGTTGTCCGCGGTCACAGCCTGGGCTGCGGTACGGCCGGACACGAAGATCTCGACGATGGCGTTGCCGCCCAGGCGGTTGCCGCCGTGGATGCCGCCGGTGACCTCGCCCGCCGCGTACAGGCCGGGGATGATCTCGCCGTCAGCGTTCAGCACATGGCGGTCGATGTCCACCTTCAGGCCGCCCATGGTGTGGTGGGTGGAGGGGGCCATCAGGCGGATGGTCAGCAGCGCGTTGTCCAGGTCATAGGACTCCACGTTGTAGCTGCCGTCCTCGTTCTTCTCCACGTTGCCCACGGTGCGGGAGGCGATGGCCTTGCCGCAGTCGGGGTACTCGCCCTGGCCCATCACGGCCATGTCGTAGTCGCGGATGGTCTGGATGACGACCTCGGGATCGGCGGTCACGCCCAGCTCCTCGAACAGCGCGGGCAGCTCGGCGATCGTGCGGCGATAGTAGCGGCCCGGGAAGTCGCCCTCGGCCAGCTGCATCGGCGCGGGCATCATCTGCTCCTTGTTGTAGAACTCCAGGAACACGCCCTGGGTGCCGTTGACCTCCATGCCGTTCTTGAACTCGGCCAGGGACAGCACGTCGCGCTCAGAGCCCTCGTCCACGAAGCGGTGGCCGGTGGTGGGGTTGATCCAGCAGGCGTAGTTGCCGCCGCCGAAGGCCAGGTTGCCGTTGTCCACCCAGGAGATGGGCATCAGCTGCGTGAAGCCCATGCCGGTGGTGGCGGCGCCCACGGCCTCAGCCATCTTGATGCCGTCGCCGATCTGGCTGGAGCGGTTGGTGGTCTTGGTGGCCTTGGTCAGGTACTCGGTGGACCAGTACACGTTGCCGTCCAGCACCATGTCGATGTTCGCGGCGTAGCCGCCGGTGGCCAGGATGACGCCCTTGGCGGCCTTGGCGGTCACCTCGGTGCCGTCGAAGTACA
Organism: uncultured Eubacteriales bacterium; assembly: GCA_902777335.1. Lineage (GTDB taxonomy): Bacteria > Bacillota > Clostridia > Christensenellales > Aristaeellaceae > UBA2862. The sequence goes on from CACYTF010000061.1 coordinate 1,785, forward strand.
CGGCCTTCACGCCGGTCACGCGGCCGTCCTCGACGATCAGGTCGGTGGCGGTGGTGCGGGTCATGATGCCGTTGATGTCGTTGGCTTCGTACAGGGTGGTCATGGGCGCGGCAAAGTAGCTGCCCCAGCGGCCCATCTCGGGTTCGCCGTCGCCGTCCAGGTCGATGGTGGAGCCGACGAACTCGTTCTCACGATACCACAGCGCGCCGATCAGGGTCTGCTGGCTGTCCTCGTGGAAGGTCGCGCCCTGGTCCTCCAGCCACTCCTTCAGGCCCTGGCCGCCGTCGATGAACTGGCTCACCAGGTCCACGTCGCCGTAGATCCACTCGCTCTTGTCCGCGCTCTGGCGCAGGCCGCCGTAGTAGGTCTGGAACTTGTGCAGGTTCAGCGTGGAGAACAGCGTCAGCGTGCTCTCGTCGGCGCCGGCGTCCAGCTTGGGCTGCGCCCAATCCAGATAGGTCTGGATCTCGGCCTTCAGCGCCTTCAGGATGGGCAGGTACTCGGCGTGCACGCCGTGCTTGGACAGCTCCATGGCGTCGCCGGCCACGAACTCGTGGTCCTTGTAGTAGTCCTCGTCGAAGGGCTCCTCGGACCAGTTCAGGATCATCTTCAGCTCGTCGATGCAGCCCTTGACGCTCTTGACCTTGGCGTAGGTCTGGCCGTCGTGCGCGTACACGCCGGTCTCGGCGTCGGGATCGGCGGGATCCCACACCAGGTAGGGCATCACGGACTGGTACTGGCCGCCGGACACCAGGGTGTTGCCGCCGACCTCGGCGTTCTTCTCGATGACCAGCACGGTGTTGCCGTCCTGGGCGGCCTGGGCCGCGGCGGCCATGCCGGCGCCGCCAGCGCCCACCACGACCACGTCATACTCGACCTCTACGGGATCGCCCGCCACGTGCTCGATCTTGGCGGATTTGAAGGCGTCCAGGTTGGTGCAGCCGGCCTGCACGGCGGTGTCTTCCACGGCCAGGCGCAGGGCGCGGGAGGTGAAGGTGGCGCCGGAAATGCTGTCCACGCCGGAGCCGTTGGCGGTCAGCATCTCGGGGATCATGAAGGTGTAGGCAAGGGTGCCCACGTGGCCGGTCTCGGCGCTGGCGGTCACTTCGATGTTCTCGATCTTGTCCGCGCCGTAGGTAACCTTCACGGTGACGGGGCCGTTGTAGCCGTCCGCGGTGGCCTCGTACTCACCGGCGGTGAAGGCGATGGCCGCGTCGGCGGCGGGCTCGGAGCCGCCCTCGGCGGAGGCCAGGGCCTTGTTGACGGCCTCGACGACGGCGGTGCTGGTGAAGGTGGCGCCGGTGTTCACGTCGACCCCCTCGGTGGAGCCGGCCTCCAGGATGGCCGCGATCAGCTTGTCAACGCTGTCCTCGCGGGCGATGCCGGCGGTGGGATAGGTCTCGTTCGAGTCATCCACGGTCAGCGCGGTGATCTTGCCGTCCTCGACGGTCACTTCCACCGCGACGTCGCTGCCAAAGCCCTTGGCGCTGGCGGTCAGCGTGTTGGCGCCCTCGGCGAAGGCCACGCAGCTCATCAGCAGGCAGAGGCAGAGCATCAGTGCAAAGAGTTTCTTCATAATACCCCTCCTTTATACTCGCATGAGTCTCGAATATCTCATACGTCACAATAATAATACCAGAAAAGGGATGGATAGTCAATTCGACTGTCGCATTTTGGCCCATGTTTGCGCAACAATTCACAACAGGCACGCAATCGTTGCCCAGGGATTTCCGATTCTCTCGCCGATTACCGGTTGCGTAAGTCGCTGAAACGGTATATAATAATGTCATTATATGAAGGAGGACGGGTCATTGAGGCATCGGTTGGGGCCCGCCGGGGTGCCAAAGCCCAACGGGCTTTGGCTGGCCGCGCTGCTGGCGGCCCTGGCGCTGGCGCTGTGCGGCTGCGGCCCGGGCGGCGGGGCGGGCGAGGGCCCGCGGATCACCCTGGACGGCGCGCCCTGGGACGGCAAGGCCGTGTCCCCGGAGGCGGGCGACATGCGGGTGTACGTCACGCTTAACGGCGAGGCACTGATCGACCTGCCCTTCGGCGAGGCGCACACGCTGACCGTCGCGCAGCCCGGCGTCGGCGAGAACACCGTGGCCGTCACGCCGGACAGCGTGTACATGCTTCAGGCGGACTGCGAAAACCAGGACTGCGTGCAGATGGGCGCGGTGACCCGGGAAAACCTGGAGGTGCGGGTCATGGGCGGGTTCATCGTGTGCCTGCCGCACCGGCTGTCGGTGGAAGTGCGCGGGGAATAACGCGACGGAGGGTTTGAATTGAAGGCGAATTCACGCAGGGTGGCGCTGTACGGCCTGTTGGTGGCGCTGATGCTGGTGCTGGGGCTGCTGGACAAGTCCATACCCATCACCTGGTTCTTGAGCGGCGCGATTCCCGGCATCAAGCTGGGCCTTGCCAACACCGTGCTGCTGTACGCGATCTACCTGATGGACTGGAAGAGCGGCGTGCTGCTGATGGCGGCGAAGGCCGTGCTGTCGGGCTTCATCTACGGCTCGGTGACGGCCATGCTCATCAGCCTGTCCGGCGGCGTGCTGAGCCTTTTGGTGATGCTTTTGATCAAGCGCGGCCCCGCCGTCGGGGCGCTGGCGGTCAGCGGCCTCGGCGCGGCGGGCGTCGCGTGGCTTCTGGCCCGGGGCGTGACGCTTCGGGGCGACATGCTCTGGTGCGTGATACTGCTGTGCGCGGCCTGCGCGGCGGGCGTGGCGGTGTTCCTGTTCGTGCGGAAGAACCCCGAAAACGGCGTCATCGGCACGTCGATGATCGGCGCGGTGTTCTTTAACATCGGCCAGACGCTGATGGCCGTGGCGGTGATGCGCACGCCCCAGCTGCTGTACACCTATCTGCCGTTCTTAGTGGCCATGGGCGCCGTGGTGGGGAGCCTCACCGGCATCGTGGCCCGGCGCGTGTTCCTGGCGCTGCGGGCGCTTCCGTCCAGGCAATAGAACAGACCGAATTCTATATTGGAAAAGGACTTGAAACATGAGTATGAAGCGAGTTTTGGCGGCGGTGCTGGCGGCGGTGTGCCTGCTGGCGTCGGCGGGGTGCGCGCCGGCCAGGGCCGAAAAGGAGACGGCGGTCGGTTTTTACCTGGATACGGTGATCATGCTGACCGCGTATGTGGACGACGCCTCGGTGCTCCAGGACGCGCTGGCGGAGTGCGGGCGCTATGAGAGCCTGCTGTCCAGGACCGTGGAGGGCAGCGACGTGTGGCGCATCAACCACGCGGGCGGCCAGCCGGTGCGGGTGTCGGAGGACACCATCAAAATCCTGCGCACGGCGCGCTCGGTCAGCGAGCTGTCCGGCGGCGCGTTCGACGTGACCATCGCTCCCGTCTCCACCCAGTGGGACTTCACCTCCGGCGCGGCGGTGCTGCCTAACGCGGAGGCGATCGAAGCGGCCGCGGCGCTGGTGGACTACCGGAAGGTGCAGATCGACGGGAACACCGTGACGCTGCCGGAGGGCATGATGATCGACCTGGGCGGCATCGCCAAGGGCTACATCGCCGACGCCGTCAAGGCGTATCTTGCGGGCCGGGGCGTGGAGAGCGCGGTGCTGTCCTTCGGCGGCAATATAGTCACCATCGGCCTGAAGCCCGGCGGCAAGTACTGGAAGGTGGGCATACAGGACATCGACCGGCCCGTCGGCGAGTACATGCTGGTGTCGAAGAACTTCGGCGGCAGCACCGTCACCAGCGGCATCTACGAGCGGGGCTTTGAGGTGGACGGCGTGTACTACCACCACATACTGGACACCGCCACCGGCTGGCCGGTGCAGAACGAGCTGGCCTCGGTGACCATATTCTCCGAGAGCTCCATGTGGGGGGACGCGCTCTCCACGGCGGCCTTCGCCCTGGGCGCGGAGAAGGGCATCGAGCTGATCGAGGGCCAGGAGGACGTCGAGGCCCTGTTCATACTGCGCGACCGGTCGACAAAGCAGACCTCGGGCGCGGAAAAATACCTGGAGCAATGAGGGGCGCAACGAAGGAGAGATCGCGATGTACGAAGTGATGGAAGAGATTTTGCACGCCGTCATACGCTACGGCATACTGGCGGTGGAGGCCGTGGGCGTGGTCGTGATGCTGGTCGGCACGTTCAGGGCGCTGGTGCGCCTGTTCACCGACCGCGGCGGCAGCCGGCGGATCATGGCCGAGGGCGTGACCACCGCGCTGAGCTTCTTGCTGGGCGGCGAGCTGCTGAAGACGCTGATCGCCCCGGACTGGCGCGATCTGGGCATGACCTGCGCGATACTGCTGATGCGCGCGGCCATGACCGTGCTTTTGCACTGGGAGGGCAAGCACCAGAATGAAGAGGGCTGAGCCCTGTGACAGGAGGACCAAAATGCTTCAAAGAGTGTTGATCTTTGCGCTGGCGCTGGCGCTCATGGGCCTGACGGCCTGCGCCGAGGCCCCGGCCGAGGACGCGCCCGCGGCGACGCTCGCGCCTGAGGCCGCTGTGGAAGAGGGGACCGACGGCGCGGAGGAGGCGCCGAAGCCGGCGGCGGCCTACGTGCTGGTGTCCACCGCCACGCAGAGCGGCTGGCTGCCGCTGCCGGAGGAGGGGGAGGTCACCTTCCCGCTGAAACAGACCTTGGCGGACGGCACCGAGGCGGTGAACCTGATCCATCTGACGCCCGAGGGCGTGTACATGGAGGACTCCACCTGCGCCAACCACGACTGCGTCGGTCAGGGCATCGTGACGCTGGAGAACCGCAAGGAGCGCATACTGGGCAACATGATCATCTGCCTGCCCAACCAGGTCTGCCTGCAGCTGTACACCCCGGAGGAGATACTGGCGCTCTACGAGGCCGAGGCGCAGCCTTGACGTGAGGTGCGGTAATGATACAGGACATACAGCCCCATGTGCTGAGAAACGAGTTTATTCCTGACGCCGGGACGCGGGAGGATGGCCTGCTGTTTCTGTTTGACGGCGACCGCGTGCTCTGCGCCATCGAGGAGGGCGCGGTGCGCATTCCCAGGGTCGGTGAGCTGCCGGTGAAGGCCGAAGAACTGCGCTTTCTGTTCCGGCTGGACGGCGCGCCCTGCTATATGGGCATGGGGGATGTGGGCGGCGCGCCGGCGGGCTGGGCCTGGACGCAGGTCCGGGCGCTGCGCCGCGAGGCCGGCGGCCCCCGGGAGATCATATTCGCCGCCTGGACGGCCTGGCAGCTGTACAGGTGGTACCGGGACAACCGCTTCTGCGGGCGCTGCGGGCAGAAGACCCGGCCCGCCGAGGACGAGCGGGCGCTGGTCTGCGACCGGTGCCGGCGGCGCGTCTATCCCCGGCTCAACCCCGCCGTGATCGTCGGCGTGACCCACGGCGACGAGATCGTCGTGACCCGCTACCGGGGGCGGGACATCAGCTACCAGGCGCTGGTGGCGGGCTTTGTGGAGATCGGCGAGACGCTGGAGCAGACTGTGGCCCGGGAGGTCATGGAGGAGACGGGCCTGCGGGTGGAGAACATCCGCTACTACAAGTCCCAGCCCTGGGCCATCGCCGACGACCTGCTGGCGGGCTTCTTCTGCGACGCGGCGGGCTCCACCGAGATCAAAATGGACGAGGTCGAGCTGAAGGAGGCCCTCTGGGTGCGCCGGGAGGACGTGGTGGGCCAGCCCAACGATTACAGCCTGACCAACGAGATGATGATGGTGTTCAGGGAAGGCCGCGAACCGCGATAGCGCACGCTAAAAAACGACCGAAGTCCGTATGGACTTCGGTCGTTTTTTAGTCCGTCCACTGGTCGTCGCCCCACTTGTCCGGGGATTCGTCCACCTCCGGCGCTTCGTCGTCGTCGAAGCTGGTGAAGATGTCCCGCATCAGCGTTTCGTTGTTCACCAGGTCCTTCAGCGCGTCCCGGCCCACCACGCTGTTCGTGCCCAGGCAGGCCTTGCAGCGGTAGCCGCAGTTGGGGCACACGCAGCCCAGCTCCAGCCCCTCCGACTGGTTCATATAGGTGTCGCACACATGGCAGCTGCAGCGCATATCAACACCCCCTACAATTCTTTGCCGTCGAGGACCGCGCGCACGAGCGCCTCGCCGGTGTATTCCAGCGTCAGGTCGAAGCGGTCCGCCCGGGTGTCCAGCAGCTTCAGGAAGATCTTATCGCCCTCCCACAGCGTCAGCTCAAACAGACGGCGCTTGTCGATCCAGGCCAGCTCGCCCTCGTCGCACTCGATCTGCGTGCCCGTAAAGCGGGTGGCGGTGAACAGGTGCATGTCCTCGTCCGGGTACGTGTCGGACCGAAAGTGCACGACGCCCCGATACCGGCAGTCCAGAAGCGTCAGCCCCGTCTCCTCGCGGCATTCCCGGAGGATGCACGCCTCAGGCGTCTCGCCGGGCTCGATGTGACCGCCGATGCCGATCCACTTGTCGTGGTTTTCGTCGTGGGCCTTCTTGGTGCGGTGCAGCATCAGGTACTGATCGCCCCGCTCGATGTAGCACAGCGTGGTCTGTTTCATGCGCGCAAAACGCCTCCCGTCCGCGTCAATTATAGCACATCCGGCCATCGAACGCAATCTTTCAAAACCATTACGGAATGCCAACAATAGTGACACAGAAGCGCTCCGCCACAGGCATTTTCAAACAGAATTAACGTGTTTCAGGTATAATAATATCAGCAAATCCTGCACTTTCGGAGGCAAACATGGCAAAGACCTATACGGCAAGCGACATACAGGTGCTGGAGGGATTGGACGCCGTGCGCATGCGCCCCGGCATGTACATCGGCTCCACCGGCTCCCGCGGCCTGCACCACATGATCTGGGAGATCGTGGACAACGCCATCGACGAGGCGTCCAACGGCTACGCCACCGAGATCGCCGTCACGCTGAAAAAGGACGGCTCCTGCGAGGTGAGCGACAACGGCCGCGGCGTGCCCGTGGACATCCACCCGAAGCTGGGCATCTCGGCGGTGGAGGTGGTCTACACCCAGCTGCACGCGGGCGGCAAGTTCAACGACAAGAACTACGCCTACTCCGGCGGCCTGCACGGCGTGGGCGCGTCGGTGGTGAACGCCCTCTCCGAGTGGATGACCGTGGACGTGTACAAGGACTACAGCCACTACTTCATACGCTTTGAGTCCATTACCGACCCGAAGACCGGCAAGGTCATCAGCGGCCACACCATGGCCCCGCTGGAGAAGGTGGGGAACACCCGCAAGCGGGGCACCACCGTGTGCTTCAAGCCCGACCCCCGGGTGTTCGAGGACGTGAACTTCCAGTCGGACACCGTGCGCCGCCGGGTGCGGGAGCTGGCGTATCTGAACAAGGGCGTGCGCTTCGTGTTCACCGACGAGCGGATCAAGGACCCGGAGAAGCGGGTGCGCGAATACTGCTACGAGGGCGGCGTCGCGGACTTCGTGCGCTACCTGAACACCGACAAGACCACCATCACCGAGCCCATCGTGTTCGAGGCCGTGCGCGACGGCACGCTGGTGCGCGTGGCGATACAGTACACCGACAGCTACACCGAGAACATCTACTCCTTTGTCAACAACGTGCCCACCGCCGAGGGCGGCAGCCACGAGACGGGCTTCAAGGCCGCGGTCACCAAGGCCTTCAACGACTACGCCCGCCGCGTGGGCATACTGAAGGAGAAGGACAACAACCTGGCCGGCGACGACTTCCGCGAGGGCATGACCGCCGTGGTGTTCGCCGGGGTCAAGAACCCCCAGTTCGAGGGCCAGACCAAGGGCCGCCTGGGCAACACCGAGGTGCGCCCGATCTTCGAGACGGTGTGCCAGGAGCAGCTGTCGATCTACCTGGACGACCTGAAGAATCAGGACTTCGCCAACGCCATCGTCGCCAAGGCCGTGAAGGCCGCCAAGGTGCGCGAGGCCGCCCGCAAGGCCCGGGACATCGCCCGCCAGCAGAGCCAGCTGGAGGCCGCGCCGCTGGTGGGCAAGCTCTCCAGCTGCACCGGCAAGAAGGCTGAGCTGAACGAGCTGTTCATCGTGGAGGGCGACTCCGCCGGCGGCAGCGCCAAACAGGGCCGCGACCGGCGCTTCCAGGCGATACTGCCGCTGCGGGGCAAGCCGCTGAACGTGGAGAAGAAGCGGCTGGACCAGGTGCTGGCCAACGAGGAGTTCCGCAGCATCATCACCGCGCTGGGCACCGGCATCGGCGAGGACTTCGACCTGTCGCGCCTCAAGTACAACAAGGTCATCATACTCTCGGACGCGGACCAGGACGGCGCGCACATCCGGGCGATCCTGCTCACGTTCTTCTTCCGGTACATGCGCCAGCTGATCACCGAGGGCCACGTGTACATCGGCATGCCGCCGCTGTACAAGGTGCAAAAGGGCGACAAGACCATCTACTGCTACGACGACAACGCCCTGCCCGAGGCCATCAAGAAGGCCGGCAGGGGCTACACGCTGCAGCGCTACAAGGGCCTGGGCGAGATGAACCCCGAGCAGCTGTGGGAGACCACGATGAACCCCGACGGCAGAAAGCTCATGCAGGTGGGCATCGAGGATTTTGTCGAGGTGGAGCGCCGGGTGACGATACTGATGGGCGACAAGGTGGAGCCGAGGCGCGAGTACATCAGCCAGTATGCCAATTTCAACAAGGTGGACGACTTTGAGCCGGTGCATGAAGGAGCATGATTCAGGGAACAGGGAACAGGGAACAGGGAACAGGGGTGGCGATGCGCCGCCCGTGTAAAGGAGTTTAATCCATGGCACGTAAAAGCAAAGACGATATGACGCCCAGGCGGCCGGAGGAGATCATACAGCGCAACATGGAGGACGTGATGCACGAATCCATGATGCCCTATTCGGAGCACGTGATCCTGGAGCGCGCGCTGCCGCGGGTGGAGGACGGCCTGAAGCCGGTGCAGCGGCGCATACTGTACACGATGCACGAGCTGGGCAACACGCCGGACAAGCCCCACCGCAAGTGCGCCCGCATCGTGGGCGACTGCCTGGGCAAGTACCACCCCCACGGCGACAGCTCGGTCTACGACGCGCTGGCCCGCATGGCCCAGCCCTTTGTGATGCGGGCGATGCTGGTGGACGGCCACGGCAACTTCGGCTCCATCGACGGCGACAGCCCCGCGGCCATGCGCTACACCGAGGCCCGCATGACCGACGCGGCCATGGCCATGCTGCAGGACATCGAGAAGGACACGGTGGGCTTCCACCTGAACTTCGACGACACCCAGAGGGAGCCGGACCTGCTGCCCGCCCGCTTCCCGAACCTGCTGGTGAACGGCGCCAACGGCATCGCCGTGGGCCTGGCCACCAGCATACCGCCCCACAACCTGGGGGAGGCCATCGACGCGGTGGTGGCCCAGATCGATAATCCGAAAATCACCACGGCCCAGCTGATGGCCGTCATGCCCGCGCCGGACTTTCCCACCGGCGGCGTGCTGGCCCGGGACGAGGAGCTGACCCAGGCCTACGAGACGGGCCGGGGCAAGCTGAAGGTGCGGGCCAAGGTGCACATCGAGGACGGCGCGGCGGGCCGCAAGCTGATCGTGGTGGACGAGGTGCCCTACCAGGTGAACAAGGCCGCCATGCTGGAGAAGGTGCTGCGCGTCAGCGAGGAAAAGAAGGGCATCTTCAACGGCATCTACGACATCCGCGACGAATCCGACCGCATGGGCATGCGCGCCGTGGTGGAGGTCCGCAAGGACGCGGACCCGGAGAAGATACTGAACGCGCTGTACAAGTTCACCGACTTCCAGGTGACCTTCGGCGTGAACATGGTGGCCATCGCCGAGGGCAAGCCCCGCCAGATGGGCATACGGGAGCTGATCGGCCATTACATCGCCCACCAGAAGAACGTGGTCACCCGGCGCACGAAGTACGAGCTGCAGCAGGCCGAGGCGCGGGCCCACATCTTGGAGGGACTGATCATCGCCGTGGACAACCTGGACGAGGTCATACGGCTCATCCGCGGCAGCAAGACGCCGAAGGAGGCGCGGGAAAAGCTGATGGCCCGCTTCGCGCTCACAGAGATCCAGGCCCAGGCCATCCTCGACATGCGCCTGCAGCGGCTGACCAATTTGGAGGTGCTCTCGCTGCGCAAGGAGTACGAGGACCTGACCAAGCTGATCGCCAATTTAAAGGCGATCCTGGGCAGCGAACGCAAGCTGATGGGCGTCATCAAAAAGGAGCTGGGGCAGATGCGCGAGCGCTTCGCCGACCCGCGCCGCACCGAGCTGGTGGACAGCTTCGACGAGATCGTGGTGGAGGAGGAGCGCCCCGCGGCGGACGAGACCGTGGTGGTGCTCACCCAGGCGGGCTTCGTCAAGCGCATGGTGCCCAAGGCCTACGACAAGGCGCTGGCAAACGGCGAGTTTGCCGAACCGCCGCGCCAGGCGATCCGCACGATGACGGATTCGAGACTGCTGTTCTTCACCGACGTGGGCAACGCCTACATCCTGCCGGCGGAGAAGATCGCCGAGGCGGCGCGGGCCAAGGACCGCGGCCTGCCGCTGGGCGGCGTGCTGGTGGGCCTGGAGAACGACGAGCGCCTGGTGGCGCTGGTGGAGGCCGGCGACTGGTCGGGCGAATTGATGTTCGTCACCCGCAAGGGCCTCATCAAGCGCACGGCGCTTTCCGAGTACAACGTGCGCAAGTCCCGCTTTGCCGCGCTGACCCTGAAGAATGGCGACCGGCTGCTGGACGTGTTGCGACCGGAGGGCCGCGAGGGCGTGCTGCTGCTCAGCCGCCAGGGCATGGCCATCCACTTCGCCGTGGAGGATGTGTCCGTCATCGGGCGCACGGCGGCGGGCGTCAAGGCCATGACGCTGGCCGCGGACGACGAGGTGGCCTTCGCCTTCGCCCACAACAGCGAGGGCGAGGTCGTCATGATCTCGGACATGGGCTACATCAAGCGCTGCCTGCTGATCGATTTCGACCGCCAGGCCCGCGGCGGCAAGGGCGTCAAGGCCTTCAACTTCCTGAAGAACGGCGCCAACGGCAATGCCATCGCCGGCGCCCTGACCGTTACCGAGCCCTTCCGCTTCGGCGTCGTCCAGAAGAACGGCACCGTCACCCCCTGCGTCACCGAGGACGTGGCCATCGAGCCCCGCACCGGCCGCGGACAGCCCTATGTGGTGGTGGTGATGGACGACGTGGTGACGGAGCTGGTGAGGCAGTAGGGAACAGGGAGTAGGGAGTAGGGAGTAGGGAGTAGGGAGTAGGATTCCGACAAGCGCTGCTGGAATTCGGTGAACCCCGACGGCGAGGTGCCGGACGCGCTGCTCAAATCGCTGCTGGACAAGTCCTACCAGCTGGTGCTGGCGGGCTTTTCGAAGAAGAAGCAGCGCCAGATACTTGGCATCGAGGCATAAAAGAAGCGGCTTTCGCCGCTTCTTTTATGCCCCCTTCAGGCACTGCCTGTAGATATCCCAGGCGTTGTCCAGTATCGGACGGTCGCCGTCATAGGTCAACATTTTGCGGGCTTTTTCGACGGGGTAGTAGTTGCCGTCGAGGAAGCCCTGTTCATAGGCCACGTGGAAGCCCCGGTCCACGGCCCGCATGGCGAACCACTGTATGCGGTTGCTGATCTCCCGGCCCCGGCCCTCGGAGAAGAAGTCGTACCGGGTGTTGCCGGCGATGCCGATGATCTCGGCGTGTATGCCGGCCTCGTCCTCCACGCGCCAGAGGGCCACGTCGTTGGAACGGTTGCAATTGCGGATGACGCCCTTGGGCATGACCCACTCGCCGCGGTCGCTCATGAGCAGGAAGACCTCGTCCCCGTAGAATACCACGCCGCCCGCACAGCTGCGAATCGCGCCTGCCATATGCGAATCACCTTCCTTTATGACAGATGATATCATAGCACAAACGGCACAAAAATGCAAATGGTAATTGTCACAAGCGAAAAGTGGGGGGCCGCGGCGGCAACAAAATCGCACAAGCGGCGCGCTTTTCTGTGGACATCCGGTGAAAAAAATGGTAGAATAGGGATACTAAAAAGGGGAGGTGTGCGCGATATGAACGAGACATTGGCAGGCTGGATAAGGGAAAGCAAGCGCATCGTGTTCTTCGGCGGCGCGGGCGTGTCCACCGAGAGCGGCATACCGGACTTTCGGAGCGTGGACGGGCTCTACAACCAGCAGTACGACTATCCGCCCGAGACGATACTGAGCCATACCTTCTTCATGCGGCGGCCGGAGGAGTTCTTCCGGTTCTACCGCAACAAGATGCTGTTTCCCAACGCCCAGCCCAACGCGGCCCATCTGAAGCTGGCCCAGTGGGAGGCGGAGGGAAAGCTCTCCGGCGTGGTCACCCAGAACATCGACGGCCTGCACCAGAAGGCCGGGTCGAAGCGGGTGTTCGAGCTGCACGGCTCGGTGCTGCGCAACTACTGCATGCGCTGCGGCAAATTCTACGGCCTGGAGCACATCATGAATACCACCGGCGTTCCCAAGTGCGAATGCGGCGGCACGATCAAGCCCGACGTGGTGCTGTACGAGGAATCGCTGAACGACGAGGTGGTCGGCGGCGCGTGCGAGGCCATCGAGGGCGCGGACATGCTGATCATCGGCGGCACGTCGCTGAGCGTGTACCCGGCGGCGGGCTTCATCGACCTGTACCGGGGCCACCGGCTGGTGCTGGTGAACATGAGCGCCACGCCCCGGGACGGCCGGGCGGACCTGATCGTCCGGGAGCCCATCGGCAAGGTGTTTGCCGAGCTGCCCTGAGCATGTCCGGGCGCATCACCGCTTTCCCTCCGGTGGCGCCGCCGGGCGCGCGGCTGTTGATCCTTGGCAGCATGCCCAGCGTGGAATCGCTGAAGATGGGCTTCTACTACGCCCACCCGAGAAACGCCTTCTGGCGCATACTGCCCGAGGTGTTCGATGAACCCGCGCCGCAGAGCGTCCCGGAGAAAACCGCGCTGTTGGAGCGGCACGGCCTGGCCCTCTGGGACGTGCTCGAGAGCTGCGAGCGCGCGGGCTCGCTGGACAGCGCGATCCGAAAGCCTCGGGCCAACGACTTCGGGGCGCTGTTTGAGCGCTGCCCCGGCATCGGGCTTATACTGTTCAACGGCGGCACCGCCGAGCGGCTGTTCATGAAGGTCGGCAAGGCCTGGCTTTGCGGACGACACTGCATGCGGCTGCCCTCGACCAGCCCCGCGTATACATTAACCTATGAAAGGAAGCTGGCGCTGTGGCGCGAGGCCCTGAGCGAACCGAACGGGGCTTCGGACATGGCCCACGGGAAAAGAGCATGAACATCAATCCCTGTGACATCATTCGCAAGAAGCGCTTCGGCGGAGAGCTGAGCGAGGTGGAGATCCGCGCCTTTGTGGACGGCATCGTGGACGGCAGCTTCGCCGACTACCAGGCCTCGGCGCTGCTGATGGCCATCTGCATCAACGGCATGACCGACCGGGAGACCCTGGCCCTGACCCTGGCCATGGCGAAGTCCGGCGACACGCTGGACCTTTCCGACGTGGCCGGCGTGAAGGCCGACAAGCACTCCACCGGCGGCGTGGGCGACACCACGTCGCTGATCCTGGTGCCCCTGGTGGCCGCCTGCGGCGTGAAGATGGCCAAGATGTCCGGCCGCGGCCTGGGCTTCACCGGCGGTACGCTGGACAAGTTGGAGGCCATCCCCGGCCTGAGCATCTCCAAGGACACCGACGCCTTCAAGCAGCAGGTGCGTCAGGTGGGCTGCGCCATCATCGGCCAGACGGCCCAGCTGGCCCCGGCGGACAAGGTGCTGTACGCCCTGAGGGACGTGACCGGCACCGTGGACTGCCTGCCGCTGGTGGTGTCGTCCATACTCTCCAAGAAGCTGGCCGCGGGCTGCGACGTGGTGGTGCTGGACGTGAAGACCGGCAGCGGCGCGATCATGGACACGCCGGAGAAGTCCCGGAAGCTGGCGGAGATGATGGTGCGCATCGGCAATTTGAGCGGCAAGCGCTTCTCCGCGCTGCTGACGGACATGGACCAGCCCCTGGGCAACTACATCGGCAACGCGCTGGAGGTGGAGGAGGCCATCGACGTGCTGGCGGGCCGCACCCAGGGCGATCTGAAGACGGTGGCGCTGACCCTCGGCGCGCACATCCTCAGAAACGCCGGCGCGGCGGACAGCGTGGAGGCCGGCATCGCGATGCTGGAGGAGAAGATCAAATCCGGCGAGGGCCTTAAAGTGTTCGGCGACATGATCGAGGCCCAGGGCGGCGACCGCCGCGTGACCGAGGACACCGGGCTTCTGCCGAAGGCCCCCAGGCGCGTCGAGCTGCGCGCGGACCGGGCGGGCTATGTGACGCGCATGCACACCAGCGACATCGGCGAGGCCGCCAAGCTGCTGGGCGCGGGCCGCGAGCGCAAGACCGACGAGCTGGACCTGTCGGTGGGCATCGTGATGAACGCGCGGCTGGGCGACGCGGTGAAGAAGGGCGACCTGCTGGCCACGCTGCACGTGGGCGACAGGTCCGACCGGATCGGAGCCTACAACCTGCTGAAGAAGTCCATCGACATCGGCGACGAGCGCCCGGCGCCAAAGCCGCTGATCCAGGGGGTCGTCGAGTAAGCCCATGAGCAGGAGCAGGCGAACGGCGCGGGCGGAACAGGCCCCCGCGCCCCGCGGCATAGCGGCCCTCTTCCGCCGGGAGAGGGCTGGCTTTCGCACGCTCGGGCTGCTGCTGGTGAGCCTTGCGGCCCTGGCCCTGGCGACCACGGCGCTGCAGACGGGCCTGAGCGCCCTGTTGGACGCGCTGTTTCGGGCCTGGGAACTGCGGCCGGACAACCTGGTGTACGCGCCGGGCTGGGCTCGGGCGCTCTATGTGTGGCGCGGCAGCCTGATCGCGCTGCTGTCCGCCGCGGCGCTGATCGCGCTGTGCCCCTTGCTTCGGCGGCTGTGGGGCGTGGGGAAGGGTGCGAACCGCGGCAAGTGGTACCTGCCGGCCCTCACGGGTTTGGCCGCGGCGCTTCTGATCGCGCTGTTGAGCCTGATTCCGGACAGCTCCCGGCTGCAGTGGCCGCTGTCCGCGCCCAGGCTTTCCGCGGCCCTGCCGCCGCTGTGCGCGATAAGCCTGGTGGGCGTGCTGGCGGAGGAGCGTTTCACAAGGGGCGTGCTGCTGGACGGGCTCGCGCCGCGGTGGGGAAGGGTCCCGGCGATCGTCATCGCCTGCGCGGTGTTTTTTGTGATGCGAAGCGGCTGGTCGGGCGGGCCGGTGTACGCGCTCAACGCGCTGCTGACGGGCCTCTTCGGCTGCCTGCTGTACGAGCGCGCCGGACTGTGGGCCAGCGCCTTGTTTCGCTGGGGCCTTGAGGCGTGCTCCGCGTTCCTGCTGGGCTTTGGCGGCGGGGAAGCGGCGATATACAGACTGTACGGCGTGTCGGAGCGCCTGCTGACCGGCGGCGACAAGGGGCCGCTGTACGGGCTGTGGCTGTCGCTCACGCTGGCGGCGCTGACGCTGTGGCAGGCGCGCAAAACGAGAACCATGCGGTAAATGGAAAGACAGATCATGAAGCGGCAGCAATCACCGGAACAGAAGCGGTACAACAAGCGGATCCGCAGGCGCAAGAGGCTTACATTACAGGAGGATGAGAACTGTGAAACGGACCGGGCTTTTTGTATCGCTGCTGTTGTTTATCCTCTGTGTCGTCCCCGCGCTGTCGGAGGCGGAGGATCCCGTCGCGGTGCGGGTGGGCGAGGTTGCCTATCCCCGTTCGCTGGTGCAGTTCGCGTATACATCCTCGCTGGACGTGGCCCGGGCGTTCAACGGCGAGGTGTCCGATGAAGACCGCCAGGCCATGCTGGACAGCGCCATCGAGCGCATGATCGGCATCGGCGTCATCGAGAACAAGCTGAAGGAGTTGGGGCAGTACGACTTCACCGAAGAGGAGCTCGGCACGATTCAGTATTCCGCGCAGCAGCAGTACGAGCAGACCTGGCAGGAGCTCTATTCCGTGCTCCACGAGCAGGACGAATCGGTCACCGAGGAGGAGGTCACCCAATGGCTTCAGGACGAGGGCTATTCGGTGGACGCCTTCTGCCGCGAGGCCATGGTCAACGAGCGGCAGTTTCGGATGCTCTCAATCTATTGCGACGATGTGCTGCTGACCCAGGACGATGTGAAGCGATTCTACATGGAAACCTATGTGGAGCCCGAGCGTGAAAAGTACGAGCACGACATCGGCCGCTATGAGTCGGAGATCGTCGCAACGAACGGCGAGGCGTTTTTCGTGCCGGAGGGGTACCGGTATATCAAGCAGATCCTGCTGCCCATGCCGGAGGAGGTCTCCAAAGCGCTGAAGCCCTGCGCGCGAAGGGTGCAGAATGCCCTGAAGACGGCGCAGGCCCGCTACGTCGAGCTGGCCGAGGCCGCCGCAGAGGCAAAGACCATGGACGACCTCGCGGCACAGCAGGCGGCCTACAGGGAAGCCCGGGCGCTCCTCGACGAGCAGATGGCGGCCTATGAAGAGAAGCAGCGGGACGCGCTGCCGCTGGTGAAGGACACCACCGACGAAATCTACGAGCGCTATAACGCCGGCATATTGTTTGAGGATTTGATGCAGGCCTACAGCACGGACACCAGCCGTCAGTCCGCCGACGATCCCGGCTTCCCGTTCCACCCCGATTCCAAAAACTGGCCCGAGGCGGTCCACGACGCGCTGGCGGCGCTTGAAAAGCCCGGCGACCTCTCCGAACCGGTGGTCACCGACGCGGGCGTGCACATCTTTCGCTACATGGGCGACGTGCCCGCGGGCGTCCACGAGCTGACCGACGAGGAGCAGGCGGCGGTGGAGGAGGCGGCGGTGTACGCGGCGAAGCTTTCAAAGCTCCAGACGCTCATGCAGCAATGGCAGAACGACTACGAAATTGAAGCGCATCCCGAACTGATCGATCTGGATTGAGGTGCCCGCCGATGACGGTGATCTATTACAGCCCGCAGAACGATTTGATCTGCGATATCACCATCGCCTATGGCATCGACCCCGGCGAGATGGAGTATTATACCCCGACCAGCGCGCCGTCACCGGGTTCGCCGACGCCCGCGCCCCAAAAATGGTATGATGATCGCACGTGGAAGTCGCTGCCCGAGACCGGCGACGACACCAATCTGCCGCTGTACGTCGCCGCGGCCCTGCTGGCGCTGCTGATGCTGTGGCGGATGAAGCGCAGGGAGAAGAGAACATGAGGCGAAAGAGAGCGCGGCGCATACGCTACCGGCCTGTGCGCCGCAGTGCCGGCGCGCGCCGTCGGAGAAGCTACAGGCTGATTCGCGCGCTGTTGATCGCGGTGGCCTCCGTGTCCATCGCGCTGATCGCGCAGGCCGCGTGGCGCACGGTCAACACGCGCCGGGTCAACGCCGCGCTTCAGGCCATGCGCACCTCTGACGGCGCGGCGCCGTCGGTGGAGGTGGCCGCGCCGCCTATGGACGCCGGGCGCGCTGAACGGGCGGTTCAGGCGGCGGCCGACCTGCCCGAGGGCATGGCGCTGATGGGGAACCCCAAGGCCGCCGTGCGCGCGACGAGCCGGACGGCGGCTGTTGAAAAACCGGAGAGGACCGTCTATCACAACGTCCGGTCGGACATACTGCCGGATATGCTGAAGCTCAGCCGGATCAACCCCGATCTGATCGGGTGGATCCGCATCGACAGCCTGGTCAACCTGCCCGTGGTGTACCGGGACAACGAATACTACCTCACGCACGACTTCTACGGCCATCGCAGCAAGGCGGGCACGCTGTTTCTGGACGCCGGCCACCCCCTGACGGAGAGCGCCGCCAACCTGCTGATCCACGGCCACGACATGGCGGACGGCACCATGTTCGGCCTGCTGGTGCACTATCAGCGGGACGGCTACATCGAAAAGCACCCGGTGATCCGGTTCACCACCCTGTGGGAGGAGGAGCGGTACGCCGTCTTCGCCGTGCTCAGGGTGCCCACGGACCCCACGAAGGACGGGTTTGTGAACTACTACGCCCATCCCACCTTCCCAAGCGACGCGGCGTTTGAGCAATACATCGACACGCTTCGCCGAAGGGCCCTGCAGACGGCGGACATCGACGTTCGCCCCGGCGACGCGCTGCTCACGCTGACCACCTGCCTGGACGACGACCGCCTGATCATCGTCGCCCGGCGGATGACGGACGACGCGCCCTCGACGCGCCGGGGATGAGCTGCGCGCCGGTCTTCATCCCCGGCGTTTCATTGGCCGCCCGCCAATTCACGCCGGACAAAGGCGTGGTATTTTTCGCGGATCTCCTTTGCCTGGTCTCTGCGCAGCAAAAAGGTGCAGCCGTCCCGCGAAACGCATTCCCTGAAGGTCATCCTGACGATGTGGTGCATGTTCAGCACCAGGTTTTTCTTGATCTGTATGAATGAATCGTCCAGAGCCTCGTAGATCGACGAGAAGGACTGCCTGGTGGAATAGACCTTGTCGCCCACGCAGGTGATGATGGTATTGTGCAGATGGGTTTCCACCCGTAGAATTTCATCCTGATAGACGATGTTGATCGTCTTGTTGATCTGAATGGTCAGCGCATGGCGCGGCTCGGCCTTCTTCTCGAGCCGGCGGAACACCTCTACGATATCCTCCTGCCGGACCGGCTTGACCAGATAATGCAGAACGTCCATCGCGATGGCCTCCACCGCGTGCTCCCGGCTGTAGGTGATGAAGGCGATGCCGGTCTGAGGAGAGACCCGATGAACTTCCCTGGCGACATTCAGCCCGTTCTCCTCTTTCATAAAGACATCGCAAAACAGCAAATCAAAGCGTTTCCCGGACTGGATGGCCTCCAGCAGCGCGTGGCCCGCCTGAAAACGATGGATTTGGTAATCCCCTTCAATGTTGAGAATCAAGCTCTGAATCTTGCGGATTTCCTCCAGGTCGTCATCCAGTATCGCGATCGTCAATCTCCCCAGCCTCCCCGGTATAAAGGTAAACAGCTCCATGGCCCGCCGCTTGACGATGCCATTATAGCACAGATGGCCCGCCGTTTAAAGCGCCCGGCACAACCGGTGATAAAATTCGGCAAAATTGATCGTTTGTACCCTTTTGTGGTATAATGGTCTATGAGACGGGACCCAATGACATTTAGTTAAATGGAGTGGTATCTTAACTGTACAGTCGCGAAACTCACCAAGATGTGATAGAATAAGGAACACAGGAAGGTGAGTGAAATGGCAACGACATACGAGAAGA
>CACYTF010000062.1 GCA_902777335.1 uncultured Eubacteriales bacterium
CCGCCTCTGCGGTGCGCCCACAGCGCCGCGGGCAGCAGCGCCAGCGCCGCCGCGTCGGCCAGCGGGGCCCACGCCAGGGCCAGCGCCCGGCCGAGGGCCCAGCGCAGCGCCAGATAGATGGGCGCGGGCAGCAACAGCCGTAGCCACGCCGCCGCATGGTCAGGCCCGGACCGGTTCATGTCAGGCCGCGTCCCTGGACGGCTTGGACTCGGGCGGGTTCAGGAGCCGCTCCCGGGTCTTAATCATAAAGTCCACGGTCGCCTCGGCGGAATGGCCGATGTTGGCCCAGGTCTCCCGGCGGGCCTGATCGCGGCCCTCCCGGAAGCCGGGGGCGTTCAGGCAGCGGTCGATCACCGCGCCCAGGTCGTTAAAGTCGCCCTCGTTCAGCTGCACGCCGATCTTGTTCAGTATCGAGAAGGTCCACAGCTCGTCGTCCAGCCACCAGGCGTCGTAGGGGCCCTTGTCAAACTCGGTCTTGGAATAGATCACCGGCCCGTCGAACACCAGCGCGAAGTCGAAGATCACGCCGGAGAAGTCGGAGATCATCACGTCGCTGCGCCGAAGCACCTCGAAGTTGTCGTTGCTGCGGTCCCACTCAAAACGGTCACTGTCGGGGTAGGCGGCCATCAGCGCGTCCATCAGGGGCTTTTCGGACACAAAGGACTGGGGATGCGGGCGCACCACGATGTGGTAGGGCGTGTTCAGCAGCGCGTCCAGCAGCTTTTTGCCGTACACGGTCAGCAGCCCGCTGGGGCCCCAGGAGGGGGCCAGCAGCACGGTGACGGGGTGCTCCGGCGCGGGGCCGGCCTCGTTCAGCCGGGCCCTCAGCCGGTCCAGGTAGGGCAGGCCCACCAGGGGCAGCTCCTTCTCGGGCAGCTTGCGCAGGGCCTCCAGCTTGCGCAGCTGGCGCACCTGGTATTCGCCGGTCAGCAGCACGGCGTCGAAGTAATCCAGGCCGAACATGCGGTACAGCGTGGCGTCGTTGGGCATGTGCAGTATGTGCATGTAGTACCGCGCGTCCCGGGAGCGCTTCCACTGGTAGACCTCAAGCCCCGGGGTGGTGGCGAGCACCACGTCGGCCTTCAGCGTGTTCATCCGCGCGAAGGCCCGGTTGCCCTGGCCGATGAACTCCGTGCGCACGTGGCTGTAGGACTGCTTCAGCGCCGGATCGTCGGGGGAGGCGGTCATGTACACCGCCGTCTGGCCCCGCCTTTCCAGCTCGTCGCAGATGGGCTGGAAGGTGTTCCAGTAGCGCTTGTCGTCGGTGAACAGCACAAAGGGGATCCGGGCGGCGTCGGCGCTCTTCTGCCTGCCGCCGCTCATGGCAAAGCGCAGCTTGATGGCCACGTTCCGCAGCAGGTAGATCGCGGCGCTGAGCACGCCGATCAGTATCGTGAACAGCATGCTGCCCGTGCCAGGGTCGATATAAAAGTACATGGCGAACCTCCCGTATCACGGACCGGACCGTCGCGTCGGAACCGCCCGAGGGTGTGGATAAACCGTCATTGCATTTTAACACATCAGTGTAAATTCACAGCGGTTTTTGGCGAAAAAGCGCAAAAAAAGCGCCGCGCGCGGCGGAGCTTTTGGGGAAACGGCGCGATCAGTCGTCCTTGCGGAAGTGCTTCCACTGGACGGCGTAGAAGGCCAGGCCGATGGCGATCCAGACGGCGAGCATGATGTAGGACTCCCTGCCGAAGTGCACGCCGGACAGCCCCGGTATCGGGATCAGCTGCAGCACCATGAAGGCGATGGAGAAGGCCACGCCTGTGCGCGCCATCGCGTTCAGGAAGGCCGTGCCATCCCTGAAGCGGCGCACCGTCACCAGCGTGGAGGCGCAGGTGAAGAAGTAGCCGATGGAGGCGCCGATGGCGCTCATGTCCACGAACCAGCCCAGCGCCTCGCGGCCGAGGATCGGGCCGGACAGCGACGCCGCGATGCAGAACAGCATGGCGTTCTTCGGCGTGCCGTAGCGCCCGTCCACGCGGCCGAACCACGCGGGCAGGTAGCCGTCGCGGCTCATCGAATACATCAGCCGCGACGAGGCCAGGTAGAAGCCCATGATGCCCGAGAGCACCGCGCAGGACACGCCGACGCCGATCAGCACCTTGCCGAAGCCGCCCAGCAGCTCCTCGGCCGCCACCAGCAGCACCCATTCGCCGGTCATCACGCGGTCGGGCCAGTTCTCCAGGGCCGCCGCGGCCACCGTGTTGTTGCTGGAATACACGAAGCAGCCGAACAGTATGGCGATGATCATGATGAAGCTGACCTTCTTGAAGGAAAAGTTGAATTCCTCCGCGGCCTGGGGGATGGCGTCGAAGCCCACGTAGGCCCAGGGCGCGATGGCGAAGGTGGCCAGTATGGCCGACAGCACGCCCGACGCGCCGCGGTGGGCGAAGGGGTCGAGGCTCTGGGTCGTGGCGCCCGCGGCCATGGCGGCCTTCTTGTCAAAGCCCCAGACGGGCTTCATGTTGATGCCCTTGGCCTTGGCGCTGAACAGCGCGGATATCGCCAGCACGAACACGCACAGCACCAGCAGCGAGGAGAGTATCGTCTGCACGAAGCCGGCCTTCTTCACGCCGATGATGTTCAGATAGCCGAA
Organism: uncultured Eubacteriales bacterium; assembly: GCA_902777335.1. Lineage (GTDB taxonomy): Bacteria > Bacillota > Clostridia > Christensenellales > Aristaeellaceae > UBA2862. The sequence goes on from CACYTF010000062.1 coordinate 2,603, forward strand.
CAGCAGCAGCACGGCCATGGCCAGCAGCATTTCGCCCATGTAGATGTCGAAGCCCGCCACCGTGTAGTGGAAGCCGAATTTCAGGATGTCGGCGCCGCCGTCCAGGCCGTCCACGATCAGGCCGATGGCGGTGCTGTTCATGGGCACGTTGGTCAGGTAGGCCACCACCAGGAACCAGCCGCAGATGAACGCGGCGTGCTTGCCGAAGCACATGCGGGTGAAGGTGAACTCGCCGCCGGCCTTCGGGTACTTGGGCACCATGTAGGCGTAGCTGAACGCGATGATGACCATCACCAGCGCGCCCAGCACCATGGCGATGGCCGTGCCGGCCACGCCGGAGTTGGGCAGGAACTTCTTGCCCGGGTTGATGAAGGACCCCCAGCCGATCACGCAGCCGAACGCGATGGCCCACACGTGCATCGGAGACAGCTGCCGCTTCAGGCCGCCGTCGCTTTGCTCTGGTTTTTTGCCGCTCATGGGTTTGCTCCCCTCTCTGTATATCGGTGTTCCGCCCGGCCTCAGACGTCGTAGGTCGGGTCGATGGCCTTGAGCTCGCGGAAGGTGTCGATCTCGACGATGTCCTCGTCGAAGCACTCGCGGATCTCCACGGCGTAGTGCGCCTTGCGGTAGACCAGGGGCACCTGCTCCCAGTAGCGCTCGCTGCCGCCGGGCGTGGCGTACACGTCCGCGATGTCCTGGGCCAGCTGCCGGCCGTCCGCCTCGTTCCAGTAGGAGATGCCCACCATCTGCCAGCAGTTTATGCCGCCCACCTTTTCCTCGGTGATCACGCCGTTCTTCTCGGTGAAGCACCAGTCGTCGGTGCGCTCCTTGCGGATCGCCAGGAAGTCGGAACGGTAGTGGTATTTGCGGATGATCTTCGGGTTGGACAGCAGCAGGTCCGCCTCAAAGACATAGGCGTTGGAGAGCAGGTAGCGCGCCACCAGGGCGCTGGAAATGTTGTTGGCCTCGTTGTAGATGGGGTTTTCGATGAAGCGGATCATCGGATACTTGTACAGCAGCTGGTCGAACTGCTCGGCCAGGTAGCCCCGCACGATGACGATGTCGCTGATGCCGGCCGCGAGGCAGGCGTCGATCAGCGTGTCGATGATGCGCGTGCCGTGCACCCGCACCAGGGGCTTTGGGGTGTTGAACGTGATGGGCACCAGCCTGGAGCCGAAGCCGGCGGCGATGAACACCGCCCGCCGCGCCCGGTAGGGCTCCAGCGCCTCCAGGCCCGCGGGGGTGACGGCCCCGCCGTGGGTGTAGCCCATGCGGTTCAGATCCCGCATCACGCGGTTGATCGTGCCCAGCGAGTGCCCCGTCGCCGTCGCGAGGTCCCGCTGGGTCATCGCGGCGTCCGAGAGGGCCAGGGCCTCCAGCAGGTCAAACTGCTTTCTGCTCAATGCCTGATCCATATTCGATCCTTCCCGTCTTTTGTGTGTTCAATTGCAAGTTCATAATATACAATATTGAACGCCCTGTCAATACGCAGGGCGGGCCGGAGAGCGTTTATTTGTGTTAAATCATGATTCCGCGGCCCGAACGCGGAAATCGCGTTGACAAAGGGCGGCGCAGGCGCTACAATCGGGATGAGTCGAGTGCATGGTACGGAAGCGGAGGATGTGCGCATGAGAACAGTGGTCGCCAAATTCGGCGGGACCTCCCTGGCGGACGCCGGGCAGTTCAGGAAGATTCGCGATATCATTGCCCAGGACCCCGACAGGCGCTTCGTCGTAGCCTCCGCGCCGGGCAAGCGCTTCGACGGGGATGTGAAGGTCACCGACCTGCTGCTCTCCTGCTGCGACGCCGCGGCGGCGGGCGGCGACTTTGAGCCGGCTCTGATGGCCGTGAAGGCGCGCTTCGAGGCCATCGCCGGCGTCGCTGGAGGGGGAGATCGACGCGCTCCGGCGGCACCTGAGCCGGGCCCCGGAGCGGGCCTTCGTGGCCAGCCGGGGCGAGTACCTGTGCGCCAGGCTGCTGGCGGAGTACCTGGGCTTCACCTTTGTGGACCCGGAGTGGTGCGTCTGCTTCGACGAGGGCGGCGCGCTGGACATGCCGATGACGCTGCGCACGCTGGGCGCGGCGCTGCGGCCGCTTCAAAACGCGGTGATCGCCGGGTTCTACGGGGCGGACATGCGCGGACGGATCCACACGCTGCCCCGGGGCGGCTCGGACGTGACCGGCAGCCTGGCCGCCGCCGCCATCCGCGCCGACCTGTACGAGAACTGGACGGACGTCTCCGGCCTGCTGGCGGCGGACCCGCGCATCGTGGACGGGGCCCGGACGGTGAAGTACGTCAGTTACCGGGAGTTGCGCACGCTTTCCTACATGGGGGCCTCGGTGCTGCACACCGACGCGGTGATGCCGGTGTCGGACCAGGGCATACCGATCAACATCCGCAACACCGATCAGCCCGGCGACGCGGGCACGATGATCGTGCGGCGGCTTCCGGAGGGGGAGACCAAGTACCCGATCATCGGCGTGGCGGGCCAGTCCGGCATGTCGGTGATCCAGGTGGAGAAGCTGATGGTCAGCGACGAATCCGGCTTCACGGCGGTGCTGCTGGACATGCTGAAGAACCGCCAGCTGCCCTTCGAGCAGTGCCTGACCGGCATCGACACGGTCACGCTGGTGATCCGCGGCGACCTGCTGGAGCCCTGGAAGGAGGACCTGTTCCGGGAGATCCGCGAGAAGCTGAAGCCGGACTACCTGGGCCTGACCGAGCGCCAGTCGATGATCGCCGTCATCGGCGAGAAGGCCACCGACGCCTGCGACGCCAACGTGCGGGTGCTGCAGGCGCTGGCCCGCGAGGGCGTGCCCATCAACACCATCAACCAGGGCGCGGGCAAGCTGAACCTGCTGGTCGGCGTGCCCGAGGACCGCTACGAGCAGGCCATACGGGCCGTCTACGCGGCCATCGATTGACAAGAAAACGCCATGCCGTACTGCCGGCATGGCGTTTTCATAGGATCAGTTCAGCTTCAGATCCCCCGGCTGTACCCAGCCCAATTTGCGCACCGCCGCGTGGATGACCGGCGCGATGACCGCCGGCAGCACGAAGCAGATCAGCACAAGGCCCAGCCAGTCGAAGGCGGTGATCGCGGCCTTCGCGCCGGAGGCCACGTCGTTGACCCAGCCGGTGTACACGCCGATCTGGCCCACCAGCCCGCAGGTGCCCATGCCCGAGGACACCGGCGCGCCGTTCATTCGCAGGCCAAACAGGCAGGTGGCCAGCGGCCCGGTGACGGCGGAGGTCAGCGTGGGGGCGATCCACACCCGGGGGTTCTTGACGATGTTGCCCATCTGCAGCATCGAGGTGCCCAGGCCCTGGGAGACCAGGCCGCCCCAGCCGTTCTCCGGGAAGGAGATCGCGGCGAAGCCGATCATCTGGGCGCAGCAGCCGGCCACGGCGGCGCCCCCGGCCAGCCCGGTCAGCGCCAGCGCGGCGCAGATGGCCGCCGAGGAGATCGGCAGCGTCAGCGCCATGCCCACCAGCACCGACACCGCGATGCCCATCAGGAAGGGCTGCAGCTCCGTGGCCAGCATGATGAGCCTGCCCACGGCCATCGCCGCGCGGCCCAGCGGCGGGGCGATCAGCCAGGAGAGCAGCAGGCCCACCCCGATGGTGACCATCGGCGTGACCAGTATGTCCACCTTGGTCTCCTTGGACACGGCCTTGCCGCACTCGGCGGCGATGATCGCCACGAACAGCACCGACAGCGGCCCGCCCGCGCCGCCCAGCACGTTGGCGGCAAAGCCCACCGAGATCATCGAGAACAGCGCCAGCGGCGGGCAGTGCAGCGCGTAGCCGATGGCCACCGCCATGGCCGGGCCGCTCATGGCCGAGGCGATGCCGCCCACCGTGTAGCTGACGCCCGCCACCGTGGCCACCGTGGCGGTCAGAAACGGTATGTGCAGCCGCGTGCCGATCGTGTCGATGATCGTGCCGATCAGCAGCGAGCAGAACAGGCCCTGCGCCATCGCGCCCAGGGCGTCGATACCGTAGCGCCGCAGGGAAATCTGTATGTCCTTTCGATTCAGAAAGGCCTGAATGCCGCTCATGGGAATCACCTCGCCGTGATTATAATGGGGAATTGGGGAGCGCGTCAATCCGGCGAGGGTTAAATTGGGAGTTGGGAACAGGGAACAGGGAACAGGGAACAGGGAACAGGGAACAGGGAACAGTGAACAGGAGTAGGGGCGGCGATGCGCCGCCCGCCCGAGAGGGAATTGGCGATTGAGTTTTGAAAGTGGATGCGGTATAATATAGGCGAAGGTGATGGCTGTGAAAATATGGGTGACCGGGGCTAAGGGATTTGTGGGCGCGCGGGTGATGGACGCGCTGAACCGCGAGGCGGGCGTTGTGGCCATGACCGCGCCGTCGCTGCGCGGCATGGACCGGGACGGCATACGCCGGCTCATCGACCGGACGGAGCCGGACGCCATCGTCCACACGGCGGCGATATCGGACATCCCCACCTGCGCCGCGAACCCGGAGGCGTCGTACCGGGCCAATGTGGAAATCCCGGTCTGGATCGCCGAGACGGGCGTCAAGTGCGCGCTGTTCAGCACGGACCAGGTCTACGGCGGCGCGTCGGGCGAGGGACCCTACGCCGAGGGGGATGAGGCGCCGGTCAATCTGTACGCCCGGCACAAGCTGGAGATGGAGCGGGCCGTGCTGGCGGCCAACCCGGACGCGGTGCTGCTGCGGGCCACCTGGATGTACGACATGCCGCTGTACGGCATGCCGAACCGGCCCAACTTCCTGACGCTGATGCTGTCAAGGGACGCGCTGCGCTTCTCCGGAACGGCGCGCCGGGCCGTCACCTACGTGCGCGAGGTGGCGGCGTGGGTGCCCCGGGCGCTGCAACTGCCCGGCGGCGTGTACAACTACGGCAGCGAGAGCGATATGACCATGCTGGACACCGCCAGGTACCTGTCGGCGCTATTGAAGCTGCGGGTCGAGCTGTCGGACAGCGGCCCGGACCACAATCTGTGGATGAACTGCGAGAAGATCAGGGCCCGTGGCATCCGCTTCAACACCACCGCCGAGGGGCTGAAAAAGTGCGTTGAAGATTACGGTCTGGATCGGTAGGAGCCGCATACCACATCGCGTGAAGGGAGTGTCGGACGGTATGGCCAGAGTGGGCATCGTGGGCTGCGGCGGCATCGCGCAGGTGCACGCCGCGGTGCTGGACCGGCTGGAGCAGGCGGCGCTGGTCGCCTGCGCGGACATTGTGCCGGAGCGGGCCGAGGCGATGGCGGCGAAGTACGGCTGCCGCGCCTATGCCTCAATGGAGGCGATGCTGGACGCGGAGCGGTTGGACGCGGTGCACCTGTGCACGCCCCACCACCTGCACGCGCCGATGGCCGAGGCCGCGGCGGGCCGGGGCGTCGCCGTGTTCACCGAGAAGCCGCCGGTGACGGGCCGCGACCAGTGGGAGCAGCTGCGGCGCGCCGCGGCCCGCGTGCCGCTGGGCGTGTGCTTTCAGAACCGGTACCGGCCCAATGTGAGAAGGCTCCGCCAATTGTTGAGCGAGGAGACCTTTGGCGCGCCGGTGGGCGCCCGGGCCTTCGTCACCTGGCGGCGGGAGGCCCCCTATTACCGGGACAGCGGCTGGCGCGGCGCCTGGGCCACCGAGGGCGGCGGCGCGCTGATCAACCAGTCCATCCACACGCTGGACCTGCTGGTGTGGCTGCTGGGCGCGCCGCAGGCGGTGGAGGCCCGGCTGGCGAACCACCACCTGAAGGGCGTCATCGAGGTGGAGGACACCGTGGAGGCCTACCTGGTGCTGGGCGGCAAACCCGCGGTGTTCTACGCCACCAACGCCTACACCCAGGACGCGCCGGTGTTCCTGGAGGTGCAGGCCGAGCGCGCGACGCTGCGGCTGAGCGGCGACGCGCTGGAGATCGCCCGGGACGGCGACGTGCGCCGGGAGACCTTTCCCCAGCCCGAGACGCTGGGCAAGGGCTACTGGGGCAACGGACACCTGCCCTGCATCGAGGACTTCTACCGCTGCCTGGCTTCAGGCGCGCCCTACGGCAACGACCTGGCCTCCGTCGCGGACACGGTGGAGGCCATGCTGCAGATCTACGAACAGAACCCGAGGACGCTGTGACGGGCAAAATAGCGTTTGCAAGAGGTCAACGGGGCAGACAGTAGGTGCGACGATGCGTCGCCCGCCGGGAGGAACAGGGGAGCTGGGAGCGAGGAGTTGGGAGTGAGGAGCTCTGGTGCAAATTCCTGACGGGATTTGTTCGATAAGGCGCAGAGCATCAGGACGGTCTGAGGGAGACTCGCCGATCATAGCTTCCCCGTCGCAACGGGGAAGTACCCGCGAAGCGGGGGATAGGGCACTTATGACGAACCGCCGCGCACGGTGATAGGTTCAGGACCCCCACCACCGCAAGCGGTCCCCCTCCCCATCTGCGGATGGGGAGGCACGGTTAGCCGGGGATAGGGCACTTATGACGAACCGCCGCGCACGGCGATATGTTCAGGACCCCCACCACACGAATAGCTTCCCCGTCGCAACGGGGAAGTACCCGCGAAGCGGGGGATAGGGCACTTATGACGAACCGCCGCGCACGGTGATAGGTTCAGGATCCCCACCACCGCAAGCGGTCCCCCTCTCCATGGGCCTGTCGGCCCGTTCTCGCTGAGAACAGTCCACCGGACTGTTCTCCGGGCGCTCGAACCCATCTGCGGATGGGGAGGCACGGTTAGCCGAGGATAGGGCACCTCATACGAATCGCGGTGCACGGCGATGCGTTCAGGACGTCGCTCCATAGCTTCCCCATCCGCAGATGGGGAAGTACCCGCGAAGCGGGGGATAGGGCACCCCTTACGAATCGCGGGGAGGTACAGACAGCGTTGACACACGAAATGGGGAATGCTACATGAGAATCGCTTCCATCGTCATCAATGCCGTGATATTCGTCGTCACGACGGTGCTGCTGGTCAGGTGCTTCTACAAGGAAGGCCAGTGGCAGCTTCGGCGGGGGTTGAAGGCCTTTCGCTATTTCACGGTGCTGTCCAACGCGTTCTGCGCGCTGACGGCGCTGGCGATGGCGATCAGCCAGCTGGGCGGCGCGGCGTCTCCGGCGGTATTGACGTTCAAATACCTGGGCACCGTGTCGGTCACCGTCACGCTGATGACGGTGTTCCTGTTCCTGGGGCCGACCCAGGGCTACCGCGCGCTGCTGAGCGGCGACAGCTTTTACATGCACCTGGCGGGCCCGCTGCTGGCGATCGTCTCCTTCTGCTTCATGGAAAAGCGGGACATGACAATGGCAACGGCCCTGACGGGGCTGTTGCCGGTGCTGCTGTATGGGGTGGTGTACCTGAACAGGGTGGTCTATGCGCCGGAGGAGAAGCGCTGGGAGGATTTCTACGGCTTCAACCGGGGCGGCAAATGGCCGGTGGCCTTCGGCGCCATGCTGGTCGGGACCGCTGTGGTGTGCCTGCTGTTCTGGATCGTCTGAGCCTGACGGCGTGAGCGCCGATCCTATCCCATCATCGAAAGGTACAGGCGGTGCCTGTCAAAGGTGTACAGCAGGTAGACGCGCATGTTCATCTCGACCGCGCTGCCGTCGGGCTTTCTGAAGCGCACCGTGCCCTCGCCGCCCTCGTCGCTGCGCGCGTTCGCCCTTTCCAGCAGTTGCCGGAAGCGCTCCAGCTCCGCCGCGTCCAGGTGGCCGGCGAGGTTGACGCCCTCCGCCTCGCCGGGCAGTATGCCGGTGATGGACGTGTACAGTTCGTTGACCTGTACGATGGTGACCTCGCCGTTCTCCTCGCGGTAGATGGCGGCGGCGCGGATGATGTTGTCGAGCAGCGTCTCCGAGACGAGCCCCTCGCGGATGATCTCCTTGAACCGGAGCTGGCCGTCCTTCCTGGCGTGCCGGGCCCTGTAGCCCGAGGTCACGTTGCTTGGGTCGCTGATCAGCGCCTCGAACTGTTCCTTCGGCATCGGCTTGTAGAAGTAGAAGCCCTGGGCGAAGTTGTCGCCGATGGAGATGAGGCTGTTCTTCTGTTCCTCGGTCTCCACGCCCTCGGTGACGACGGTCATGCCGATCATGTGGGCCATGGAGATCACCGACTCCACGATGCTGATGGCGCGGCCGTTCCGGTCGTCCTTGGACATGAACTGCACGTCCGTCTTCAGCACGTCCAGGTTCATGGTGTGCAACATGCTCAGCGAGCTGGAGCCGCTTCCGAAGTCGTCCATCAGGATGTGGAAGCCGGCGTCGTGCAGCTTGCCGATGGCGTCGAGTATGGCGCTGGTGTTGTCGGTGAAGGCGCTCTCGGTGATCTCCACGCCGATCAGGTCGGGGGACAGGTCATACTGCTTCACCAGGCGGATGAAGCGCTCGGCGATGTCGTCGAAGTAGAAGTCCACCCGGGAAACGTTCACCGACACCGGCACGGGCTTGACGCCCCTGTCGATCATCTCCCGCAGCCACCGCGCCACGGATTCCCAGACGAAGCAGTCCACGGCGTACACATAGCCCGTCTTCTCCAGCACCGGGATGAAGCGCCCCGGCGAGATCAGCCGGCCGTCGTGCTGCCAGCGCACCAGCGCCTCGCCGCCCGTGATCTTGCCCGTCTTTTCATACACCTGAGGCTGCACGTAGAACAGAAATTCGCCCCGGGCCAGCCCGTCCTTCACGTCCATGAGCAGCAGCTTGTCCTCCCGCTGCTGCTGCTGGCTCTCCGGGCTGTAGAAGTGGATGTGGCGGATGTAGTCGCCCTTGATCTCGGACAGGGCGCTCAGGGCCCTGTCGTACAGCGTGATGGTGCTCTCCCGGCGGTCGTCGGAGAGGTACACGCCCATGGCGGGGGAGAAGCCGTCCGGGAATTTCAGCGTGCCGTACAGCTGCTCGAGCACCGGCAGGATCTCCCGCTGGGTCTTGCTGTGCGTGGGCACGATCAGGCAGAAGTTGTCGCCGCCCATGTAGCCGCACACGCCGCCGTACTTTTCCGCCGCCTCCTGCACCATGCCCGCGATGGTCTCCAGGAAACGGTTGCCCGACCTGCGGCCGAATATGTCGTTGTAGAGCTTGAAGTAGTTGATGTCCGTGACGATGGAGACGGTGGATTCCTCGTACAGCTCCGCCAGGAAGCGGTCCGCGATCCTGAAGAACGCGTCGCCCCGGGGCATGTCGATGACCGCCTGCTCGAAGGCCTCGCCCTTCGCCTCGTGATGGCGCTCCACCTTGTTGCGGTGGGCCAGTATGACGCGCTTCTCGCGCTCGGCCTTGTCGTGCATGGCGTGGATCAGCCCGTCGATGGAGCCGCTGACGCGCTCGCACCATTCGCCCGCCACCGACGCCAGCAGGTTGTGCTCGCGCAGCAGACCCCGGATGTTGCGCACATCCAGATCAAAGGCCGCGCGGTCGACGCCGTTTCCGACGATGACGAATTCGCCGGTGGCCACGCGGAACACGCGGTCGCTGTCGAACAGGTTGGTCAGCACCTCGCCCGCGCGTAGCAGCGTCTGCTCCTTTTCCAGGTGGGGCAGCTTGCCCTCGCCGTTGTCCCAGCCGATGATGTCCACCGAGATCACGCTGACCGGCTTTGCGTGATCCACGGCCTCCAGGTGCTCGTGGAGGGACACCCGGTTGCCCACGCCGGTGAGCGTGTCGATATAGCCGAGGCGCTTGAGCTTCGACACCAGGTTTCGGCTGTAGATCATCGAGGAGAGGATGTAGCGGATCCCCGGCATGATCAATTCCCGGTCGTCCATGACCCGGGCGTCCGGGTCCTCCAGTATGCAGAAGCCGAAGTTCTTTCCGTGAAAAGCCAGCAGCGTCACCAGCGCGGAATGGATGCCCTGGTCGACGAACATGTCGTACACGTCCGGGTCGTGCTCGCGCAGGTCCTCCGGCGTCCGGACGACGATCGTCTCGCGGTGGATCAGCCGGTCGTGCCAGGTGTCAAACCGGGCGATGGCGACGTGCTGCAGCAGTATCCGTTCGTGGACCACGCCGGGGGCGACCCACTCATAGGTGTTGTCGCAGGTGCCCTCTTCGTTCTCCTCAAATATGCTGATGCGCTTGCAGCCCAGCTCCTCGCCCATGCAGGACAGCAGGTCGGAGATGTTGCTGTCGCCCTCGCTCTGCGCAAATGCCCTTTCGATCGCCCGGTTCAGTGCCCGCATATCCATATTCGCCCTTTCCAGCGGTTGAGCTGTCGCCTCTGGTGTGCTATAATACCCGTATCCGCCGCCGCGGCGCGGCACAGCGAAAGGGAGGTCGTTCCATGATTCGCCATATCGTATTGTTCAAGATCAAAGATGAGTACAAATCGGAGATTCCCCAACTGGTGGAGAACTTCAACGGCATGAAGGGCCGCGTCGAGGGCCTGCTGGAGCTGGAGGCCGGCGCGGACGTGCTGCACAGCGACCGGTCCTACGACCTGGCGCTGGTCACGCTGTTCGACAGCATGGCGTCGTTCCAGGCCTACCAGACCCACCCGGCGCACCTGCCCGTCAAGAAGCGGATGCACGAGGTCCGCAGCGGTTCGGTGGCCTGCGATTTCGAGGTCTGACCCCTCAGGCGTCCTCCGCCCGGAAGCGCGCGTCGCCGGCGCGGCGGGCGTGCAGCCGGGTCTTCTCCCGGTACATGGCCTTGTCCGCCTGCTCGAACAGCGCGTTGACGCCGCTGCCCACGTTGGTGTCGCTGTGCGCCCAGCCCACGGACACGCTGATGCCGCGGGCCTCCTGGTCCGCCTTGAAGGCCTCGAGCACCCCGGGCACGTTCGCGTCGTCGCAATCGACCCACAGGGCCGCGAACTCATCGCCGCCGAAGCGGAAGCAGCGCATGCCCTCCCGGCCGGCAAACGTCTTCTGGATGCAGTCGGCGGCGTCGCACAGCAGCTTGTCGCCCCGGCCGTGGCCCCAGCGGTCGTTGGCGGCCTTCAGGCCGTTCACGTCCAGCGAGAACACCGTGAGGCTGTGGTAGTTCGAGCGCTCCAGCTCCTGCAGCGCGTTCTGGAAGGCCAGCCGGTTGGGAAGGCCGGTGAGCGCGTCGGTGAGGGACTGGTGCCGCAGGTCCGCCTCCAGCTGGTTGCGGTGGGAGAGCAGGTCGTCGTAGCAGGTGGCCAGGCGGCGCAGCTCGGAAAAGCCGTGGTCGTCCGGCACGGCGTCGCCGCGCTGCACGATCTCCAGGCACTTTTCCAGCGGGTTCAGCAAATTGGTGAACAGCAGCACGCACATCAACAGCAGCGTGAAGATCACCACCGCCATCATCACGTACTGCATGATCCGGTACTGGCCCATCTGCGCCGACATCTTGCCGATGAACGCGGAGCTCTCGTCGCCGACGATGCCGACGGCCTTGCTCAGGCCGCGCTGTACGCCGCCCCGGGCGGACTGGTATTCGGAGCCCATCATCATCTCGACGGCGGCGCCCTGCTTGGCCTCGTCGGGCAGCTGCAGCTGCGCCTCGGTCAGCTCGGTGGCCTCCAGCGACGGATAGGCGGACAGGTCCACGCCCCGGGACAGGGCCTGCAGCTTGATCGCCACGTGCTCCATCTCCCGGCGCGCGTAGTACACGGACAGGGCTTCCTGGAGCTGCTCGTCGGCGCTCTGGAAGTCGTTTTTCATCAGCATGTCGGAGAGCGAACCGGCGGCCCCCATGGCCTCGGACACGCATTCGGTGTACCGGGCGATCAGCGCCTCGTCGCCGGATATGGCATAGCTGCGGGCCAGCTCCGACTGCTGGTCCGTCGTGGCGGAGAAGCTGTTGGATATGCCGGAGATCATGAAGTTGGTCTGCGTCGCCTCGGAGATGATCTGCCCGACCCGATTGAGGCGCACGGTGTTGAGCACCAGCAGCAGGTGCATCAGCATGATCACGATCACCGCCGGTATGACGATGCTCTTGGCCGACAGGGTCTTCCGGCGATCCGAGGTTTTCCTCTGCTTCATCGCTGTATCCGCCCTTTCCGTCTGTATTTCCGTCGCGCATTGAGGCCCGGCGCGACTGCCCGTTCACATTGCCCTTACCGCGCCGCGGCGCTCGCCCGCGCCAGCGCTTCCGCCAGGGTCTGGCCCCGCACCGGCTTGCTCAGGTAGCCGTCGAAGCCCGCCTGCAGGAACAGCCTTTCCATCTCCGCGCCCACGTTCGCGGTCAGACAGATGACCCTGCTGTCGCGGCACAGGCCGTTCTCCTGGCTTCGGATGCGGTGCAGGCACTCGATGCCGTCCATCTCCGGCATCTGGTGGTCCATCAGTATCACGTCGTAGCGCGTTTGCGCCGTCTTTTCCAGCGCCTCGGCGCCGCTGGAGGCGGTGTCGACGCGCGCCGGGGAATCCTGCAGCAGCTTTTTGACCACCAGCAGGTTCATCCGCGTGTCGTCCACGGCCAGTATGTTCAGCGCCGGTATTCCCTCCGGCGCGGCCTGCTTGGCCGCCGCGCTGCCTGCGCGCCGGCGGAAGTCGACCTCGCCGATCGGCGTGCCGTCCGCCACCGCCTGCGGGATCTCGATGAGGAAGGTGCTGCCCTTGCCGTATTCGCTGGTCACCTGTACGGTGCCGCCCATCAGGTCCAGCAGCTGCCTGACGATGGAAAGGCCCAGGCCGGTGCCCTCGATGGTGTGCGTCTTCTGGGCGTCCATCCGTTGAAACGCCGTGAACAGGTGGGGGATGCTCTCGGGCCGTATGCCGATGCCGGTGTCGTCGACCCGATAGGTCATCAGGAATCGGCCGTTCTCCCTGCGGCTGCCCAGGGTCAGCGTGACGGAGCCGGCCCTGGTGTACTTCACGGCGTTGGTCAGCACGTTCAGCAGCACCTGCTTCACCCGCACCGCGTCGCCGTTCAGCGCCTTCGGCAGCGCCGGGTCGGCCACGACGCGGAATTCCAGCCCCTTCTCCTGCGCCTGCAGCCAGATCATGCCCACGATGTCCGACAGCATGGCGGTGGTCTGGTAGTCGCCGTTCACGATCTCCATGGTGCCGGTCTCCAGCCGGGACATGTCCAGTATCTCATTGACGGTGTGCAGCAGTATCCTGCCGGCCACCTCGATGTTCATCGCGTTTTCGCGCACCCCGTCCGGGATGTCCTCCCGAAGCGTCATCTCGTTCAGGCCGATGATGGCGTTGACCGGCGTGCGGATCTCGTGGCTCATGTTGGAGAAGAAGCGCTTCTGGCTTCGGTTCAGCTCCTCGATCTCCAGCTTCTGCTTCTGCACGATGCGGTTCTCGGTGCGGTACACCTCGGTCACGAACGCGAACAGCGCGCACAGTAGCAGCGTCACCAGCAGTATCGACAGCAGCGATTCCGCGTGCTCCATGGCCACCGTGTGCCGGTCCAGCAGCTGGGGGTGCAGGCAGGACATGACGTAGCACGCGCCGCTGACGGCGACGCAGGCGGCCATGCAGGCGATCCGCTCCCACTTCTCCGTCACCAGAAACACGTATACCAGCGCGAAGGCGAACACCACCGGCGCGCCGCCGTACAGGCCGCCGGAGGAGAAGAAGGTCATCGGGTACAGCGCGTAGTACAGCAGCCCCGACACCGCCGAGCCCGCGCGCGTGCGACCGGAGCGAAACGTCCAGGCCACGGTAAAGGCGAACAGCGCCGTGCCGATCAGCATGACGGCGATGTGGTCCGCGTTGCCGCCGGTTACCACGGTGTACACGGACACGATGATGAACTCCGCCAGCGCGATGGTGGACAGCAGCTGGAACAACCGGCTGCGCAGCGGCAGCTCCGGATTGAGTATGTGGCGGACGGCTTTGCGCATGGCGAACCTCCCCGATCAGCCCAGGGCCTCGCGTATGCCCCCGGCGAGCTGCCGGTACCCGGCGACAAACGGCGCGTGGCGCGCGGCGATGTCTCCGGTCCGGCCCTCCCTGGCCGCGAATTCCAACGCGCGCGCCAGCTCCGAGAAGGCCGTCGCGCCGATCATGCGCGAGGTGCTCTTGATCGAGTGGGCGCGTATGCCGTAGCGCTGCCAGTCCTGCCCGGCGAAAAAACGCTCCAGCTCGTCCAGCCCCACCCGGGCTTCGGCGGCGTATTCGCCCAGCATCTCCGCGTAGAACTCCGGGTCCCCGGCGCAGTACGCCAGGCCCGCCTCCGTGTCGACGCCCAGCGCCGCCAGCGCTTGCGAATCGAACATGTTCAGATCTCCCTCATCCGGTAATCCGGGTCCTCGTCGATCATGGAGAGCATGATGTCGGCAAACCGCGGGTCGAACTGGCTGCCCCGGCAGCGCTCGATCTCGGAGCGGACCTTCTGCTGGGACAGCGCGCCGCGGTAGCTGCGGTTGCTGGTCATGGCGTCGTAGGTGTCCGCCACGGCGATGATCCGCGCCACCTCCGGTATGGCCTCGCCGGCCAGGCCGTCGGGGTAGCCGCGCCCGTCGTAGCGCTCGTGGTGCCAGCGGGCGCCCACCATCAGCTCCGGCAGGTCGGTGATCTTCTTCAGTATCTCCGCGCCCACCGCCGGGTGGGTCTTGATGACGGCGTATTCCTCATCGGTCAGCCGGCCGTTCTTGTTGATGATCGAGTCCGCGACGCCGATCTTGCCCACGTCGTGCAGCAGGCCCATCATGAACACGGTGTCCTGCTCCGGGGCGCTGAACCCGGCGCGGCGGGCGATTTCCCTGGAATACGCGGCGACGCGGGAGGAGTGGCCGTGGGTGTACCTGTCCTTGGCGTCCACGGAGGCGGCCAGCGCCTCCACGATTTGTATGTAGGCCCGGGACAGCTTTTCCGTCTTGGCGCGGATCTCGCTGGCCATGTCGCCGTGCAGGCGGTTCAGCTCGATGATGTTTTTGACCCGCTTCAGCAGCACCTCGGCGGCGAAGGGCTTGCGGATGAAGTCCGCGGCCCCCGCGTGCAGGCCGGCCGTCTCCGTCTTCACGTCCTCGTCGCCGGTCAGGAACACCACCGGCACGTTGCGGTACACCGGGTCCGCCTTCAGGTGCTTCAGCACGTCGAAGCCGTTCATGTCCGGCATGTACACGTCCAGCAGCACCAGGTCGACGCCGGGCGCGCCGCCGAAATAGGCGAGGGCCTCCGCGCCGGAGCCGAGGTACACGCCTTCGACGCCCGCCTTCTCAAAGACCCGGCGCGCCAGCCGCAGGCTCATCCGGTCGTCGTCGATCACCGCGATGCGCATCGGTTTTGACGTCTGCTCCATAGGGCCGCCCACCTCCCGGCCTGCTCGATGGTTGCGCTATAATGGTTCCATTATAGCATATCAGTCCGGGCTTTTCCACTCTTTTTTCATGATGTGCTTGAACTTTCCGCTGACCGGGTGGGCCTGGGGCGGCCGGTCGGACAGCGTGATCTCCAGCCCCGTCACGCCCTTGCCGCCGAGGAAGGCCGTGATATCCCGCTGCGCCTGGGCAAAGCCCGCCTCCGGCTGATCGCCGGTCAGCCGCAGCTCCAGTTGCCTGGGCCCCGTCTGGATCAGCTGGAACCGGCGGATGCCCTTGACCTCTTCCAGAATCTTGTACAGCGACATCGGGGCGACCCGGACGCCGCCCTCAAATTCGAGCGTGTCGTCGGTGCGGCCCTCGATCTCGAGCCACCGCGTGTTCCTGCCGCAGGGGCACTGCGCGTCATGGACGACGATCCGGTCCGTCAGTTCATAGCGTATGAAGGGCTGGACGCGGTTGGCCAGGTTTGTGATCAGCGCCTTGTCGGAGAGGACGCCGCAGCCCACAGGCCGGTTGTCCCGGTCGACCGGCTCCACGATCACCCAGTCCTCGTTGACGTGCAGGTGCCCCTCGGCGCACTCGCAGGCGATTTCGCCGGCCTCGGTGCAGGAGTAGTGGGTCTGCACGTAGCACCCGAACTTGTCCGCCAGCTTCCGGCGCACGGCGTCCGTCAGCAGCTCTCCGCCGGTGATCACCACGTCGGGGCGGATGTCCAGCGCGTCGCAGTCCGCCAGCAGCGCCAGGTTGGACGGGTAGCCGCTGAGCATGGCGGGCCGGAAGGCGTTGAGCTCCCGGACGATCTGCGCCTGAGGGGCGTTGACGTCCACCGTGATCTTGGTCTGTTTGCCGGGCATCTTCAGCTGGAGGTAGCGGGACATCCCGCAGGCCAGGTAGAAGCCGTAGTTCGCAAAGACGCCCGCGGTCCTCTTGCCGTGGCGCATGAACGCCCTGTAATCCTCGCGCCGCGCGAACGTGCGAAACGCCGCCACGGCGGAGCAGACGTCGACGCAGCCCTTGTCGTACAGCACGACCGCCGGGTGGCCCGTGGAGCCGGAGGTCCTGAACACCAGGTACTTCCCGTCGAGCATCCGCCCGACGTTCTCCAGGTCTTCACAGAACGCGTCGACCCGCTTCATCGTCACCCGGCGGTCGGTCAGCACCCGGTCAAAATTCGCCATCAGCTCCGGCTTGCCGACGGGCGGCAGGTCACTGAGGCGAAAGCCTTCGCCGATGTCCCGGTACAGCGCCGCGTAGTACGGGCTGTTCTTCCGCGCGAAATCCACAAGCGCCTTCAGCCTGCGCCGCCGGATGTGCGCCAGCTTCTCCCTCGAATACCCATCGCCCAGATGGGTCTGGATCATCGCGCGTATCAAGCCCATGGGACGCTTCCTCCGTATTGACCGTTGAACTGGATGCCCGTAACGAGGACAAGGGGATTCGCCTCAGCCCTGCCGCGGCCTGAACCTGTATTTCCCCTTGCCATGTCCGGCTACCGGCTCGATGATACCGTGTCCGGACATTTCCTTCAGAAGGTCTGATGCTCTGGACGGTTTTATACCAATGATGCCCATCACGTCAGTCCGTCCAAAGATCGCCTGTTCTGGAAATGCCTTGCGGAGCTTCAGGATATGGATGGCGGTTTTGGGATGGAACACCTTCTCAATGTCCGCTTTTAATGCTTCAATGTCCGGTTTTTCTGCCCGAATATCCGGTTTTTCCGCTTCTTTGAACGTTCCGCTGATGTGCAATGTCCGGTTATGAAGCGGATGCCTTTCGTTCAGCAGCAGGTTTCTCAGAAACAGCTCCAGATACTCCGTCGTCTCATGGATGCCGTTTATCAGGTCGCTGTAGTTGGCCCGGACGAGGGAATTGCGAAAGTACCAGGCATGCTCGGCGAATATGTCGTTGGTCACATCAAAGCCCAGCGTCCTCAGATATTGTATGAAGAACACCGCCGTCGTCCGGGTATTGCCCTCCCCAAAAACGTGGATCTGCCACAGCCTCGATATGAACACCGCGAGGTGACGGATGATCCCGTCCATAGAAAGCCCCTTATAGGAAAACCTCTTCTCCTCCGACAGGTCGTAATCCAGAGTTGCCATCAGCTCCGTGGCGCTGCCATAGAGCACGGTCGCGCCGTTCAGCACCCATTCCTTCTTCGTGATGTTGTAATCCCGGATGCGGCCCGCGTGCGGATAGATGCCGGCGAACAGCTTCCTGTGAATGGAGAGATACGCGTTCGGCGTGAAGCTGAAGGCTCTTTCGGACAGGAGCGCTGCGATTCTGGCCGCGACCTTGTCGGCCTCCTCCGTGCGATTCTCGGCATCATGGGTCGGATTCTCCTCGTAGTAGGTCTGCAGGAGCGCGTTGGCCTCTTCAAAGGATATCTCGCCCTCGATATTGCGGACGGCGGTATGCGCCAGATAATCCGACGTCTTCAGCCCGTCGACCGCCTGCAGGCCAATGGCCGTATGCCAGGCATAGCCCTTGTGCCGCTTGTCCGGTTCGGACTGCCTGAGATACGCTTTGAAAGGGTCCTGGTTCACCCTGCGTCACCTCGTCTCTATGATGTTAATGCCATTCCGATTCGTGGTTCGAGGGAACATACTGACAAACTGGAAGCTAAACAATTGACTTCATGTTGACCATGTCATGTAATTTTTTTTCCCATCTCTATCCGCATATTGTGTTCTTCCGGTCCATTGTTTGAATAAGCGTATCGGTCAAAGCCAATGATCTCAAACCCGTAGTACTGATAGAAAGAAATAAAATCCTTACTTGCACAGTGTTGCTACTAATCCCTTGGTTTCCAAGAGAAAAGGTCTCTATACCGTAACGTTTTCGACGTTTTGAACGACAAATTTAG
>CACYTF010000063.1 GCA_902777335.1 uncultured Eubacteriales bacterium
GCTGGTGATGCCGCTGGTGGAATCCATGCGCACGAAGGTGTTGCCGTCGTAGCGGATCAGTCCGCCGTAGCTGCCGATCCAGATGAAGCCCTCCGAGGTCTGCACGATGGCGTTGGCTTCAGAGGTGGGCAGGCCGTTGGTGTTGTCATATAGCACCGCCGAAAAGTTTTCGGGCTGGTTCACCGGATCCACGGTATTTTCCCCGCTTGCGCATGACGGATCCATATTCAACAGAATGAGAAGCATAAAAAACAAGTACAAACAACGGTTCCAGCTTCTCCTGTGCCGTGCCCTCTCTGTCACTCTGAATCAAGTCTCCTTTTCATATTCCAGTATTGCCGACTGTAATCATAGCCGAAAAGAAGGCAATAAGGCCTCTCCTTACTGATTGAGGGATCCGTATTGGCTGACGGCTTCATCGATGGTGAGCGCCCCGGTTCCGACCAGGTAGGCCGCATTCCGCACCTGCCCGAAAAGGGGATCTGTAATTCCGATTTTTTCCGGGCACAGCACCCGTTCGGCAGGTACTTGGCCGAAAGGTTCGTACACAGCACTGAAGGACAGATCTGTTGTCGGCGTAACGAGTCGCTTTGCCAAGGCCATTTTGTTCAGTTCTGCGCGACTTATCAGAAAGCGCATAAACTCGTTGGTCATGTCCAGATTGTCGCAGGTCTTGTTCACCGAGAATTCCACCGACGGGCTGTCGATAAAGTAACCTCCGGCTTCTGAAAGCGGAATGGGCGCAAAGGAATAGGTAAAGGGAGATTTGGAAAAGGCCTCGGACTGGCTTTCCCGCTTTCCTGTTCCGGATACGGTATCTGCCATGCAGATCATCATGGGGACATCCCCCTCAAAGAAACGAAGGATAACCTCGGTATAGTTGTCGCCTATCTCATTGCATTTATCCAGGTTGATATATCCGTTCCCGATCAGCTGCATCATCGATTCCAGGCTCTGGCGCATACACTCCCCGGCGATGGGATTCATCTCATTCGCGGCTTGAAGCATTTCGGGGTTGTCAGCCAGGGCTGCCACCACTTCCGGATACACCAGTATGCTCATCAGGCAGCTGGAAGGATCCGCGCTGTAGCCCATCATGGGGCTGGTATATCCCTTGTTCAGAAACGCCTCGCAGACTGCCAGCAGCTCGCTCCAGGTGTTCGGAACCTGCAGCCCTTCCTTTTCAAAAAGGTCGTTGTTCACCAGCATCCCGTAGTTTCTGGCGAAAACCGGTATCGTCAGCAATTGCCCGCTGGCGTCAAGTCTCAGCAGGTTGGGACGGATGCATTCCAGATCCAGTCCCAGTTGGGGATCGGAAAGATCCTCCATGTGTTCAAAGGCCGTCAGGTATTTTTCGTTCCCGTACATCCACGGAAAGGAGAAGAAAATATTCGGGGGATTCTTGCTTTCCAGCACCGTTCCCAGAAGGTTGTTGTAGTCATCCGGTTTCAGATAGGTCAGTTCAACGTTGGGGTAAATCTCGTTGAAGCTCTCAAATTCAGCTTCCAGCGCCTCAAAGTTGGAATAGCTTCCAACCACAGTGATCTCGCAGCTGGTATCCGTATCCAGTCTCGGCTGGAATATGCCGGCGGATTCCGCCCGGGCCTGAGAAATCCAGGCTGCCGGAACGATGGCGAGCAGGGCGGCAAGAATGGTACATAGCAATCGTTTCATTTTTTCTCCTCCTTGATTCTGCGAATCTCTTTGATAACAATTTTCAGATCAATCGGCTTGGCGATGTGTCCGTTCATACCCGCCTGCAGACATTCCGCCACATTCTCAGAGAATGCATCGGCGGTCATGGCGATGATGGGAATGGAGGCTGCCCACCGGTTATCCAGCTTACGAATCTGTCGCGTCGCGTCCAGGCCGTTCATTTCCGGCATCTGGACATCCATAAAGATCAGGTCATAACACCCCTCCTCAGCCTCCGCCATTTTGTTCACGCAGATCCGCCCGTTTTCTGCCCGTTCTGACGTAACGCCCAACATGCCCAATATGGTGGAGATGATTTCCCAGTTAATATCGTTGTCCTCTGCGATCAGGATATTCATTCCGGCCAGATCTGAATAATCATCCGTCGGCTCCGAGGCTTTAACTCCCGTCCCAAGCAGCTCGTTGATTTTCTCATACAATCCGGATCGGAACAGCGGTTTGCTGATGAATCCATTAGCACCCGCCCCTTTCGCCTCCTCTTCTATATCGGACCAGTCATATGCGGAGATCAGCAGAATGGGGATCGGGGCTCTGACTTCCGCCCGAATGCGTCTGATGGTCTCGATACCGTCCAGATCCGGCATCTTCCAGTCCAGGATGACCACGCTGTAATCGTTTCCGGCTTCATGCCGGCGACGGATCATCTCCAGCGCGTCCATGCCGGTATTCGCCTGTTCCGGTCGGATCCCCAGTGATTTCAGTGTATCCATTGCAGTTTCCAGCAGAATCGGGTCATCGTCTGCGATCAGGACATCAATACCATCGATCCGCATCTCCTCCAGCTGCTTTTCGGCGATGGGAAGATCCAGCGTAATGGTGAAGGTTGTGCCTTTCCCAAGCTCGCTCTGACAATCGATCGTCCCGTTCATCAGCTCGACCATCTGCCTGGTAATCGCAAGCCCAAGTCCGGTTCCCTGAATGCTGTTGACCCTGCTGTCCGTCTGCCGGGAAAAGGGGCGATACATGATTTCCATGAATTCGGGGCTCATACCGATGCCGGTGTCCGTGACCCGATAGACCAGCCTTATGCAGCCTTCCTTTTCGCTTTCCTCCTCCTGCAAATCCACGGACACGCTGCCGCCCGGCATTGTATACTTGATGGCGTTGGAAAGAATATTGATGTAAATCTGGTTCAGCCGCAGCTGATCCGCGTAGAGATATTCCTTCTCGATGCGGTTGGTGCGGAAGCTGAAGACAATGTTTTTCTCCTTAATCATGGGCTGAGACAGGTTCACCAGGTTTTGTACGGTCTCCACGATGGAAAAGGTGATCGGACTCATGCTGAGCTTTCCGCTCTCCACTTTGGAAATATCCAGGATATCATTGATCAGCGTCAGCAGATGGTTGCTGGCCATGCTGATCTTCCTCAGGTTTTCTGATATGGCTTCCCGGTCGTCCAGGTTTTTTTCGGCAATCGCGGTCAGCCCGATGATTGCGTTCATCGGCGTGCGGATATCATGGGACATCGTAGAGAGAAAATCGGTTTTTGCTCTGTTGGCAGCCTCAGCTTCCCTGGCCATCACACGAAGCTTTTTGTTGACGAAGTGCATATACATGAAGTCGATCACAAGCAGAAGAAGCAACCCGAAGGAGACGACTCCGACCAGTATCCAGTTTTCAGTATCCGCATTCAGACTGCTGACCGGTGCGGCATTCAGCAGCACCCAACCCTTCGTGGCGGTAAATGGCGTATGGGCGACGATGCATTCCCTGCCCTTGGAGTCCACCATGTTGAATGAACCGGTTCCGGAAAGGATATCCGAAAACAACCGGGATTGTGTTTCAAGCCCCGGCTGGTTGTAGGATTTGTAGAATTCGAAGAAGTTGTTGTTCTTAAAAGAGCGGCCCCGGATGACATAGTTGCCATTCGTGTCGATGATGCTAAAATCCTCATGCCCAAACTCTTCTTTCGGGAAAACCCACTTCTCCTCCAGATTGGACGTGGGAACGATGCGCAGCAGCCAGGCCTGCTTCTTCCCGCTGTTTTCCTCATCCCGCACGGTGATCCGATTGCAGAAGGCCAGAGACTGCTCCCCGTTCATGGGGTTCGTATAGGCCCGGGTGACGTTGATCGCCTCGCCGACATCCGCTATCCAGGCTCCGTCTCCGATCAGTTCCATCCGCTTATAGGAAACCTCATAATCCTCCGCGTCGTTCAGCCTCGGCCGCGTAGAATAGCCTGTCAGGGTTTCCGTATCGATCAGGTGAGCGGATGTATCAGTCTTCACATGGGTCGCTCTGATATACGCCGCTGCCTCTGCCAGCGTCAGATCCCGGCTGTCAATATACTGCGCCCAGTTGTCGCAGATCCCCTGTTCTCCCTCCAGATAGTTCCCCGTCACCTGTTCCATGGCAACGGTCGCGTTGACGAAATGATCCACCTGAGATCGGTAATTTCCTTTCCTCTCATAGTTGGAATACAGCGCAACGAAAACCAGTATGGCGCTCATCAGGGCTACATTCGCTATGACAATCCACGATGTCTTCAGACGGCGCATTTCAACAGCTCCTCCAGAATTGACAGATTACGAGGTCTCAATTCATACGGATTCCTTCGGTGCTTTTGGAACCGAAGAAGCTCTTGCTTTGTTACAGCGTTCAAAAGCGACATGGAACATGGCGATGTGCGCGTAATCCTTTCGCGTCAACACCCGGTTTGTTTCCTGCGCCCGCACAGTGGGCAGAAACCACAGCAAGGCGCACACGACAGCCAGCAAAACCCCAATTATTCCCAAACCATCATCCCATTGACGATACCGTCGCCATCCGCCGTCTCAGGTTCCATATGAACCGGTCAGTCTTCGTCAACTCGGGCGAGGTACAATACATCAGAAGTAATACTATTCAGATTAATTACTATTATAATCCATTTTTCGCCAGTATGCAACACGATTTTTAACAGTTCAAAGAGCTTTGAAATACATAAGTCTCCTGCGGAATTCTGTCACCGAGACTTCCTTCTCCTACTCCCACTCAATGCTGGCCGGGGGCTTGCTGGTCACGTCCAGCACCACGCGGCTGGCGCGGGGGACCTCGTTGACGATGCGCTCGGAGACCTTCGCGATCACGTCGTAGGGCAGGCGCGCCCAGTCGGCGGTCATGAAGTCGTCGGTGGTCACGGCGCGCAGGGCGATGGTGTAGTCGTAGGTGCGCTCGTCGCCCATCACGCCCACCGAGTGCACGCCGGTCAGCACGGTGAAGTACTGGTTGACCTGTCCGGCGAGGCCGGCCTTCGCGATCTCCTCGCGGAATATGGCGTCGGTGTCGCGGACGATCCGCGCCTTCTCGGGGGTGACCTCGCCGATGATGCGTATGGCGAGGCCCGGGCCGGGGAACGGCTGGCGCCAGACCAGGTCGCGGGGCAGGCCCAGCGCCTCGCCCAGGGCCCGCACCTCGTCCTTGAACAGCATCCGCAGCGGCTCGATCAGCTCGGTAAAGCCCAGCTCCTTCGGCAGCCCGCCCACGTTGTGGTGGCTCTTGATGACCGCGGCGCTGGTGCCCTGGCCGCTCTCGATCACGTCCGGGTAGATCGTGCCCTGGGCGAAGTAATCCAGCCTGCCCAGGTCCTTCGCGGCGTCCTTGAACACCTCGATGAAGTCGCGCCCGATGATGTGCCGCTTCTGCTCCGGCTCGGTCACGCCCTTCAAATCGGCAAAGAAGCGCTCGGCGGCGTCCACGCGGACGAAGCGCACCGGGAACAGCTCGCTGAACACCCGGCAGACCTGCTCGCTCTCGCCCTTGCGCAGCAGGCCGTGATCGACGAACACGCAGGTCAGGCGGCTGCCGATGGCGCGATGGATCAGCGCCGCGGCCACCGAGGAATCCACGCCGCCGGACAGGGCCAGCAGCACCGTGCCGGTGTCGCCGGCGACCTCGCGAATCCTCCGGACGGCGATGTCGATGTAGCCCGCCATCGTCCAGTCGCCCGCGCAGCCGCAGATGTCCAGCACGAAGTTCTCGATGATCTTCCGGCCCTCGTCGGTGTGGGTCACCTCCGGGTGGAACTGCACGCCGTACACGCGCCTTTCCTCGTTCGCCATGGCCGCCACCGGGCAGTTGTCCGTCTCGGCGACGGCGTGAAAGCCCGGCGGGCAGGCGCTGACCTGCCAGGTGTGGCTCATCCAGCAGGCGGACCGATCCGACAGGCCCTTCAGCAGGCCGTCCCGCCCCGTCATGCGCACCGTCACGCGGCCGTACTCGCGCTCCCTGGCCCGCTCGACGCTGCCGCCCAAGAGCGCCGCGGTCAGCTGCATGCCGTAGCAGATGCCCAGCACCGGCACGCCCAGGTCGTAGATCGCCGGGTCGCAGCGCGGCGCGCCGGGGTCGTTGACGCTGGCCGGGCCGCCGGAGAGTATGACGCCCGACGGTTCGCGGGCTCTGACCGCCTCCGCGGAGGCGCTCCAGGGCATGACCTCCGAGTAGACATGGCACTCCCGCACGCGGCGGGCGATCAGCTGGGTGTACTGACCGCCGAAATCCAGTATGATGATCTTCTGCGCTGTCGCCATGCTTGGGCCTCCTTTGTTGGCCGGAAGGTGTGCTCACTTCCGGTACAGGTACAATAGGTATTGATCGTCGAACGCGATCCGGTTTCCGTGCCGCAGTATCGCCTCGCGAATGCCGTCACAGAAGCGCTGCCGGTATTCGGGGTTCAGGGTGATGTGGTCGGAGTGGGTGCCGATGTACTGCAGGTATTCGTCGGCGGTGTATTCCCTGCGGCCGGGAAAGGCGCGCTGCCCGAGGAAGGTGAGCCCCCAGGCTTCGCCGCCCAGGTAGTTGAAGCGCTGCCGATAGGGCTGGTCGGAGACGAAGCAGGCGTCGTAGACCTTTTGGATGTCCGCGTACAGCGCCGGGTCGGTGTCCCTGTAGTTGCCGGACAGCATGAACATCGCCAGCGTGCCGCCCTTGCGCAGCAAATCGAAGCAGCGCCGGTAGGCCACGTCCTCGCGAATCCACTGGATGGTCGCGGCGGAGTAGATCAGGTCGTAGGCGTCGGCCTCCAGCGGGCAGGTCTCAAAATCGGCGTTGATGATGCTGAAGTTGGGGTACGCGGCGTACTTCTTCTCCATGTACTGGGCCAGGTGCGCCCCCAGCTCCACGGCCTGGTAGTCGCACCCGGTATCCAGCGCGAAGTCGGTGGCCTGGCCGGTGCCGGGGCCGATCTCCAGGCAGCGCTTGCCTGGCCCCAGCCCGCTGGCCTCCACGACAGCGTCGAACAGCGCCCGGCTGTAGCGCACCCGCCAGCGGTCGAACTGCTCCGGTATCGCGTCGAACACGAGCCGCGCGTCCCTCCCGGACATGAATCAGCACCTCCCGTTCGTCCCTTGTTTCCCTACAAGGATACCACGGAAGGCGCTGAAAAGCAATATGAAATCACTTGCCGCTGTCGCCGTAGTTGGAGAGCACCCGGGCCGACGGGTCGTCCACGTCGCAGCCGGGCCAGGTTTTGTTGGGCATCCAGTAATCGACGATCATGCGGGCCTGGCCGGGGTAGTAGCGCTCGAACAGCTCCCGGTACAGAAGGCTCTCCTTCGTGAACGGGCGGCAGTAGCCGTAGCCCGCGGCCCGCTCATGAAACTCCGCGTCGGTGTAGGTGCGCTCGGCCAGCGCCTTCAGGTCCGAGACCATCGAGTGGCCCACCGCGTCGGAGAAGGCCGCCTTCTGCCGCCAGAGGATCTCGTCCGGCAGGATGTGGTCGTCCGCGAAGGCCTTTCGGATCAGGTACTTGCCCATGCCGTGTTTGTTCATCTTCAATTCCGGGTCCACGCTCATGGCGTAGCGCACGAACTTCAGATCGCCGAAGGGCACCCGGGCCTCCAGGCTGTTGACCGAAATGCAGCGGTCCGCCCGCAGCACGTCGTACATGTGCAGCTCGCGGATGCGCTTCTCCGCCTCCTCCTGGAACGCCGCGGCGCTGGGGGCGAAGTCGGTGTACTTGTAGCCGAACAGCTCGTCTGAAATCTCGCCGGTCAGCAGCACGCGGATGTCGGTGTGCTCGTGGATGTACTTGCACACCAGATACATGCCGACGCTGGCGCGGATGGTGGTGATGTCCCAGGTGCCCAGCAGCTCCACCACCGCGGGCAGGGCGTCCAGCACGTCCTTTTCGGAGATGATGACCTCGGTGTGGTCGCTGCCGATGTACTCCGCCACCATGCGGGCGTACTTCAGGTCGATGGCGTCCACGTCCATGCCGATGGCGAAGGTCTTGATCGGCTGCGGCAGCGCCTTCTGGGCGATGGCGCACACCAGCGACGAATCCAGGCCGCCGGAGAGCAGAAAGCCGATGGGCGCGTCGGCGTCCAGCCGCTTCTCCACGCCGTCGATCAGAAGCCGGCGCAGCTTGGCGCAGATGTAGTCCTCGTCCTTCATCGTGAACTGGTCCACGTGGGCCGGGTCGGCGTAGCGGACGAATTCGCCGTCCACATAGTAGCATCCCGGCGGGAAGGGCTTGATCTCATCGCACAGGCCCATCAGGTTCTTCGGCTCGCTGGCGAAGGCGATGTGGCCGTCTGAAAGGTACCCGTAGTACAGCGGCCGTATGCCGATGGGGTCGCGGGCGGCGATCAGCCTGTCGTGGGCGCCGTCGTAGAGGATCAGCGCGAACTCGGCGTCCAGCGTCTTGAACATCTCCACCCCGTACTCCCGGTACAGCGGCAGCAATATCTCGCAGTCGGACGCGCTCTTGATCGGAAAGCCCTCATCGATCAGCCGCTGGCGCAGCGGGCGGAAGCCGTACAGCTCGCCGTTGCACACCACGTAGCTGCCGTCCATCTCAAACGGCTGCATGCCCTCCGCCGTCAGGCCCATGATGGCCAGCCGGTGAAAGCCCAGGTAGCCCCGGGGAATCTCCACGAACCGGCTCATGTCCGGGCCGCGGGAGATCGTCCGGTCAAAGCACGCCTTCAGCTGTTCTACGGGGATCGTCTTGCCTTCAATACCGAATATGGAACACATAAAAAGCACCTCCTGAGCATGGTCGGCAATCGTACTGATATTTCAGGACGAAGGCCGCCGCTCCGTGGTGCCACCTGATTTGCTTCTCTTTCCGGACTCCATCAAGTCCTGATGACGGTAACGGTTCATCACGCCGCCGCCCCTACTCACCGCGCAGGCGGCTTTCAGTTTGGACTTGGAAGGGTTCTTCGCCCGGCGGCCCGCGCGGGATTTCCACCATCGCCCGCTCTCTGTGCCGTAACCCTCCGGGGTACTTTGCTTCCGCAACGCTTTTGCTCTTCGGTTTTGCGGTATTTTATCATGGCCCGGGCGGCTTGTCAATACGGATATGCAATTAAGTGTTTGTAAACTTGCAGTTCTTCATTATAATGGCCCGGATTTTGCGGCGAATCCGCATTTCTGTAGATTTTAACATTCAAAACCACTTGACAGCGCTCCCCCATCTGTGCTATGCTTCTTCCCGACAAGGCAAGGGGGTCGTGTTGATCGACACCCTTGCCCCTTTTTATTCCCGGACACAGCGTGAGGAGGTACCGTTATGAGCAAGTACACGAAGGAAGACATCATTCGCCTGGTCAAGGAAGGCGACGTGGAGTTCATCCGCATGCAGTTCACCGACATATTCGGCCAGCTGAAGAACGTGGCCATCACCGCCAGCCAGGTCGAGAAGGCCGTGAACAACGAGATCATGATCGACGGCAGCTCCATCGAGGGCTTCGTGCGCATCAACGAGTCCGACCAGTACCTGCGGCCCGACCTGGACAGCTTCGCGATACTGCCCTGGCGGCCCCAGCACGGCAAGGTGGCGCGGCTGATCTGCGACGTGTACAACCCGGACGGCACCCCCTTCACGGGCGACCCCCGCGGCACGCTGAAGCGGGTGCTGGCCAAGGCGGCGGACATGGGCTATTCCTTCAACGTGGGCCCGGAGATGGAGTTCTTCCTGTTCCAGACCGACGAACAGGGCCGCCCCACCACCGCCACCAGCGACGAGGCCGGCTACTTCGACCTGGGCCCGCTGGACCACGGCGAGAGCACCCGCCGGGAGATCTGCCTGGCGCTGGAGCAGATGGGCTTTGAGATCGAGGCCAGCCACCACGAGGTGGCCCAGGGCCAGCACGAGATCGACTTCAAATACGCCGACGCGCTGACCGCCGCCGACAACATCATGACCTTCAAGCTGGCGGTGAAGACGCTGGCCCAGAAGAACGGCCTGCACGCCACGTTCATGCCCAAGCCGGTGTTCGGCATCAACGGCAGCGGCATGCACACCAACATGAGCCTGTTCAAGGACGGCAAGAACGTGTTCGCCGACCCGTCCGACAGCCGCGGCCTGAGCAAGGAGGCCTACGCCTTCATCGCCGGCATACTGGCCCACGTGCGGGGCATGGCGGCCATCACCAACCCGCTGGTGAACAGCTACAAGCGCCTGGTGCCCGGCTACGAGGCCCCCTGCTACCTGGCCTGGAGCGCCAGCAACCGCTCGGCGCTGATCCGCATTCCCGCGGCCCGCGGCCAGGCGACCCGCGTGGAGCTGCGCTGCCCCGACCCCAGCTGCAACCCGTACCTGAACATGGCGGTGTGCCTGGCGGCGGGCCTGGACGGCATCGAAAAGGGCATGACCCCGCCGGACGAGATCACCGACAACATCTTCGCCATGGACGCCGAGACCCGCGAGGCCAAGGGCATCGCGTCGCTGCCCGGCACGCTGCACGAGGCCGTGAAGTGCCTGAAGGCCGACCCGGTGATCTGCGCCGCCCTGGGCGAGCACGTGCTGTCGCAGTACGTGGAGGGCAAGGAAAAGGAATGGGACGCCTACAGGACCCACGTGAGCAGCTGGGAGATCGACAGATATCTCGTGATGTACTGATTTCCCATTCCCGACAGAAGGGGAGGCGAAACCCGTGGCCAGGATCGTCATTGCGGGCGCTTCCGAAGCCAGCCGCGCGCAGCTGTCCGGGCTGCTGGCTTCCTCCGGCCATACGGTGTTCCGGCAATGCGCGTCGGGCAGCGAGCTGCGGCGGACCCTCGCCGAGTGCGAGGACGGCGTGGTGATCCTGACGGGCGGGCTGCCCGACGTGCTGCCGGACGACCTCGCCGCCGACTTTTCCGGCCTGTTCCAGTTCTTGATGATCGGGCGGCCGGACGCGCTGCAGGCCTGCGAATCGCCGCAGGTGTTCAAGCTGAGCTATCCCTGCTCCGGCAGCGCGGTGATCGGCGCGGTGGAGATGCTGACCCAGCTGCACTCGATGGGCCTGCCCCACCGCAGCGGCGAGGAAAGGGCCGTGGTGGAACAGGCCAAGCGCGTGCTGATGCGGCGCTATGGCATCACCGAGCCGGAGGCCCACCGGCGCATGCAGCGCTACGCCATGCGCCACAACCAAAAACTTACGGACTGCGCATTGGAGATCATACAAGGGGGTACGGACGATGCGTGACGCGCAATATCCGCTCTACCATCCGGAACTGGAACACGAATCCTGCGGCGTCGGCGCGATCGTCGATTTGAGCGGCAGAGCCACGCACCGCACCGTGGACCAGGCGCTGACCATTGTGGAGCGCCTGGCCCACCGCGCGGGCAGCGACGCCCTGGGCACCACCGGCGACGGCGTGGGCATCATGACGGGACTGCCCCACGAGTTCTTCGCCGCCTGGGCGTGGGAGGAGGGCATACCGCTCGGCAAGCCCGGCGACTACGGCGTCGGGATGTTCTTTTTGCCGGAGGACGACGTGGGCGTCACCAACATCTGCCGCGTGTTCGACCGGCTGGCGGCCTCCGAGGGCATCGCCGTGCTGGGGTGGCGCGACGTGCCCTGCCACCCGGCCCAGCTGGGCGCGGGCGCGCGGCGCACGATGCCGCGCATCCGCCAGTGCTTTCTGAAGCGGCCGGCGGACGTGGAACCGGGGATCGATTTCGATCGCCGGCTGTACGTGCTGCGCCGCGTGTTTGAGAAGCAGGACACCGACACCTACATCTGCTCGCTGTCGTCCCGCACCATCGTGTACAAGGGCATGATGCTGGTCAGCCAGCTGCGCTCGTTCTACGACGATCTGCAGGACGCGCGCTACGTGTCGCAGATGGCCATGGTCCACTCCCGCTTCTCCACCAACACCTTCCCCAGCTGGTCGAAGGCCCACCCCCAGCGCTTTTTGCTGCACAACGGCGAGATCAACACCATCCGCGGCAACCACGACCGCATGAAGGCCCGGGAGGAGACCATGCGCTCCCCGGTGATGGGCGGCGCGATGAAGCGGGTGCTGCCGGTGGTGGACCCGGGCGGCAGCGATTCCCAGATGCTGGACAACACGCTGGAATTCCTGGCCATGAACGGCTTTCCGCTGCCGCTGGCGGGCATGGTGCTGCTGCCGGAGCCCTGGCAGGGCGAGAAGGCGCCCAGGCCCTGGCACGACCTGTACCGCTACTACTCCACGATGATGGAGCCCTGGGACGGCCCCGCGGCGATACTGTATTCCGACGGCGACAGCGTGTGCGCGTCGCTGGACCGCAACGGCCTGCGCCCGCTGCGCTGCGCGCTGACGGACGACGGGCGGCTGATACTGTCCTCCGAGGCGGGCGTGCTGTTCGAGGAGAGCGCCCGCATCCGCAGGCGCTGGAAGCTGAAGGCCGGCGACGTGCTGATGGCCGATTTGCGCACCGGCGCGCTGATGGAGGGCGACGCGCTGAAGCGGCACTTCACCGAGC
The DNA here is from genome assembly GCA_902777335.1 of uncultured Eubacteriales bacterium. GTDB lineage: Bacteria > Bacillota > Clostridia > Christensenellales > Aristaeellaceae > UBA2862. The sequence goes on from CACYTF010000063.1 coordinate 12,377, forward strand.
TGCACCCCTACGGGGAATGGGTGCAAAAGATCGTGCGGCTCGAGGACCTTCCGAAGGCGCCCGGCGACCCGAGGCCGCTGAACGCCGAGGCCCTGTGCATGGCCTTCGGCTACGCCTGGGAGGACATACAGGACGTGGTGCTGCCCATGGCGGAGAAGGGCGCGGAGCCCATCGTGTCGATGGGCGCGGACGAGCCGCTGGCCGCGCTTTCCAAGGCCCATCCGGCACTGTTCGACTACTTCAAGCAGCGCTTTGCCCAGGTGACGAACCCACCCATCGACGCGCTGCGGGAGGCCTGCAAGACCGACTGCTCGATCTACATCGGCGACGACGGGAATCTGCTGTCCTGCGACGCGGACAACTGCGCCGTGCTGGAGCTGCCCTCGCCGGTGCTGACCGAGGAGGCGCTGCGACGCGTCCGGGCCATCGACCACCCCGCGTTTCACGTGCGCACGGTGTCGCTATTGTACCCGGTGGGCACCCGGCTGCGCAGGGCCATGGCGGACTTCTTCGCCGCCTGCGACGCGGCCTGCCGCGACGGCGTGAACATACTGATACTGTCCGACCGGGGCGTGGACGCCGGGCACCTGGCCATACCGTCGCTGCTGGCGGTGTCGGCGCTGGAGCAGCATCTGATCCACATCAAAAAGCGCACCGCGGTGTCCGTGGTGCTGGAGAGCGGCGAGCCCCGGGACACCCACCAGCTGGCCATGCTGATCGCCTACGGCGCGCGGGCGGTGAACCCCTATCTGGCCCACGACGTGATCCGCCGGGACCGGGGCGAGGCGGGCGTTCGCAACTACGACGCGGCCCTGACCGCGGGCATACTGAAGATCGCCTCGAAGATGGGCGTCTCCACGCTGCAGGCCTACCAGAGCGCCCAGCTGTTTGAGGCGGTGGGCCTGGACCGGCAGTTCGTGGAGCAGTACTTCACCAACACGCCCTGCTGCCTGGGCGGCGTCGGGCTATCCGACGTGGAGGCCTGCAGCCGCTACTGGCACGGCGCGGCCTTCGAGGGCCCGTGGCGGGCGGGGCTGCCCTCGGTGGGCCGCCACCGGCTGCGCAAGGGGCCGGAGGCCGAGGAGCACCTGTACAGCCCCCAGGTCATCCACCTGCTGCAGCAGGCGGTGTGGACCGACGACCGGGAAAAGTTCGACCAATACGCGGCGCTGGTGGAGAACGACGGCCCGCGCACGATCCGCGCGTCGCTGGACTTCCGCTACGACCTGTGCAACCCGGTGCCCCTGGACGAGGTCGAGCCGGTGGAGGCCATCGTCAAGCGCTTCAGGACCGGCGCCATGTCCTACGGCTCCATCTCCCGGGAGGCCCACGAGTGCCTGGCCAAGGCCATGAACCACCTGGGGGGCCGCAGCAACAGCGGCGAGGGCGGCGAGCTGCCGGAGCGCTTCGGCACGGAGCTGAACTCCGCCATCAAGCAGGTGGCCTCCGGGCGCTTCGGCGTGACCCGGGAGTACCTGCTGTCCGCCAAGGAGATCCAGATCAAGATGGCCCAGGGCGCGAAGCCCGGCGAGGGCGGGCACCTGCCCGGCGCGAAGGTGACCGAGAGCGTCGCCCGCACGCGCTGCGCCACGCCCGGCATATCGCTGATCTCCCCGCCGCCCCACCACGACATCTACTCCATCGAGGACCTGGCCGAGCTCATCTACGACCTGCAGTGCGCCAACGAGGACGCGAAGATCACCGTGAAGCTGGTGTCGTCCACCGGCGTCGGCACCATTGCCAGCGGCGTGGCGAAGGCCGGCGCGGGCGGCATACTGATCTCCGGCGGCGAGGGCGGCACCGGCGCGGCGCCGATGTCCAGCGTCCACCACGCGGGCCTGCCCTGGGAGATCGGCCTGGCGGAGACGCACCAGGTGCTCTGCCGCAACCGGCTGCGCCAGACCGTGACGCTGGAGACCGACGGCAAGCTGATGACCGGCCACGACGTGGCCGTGGCGCTGCTGCTGGGCGCGGAGGAATTCGGCTTTGCCACCGCGCCGCTGATCACGCTGGGCTGCCGCATGATGCGGGTGTGCCAGCTGGGCACCTGCCCCTTCGGCGTGGCCACCCAGGACCCCCAGCTGCGCAAGCGCTTTGCCGGCAAGCCCGAATACGTGGAGCGGTTCATGCGCTTCATCGCCGAACAGCTGCGCGGCATCATGGCGAAGCTGGGCGCGCGGACGGTGGAGGAGCTGGTGGGCCGCAGCGACCTTTTGAAGATGAAGGACGGCGCGCCGGCGGACCTTACTGAGCTGATCGGCTTCGCCCGGAACATCCACGCGCAGCCGGAATTCCGGCACGACTTCGCACTTCACGAAAGAACGGACGCGCGATTGGTGCAGGATTACGCCCCCTATCCCCGCGTACAAGAATCCAGAGAACTCCCGCCTTTGAAAAGCGCCGCACGAACGGACGCGCGACTGGTCGAAGACTACGCCCCCCGCCCCCGCTGGCAGGCGGCGCTGGAGCGCCGGATGCCCTCGGGCCCGGCCCGCGGCGAGGCGGCGGACGCCGCCCACGTGCAGCTGACCACCGCCGACCGGGCCTTCGGCGCGCTGCTGAAGGGCGAGCGGACCATCAAGGCGACGGGCTGCGGCGGCCAGTCCTTCGGGGCGTTTCTGCCGAAGGGGCAGTCCATCACGCTGTACGGCGTGGCCAACGACTACCTGGGCAAGGGCCTGTCCGGCGGCACGCTTTCGATCTGCCCGCCCGCCGACGCCGTATGGTACCCGGAGGACACGCTGATCGGCAACGTGGCGCTGTACGGCGCGACCTCCGGCTTCGCCTTCATCGCGGGCATGGCCGGCGAGCGCTTCGCCGTGCGCAACAGCGGCGCGTGGGCGGTGGTCGAGGGCGTGGGCGACCACGGCTGCGAGTACATGACCGGCGGCCGCGTGGCGGTGCTGGGGCCCGTGGGCGACAACTTCGGCGCGGGCATGTCCGGCGGCATCGCCTGGGTGCTGGACGAGGACGGCACGCTGGCCTCGCGGATCAACTCCGGCCTGGTGCGGGTGCACGAGGTCACCCCGGCCCAGGCGGATGAGCTGCGCCAGCTGCTGGAAAAGCACGCGCGGCACACCGATTCCCGCCGGGCCATGGAAATACTGGCCGACTTTGAGGCGTACCTGCCGAAGTTCAGGGCCGTCATTTCCGACGAATATCTGGACTTCCTGAACGAGGGGGTGTAAAATATGGGCAAGGCAACCGGCTTCATGGAGACCGCGCGTCTCGAGAACCCCTACCGCCCCGAGGAGGTTCGCCTGGGGGATTACGGCGAGCTGCACATCGCCCAGCCCGCGGAGGCGCGGCGGGCGCAGGCCTCGCGCTGCATGAACTGCGGCGTGCCCTTCTGCCAGTCGGACTTCGGATGCCCGCTGCACAACCTGATCCCGGAGTGGAACGATCTTCTGTACCGGGGCCGGGAGCGCGAGGCGCTGGAGCGGCTCATGATGACCGCGCCGTTTCCGGAGTTCACGGGCCGCGTGTGCCCGGCGCTGTGCGAGAAGGCCTGCAACCTGGAAAGCGACGCGCTGACCAACCGGGACAACGAGCTCTACCTGATTGAGACCGGCTTTGCCAACGGCTGGGTGCGGCCGCGCATCCCCCGGACGCGCACCGGCAGGCGCGTGGCCGTGGTGGGCAGCGGGCCCGCGGGCCTGGCGGCGGCGGACCTTCTGAACCGGCTGGGGCACTCGGTGACCGTCGTCGAGCGCGCCGACCGGCCCGGCGGCCTGCTGATGTACGGCATACCGAACATGAAGCTGCCGAAGGACGTGGTGGAGCGCCGCGTCCGGCTGATGGAGATCGAGGGCGTGCGCTTCGTGCTGAACACCGAGGCGGGCCCGGCGCTGCTGGACGACTTCGACGCGGTGGTGCTGTGCGGCGGCGCGAAGAAGCCCCGCGCGCTGAAGGTAGAGACCGCCCCGGAGGCCCGCGTGACCTTCGCGGTGGACTACCTGACGGCGGCCACTCGGGCCGTGCTGTCCGGCGAGGCCCCGTCCGTCACGGCCAGGGACAGGGCCGTGGTGGTGGTGGGCGGCGGCGACACCGGCAACGACTGCGTGGGCACGGCCCTGCGCCAGGGCTGCCGGTCCGTGGTGCAGCTGGAGATGATGCCCGCGCCTTCCGCGGAGCGCGCGGCCGGCAACCCCTGGCCCGAGTGGCCCCGGACGCTGCGCACCGACTACGGCCAGCTGGAGGCCATCTACCGCCAGGGGGCCGACCCCCGGGTGTACCGGACGACGGTGAACAAGATCATGGACGGCGCGGTGCAGACCGTGCAGCTGCAGGGCTTTGACCCCGTGCCCGGCACGGAGCAGACGCTGCCCTGCGACCTGCTGCTGATCGCGGCGGGCTTCGTGGGCTGCGAGGACGCGACGGCAAGCGCCTTCGGGATCGCCCTCGGCCCCCGCGGTACGATGATGCCGTCGGACGGCACGCACCGCCTGCACGGCAGGCTGTTCTCCGCCGGCGACATGCGCACCGGCCAGTCGCTGGTGGTGCGGGCGCTGGCGGACGGGCGGGCCGCGGCGCTGGAGGTCCATCAGTTCCTGTCGGCGGGCATGTGATATTGAAAGGAGTGGCGAGGGAGCCATGTGTGGAATCGTAGGCTATACGGGGCCCAGCCAGGCGGCGCCGATACTGCTGGAGGGCCTGGCAAAGCTGGAATACAGGGGCTATGACTCGGCGGGCCTGGCCGTGCGCGACGGCAGCGCGCTGGCGGAGGTGGTGAAGGCCACCGGGAAGCTGGCGCACCTGGCGGACAAGACCGACCAGGGCCGCGCGCTGCCGGGCACCTGCGGCATCGGCCACACCCGCTGGGCGACCCACGGCGACCCCAGCATGGTCAACGCCCACCCCCACGTCAGCGGCAACTGCTCCGGTTCGGGCAGCGGCACCGTGGAGTCGGACGTGGTGGGCGTGCACAACGGCATCATCGAGAACTTCGCCGAGCTGAAGGACAAGCTGCTCCGGCACGGCTACCAGTTCTACAGCGACACCGACACCGAGGTGGTCGTGAAGCTGGTGGACTACTACTACAACAAGTACAGGATCGGCCCCGTGGACGCCATCAACCGCATGATGGTGCGCGTGCGGGGCAGCTACGCGCTGGCGCTGATGTTCAAGGACTACCCGGGCGAGATCTACGCGGCCCGCAAGGATTCGCCGCTGATCATCGGCGTGGCGGACGACGCGGCCTACCTGGCCTCGGACGTGCCCGCGATACTGAAGCACACCCGCAGCGTCTACTACATCGGCAACCAGCAGGCGGCGCGGGTCTGCCCGGGCCAGGTGACCTTCTACGACCTGAACGGCGACGAGATACAGTTGCCGCAGACCGAGATCACCTGGGACGCGGAGGCGGCGGAGAAGGGCGGCTACGAGCACTTCATGCTCAAGGAGATCCACGAGCAGCCCGCCGCCGTGCGGGACACGCTGAAGAGCCTGTTGAAGGACGGCGCGCTGTCGCTGGCCGACACGGGCCTGACGGACGAGACGCTGCAGGGCCTGGGCCAGATCGAGATCGTGGCCTGCGGCTCCGCGTGGCACGTGGGCATGGCCGCCCAGTATGTGATCGAGGATCTGGCCGGCGTGCCGGTGCGGGTGGAGCTGGCCTCCGAATACCGCTACCGGAACGCGCCGGTGCCGAAGAACACGCTAATGGTCGTGATCTCCCAGTCCGGCGAGACCGCGGACAGCCTGGCGGCGCTGCGCGTGGCCAGGGAGCGGGGCCTTGAGACGCTGGCGGTGGTGAACGTGATCGGCAGCACCATCGCCCGGGAGGCGGACCACGTGCTCTACACCGTGGCCGGGCCGGAGATCGCCGTGGCGACCACCAAGGCCTACAGCGCCCAGCTGATCGCCCTGGACGCGCTGGCCGTCCGGCTGGCGGCGGTGCGCGGCGCGATCTCGGAGGAGGAGGTACAGCGCCTGACCGATGAGCTGGCCGCCATACCGGACAAGATCAGCCGCATCCTGGAGGACAAGGACCGCATACAGTGGTTCTCCTCCAAGATCGCCAACGCCCACGACATATTCTTCATCGGCAGGGGCCTGGACTACGCCATCAGCCTGGAGGGCAGCCTGAAGATGAAGGAGATCAGCTACATCCACTCCGAGGCCTACGCCGCGGGCGAGCTGAAGCACGGCACCATCAGCCTGATCGAGAACAACACGCTGGTGGTGGGCGTGCTGACCCAGCCGAAGCTGTTCGAGAAGACGGTGTCCAACATGGCCGAGTGCAAGGCCCGGGGCGCGTATCTGATGGGGCTGACCACCCATGGCAACTACGCCGTGGAGGACTCGGTGGACTTCACCGTGTACGTGCCCAAGACCGACGAGCACTTCGTGCCGTCGCTGGCGGTGATCCCGCTGCAGCTGCTGGGCTACTACACCAGCGTGAACCGGGGCCTGGACGTGGACAAGCCGCGCAACCTGGCCAAGAGCGTGACCGTAGAATAAGACAGGGGGGGATCGGCATGGCGAAGTACATATTCGTGACCGGCGGCGTGGTGTCGGGCCTGGGCAAGGGCATCACGGCGGCGTCGCTGGGACGGCTGCTGAAGGCGCGGGGGCTGAAGGTGGCCGCGCAGAAGCTGGACCCCTACATCAACGTGGACCCCGGCACCATGAGCCCCTACCAGCACGGCGAGGTGTACGTCACCGAGGACGGCGCGGAGACCGACCTGGACCTGGGCCACTACGAGCGGTTCATCGACGAGGACCTGAACCGCTACTCCAACCTGACCACCGGCAAGGTGTACTCCGGCGTCATACAGCGGGAGCGCCAGGGCGGCTACCTGGGCAGCACCGTGCAGACCATCCCCCACATCACCGACGAGATCAAGCGCTTCATCTACCGCGTGGGCGAGCAGACCGACGCCGACGTGGTGATCACCGAGATCGGCGGCACCATCGGCGACATCGAGAGCCAGCCCTTCATCGAGGCCATCCGCCAGGTGGGCCTGGAGGTGGGGCGCGAGAACGCGCTGTACGTGCACGTGACGCTGGTGCCGTACCTGAAGGCCTCCGGCGAGCACAAGTCCAAGCCCACCCAGCACTCCGTCAAGGAGCTGCAGGGCATGGGCATCGCGCCGGGCATCATCGTGCTGCGGGTGGACGAGCCCATCGCCGACACGGGGATATTCACGAAGATCGCCAACTTCTGCAACGTCAAGCCCGACTGCGTGATCGAAAACCGCACGCTGCCGAACCTGTACGAGGCCCCGCTGATGCTGGAAGAGGCGCATCTGTCGGGCATCGTGTGCCGGGAGCTGGGCATCGACGCGCCGGAGCCGGACCTTAAGGAGTGGCAGGCGCTCATCGAGCGCATCCACCACCAGTCGGGAACGGTGAAGATCGGCCTGGTGGGCAAGTACGTTCAGCTGCACGACGCCTATCTGTCCGTGGCCGAGGCGCTGCGCCACGCGGGCTACGCGCTGGACGCAAAGGTGGAGATCGAGTGGATCGACTCCGAGACGCTGACGGAGGAGAACTATGTGGACGTGCTGTCCCGGGTCCAGGGGATCATCGTGCCCGGCGGCTTCGGGGGCCGCGGCATCGAGGGCATGATATTGGCGGCGAAATACGCCCGGGAGCGCCACGTGCCCTACTTCGGCATCTGTCTGGGCATGCAGGTGGCGGTGATCGAGTACGCCCGCCACGCGGCGGGGCTGGCGGGGGCCAACTCCCACGAGTTCGACGAGCGCAGCCCGCACCAGGTGATCCACTACATGCCCGACCAGAGCGACGAGATCGACAAGGGCGGCACGCTGCGGCTGGGCAAGTACCCCTGCCGCCTGGCGCCGGGCACGGCCATCGCCCGCTGCTACGGCGCGCTTGAGATCAGCGAGCGCCACCGCCACCGCTACGAGTTCAACAACGCCTACCGCGACGCGCTGCAGGCCGCCGGGCTGTGCCTGTCCGGCATCTCCCCCGACGGCCGCCTGGTGGAGACGGTGGAGCTGCCCGGCGAGCCCTTCTACATCGGCGTGCAGTTCCACCCCGAATTCAAGAGCCGCCCGAACAAGCCCCACCCCCTGTTCCTGGGCTTCGTCCGCGCCGCCGCGCAGAACGGCTGAAAAACCTGTCACCGGGGACGGTCCCAACGGCATTGACTTAAGGTTTTTTACCCGGGATAGCGAAAGCAAACCCGGGTGTTTTTATGCCGTATGCCATGTTGTACCACATCTGTTTTTTGTAGACAGATGTTAAAATTTTGATAAATCGTCAGATAGGGACTGTTACAGTAGAAACGTCCCCAAGTGTCAAAATTCTTTTTCATTTGAGATGCCCTCCTTCTTTTGATGATTCCAGTATAGCGGATATAAGAAAAGAAGTGGTCGTTTGCCAAGCGACAAATGATCCACTTCCCGGTATCTACTCTCCCAAGATCGGCTGCCCATATTTGAAGAGCGCAGTGTTGATTTTGTAGATGTCGTAAATCTTGTTCGTGATGAAGTATGTTACAATGAGGTCAAACCGGCTGCTTGGTGAGAAAGCAATCTCAGCCCTCGAAAGCAGGTCGAGCGTAGTTGGCAAATCCAGCTCCAGTGCGATGGCAAAGGCCACCGCAGTTTTCTTGAGCGGTCAAGAAAGGAATGGTTACATGCCCCGTGGAAAGAAGAAAGCAGTGTTGACCATAACACGTATATGTAGTATACTCCACTGTAGAGGCAATTGCGATCGAACGGGATGCTTCCGGGATTGCCTGCTGTCTCATGAATGAATCAACGAACCTGCTCCCGTGACTCTGAAGGAGGTCTGACGAATGCCCTATGTCCACAATTCGCCAGTGAATAACGGTGAAAACTCCCAAACCATAGCACGCTTCTGGCGCAGCGACTCGCTGCTGAAGCGCAAGCTTCTGGGCTTCCTGCCCTTTATGCTGCTGACAAATCTGTCCCTTCTTCTGATAACGTCTGTGGATGGTGTTGTGGTGGGAAACCTGGTGGGCGCCGACGCGTTGTCCTCCGTGAATATTGTTCTTCCGATTACATCCATACTGGGCGTGGCTTCCGCGCTCATTGCCTCCGGCATCGGTACAACGCTTTCAACCGGCATGGGTGAGAATCACTTCGAGGATCTGCGCTATCAGAAGAAGGTCGCCAAGACCTTGACACTCCTTTCTGTCCTGGGACTCTGCGTTCTCGAATTTCCTGTCGCGGCCATGATGATCCGGTTCTATCACCTTTCCCATGATATGAATACCCTGGTCTGGAACTATACCGCTGGCATTCTGATCGCCTCCCCCTTTGGGCTGGTTTCAACCATATGCGTGTTTGAGCTTCAGATCCTCGGAAAGACGAAGGTCCTGACGGCGCTGGCCATAGGGGAAGGGCTGATCAATCTGGTTCTGGATTTGCTTTTCGTGGGCGTCTTTCACTTGGGCGTTGCCGGTGCGGGCTACGGAACAGCCGTCGCAAATGTAGTTCGGTGCGTATGCAGCGTCGTCTATCTCAGCCGAAAGACAGATATCTACGTCACCGGTGATGAGCGTATCCGCGGAAAGGATATCCTGCGAATGCTCAGGACAGGATTGTCGGAGGCATCCTATAGCGCCATGCTTGCGTTGGAGAACTTTTTTGTTGTCAGCATCCTGCTGGCCACCTTCGGGGAAATATTCGGCGTGATTAACGGCGTCTGCCGATTCTGTCTGTCCATCGCGAATGTCGTCATAATCAGCGTGCAGAATTCGGCACGTCCGCTGATCGGTATCCTGACCGGCGGCCGGGATGTCGTAGGCGTCAAAATGCTGATACGGAAGTGCATATACCTGATGATCGGACTTCTCGGCATCATTACAGCTTTCGTGCTGGTCGCGCCGGAGCTGTTCTATCATCTGCATCATGTCATGGATATCCCTCCCTTTGGGGTGATCTGCCTGCGCCTGTATACGCTGCACTTCATCTTCCGAGGAATCAATGCCGTCCTGCGCCTGTATTTCGGCAACAGGGGAGATGTCGCATATAATTCCATGGTCACCGTAGCAGGCTATGCGACCCTGCCTCTATTTGCCTTTATTCTCTCCCGTGTGGACGCGCCAATGTTCTATGGCGCCTATTTTATCACGGAAAGTCTTCTGCTGATCGTCAATATACTGCATTACCGTACTGTGATAAAAAAGGATTTGGAAAAAAGATCGCCGGAAGAAGACATTCTCTACCTCACGGTCACGCCTCAGGACGCGATCGAGGCTTCCCGGAGCGTCCGCGAATACGCCGAAGCACATGGCTATGCCCAACGCATCGCTTATCGTGCCGCCCTGTGCATGGAAGAGATGGTCCACTATGCCGAGGCGACCAAAAAACATGGTCAGGTCAATACCCAGGTGATGGTCAAATTTTACGAAGGCGGCTGTGTCTTCACCATCATGGATGACGGGCAGTGTATCATGCTCAATGAGGATGACGCATCAAGGGATATCGTTTCCAATTACAGCGTCATCCGGAAAATCGCCGACACCGTCAGCTATCAGTATGTGCTGGACATGAATTACTCCGTGTTTACGTTTGAACAGCGTCCGCCCCAGGGTGTTCCCGACGTTTCCGCGGGCTGACGCGGTCGGACGGCGCCGTGACCGGCTGTTCATCCCTTGACAGCCCCGAGGGTCATGCCCCGGACGAAAGACTTCTGGAAGAACGGATAGATCAGGAGAACCGGAAGTGAAGAAACGAGAATCACGGCGGACTTGACCGCGATGGAAAGCGCCGCGTTCCGGGCTGTCCCCTCGGACGCGCTGGCGCTTCCGTTTACGATATTGCGAAGCAGCAGCATGACCGGGTACTGACTGCTCTTCAGGTAGATCAGCGGGTAAAACCAGTTGTTCCAGAAGAAGACGAAGGTATAAAGGCCGATCGTGGTCAGCGCCGGTTTGGACAGAGGCAGCACGATCCGCAGCAGTATGCCGAAATAATCCAGGCCGTCAATCGTGGCGGCCTCTTCTATCTCCGATGGAAGCGCGCTGAAGAAGCTGATCAGTATGATCAGATAGAACTGGTTGACGGCAAAGGGGATCAGGATGGCCCAGACGGTGCCTGTCAGGTGCAGACCCGAAACAAGAAGGTAATTGGGGATCATTCCGCCTGAGAAGAACATGGAAAACACGACCATCCGCATGACGGTTTTCCGCCCCCTGAGCCATGTCTTGCTGAGCGGATAGGCCAGAAGCGACGTCATTACAAGAGAAATCAGGGTCCCCCCGAAGGCGAACAGCAGGGTATAGCCGTAGGCCCGGAAGAAATGGGGGTAGGCAAGTACGGTGCGATAGGCTTCCGTGTTGAAACCCACCGGCCACAGAAATACATGGCTGTTGGTGATGGCGGCGCCAGAGGAGAAGGACATGGCAAAAACATACAGAAAAGGCGTGACAGAGCAGATCACGCAGAGGGTCATGACCAGTGCCGTCAAACAGTCGAGGACGGGTTCACGTCTCCGGATCCCCTTTGAAACCCCTGTTTTTTTCATTGTCCGGATGCCTCCTCCTGCTGTTTTCAGATCAACGCGGCTTATGCGAGAAGCCTCGCGCTCCGAAGGATCAATATATGCCGCTTCCGGTCAGCCGTCTTGCGATCCGGTTGGCGCCGGTAACCAGAACCAGGCCAATCGTTCCGTTGAACAGGCCCACGGCGGTTCCCAGAGAATACTGGGGCGTACTGGCACCCAGCGACAGGCGGTAGACATAGGTGTCAATGATATCCGAGGCGGCCATGTTTGTCGGCGTCTGCATCAGCAGGACCTTTTCATATCCAAGCGACATCAGATTTCCGATATTCAGGATGAGCATCACCATGATGGTGGGCAGAATAGACGGGATCGTGATATAGAAGATCTGCTGGAAACGGCTGGCGCCGTCCATGTACGCCGCTTCGTACAGATCCTTTTCGATGCCCGCGATGGCGGACAGATAGATGATCGCCGTCCATCCGGTATACTGCCACATATCCGTCAGGATATAAAGTGGACGGAAAAAAGCCGGTTCGTTGAGATAGTATATGCGGGGCAGCCCGAGCACCTGACTCAGCAGTCGGTTGACCGCCCCGGTCGACGGCGAGAGCATCTGGCTGAGTATGGAAATGACGACGACTGTGGAGATGAAGCGGGGCATATAGCTGACCGTCTGTATAAAGCGCCGGGCTTTCACACTGGTTAGTTCGTTGAAAAGAACGGCAAAGATGATGGGAAAGGGGAAGTTGACGGCCAGGTTTTCAACACTGATGATGAGCGTGTTGCGAAACGCCTGCCAGAATCCCTCCTGCCCCATAAACTGCCGGAAATACCGAAGCGGCGGCTGCGCCCAGCTGACGCCATAGGGACCGGTCAGGGGTTTGAAGCGGCGGAAGGCCAGTATATTTCCCAGCATCGGCACATACTTGAACAGCAGAAAATAACAGACAGGCACCAGCATGATGGCATAAAGCTGCCAATAACGCCCCATGTATTCCCTGAACGACGTTCTGACGGTCCGCGTATCCCGCGGATCCCTGCTGGTCCTGTTCATGGAAGTGTCCTTTCTGGCGATATCCGGGGAAGAAGCCTTCCGGAATACGGATCACTGATACCGGCTGAACTGATTGAAAAGCGCCAGATATTCGTCCATGCCCTTGTCCTTCATCTCCTGCACATAGGTGTCCCAGTCCGCGTCAATGTCCCTGGTTCCCCGGATAAAGGCGTCGTTCCAGACAGCATAGGCATCCCCCAGAGCGCCCTGAAGCAGCGTGGCATCCTCGGCGGTCAGATCGTCAAAAGCCGGCGCGGCCGGTACATACTGCATGGCCTGATCCATGGCGGCGACCTCAGTATTCACCGCGGCAAAATCGCTTTTGTTTTTGAACATCTCCAATGCGCTGCGGAACACACACTGGGTGCCGCCGCAGCCGCAGCCATAGGCATTCTGCATATATTTGGTGATCCCCTCCGGGGCGTTCAGGATGTCGTCGCTGAATACAACCTGATCGCCGTCCATGGTATAGGTTTTGCCCTCCAGGCCGAGACTCCAGACCATGTAGGCATCCTCCGAGAAGAGTATCTCATCGATCTTGCGCACAACCTGCTCGAAATCTTCGCGCTGGGTCGTCTTGACAGGGAAGATGATTCCGTTCATCAGGCGGGCCTTGGGCATATGATGCGCGCCGGAAGGCCCCGTGAGCGGCGGATACAATGCAAGGCGGAAGCCCTCGATCTCGCTCGCCTGTTCCCAGCCGCCGATCTGGTCGTAGAACGCGTATACAGCCATGGATGCGCCGGTGGCCAGTTTGAGTGTGGTGGATGCGTCGTCCTGGGTCATCTCCGGGTCCAGCAGGCCCTCCGCGTAAAGCCTGTGCAGGAAGGTGATATAGTCCCTGTACTGCTGGCTGATGGCGCCGGCAAAATAAGCCCTGTTCTCATAGTCCCAGCTCAGAACCTGGCTGGATGTCGAGTTGTATGTGCCCAGACTGAGCCCCCAGGAGGGCATCGTCATGCGCTCAAGAAAGCCAACATCGTAGATGGTGGTCAGCGGATAGGAATCGGGATAGTCTTCCTTATAGGCCTTCAGAATCGCGTAGAGATCATCGAAATTCCTGGGCGCTTCAAAGCCCTTGGCCTCAAGATAATCCTGGCGAAGGATCAGGCCGCCGTCGTAGACGGGAATATCATACATGGCCGGCATGTAATACAGGCGCCCGTCGCTCATCCTGCATGTTTCCAGTTCTTCCTCGAGGCCGAACTCAGCCACCCGGGCGTTGAAGTTCGGTGTCCAGTCCGGATTGTCCGAAATCGCATAAATGGCACCGTTGAGCGCCAGAGAGGCGATGCCGCCGCTGGTTTTCTGGCTGAATATGACGTCAGGGGTATCGTCGCCCTGGCTTGTCAGCACATTGTTGACCTTGGTACCGTAATCGCTGAACGGAACCGGTTCGATCTCCAAATCGACGTTGTATGTCTCCTCAATGTAAGTGAGCGCCAGCCAGTCGTCCCGAAAAGGATAGGTGGGATTATCGTTGTAATAGATCGAGATCTTCAGAGGGGCCCCGCCCTCGGCATGTGCCGCGCCGCAGATCACAAACAGCAGCGCAAGGGTCAGCAGAAGCGATAACGTTCTTTTCATGTTCTTTCTTTTCTCCTTCCATCGATATCTCCGACGATCGGGCAGATCTCAACCGCCTCGGGCATTATTACAAGTATAAGTTCACAGACTTGAAATGTCAATATGTCACTTGCCTTGAGCAGGGCGACATCATTTACTTGCCAAACAAAGCAACGGTAAGGAAGTCGGGATTCAGGGCGGCCTTAGACATTTTTGCTTTAGCGCTCATTCTACCCT
>CACYTF010000064.1 GCA_902777335.1 uncultured Eubacteriales bacterium
CGGCGACAACAATGCCCGTTACTTCTATCAGGGCGCCATCGACGTGCTGAAGCCCTACATGGACGCCGGCAAGATCACCGTGCCCTCCGGCCAGACCGAGTTCGACCAGGTTGCCACCCCCACCTGGAAGACCGACGTGGCTCAGAAGCGCGCTGAGGATATCCTGACCGCCAACTACGCCAACGGCGAGAAGCTGGACGTGTGGCTCTGCTCCAACGACTCCACCGCCCTGGGCGTGACCAACGCTCTGGAAGCCAACTACGCCGGCGACGGCTGGCCGATCATCACCGGCCAGGACTGCGACATCGCCAACACCAAGAACATGATCGCCGGCAAGCAGAGCATGTCCGTGTTCAAGGACACCCGTACTCTGGCTGCGCAGGTCGTGAAGATGGTCGGCCAGATCCTGAACGGCGAAGAGGTTGACGTGAACGACACCGAGACCTACGACAACAACAAGAAGGTCGTTCCGTCCTTCCTGTGCGATCCCGTGTTCGCCAACGCCGAGAACTACAAGGAGATCCTGATCGACTCCGGCTACTACACCGAAGACGACCTGAAGTAATCTGAACGGATGATTCAGAGTGATGCAGGCGGGCCCGTCCCGCCTGCATCATTTCAGAATTGTGATGGACTTGAGGCGCGACCCTTTCGGGGCGCTCCTTCGCTGTCCGATGCCGTTGTGGGCGTTGCGTGCGGATCCTTGCTCCGCCCGGGACGACAGGCCCGCGGCATGGCCGTCCCTGGCGAGGCGAAGGATCTGCACACAGCGACGGCGGAGCGCGCTCCGCCTGTGCGAAGGCCCCCGGAGCCACCGGCGCGCCCGACGGTTTTCCCATCTGTTTTGAAAGTTGGAGGAGAGCCATGGCAAACATACTGCTGGAAATGAAGAACATTACGAAGACCTTCCCCGGCGTGAAGGCCCTGGATAATGTCAACCTTCAGGTGGAGCAGGGCGAGATCCACGCCCTGGTGGGTGAGAACGGCGCGGGCAAGTCCACGCTGATGAACGTTTTGAGCGGCATCTATCCCTACGGCACCTACGAGGGCGAAATCATCTACAACGGGCAGGTCTGCAAGTTCTCGAACATCAAGGATTCCGAGAAGCTGGGCATCGTCATCATTCACCAGGAGCTGGCGCTGGTGCCCGAGATGACCATCGGCGAGAACATGTACCTGGGCAACGAGCGCGGGCACAAATACGCCATCGACTGGAACACCACCTATGCCGAGGCCGACAAGTACCTGCGCATGGTGGGCCTGAAGGAGAGCAGCAAGGTGCAGGTCAAGACCATCGGCACCGGCAAGCAGCAGCTGGTCGAGATCGCCAAGGCCCTGGCCAAGCAGGCGAAGCTGCTGATCCTGGACGAGCCCACCTCGTCGCTGAACGAGGAGGACTCCCGCGCGCTGCTGGACCTGATGCTGGGCTTCAAGAAGCAGGGCATGACGATGATCATCATCTCCCACAAGCTCAACGAGGTGGCCTACGTCGCCGACAAGATCACCGTGGTCCGCGACGGCAGCACCATCGAGACCATCGACAACCGCGGCCCCGAGCCCGTCAGCGAGGAGCGCATCATCAAGGGCATGGTGGGCCGCGAGATGACCAACCGCTTTCCCAAGCGCGAGGGCGTGAAGGTGGGCGACATCATGATGGAGGTGGACCACTGGACGGTGCACCACCCGCTGTACCCGGAGCGCAAGGTGGTGGACGACGTATCCATGTACGTGCGCAAGGGCGAGGTCGTGGGCATCTACGGCCTGATGGGCGCGGGCCGCACCGAGCTGGCCATGTCCATATTCGGCCAGAGCTACGGCGTGAACTTCTCCGGCGAGCTGAAGATCGACGGCAAGCCCGTCAAGATGAAGAAGAGCGTCACCGACGCCATCAGGCACAAGATCGCCTACGTCACCGAGGACCGCAAGGGCAACGGCCTGATCCTCAGCCAGTCCATCAAGGTGAACACGTCCCTGGCCAACCTGTCGAGCCTGGCCAGCATGGGCGTCATCGACCAGGACAAGGAATACGCGGTGGCCGAGGAGTACCGCGACAAGCTGAACACCAAGACGCCCACGGTGGAGCAGCTGGTGGGCAACCTCTCCGGCGGCAACCAGCAGAAGGTGCTGCTGGCCAAGTGGATGTTCGCCCAGCCGGACATCATGCTGCTGGACGAGCCCACCCGCGGCATCGACGTCGGCGCCAAGTATGAGATCTACTGCATCATCAACGACCTGGCGGCGGCGGGCAAGTGCGTCGTGATGATCTCCTCGGAGCTGCCCGAGGTGCTGGGCATGAGCGACAGGATCTACATCATGAACGAAGGCAAGATGGTCGGCGAGATGAAGGCCAGCGAGGCCACCCAGGAAAACATCATGGCGCTGATCCTCCAGTCGGGAAGGGGTGCATGACGATGAATGAAAACAAGATGAGCGTAGGCGCGTTTTTCCAGAAATACACCATGGTGCTCGCGCTGGTTGTCGTGGTATTGTTCTTCGCCATCGCGACCGGCGGCGGTTCGCTGAAGCCCGGCAGCATCAACAACCTGATCTCCCAGAACGGCTACGTGTTCGTGCTGGCCTCCGGCATGCTGTGCTGCATACTGACCGGCGGCAACATCGACCTGTCCGTCGGCTCGGTGGTGTGCTTCACCGCGTCCATCGGCTGCGTGATGATGGACAAGGGCGTCAACATGTGGCTGGCGGTGCTGGCCATGCTGGCCATCGGCCTGACCATCGGCGCGTTCCAGGGGTTCTGGATCGCCAAGATCCACGTGCCGGCCTTCATCGCCACGCTGTCCGGCATGTACGCCTTCCGCGGCCTGTCCAACGTGGTGCTGCAGGGCTACCGCGTGGACATCAGCAATGAAAAGTTCCTGTTCCTGTTCGGCGGCGGCAGGGATTGCTACATCCCCGACTTCATCCGCCAGTGGATGGGCTCGGAGGGCAAGCCCAACCTGACCTGCGTGGTGTTCGGCATCATCGTGGTGCTGATCTACATTCTGATGACCGCCCGGAAGATCATGGTGCAGAAGAAGCTGAACATCCATCAGTCGATCGTGGGCCAGAGCGTGACCACCGGCGTGATCTGCGCGGTGATCCTGTTTTTGACCTGGCAGATGGCCAACTTCCGCGGCATCCCCACCGTGCTGATCTGGATCGGCCTGGTGCTGGGCATCTACCAGTACATCACCACCAAGACGGCCATGGGCCGTCACCTGTACGCGGTGGGCGGCAACGAGAAGGCCACGGCGCTCTCCGGCGTCAAGACCCGGAACGTCTACTGGTTCGCCTACGCCAGCATCGGCCTGATGGCCGGCCTGGCGGGCATACTGACCGCCGCCCGCGCCAAGGGCATCGACCCCACCTACGGCGAAGGCTATGAGATGGACGCCATCGCTTCCTGCTTCATCGGCGGCGCTTCCGCCTACGGCGGCACCGGCAAGGTGTCCGGCATGATCATCGGCGCCGTGCTGATGGGCGTCATCAACCAGGGCATGAACATGGTCGGCGTCGATTCCAACCTGCAGCGCGTGGTCAAGGGCCTGGTGCTGCTGGCGGCCGTAATCTTCGACGTCATGTCCAAGCGCCAGAAGCAGTAGGAAAGGAGGATGGCAAAACATGGAGAATAAAGTCGCCAATCGATCCACTATCAGAAAGCAAGACCCGATTGCCATGCTGAAAAAGAACGCCATGCTCATCATCCTGGTGCTGGTGTACCTCTTTTTCATCATCATGACGAAGGGCCGGATGTTCAAGCCGACCAGCTTCGCTTCGCTGATCAACCAGAACGCCTATGTGTACATCCTCGGCTGCGGCATGCTGATGTGCATGCTGACCGGCGGCAACATCGACCTGTCCTGCGGCGCCTTCGTGTGCCTGCTGGGCGCGGTGGGCGGCATACTGATGATGGTCTGGAAGTGGAGCACCGGCGTGTCGCTGCTGGCCATGCTGGCCATCGGCATCGCCTACGGCTGCGGGCTGGGCGCGCTGATCGCCTACGTGCACGTGCCGCCGTGGATCGCCACGCTGGCCGGCTACCTGGCCTTCCGCGGCCTGGGCACCTCCATACTGGGCGTGTCCTCCACGAACTCCATTTCCTTCACGGACAAGCCGGACTTCCTGAGGATCTTCTCCGGAACGCTGTTCAAGACCCCCGAGGGCCAGATGAACATGCCCTGCATGATCGTGGGCGTCGTGGCCGCGGCGCTGGTCGTGCTGCTGATCTTCAAGAACCGCGCCACCCGCCTGAGGAAGGGCTATGAGGTCGACACGCTGCAGATGGACGCGGCCAAGAGCGCGCTGGGCGCGCTGGTGATACTGCTCGTGATGTACAAGCTGGCGCTGGCCGGCGGCATCCCCACCGTGCTGGTCTGGGTGGCCGCGGTCGTGCTGCTGTACGCGTTCATCACCAGCAAGACCACCATCGGCCGCCACTTCTACGTGGTGGGCGGCAACATCGAGGCCGCGCGCCTGTCCGGCGTGAACACCCGGCGGATCATGTTCATCGCCTACCTGAACATGGCGATACTGACCTCCATCTCGGCCATGACGGTCATCTCCCGCTTCACCGCGGCGAACGCCGACGCCGGCAAGAACTTCGAGATGGACGCCATCTCCGCCTGCGTGGTGGGCGGCGTGTCCGCCAGCGGCGGCGCGGGCACCGTGCTGGGCATGGTGATCGGCGCCACGCTGATCGGCGTGATCAACCTGGGCATGTTCCAGATCAACCTGGACGCCAACTACCAGCGCGTGGTCAAGGGCTTCGTGCTGCTGGCCGCCGTGGTGTTCGACATACTGTCCAAGAAGCGCGAACGCTGATCGTTCGCAGGTTTTTCGAGGGAGGCTGTCTCGCCGAGACAGCCTCTTTTGTCGGGTAGGGGCGCGAGGGAGTAGGGAATAGGCAATAGGGAATAGGGAACAGGGAGTAGGGGCGCCGATGCGGCGCCCGCCGGCGCGCCTCGACCAATGTCATTGCGAGGAGGACCCGGCCCAGTGAGTCACGGGGACAGGTTCCTTGACTCATTCTGGATGACACCGGGGACGGTTTGCGTGGAAACGGACCATTTCGCATGCCTGAGCTTCCCCATGTCAATGGGGAAGTACCCGCGAAGCGGGGGATAGGGCACCTTGAACGATTCTGTGCGTGCAGCGATACGTTCAGAGGACCCCTACCACCGCAAGCGGTCCCCCTCCCCATCTGCGGATGGGGAGGCACAGAATGTGTCTTCCGCCCAAAAGCTTCCCCATCCGCAGATGGGGAAGTACCCGCGAAGCGGGGGATAGGACGCTTCTACATCGCGTAAACGGTGAACGATTCGCAAGAGTGCCCTATCGGCCCTTCGGGGCACTTCCCCACTGCGATGGGGAAGCAAATGCAGATGACACCGGGGACGGTTCTCACTGTCATCTTTTTAGGTCGGATTGCCGTCGGTAGCGGTATAGGATGACACCGGGGACGGTTCTCATTGTCATCTTTTGGGTCGGATTGCTGTTGATAGTTGAATGGTATGGGAGGAATGGCTATGCTGGATGAGAGACAGCTCAACGCGGTCATAGACCTGCGCCACCAGCTGCACGCCTGCCCGGAGCGGTCCGGGAGCGAGCGGCGCACGCTGGAAAGGCTTCGTTCGTTCCTGGAGGCGCACACGTCGCTGCGCGTTCAGGACAGGGGTGGGTGGCTGCTGGCGGCGCACATCGAGGGGGAGGGCCTGCCCGAAGTCGGCTTTCGGGCCGACATGGACGCGCTGCCCGTGCCGGGCGGGGCGGCGCACCGCTGCGGCCACGACGGCCACAGCGCCATACTCTGCGGGCTGGCGCTGGCGCTGGAGGGTCGGCAACTGGGGAAGAACGTGTACCTGATCTTCCAGGCCGCGGAGGAGACCGGCGAGGGCGCGAAGCGCGTGGTCGACACCTGGCCGGGGCTGCGGGCGCTGTCGGCGCTGTACGCGCTGCACAACATACCGGGCCACCCGAAGGGGTCGGTGCTGGTGCGGCGGGGCTGCTTTGCCTGCGCCTCCTGCGGCCACGTGGTGCGCGTCGAGGGGCGGCCCGCCCACGCGGCCTATCCCGGCGACGGCGCGAACCCCGTCGCGCTGCTGTGCCGGCTTGCGCTGGCGGTGCCCGGCATGATCGACGACATACTGAAGGGCGACGGCAGGCTGCTGATGCGCACGCCCATCGGCCTGATCGCCGGCGGCGAGGACTTCGGCATATCCGCCGCGTCGGGCCGGCTGAACCAGACGCTGCGCGGCCACCGTCAGGCGGACATCGACGCGCTGATCGCGAAGATCGAGGCCTTCGCCGAGGCCGGCTGCCGGGAGGAGGGCCTGCGCTGCGCGTTCGAGCTGCGGGACGTGTTCCCCGACACCACCAGCGACGGCGCGGCGGTGGACCGGGCACTGGACCGGTTCCGCGCCGCCGGGCTTCCCGTCGTGACGCTCAACGAGCCTATGCGCTGGTCCGAGGACTGCGGCTGGCTGCTGAGGGCCGCGCCGGGCATGTTCTTCGGCATCGGCGCGGGGGAGGACGCCCCCGGCCTGCACACCGAGGGCTACGCCTTCGACGACGCGCTGATCGTCCCCGCGGTCCGGGCCTTCGAGGCGCTGCTGTGAGCCGGAGAATGAGATAGGGGACGGTTCCTTATCTCACTTTCAAAGTGAGATAAGGAACCGTCCCCTATCTCATTTTTGGGGGTTCGCGGGCGCTATTCCTCGCCGGAGGCCGCCTCGGCCCAGGCGCGGAGCGTCTCGTAGGAGTCGATGCGCTCGCCGTTGGGGGCGATGCGGTCGCGCACCTCCACCGGCAGGCCCTTGAAGAAGTCCAGCGCCGCCTCGTCGTGCTTCAGCAGCTCCGCCAGACCCGAATACTTGGGATAGCCCATGAATCATCACCTCATGGACAGTATGCCCGGGTTTCAGATAGATCATGAGCGCTGAAAAATGCATTTTTCAGCGCTCATGGAATTGAATCATCTCCCCGCCTTCAGCACGCCCTGGCTGTAGCGGGCGTTCAGCAGCTCCCGGATGCGGTTCATGCACAGCTGCATGTTGCTCTGGGCCAGGTCGGTGGAGGTGTTGTTGGCGTAGGCCGACTCATAGCCGGTGAAGGCGCTGGTCAGGTCGTTGATGTCCGCTTCGGAGAGCACCGCGTACCGGGGGCCGTAGGTCTGCGCCAGCAGGTTGTTCAGCGTGATGGAGGCGACGTAGTAGTCCCGCATCTTGGGCAGTATCACGCCCCGCACATCGGTGTTGGGCACGGCGGTCATGTCGAAGGTCTGGGTCAGTATGTACAGGTTGGAGTAGAGCGCCTCGCCGGTTTTGTTGCGCGCGGCGGCGTATTGCCGCTGCATATTCGATCGTATACCGATGGATATGCACAGCGCAACAACCAGCGTCACGATCAGGGCGAGCGCCGAGATCAGTATGGCCTTTCTCCGCGCGCTCAGCGCTGAAAAGGCGTGTAAATCAGCCTTGACATTCTCCATGATAAGGTCCTCCATACAGTTGTTCATATACCTGTTATATGCGCGTCGGTCACTGTATATGCACTGCATATGTAAATATTTATACGACGCATTTCCTGCAAAATCCTGCGTTTCATTGTGAAAACAAATGCATATATGCAACGAATATACAGATGAATATACCTTTTTTTATACAGCGTGTCACAATTTGCGCAAATTGGCGCTTCATTGAAGTCGCATTTATCCCCGCGCCGCGGCGGGGGTTTTCCGCCGCCGGGGGATGCGTGTGTGTTAAGAACAACTAAATATGGGTCCAAAGGGCAGATTGTTCTATTGACAAACGCCGGCGCAACTCCTATAATAATTGATGTGTTTTAAAAGACACATGGATAACTATGCACCCAGGATTACTGACAGGCAGATGCCTGTTGGCAATACAGAACGAGGAACATTTCGAGGAGGGTAAACCATGAAGAAACTGATTGCGCTGCTCATTGCTATGCTGATGGTACTGGGCCTGTTCACCGTCGCGATGGCGGACGCCGCTCCGGCGTACAAGATCGCCATCATGACCGGCACCACCTCTCAGGGCGAGGAAGAGTATTACGCCGCCAAGACCCTGGCGGAGCAGTATCCCGGCGTGGTGCTGCATGACACCTATCCCGACGCCTTCTCCTCCGAGGTCGAGACGACCATCTCCAAGCTGATCGCCTTCGCCAGCGACCCCGACGTCAAGGCCATCATCTTCGTGCAGGCCGTGCAGGGCGCTACCGCCGCCTTCACCCAGATCAAGGGCGACATGGGCCGTGACGACATCCTGCTGATCTCCGGCGTGCCCGCCGAGGATCCCGCCGACATCTCCGCCGTTTCCGACATCGTGCTGGCCAACGACGAGATCGGCTGCGGCTACCAGGTGGCCGACCTGGCCAACGAGTGGGGCTGCGACGTGCTGGTGCACTACAGCTTCGCCCGTCACCTGTCCTATGAGACCATCGTGGCCAAGCGCGACGCCATGAAGGCCACCGCCGAGGGCTACGGCATCGAGTTTGTCGAGCGCGACTGCCCCGACCCGACCGGCGACGCCGGCATGTCCGGTGCCCAGGCGGCCGTTCTGGAGGACATCCCGAAGGTCATGGAAGAGTACGCCGGCAAGAAGGTGTGCTTCTACTGCACCAACTGCGGCCTGCAGGTGGCCCTGCAGCAGGCGATCGTGAACCAGCCGAACGCCTACTACGCGCTGCCCTGCTGCCCCAGCCCCTATCACGGCTTCCAGGAGGCCTTCGGCCTGACCGCCACCTATGGCGACATCGAGGGCGCCATCAAGAACCTGGCCAACTACCTGAACGAGCATGACGCCGTGAACCGCTTCTCCACCTGGGCGCTGCCGGTCAACATGTGCATGATCAACGCCGGCTTCGAGTATGCTCAGGCCTATGCCGAGGGCAAGACCAACGGCAAGGTGGACATGGACGTGCTGAACCAGTGCATGGCCAGCGCGGCGGGCAGCGAGATCGAGCTGGGCTCCTACGTGGACGCCTCCGGCACCGAGTATCCGAACTACCTGCTGATCGCCCTGGAGCCCATCAACTTCGCGGACTACGTGGGCTGATTCTCCTGATGGACCAAAGCTGTCCGGGACACCGGCTTCCGGCGTTCCGGACGGCTTTCTTTATTGGATGATATGAGAAATCAGGAATGGGGAGCGAGAAATTCCGGCGGAATTCCTCATTCCTCATTCCTAATTCCTCATTTATGACGGGTTCGCCCGTCTATAATCTGCCGTTTCCTGTGACGGGAAGGAGTTGTAACTTTTGGCAAACGAATTTGTGCTGGAAATGAACCACATCACCAAGGTGTATGGTTCCAACGCCGTGCTCAAGGACGTGACGCTGCGCATCCGCCCGGGCGAGATCCACGCGCTGCTGGGCGAGAACGGCGCGGGCAAGTCCACGCTGATGAACGTGCTGTTCGGCATGCCGGTCATCCACACCACCGGGGGCTTTGAGGGCGAGGTCATATTCGACGGCCAGAGCGTTCACATCGCCTCGCCGATGGACGCTATGAGCAAGGGCATCGGCATGGTGCACCAGGAATTCATGCTGATCCCCGGCTTCAGCGTCACCGACAACATCAAGCTGAACCGCGAGATCACCCGGCCCTGGCCCGTCAGCCGCGTGCTGGGCAAGAACCTGGAGTTTCTGAACCGGTCCGCCATGGCCTCCGACGCCCGCAAGGCGCTGGACGCCGTGGGCATGAGCATCGAGGAGTACACGCTGGTCAGCGGCCTGCCCATCGGCCACATGCAGTTCATCGAGATCGCCCGCGAGATCGACAAGTCGGGCATGAAGCTGCTGGTGTTCGACGAGCCCACCGCCGTGCTGACCGAGAGCGAGGCCCAGCAGCTGCTGGACGTGATGAAGAAGATCGCGGCCCAGGGCATCGCCATCATATTCATCACCCACCGCCTGGACGAGGTCATGGACGCGGCGGACACCATCACGATACTGCGCGACGGCACGCTGGTCACCACGCTGGCGAAGAGCGATACCACCACGGAGGAGCTGGCGGGGCTGATGATCGGCCGCGGCAGCGAGGGCGTCATCCACGTGGACAAGAGCGCGCGGCAGCTGACCGGCGGCACCGCCATGAGCATCCGCGACCTGTGGGTGAACATGCCCGGCGAGGTGGACCGGGGCGTGGACCTGGACGTGCAGGAGGGCGAGATCCTGGGCATCGGCGGCCTGGCCGGCCAGGGCAAGATCGGCATTCCCAACGGCATCATGGGCCTGTACGAGGCCCGGGGCGACGTGACCTTCAACGGTCAAAAGCTCCCCCTGGGCGACGCCCAGGCCGTGCTGAAGGCGGGCCTGGCCATGGTCAGCGAGGACCGCAGGGGCGTGGGCCTGCTGCTGGACCAGTCCATTGAGGACAACATCGTGTTCACCGCCATGCAGGTGCGCGGCGACTTCCTGAAGCCGTTTTTGCGCCAGAAGGACGCCCGGGCCATCCGCAAGCACGCCGAGGACATGATCAGGGAGCTGGACATCCGCTGCACGTCGCCCACCCAGCCGGTGGGCACGCTGTCCGGCGGCAACCAGCAGAAGGTGTGCGTGGCCAGGGCGCTTACGATGAAGCCGAAGTTCCTTTTCGTGTCCGAGCCCACCCGCGGCATCGACATCGGCGCGAAGCAGCTGGTGCTGGAGACGCTGGTGAAGCTGAACCGGGAGCAGGACATGACCATCGTCATGGTCTCCTCCGAGCTGCAGGAGCTGCGCAGCGTCTGCGACCGCATCGCCATCGTCGCCGAGGGCCGGGTCGTGGACATCCTGAAGGCGGAGGATTCCGACACGGCCTTCGGCCTGGCGATGTCGGGAAAGAGAGCAAAGGAAGGTGAGAAGGCATGAGCGAACAGGTCGTTGAAAAGACCGCGAAGAAGAGGGGCAGCCGATTCATCACGTCGATCGTGCTGTTTGCGCTCGCCGGCGTCATGCTGATCGCCTCAATCAGCGGCTATGTGCTGCGCGGCAGCGCCTCCACCCGGGCCAACCTGGACCGGATGCGCACCAGCGCGGTGCTGCACGCGGCCACCGAGGGCCTGGTGGACAGCATCGCCCAGACGGCCAGGTCCGCGAAGCTGAAGGAGCTGCGCGCGGACAAGAACTTCCGCAAGCGCGGCCTGGACGAGGTCAACAGCATCTGCGACGCCGCCATGGAGGAGGCCCGCGCCGAGGCGGAGAAGCTGTACAACAACCCCGTGGTCGAGGACGAGGCGGCGCTGGAGAGCGCCATCGAGACCATGGAGAGCGTGCTGGCCACCTCCGGCCAGCTGGAGAACCGGGAGAAGGCCGCCTACGCCGAGATCTACGTCCAGCTGGTGGACAACATCTCCAACTGGCGCGAGACGGCCGCCGAGGGCATGGACGACGCCGCGATCATCGAGGCGCTGGCCAAGACCGCCCCGGCGATTAAGGATGCGGGCAACGCCCACCTGCAGCCGGGCTTCGTCCGGCTGGCGAAGGACATGGCCGCCGCCCAGCTGGCCCGCGAGGAGGCGGAGCAGCAGGGGCAGCTCATTTCGATGATGACCGGTGCCATCGCCGACTGGACCGAGTATTCCGGCCTGGAAGGCGACGCGCTGTGGGAGAAACTGGCGGCGGAGCTGCCCGATCTGAACGGCAACGAGCGCTTCAAGGACGCGCTGCTGGAGACCGCGGCCAAGCACATCGCCGCGGCGGAGAACGGCGAGACCCTGCCCGAGGAGGCGGCGACCGACGAGGGCGCCGAGACCGTGGGCGAAACGCTGGCGGACTACAGCTACTTCATCCCCACCGACGAGCTGGCCAAGGAGCGGCAGGATAACGAGGCGGCCTTCGAGGCGCTGAACGTCCAGCTGGTCAGGATCATCCCCGACCTGGGCGAGCTGACCGGCAATTTGCAGGATTCGCTGCGCGTCAGCCTTGAAAAGGTGCTGTGGCCGGGCAGCCTGGATTTCAGCACCCTGTACGACACCTACATGGCCCGGGGCGGCGACGCGGCCCTGACGGGCGGCGCCAGCAAGACGCTGAAGCTGGCCTCGCTGGCCGAGGCGCTGCTGCTGGGCAGCATCGCGCTCATGCTGCTGGGCCTGGTGCTGTTCTTCTGGGAGACGCTGACCCGGCGCTTCGGCGTGCCCCGCACGATCATCGCGCTGTTCTTCATCTACCTGTGCCTGCTGGCGGAGCTGTACAATATCAGCGTGCGCATGATGCTGGGCAACGTGCTGGAGCGCATGACGATGTACGGCGTGCTGGTGCTGGCCATGATGCCGGGCATACAGTGCGGCATCGGCCTGAACATGGGCATGACCATCGGCTGCATCTCGGGATTGCTTGGCATCGTGCTGTCGCTGCAGTTCAACATGACGGGCTTTGCGGCGCTGCTGTTCGCCTGCCTGAGCGGCGCGGCGTTCTCGCTGCCGCTGGGCTGGGCGTATTCGAAGCTGTTGAACCGCATGAAGGGCAACGAGATGACGATTTCCACCTACGTGGGCTTCTCGTTCGTGTCGCTGATGTGCATCGGCTGGATGATGCTGCCCTTCAACAACCCGAAGATCATATGGCTGTTGAGCGGCCGCGGCCTGCGCGTCACCCACAGCCTGCTGGGCAGCTTTGCCCACCTGCTGGACAAGTTCCTCAGCTTCAAGGTGTTCGGCATCAACGTGCCCACGGGCGGCCTGCTGTTCCTGGGGGTCTGCTGCTTCATCATGTGGCTGTTCTCCCGCTCCCGCACCGGCATCGCCATGACGGCGGCGGGCTCCAACCCCCGCTTCGCGGAGGCCAGCGGCATCAACGTGAACCACATGCGCACGGTGGGCACGGTGCTGTCCACGATGATCGCCGCGGTGGGCATCGTGATCTACTCCCAGGCCTTCGGCTACGCGCAGCTGTACACCGCGCCGCGCCAGCTGGGCTTCATCGCCGCCAGCGCCATACTGATCGGCGGCGCCACGGTGAGCAAGGCCCGGGTCAGCCACGTGCTGATCGGCGTGTTCCTGTTCGAGGGCGTGCTGGTGTTCGGCCAGCAGATCGCCAACTCCGTGGTGGCGGGCGGCGGCCTGAGCGAGGTCATGCGCATCATGATTTCAAACGGCATCATACTGTATGCCCTGACGCAGAGTGGAGGTGCCCGTCGTGACTAATCAAAACAAGGTGCTGGCCCACGTCAGCAAATACGCGGTGACCTATCTGTTCATCGCGCTGAGCACGCTGTTCATCGTGGTGTCCGGGCTGGATATCAACTACGTGGCGAGCCAGCTGCTGCTGCGCCTGAACCGCAACGCGTTCATCGTGCTGGCGCTGATCATACCGATCATCGCCGGCATGGGCATCAACTTCGCCATCACCATCGGCGCGATGGCGGCCCAGATCGGCCTGCTGCTGACCATCAACTGGGGCGTGTCCGGCGTGCCCGGGATCCTGCTGGCCGCGGCCATCACGCTGCCCCTGGGCGCGTTCTTCGGCTTCTTGATCGGCAAGCTGCTGAACAAGATGAAGGGCCAGGAGACCATCGGCTCGCTGATCCTGGGCTACTTTGCCAACGGCGCGTACCAGCTGCTGTTCCTGTTCATATTCGGCACGATCATACCGCTGAACAGCAACGTGACCATCGTCGGCGCGTCCGGCGTGCAGAACACGCTGAACCTGACCGGTCAGGTGGGCCTGTACACGGCCGTGGACGGCATCGCCCACATACCGTTTCTGACGGCGCTGTACATCTTCGCCGCCGTGCTGGCGGCGCTGGCCGTAGTGCAGTATCTGCGCAAGACCATCTCCGTTAAACGCCTGGCGGTGTCGCTGGGGCTGGCGGCGGCGCTGGCCGTCGTGTTCAGCCTGCCGCCCATCGCGGCGGTGTTCAACGGCAGCCACGGCCGGGTGATCCGGCTGCCGCTGGTGACCTGGATGCTGATACTGCTGCTGTGCCTGTTCAACTCCACGATCATGCGCACCCGCCTGGGCCAGAAGTTCCGCGCCGTGGGCCAGAGCCAGACCGTGGCCAACGCCTCCGGCATCAATGTGGACCGCACCCGCGTGATCGCCATCATGATCTCCACGGTGCTGGCCGGCTGGGGCCAGATCATGTTCATGCAGTCCGACGGCATCGGCACCTTCCAGACCTACGCGGCCCACGAGCAGGTGGGCCTGTACGCCGGCGCGGCCATACTGGTCGGCGGCGCGTCCATCGACCGGGCCACCAATCTGCAGGCGCTGGTGGGCACGTTCCTGTTCCACTCGCTGTTCATCACGGCCCAGAGCGCGGCCTCGGTCATGTTCGGCGATTCCGCGGTGGGCGAGTACTTCCGCGCCTTCCTGTCCTACGGCGTCATCGCCGTGGCCCTGATCATGTACGCCTGGCGCAGCGCCCAGCAGCGCAAGGCGGGGCAGCTGAACCTGGCGGAAGAGACGAAGTAGGCCATGCTGAACCTGACCCTCGCCATGCTCTGCAGCGCGCTGGTGTCCGTCGTGATGCGCCTGGGCGCGCAGGGCGATGAACCCCGCAAGCCCATGCTGGCGGTCAACTACCTGACCTGCTTCGCGGTTTCCCTGTTTTTCCTTCGCAGAGGCGCCGCCGGCGCCGGCCTCGGCTTCGCCGCGGGCCTGGGGCTGGCGGGGGGCGTGCTGTACCTCGGCGCCTTTCTGCTGCTTCAGCGCAACGTCCGTGAAAACGGCGTTGCGCTTTCCTCTCTGTTCATGAAGCTGGGCGTCATCGTGCCGGCGATACTGGGCGTCACCGTGTTCCGGGAGCGGCTCGCCCCGACCCGCGCCGCGGGCATCGCCCTGACGCTGGCCGTGGTGTTCGTGCTCTTCGGCGGCCCGGACGCCCGGGGCCTGCGCCGCGGCGGCGTCCGGAGCCTGGTGCTGCTGCTGCTGTGCAGCGGCATGGCGGACGGCCTGAGCAAGGTCTACAGCGCCTGGGGCGACCCGGCGCTGGAGGGGCACTTTTTGTGCTGCGTATTCGGCTTCGCGCTGGTGCTGAGCGCCGCGCTCTGCCTGCGCCTGGCCCAGCGCCCCGGGCCCCGGGATGTGCTGTACGGCCTTATGCTGGGGCTGCCCAACTACTTCTCGAGCCGCTTTTTGCTGCTGGCCCTGCACGACATCCCCGCCAGCATCGCCTATCCCGTCTACGCCTGCGGCACGATACTGCTGGCCGCCGCCTCCGGCCGGCTGCTGTTTTCCGAAAAAATCACTAAGCGCCAGTGCGCCGCCCTGGCCCTGGCCCTGGCGGCGCTGGCGCTGTTGAATGTGTAGGGGAGGTATTCCCCGAACACATGGGGACGGTCCTTTTGTGTTGACGATGGCAGGCGATTCAGATTTAACGCCAGCGGGTTTGACGCGCCCTGGGATTTGTGTTATATTTATGATGTACGCGCGAGCCGCGCGATCACCACACAGCGATATTTGAAAGGAATGAATGTCTATGAGCCATCTGAAAGGCGCATGCATCATCGGTCAGTCCGGCGGCCCCAGCGCCGTCATCAATGCCTCCGCCTACGGCGCGATCAAGACCGCCCTGGAGAACGAGGACATCACCCAGGTTCTGGGCGCGTGCCACGGCATCAAGGGCGTGCTGGACGACGACCTGATCGACATGGGCAAGGAAGACCCCACCGAGCTTGCCTACATGAAGTACACCCCCTCCTCCGCGCTGGGCTCCTGCCGCTACAAGCTGGCCGACCCGGACGACGACGACACCGACTACAAGCGCATCCTGGAGATCTTCAAGAAGTACAACGTGCGCTACTTCTTCTACAACGGCGGCAACGACAGCATGGACACCTGCAACAAGATTTCCAAGTTCATGCTGAAGAACGGCTATGAGTGCCGCGTGATGGGCATTCCGAAGACCATCGACAACGACCTGTACGGCACCGACCACTGCCCGGGCTTCGCCTCTGCGGCCAAGTACATCGCCACCTCCGTGATGGAGGTGTACCGCGATTCCACCGTGTACGACACCGGCATGATCACCGTCATCGAGTGCATGGGCCGTCACGCGGGCTGGCTGACCGCCGCCGCGGCGCTGGCGAACCACGCCGGCGACGGCGCGGACCTGATCTACCTGCCCGAGCGCGACTTCGACCTGGACGCCTTCACCGAGAAGGTCAAGGGCATCTACGCCAAGCAGAAGAAGTGCCTGGTGGTGGTGTCCGAGGGCATCCACGACAAGGACGGCAAGTTCATCAGCGAGTACGGCAGCGCCAACGCCGCCAAGGACGCCTTCGGCCACACCCAGCTGGGCGGCCTGGCCTCCTTCCTGGCCAACCACCTGAAGGCCGCCACCGGCGCGAAGGTGCGCGGCATCGAGCTGAGCCTGCTGCAGCGCTGCGCGGCCCACTGCGCCAGCCAGACCGACATCGACGAGTCCTTCTCCGCCGGCAAGGCCGCGGTCGAGAACGCCGTCGCCGGCATCACCGACAAGATGGTGGGCTTCGAGCGCAGCTATCAGGACGGCAAGTACGTCTGCAACATCAAGCTGTTCAACCTGACCGACGTCGCCAACACCGAGAAGAAGGTGCCCGTGGAGTGGATCACCGCCGAGGGCGACGGCCTGACCCAGGACTTCATCGACTACGCGCTGCCGCTGATCCAGGGCGAGACCAAGCTGCCCAAGGAGAACGGCCTGCCCCGCTTCGTGCACCTGGCCAAGGTCAAGGCCCAGCCCATCGCGTAAACCCCCGGTTGACGCAAGAGCCCCGTCTGTACGCGGGGCTCTTGTTTTCATCAGCAGCCAGTAGGGGCGCCGATGCGGCGCCCGCCCGGCGTTCTCGGGAACAAAAGCGGGGGCGGATACGTTTTGGTAGATGGAGGCATTGATCAAAACGCATCGAGGAGGAATCATCGTATGAAAAAGGCAGTTATGTTGTTCGTCGTGCTGGCGCTCATCGTGGCGTCCTGGGCCGTCGCGGCGGCGGAGGAGTCGGCGGCGGAGCGCTTTTGCGGCCGCTGGCAGGACCCGTACTACGGCCGGGCCATGCTGACGATCGCCCCGGCGGAGGGTGAGGACACTTCCTGGTTCGACGCGGTCATCCGCTGGGGCAGCTCCGCCGGCAGCGAGGGCGTATGGACCATGCGCGCGCAGTACGACCCCGCGGAGGACGCGCTGGTCTACGCGGGCGGCACGCTGACCGATGTGGAGTACGCCGAGGGCGGCGACGTGGTGTCCGAGGAGGTACAGTGGGACGACGCCGTGGGCCGCTTCACCTTCGATGGGGACGTGCTGCTCTGGGCCGATTCCCGGGAGGAGCGGGCCACCGAGTTCAGGCTGCGGCCGGTGCCGAAGCTTGCGCCCACCGCCCAGGAGATCACCGAGCGCTACTACGGGCCGGTGGCCGACTGGGCGCCGGGCACCGCGGGCAGCTCGCTGAAGCTGGCCGGGGTGTGCGCGGCACTCATGGGGTTTGCCGACGAGTACTGCATGTGGGACGCGGACGTGCCGGCCCTGCGCGCGAACCTGCTGGAGGCCTGGTCCATGCTGGACGAGACCACACGGCGGCGCTTTGACGAGGGCCTGCCCGAAGTGGAGGCGCTGATGGAGACGGCCATGAGCGACTATGCTTCCGTGGCCGGCCTGTTCGACGACGCCGGGGCCGGGCACATGGCCTGGCTGGCCAAGGACGACGGCTGCCGCCGGTCCTGGCGGGCGCTGCTGGACTACACCCACACCATGGGCGACGGGGAGTGAGACACAGGCGATGAATCAATGGATCGAGGCGCTGCGCACGGTGCTGCCCGTGCTGCTGACGCTGGGCATCGGCATGCTGTGCCGGCGGCGAAGCTTATTGACGCGCCAGGGCGTGGACGCGCTGAAGCGGGTGGCGGTGGACATCGCGCTGCCCGCCGTGCTGCTGAACGCCTTCGCCACCACCGAGTACACGCCGATGGACGTGTTCGTGCCGCTTTTGATGTTTATGGTGTGCGTGGCGGCCTGGGCGCTGGGCCGGGCCGGGGCGCGGCTTTTCGGCCTGAATTCCCGGTTCGTGCCCTTCTTGACCACGGGCTTTGAGGCGGGCATGCTGGGCTACGCGCTGTTTGGCATGCTCTACGGCGCGGGGCGCACCGCCGAGTTCGCCCGGATCGACCTGGGCCAGGTGCTGTTCGTGTTCACGCTGTACAAGGCCATGCTGAGCGTGGGGGAGGACCACAGGGCCGACGCGGGGGCGCTTTTTAAACAGATGGCGCTGTCGCCGATCATCATCGCCATCGTGGCGGGCGTGCTGCTGGGGGCCACCGGGCTCTACCGGGCGATGACGCCCTCCGGGGTCAGCGGCGTTCTGACCGCCTGCACCGACTTCATTGCCGCGCCCACCGGCGCGCTGATAATGCTGTGCATCGGCTACGACCTGGTGCTGCGGGACGTGCCCTGGGCGGCCACGCTGAAGGTGGTGGCGCTGCGGCTTGGCATCATGCTGGCGCTGCGGCTGGCCCTCGGCGCGCTCCTGGGTTGGCTGTGGCCCCAGGCGAACCTGTCCGGCGCGCTGAACATGATGTTCATACTGCCGCCGCCCTTCGTGCTGCCCGTGTTCGCCGACGACGCCAACCAGCGGGTGTACGTGTCCTCGGCGCTGTCGGTGTCCACGCTGGCGGCCATCGCCTTGTTCGCGATACTGGCGGCAATCGGCGCGTAGCGCTTTGATGCTTTGGGTTTGACAATTGGGCGCGAAAAGTGTATGATTTGAAGCGCGGGGGTTTCCTCCGCGCCTTTGCGGTGCTATAATGCCAGCATACCGGGGCCGGTGTTCGGCCCGCAAAGGAGGTGTGCCCGATGGAAGGACTGTGGAGTCTGTTGACGGGCAATATCCCGGTGCTGATCATGATGCTGGTGGGCGTGGGCCTGCTGGTGTTCGAGATGTACGTGCCGGGCTTCGGCGCGCCGGGCATTTCCGGCATCGCGCTGCTGGCGCTGGGCTTCGTGCTGTTGAAGCCGACGCTGGCGCAGGGGTTGTTGTTGTTCGCGATACTGGCGGCCATACTGTGCGTGGCGCTTTCGATCTGCCTGTACACCGCCTCGAAGGGGCGGCTGAGCAAGTCGAAGTTCGTGCTGAACGACGTGGCGGTCTCCGCCGACGCCGCGGAGAACAACGACCTGAACTACTTCATCGGTCGGGAGGGCGTGACCCACACGGCGCTGAGGCCCGCGGGCATCGGCGAGTTCGACGGCGTGCGGCTGAACGTGGTATCCGACGGCGAGTTCATCGCGCAGGGGAAGCCCATTCGCGTGCAGAGCGTGGAGGGCAACCGCATCGTGGTGTGCGAGCTGAGAGCAAAGAGCGCATAATATCAGGGAGGGTATCGTCATGGATATGAGCAGCATTTTTTCCGTGGTCGTTGCGGTGATCATCGTATTCGTCGTCATCGCGCTGTTCTCGCTGTTCCCGCTGGGGCTGTGGTTCTCGGCGCTGATGAGCGGCGTGCGCATCAGCATATTCAACCTGGTGGGCATGAAGTTCCGCCGCGTGAATCCCCGGCGCATCGTGCCCCCGATGATCAAGGCCCGCAAGGCCGGCATCGACGTTTCGATGAACGAGCTGGAGACGCTGTACCTGGCCGGCGGCAACGTGGACCGGGTGGTGGACGCGCTGATCGCGGCCCAGAGCGCCCAGATCCAGCTGACCTTTGAACAGTCGAAGGCCATCGACCTGGCCGGCCGCAACGTGCTGGAGGCCGTGAAGATGTCCGTCAACCCCAAGGTGATCGAGACCCCGGTCATCGCCGCCATCGCCAAGAACGGCATCGAGCTGCGGGCCAAGGCGCGGGTCACCGTGCGGGCCAACATCGACCGCCTGGTGGGCGGCGCCGGCGAGGAGACCATCATCGCCCGCGTCGGCGAGGGCATCGTCACCACCGTCGGCTCCTCCGAGAGCCACAAGGACGTGCTGGAGAACCCCGACCTGATCAGCCGCACCGTGCTGAACAAGGG
>CACYTF010000065.1 GCA_902777335.1 uncultured Eubacteriales bacterium
GGCGCGA
Organism: uncultured Eubacteriales bacterium; assembly: GCA_902777335.1. GTDB lineage: Bacteria > Bacillota > Clostridia > Christensenellales > Aristaeellaceae > UBA2862. Next base: position 8 of record CACYTF010000065.1, read on the forward strand.
CGGGGGCGGGCGCGGGGGCGGGGGCCGCGCCGGCGTTTCCCTCCGGCGCGGGCCGCGTCCGGCGCTGGCGAACGCGCCTGAGAAGCTGGCTGGGATGATCCATGCTGATCGCCTCCTGTGCTGAAATGCGTTTTAATTGTATGCAAAATCAGACAGACTTGACCATTTCCGGGGCCATTCGTAAATATTTTTGGGCATCTGGAGCTTGCCCCTTGCATCGGGGGTTGAATATAGATATAATTGAACTGTATAGTTATGCCCGAATTGTTTCTTACTGGCATGAATGAGAGGCGGTAACGCTATGAGCAAAAACAGGGACACGGAACCCGCTTTGGATTATTTCGAGTTGCGCCGAAGGCACGAAGAATATAAAAACAGCCTGCGCCAGGCCAAGGCGAAGGCCGAGGCGGGCGAAGCCGACGCGGCCGACGCGGTAAAGAGCGCGGAAGATCAGGCCGAAGCGGTGGAGGCCGCCGTCGACGAGGCCGCCTCCACGGTCGGGCAGGCCGCGGAGTCCATCGCGGATGAAGCCGCGGACGCCGCCACAGAGGTGCTCTCCGCCGACGAGGTGGACGGCGAGTCGGCCGATTTGGAGGACGCGCTCTCCGACGACGCGGCCTTTGAGGACGAGGCCTTCGACGCGGCCGACGGCGACGAGGCGGAGGATGCCGCCGGTCCCAACCCGTTCGATTCCTTCATTCGCGCCTTTCAGGGCCTGAAGGGCAAGCTGGGCAAGCGCTTCGGCCGCCGCGGCGGGGAAGAGGACGAGGACGACTACGGCGACGAGGCGGACGACTACGCCGACGCGCCGGAAGCCGAGAGCGAGTCGACGGAGGCCGATGCGCTGAACGTGCGCGACACCCTGCCGGAGGTCGAAGCGGCGCCGGAGCCTGGCGCGGCCGCCGACGTGGAGGACGTGCCGGAGGACGCCCCGGAGGACGCGCCGGAGCGCCCGGCGTTTGCGGAGCAGGCGGAACCGGAGGACGAGGACGGGGACGCCGGCGATGCGCAGGACGAGGACGATTACGGGGACGAAGACGAGGACGAGGACGAGGACGAAGCCCCGAAGGACGGCGTCAGCGGCTTCAAGAAGTTCCTGCGGCTGTTCGTCGTGCCGGTGGAAGAGGATGAAGACGGCGCGGACGATGAAGATGACGAAGGCGACTGGGCGGACGCTCAGGAGGACGCCGAACCCGGCGGAGACGAAGCGGAAGAGGGCCTGTGGGCCGGTCCCGACGGCGCTGCCGAAGCTATTGAAGGAGGATCTGACATGAGCGATCTGAACAATCCCAACACGGAACTGACCAACGCCCTGGCGGCAGAGCTGGAGACCTCCGGCATGTCCCGCCGCGAGCGCCGTGAGCTGGCGCTGCGCCAGGCCGCCGAAAAGGCCGCCGCCCAGGCCGAGAACGTGGGGCAGGAGGCCGTGGACACCGTGACCGGGCAGGCCGGGGAGGCCGTTCAGGCCGCTGAGCAGTTTGTGGAAGCCCCCGCCGCCGCGGAGAAGGCGCTGGAGGCGGACGAGGTCGCCGATGTGGCCAGCGGCATCGTGCCCATCGAGGAGACCCACGACGACTTTGACGCCATACTCGACGAGCCGACCCGCGAGTTCAAGCCCGTTTCGAAGCAGGACGCCAAGGCCGGGCAGGGCCTGGACGACGAGGACGACGAAGAGGAAGAGGAAGAGGAGAAGCCCCGCCGCGGCCTGTTCGGACGCCGCAAGCGCGCGGTCAAAGAAGAGGACGAGGACGACGAGGACGATTACGACGACGAGGACGAAGACGACGAGGACGACGAAGAGGAAGAAGAGGAGAAGCCCCGCCGCGGCCTGTTCGGACGCCGCAGGAAGGCGCGCGACGACGACGAGGACGACGCGGAGGACGAGGACGACGACGAGGACGATTACGACGACGAAGACGAAGACGACGGGGATGACGACGACTACGACGACCTGGACGACTACGACGACGACGATGACGGCTACGACGACTACGACGATGACGAGGGCGCGTCCTTCGGCCACGTGCTGCTGGGCATACTGAAGGGCTTCCTCACCGCCGTCATGCTGCTGCTGTTCGTGGTGGTGGTGCTGAACGTGCTGAACGTGTTCGGCGTGGTCTCCATGGAGAACTTCGCCCGCAGGCTGCCGACCCGCATGGCCGCCGTGTTCCTGCCCAGCGAAGCCATGAAGCATCGCATCAACGTCGAGGCCGGCGCGGACAACACGCCGCTGGTGGAGGAGCAGCCCCAGGCCCCGGCCCAGCCCGAGCAGCCCGCCCAGCCGGAGGCCCAGCCCGAAGCGCAGCCGGAGGCCCAGCCCGAAGCACAGCCCGAGGCGGAAACGCCTGCGGAGGACGCGGGCGAGGGGAACGTCGTCGGTTGACGGATATCACGTCGATGAACAATTGCAGGGGCCCACAGCCCCTGCAATTGTTTGCGTCGACCCAGCATCATTCAAAGGAGGCGGCATCATGAAGTACATCGTCGCGCTGGATCAGGGAACGACCAGCTCCCGCGCCGTGGTGTTTGACGAACAGGCGCGCATCGTGGCATCCCACAACATCGAGTTTCCGCAGATCTACCCGCAGCCCGGCTGGGTGGAGCACCGGCCCCAGGACATACTGGACAGCCAGGTGCGCTCGCTGAAGCTGGCGGTGGAGAAGGCGGGCGTGGACGTGAATCAGATCGCGGCCATCGGCATCACCAACCAGCGGGAGACCACGCTGCTGTGGGACAGGGCTACCGGCGAGCCGCTGTGCAACGCCATCGTGTGGCAGTGCCGCCGCACCGCGCCGCTGGTGGAGCGGCTGAAGCAGGACGGCCTGGGCAATTTGCTGCGGGACCGCACCGGCCTGGTGCCGGACGCCTACTTCTCCGGCACGAAGCTGCAGTGGATGCTGGACAGCGTTCCCGAGGCCCGGGAGCGGGCGGAGCGGGGCGAGCTGTGCTTCGGCACGGTGGACAGCTTCCTGGCCTGGCACCTGACCCAGGAACACGTGCACGTCACCGACGCCACCAACGCCGCGCGCACGATGCTGTACAACATCCACGACCAGGCCTGGGACGAGATGCTGCTGCGGGCCATGGACATCCCGGCGCAGCTGCTGCCCAACGTGGTGGACAGCTCCCGGGTGGTGGGCATGCTGGACGCCTCGATACTGGGCCGTCAGATTCCGGTGGCGGCGCTGGCCGGCGACCAGCACGCCGCGCTGTTCGGCCAGGGGTGCTTCGCGCCGGGCATGTGCAAGAACACCTACGGCACCGGGTGCTTTGTGCTGATGAACACCGGGTCCAGCCCGGTCAAGTCCACCCACAACCTGATCACCACCATCGCCTGGCGCGTGGACGGCAAGCCCGTGTACGCGCTGGAGGGCAGCGTGTTCGTGGGCGGCGCGGTGGTGCAGTGGCTGCGGGACGAGGTGGGCCTGGTGTCCAGCGCCGCCGAGACCGAGGAAGTGGCCACCCGGGTGCCGGACAACAACGGCGTGTTCCTGGTGCCCGCCTTCACCGGCCTGGGCGCGCCCCACTGGGACATGTACAGCCGGGGCACCATCGTGGGCCTCACCCGCGGCGCGAACCGCTCCCACATCGTGCGGGCCGCGCTGGAGTCCATCGCCTATCAGTCCGCGGACGTGATCGCCGCCATGGAGAACGACGCCGGCATGAAGACCGCCGTGCTGCAGGTGGACGGCGGCGCCAGCGCCAACAACTTCCTGATGCAGTTCCAGTGCGACATACTGAACACCCGCGTGCTGCGCCCCCGGGTGACCGAGACCACCGCCATGGGCGCGGCCATGCTGGCCGGCAGGGCCGTGGGCCTGTGGAGCGACGCGCAGCTGAAGACCCTGCAGGCCCCGGACCGGGAGTTCGCCCCGCGGATGGACGAGCCCCGCCGCGAACAGCTGCTCCACCAGTGGCACCGGGCCGTGGAGCGCAGCAAGGGCTGGGCGGAGTAGGGGACAGGGTTACAGGGTACAGGGAACAGGGTACAGGGAACAGGGTACAGGGAACAGGGAACAGGGAACAGGGTACAGGGAACAGGGTATAGGGAACAGGGTACAGGGAACAGGGTACAGGGAACAGGGAACAGGGAACAGGGTACAGGCAGTAGGCAGTAGGGGAGTGTTTGAGGATGTTGGGTAAACTCCGGGAATTTTTCGGCGTGCAGGACATGACCACCGGCTCGCCGATGAGCAAGCTGATCCAGTTTTCACTGCCGCTGCTGATCGGCAACCTGGCCCAGCAGCTGTACAACACGGTGGACTCCATCGTGGTGGGCAAGTACATCGGCGACACCGCGCTGGCCGCGGTGGGCACGGCGGGCCCGATCCTGAACCTGCTGCTGGTGCTGTTCATGGGCGTGGCCACCGGCGCGAGCATCATGGCCAGCCAGTACTTCGGCGCGAAGGACCGGTACGGCCTGAGCCGCGTGGTGGGTAGCACGCTGGTGCTGACGCTGGTCAGCGGCCTGATCATGATGGCCATGGGCCTGCTGGCCTCGCCGGCGCTGATAAGGCTGATCGCGCCGCCGGCGGACGTGGCCGAGGGCGCGGTGATCTATCTGCGCATCATATTCATCGGCATCGTGGGCGGCTCGGCCTACAACATACTCTCCGGCGTGCTGCGCGGCATGGGCGACAGCTTCTACCCGCTGATGTTCCTGATACTGGCGTGCGTGTTGAACATCGTGCTGGACATACTGTTCGTGGCGCGGTTCGACATGGGCGTGGCCGGCGTGGCCTGGGCCACGATCATCGCCCAGGCCATCTCCGGCGTGCTGTGCCTGGTGCGGCTGATCGGCATGAAGGAGCTGATCGACGTGAACCGCAGCACGCTGATCCCCGACGGCCCGATCACCCGCAGGCTGTGCCTGCTGGGGCTGCCCGCCGGCGTCACCCAGGCGCTGTTCTCGATGTCCGCCATCGTGGTGCAGAGCCTGACCAATTCGCTGGGCACCGCCGTGATCGCCGCCAACGTGGCCATCATGCGCGTGGACGGCTTCGCCATGATGCCGAACTTCACCTTCGGCACCGCTTCCACCACCTTTGTGGGGCAGAACATCGGCGCGCAGCGCATCGACCGCGTGCGCCAGGGCATCCGCGACCTGATGAAGCTGGCGCTGATCACCGCCGGAGCGCTGGTGGCCTGCATACTGCTGTTCGGCCATCACCTGATCGGCCTGTTCACCAACACCGAGGACGTCATCCAGATCGGCATCAGCGGCCTGCGCTGGCTGGCGCTGGGCTACATCGCCTTCGCCGTCAGCCAGGTGCTGCAGGGCGCGATGCGCGGCGCGGGCGAGACGATGATCCCCATGTGGATATCGATCATCACCACGATCGTGGTGCGCCTGCCGCTGGCCTACCTGCTGGCGGCGCTCACCCGCTGCGAGGCCTGGCCCAAGGGCCGCCCCGACGCGCTGTTCGCGTCGCTGCTCATCTCCTGGGTGCTGGGCATGATCATCACCGTCATCGCCCACCGCAAGGGCGCGTGGCGCAGGCGGCTGCCGCCAGAGCTGCAGAAGCTGTGAAACAATCATCAAAAAGGCGTTTATCGGGCGGAGCCGATAAACGCCTTTTTGATGTCATTTCAGATTTCCATCACGCAGCACCCCGCGGGGGCGTCCCTCGTGATCTCGATTTCGTTGGGCAGGCGCTGGGCGCCGGTGAGGCGCGCGAATTCCTGCTCGTCGGAGATGGGGAAGCCGCAGTAGCGGTTCTTGAAGTGCATGGCCACGGCGCAGCGGGGCTTGTAGGTCTCGATGATGCTGACCGCGGCGGGCGTGTCGATGGTGAAGAAGCCGCCGATGGGAATCAGCATCACGTCTAAGTTCGACAGCGCCGCCGCCTGGGCGTCGGTGTCCGGCAGGTGGCCCAGGTCGCCCAGGTGGGCGATGCGCAGGCCCTCGGCCTCGATGGTGAAGATCAGGTTGGCGCCGCGCTTGGCCCCGGCTTCGTCGTCGTGCCAGCTGGGCGTGGCGGTGATCTTCGCGCCGCAGGCCTCGAACGTGCCGGCGGTGTTGATGATCTGCGGGTCGCCCTCCACGGCGGCGAAGTAGTTGTGGTCGAAGTGGCCGTGGCTGGACAGCGCCGCGTCCGCGCGCACGTGCAGCGGGGGATAGCCCACGCTGTCGTCGTAGGGGTCGGTGACCAGCACGCCGCCGGGCAGCGTCAGTTCAAAACAGGAATGTCCCAGCCATTTGAGTTTCATGTGCATACTCCTCCTTGATGATGTGATCCAGCAGCGCGCAGGCGTACAGCCCGCCGCCGCGCAAGGGTTCCGTTGGTGCGGTTTGGTTCAGCCGCAGGCACTCCGCCGCCCTGCGGCGCAGCAGCCGGTCGAACCGCTCCGCGCCGTCGCCGCCGTCCAGCGCCCGCGCGCCCAGCGCGAACAGCGCCAGGCTCTCCCCGTCCGGCATGTGGCCCGCGAAGCGGAAGAGGCTTTGGCTCAGTGCGTCCGGCGGCTTTGGGTGGGCCTGTTCCAGACGGGTCAGCCACAGCGCCCCCGGCCACAGCCGCAGTAGGCCTCCGGTTGCCGCGCAGTCGAAGCCGGCCCGGTTAAGCGCCGCCGCCCAGTCGGTCTCGGGCCGCAGCGCCGCGGCGTCGGTGACGAACAGCCCGTCGCCCCGGTCCCGCTTCAGAAAGGCCCCCGGGGGCAGCGCCGAGGCCGCGGCGTCGCGCAGCGCCCGGGCCAGCGGGCTACGCATCGCCCGACAGCGCCCGGGGCAGCGCCTCCACGATGTCCGCCGCGCACATGCCCCGCGCGCCCACACGCGCCTGGGCCAGCTCTCCCGCCAGGCCGTGCAGCTCGCTGGCCACGGCGGCGCACTCGGCCAGCGCCTCGCCGGTCATCGCGGTGCCGGCGGCGGCGTACTGGGCCGTCAGCGCGCCGGACAGGCCGGTCAGCACGTCGCCGCTGCCGCCCTTGGCCATGCCCGGACATCCGCTGGCGCTGAGCCGGGCCTGCCTGCCCACCGGGATCACGCTGGTCGCGCCCTTCAAAAGCGCCTGGCAGCCCAGGCCCTGCAGGGCGAAGGCGTCTGCGATCGGATCGGCGGCGGCGCGGCCCAGCAGCCGGGCGGCCTCGCCGGGGTGGGGCGTGATCAGGTGGTGGGGACTGAGCAGCGCCTTCAGACGCTCGTCCGCGGCGATCAGGTTCAGCGCGTCGGCGTCGAACACCGCGGGAATGCCGCAGGTCATGAGCAGCCGCAGCGCTTCGGGCGCGGCGCGGCGGGACAGCCCGCAGCCGCAGGCCACGGCGTGCTTGCCCGCCAGCGCCGGGCGCAGCGCGTCCGCCGCCTCCATGGACAGGGCCCCGTCCGCCTCCGGCAGCGGCAGCGCCATCGCGCAGGGGGCCAGCACCTGCACGATGCCGAGCACCGATTCGGGGCAGGCCACCGTGACCAGACCCGCGCCGGAGCGCAGCGCCGCCTGGGCGCACATCGCGGCGGCCCCGGCCATGCCGGTGGAGCCGGCCACGATCAGCAGGTGCCCGTTCATGTTCTTGTGGGCGTTCCGGGGCTTCGGCGGCAGCGCGTGCCGGGCGTCGGCTTGTTCCATCAGCGCGGCCAGGCCGTCGGGCAGGAATTCGGGGGGGATGCCGATGTCCGCGGCCTCGATCTCGCCGCACACATCCAGCCCGTCCCCCAGGCGCAGCCCGGTCTTCTCCAATTGGAAGGCGACGGTCATATCGGCGCGCACGCAGGGGGAAAAGGCCGCGCCGCTCAGCCCGTTCAGCCCCGAGGGGATGTCCACGGCCACCACGGCGGCGCCCCGATCGCGGTCGCGGTTCATGCGGTCGATCAGCGCGGCGGCGCCGCCCTCCGGGGCGCGGGAGAGGCCCGTGCCGTACAGGGCGTCCACCCACACGTCCGGGGCCTCCGGCGCGCCTTGGGGGCTCAGCTCCGGTATGCCGGCGGCCAGGGCCAGTTCGCGGTTCTTCATCGCGTCTGGCGACGCGGGCGGCGCGGCGGGGAACAGCGCGCAGCGCCCGCCGGCCCAGGCGTACATCCGGGCGCAGGCGTAGCCGTCGCCGCCGTTGCCGCCCGGCCCGCAGGCGAAGTACACCCGCCGGTTGGGCCCGAACCTTCTCAGCAGGGCGTCGCACAGAGCCCGGGCCGCCCGCTCCATCAGCACGATGGAGCGCGTGCCGGTTTCGGCGAAGTAGCGCTGTTCCATGTCGCGCATCTGCGCGGGGGTGATCATCGGCTTCATGGCGTGCTGAGTCCCTCCCCTTCGATGACGGCCGTCGCGGCGGCCATGCCCTTGTCGTGGGTCACGGACACCCAGACCCGGAACCGCCCCGGCCCGGCCAGCGCTTTGGCCCGCGCCAGCGCGCCCTCGTACAGCGCGCACTGGGGCCGCCCCGCGATGTCCGGCGTGATCTCGATCTCCCAGGGCCCAAAACCCGCGAAGCCGGTGCCCAGCGCCTTGGCCACGGCCTCCTTGGCCGCGAACAGCCCCGCGGCGATCTCCGCGGCCCGCGCCTCGGCGGCGGCGCGGATGCGCGCGGCCTCGGCGGCGGTGTACACCCGGTCCACGAACCGGGGCCGCTCCACGGCGCGCTTCATGCGCTCGACCTCGCACAGGTCCAGCCCGATGCCCAGTATCATATCCAGCCTCCTCAAACCCGGCGGAAATGCGGCTTTCCGATGAATATTATAGCACATAAATCGGGATTTGGACAGTTCTCCTTGTAAATCTCCGGGCAAAACGGTATACTTATCATCGGGTTTGTGTCGCGCCGGGGAACCGAAGCGCGGCCCGGGCCCGTCCAAGAAGGGTCACTACGCAATCAAGGAGATACAATTATGCAGGTAACACAGCGGTTTGCCCAGCTGCTCACGAAGAACGTGGGCAAGGTCATCGTGGGCAAGGAGAGCGCCGTCGAACTGATCATGGTGGCCATACTCTGTCGCGGCCACGTGCTGATCGAGGACGTGCCCGGCGTGGGCAAGACCACGCTGGCCAGCGCCCTGGCGCGCTCGATAGACTGTTCCTTCAAGCGCATACAGTTCACGCCCGACATCACGCCCAGCGACATCACGGGCTTCTCCATCGCCAACTTCAAGACCGGCGAGCTGGAGTACCGCCCCGGCATGATCATGAGCCAGATCGTGCTGGCGGACGAGATCAACCGCACCTCGCCGAAGACCCAGTCGTCGCTGTTGGAGGTGATGGAGGAGGGACAGGTGTCCGTGGACGGCGTGACCTACGCCATGCCCCAGCCCTTCATCGTGCTGGCCACCCAGAACCCGGTGGACTTCGTGGGCACCTACCCGCTGCCGGAGGCCCAGCTGGACCGCTTTTTCATGCGCGTGTCCATCGGCTACCCCTCCCAGCAGGAGGAGGTGGACATACTGGAGCGCTACACCACCGGCCAGCGCCCGATGGAGGAGTTGAAGCCCATCTGCGCCAGCGGCGATATACTGCGCCTGCAGCAGGAGGTGGAGAAGGTGTACGCCGCGAAGGAGCTGCGGGTGTACGTGTCCGCCATCGCCGCGGCCACCCGCAAGAGCGGCGCGCTGCAGCTGGGCGTGTCCACCCGCGGCGCCATATCGCTGCTCCGGGCGGCCCAGGCCCGCGCGCTGCTGGACGGGCGGGACTTCGTGAAGCCCGAGGACGTGCAGCGCGTGGCCGAGCCGGTGCTGGCCCACCGGCTGGTGCTCTCGCCCGAGGCCCGCATGCGCAACATGACCGCCCAGCGGGTGCTCTCCGGCGTCATGAGCAGCGTGCAGGTGCCGGTGAAGGTGAAGTAGCGCCCGCCCGGGAGGGTACAGGGAACAGGGGACAGGGGACAGGGAACAGGGAACAGGGGACAGGGGACAGGGAACAGGGAACAGGGAACAGGGGACAGGGGACAGGGGACAGGGAACAGGGAACAGGGAGCAGGGAATGACGATGTCTTTGAACGCGAGGCGCGGGGGGGTTGCGCTGGTGGCGGCGACGATGCTGGCCGCCGGGCTCAGCACGGGCGTGCGCCTTTACTACCTGGTGTTTTTCGCCCTGGCGGCGATGGCGGCGCTGGGCCTGGTCAGCGCGGTGTGGACGCTGTTCACGCTGAAGTTTGACATCAAGGGCGTGCGCACCCGGGTGGAACGGGGCGAGCGCATGATGGCGGTGTTCACCGTGCGCCACGGGTGTCTGCTGCCCGTGTCGGCCATCGGCATACGCCTGAACGTGCCCTCGGCCCTCGCGCCGTCGCAGGAGGTCAACGTGTCCTGCCCGCCCTTTGCCCGGCGCACGTTCCGGCAGGTCATCGAGTGCCCTCACCGGGGCGTGTACGAGGCCGGCGTGACCCGCGTCAGCGTGACGGACGTGTTTTCGCTGGTGCGCCTCAGCCGCGATCCCGGCACGCGCCTGGTGAAGTTAGAGGTGCTGCCCCGGGCCGGCGAGGCGGAGCCGCTGCGGCTGAACGCCGTGGATCAGGGCCCGCAGAACATCCGCCGGGCCGCGGAGGACAACGCCTCGCCCGCCGACGTGCGCGCCTGGCGGGAGGGGGACGAGCTGAAGAAGGTGCACTGGAAGCTGTCGCTGCGCAAGCGGGAGCTGATGGTGCGCACCTACGAGGAGACGGCCCGCCCCGACACGCTGATCATCCCCGACCTGTCGGAGGTCACCGCCCTGCGGGATGAGCAGCTGACGCTGGAGGACTGCGTGTGCGAGGCCGCGCTGAGCGCCGCGCTGGCCCAGCTTCGGGCCGGGTACCCGGTGCGCATGCCGCTGGTGGGCGCGAAGCCCCGGGAGATCGCCGGCCAGTTTCCCGCGGACATCGCCGCCTTCACCGACGCGCTGCTGCGGGTGGCCTTCGACAGCCCCTACGGCTACGAGCAGGTGCTCACGCTGATGCTGGCCCGCTTCAACCGCACCGGCGGCGCGGTGCTGGTGACCCCGCGGCTGACCACCCGCATCGCCGACATGGCCATGCGGATGCAGCAGTCCGGCGTGGCCACCCGGCTGATCTGGATCTCCGACGACGACCGCGAGGAGTCCATGACGCTGATCGAGCGCATGAAGATGGGCGGCGTCCAGGCCGTCAGGCGGGAGCCGTGGGAGGACCGGGCCGATGAACCTGAGAACGTTGACAGATGATGCGTAACATGAGCAACAAACTGAATATCCGGGCGAAGGCGTCGCGCATGGCGGTTTCCGCGGTGCTGGCGCTGTTCTTCGCGGGGAGCGCCTCGGTGGTGCTGGCCTCGGCGATGGGCGTGCAGGTGCCGGCGGGCGGGCTGTACCTGGCCGCGCTGGCCGCCGCGGCGCTGTGCATGGCGGCGGGCGTCTCCCGCACCGGCGCGGTGATCGCCTCGGCGGCGTTCCTGGGCGGCGCGGGGATCTGGCTGGCCGGGCACGCCTTCAGCCTGGACGCGCTGCGGGCGCTGTTCGCGTCCTGGTCGGGCCAGGCGGCGGACGCCGAGCTGGCCGCCCGGGGCGGGCAGACCCTGGTGACGCTGGGCGCGTTCACGCTGGGCGCGCTGTTCTTCGCGCTGCTCAGCCGCCGGGAATCCGTGCCGCTGGCCGTGATGATACTGCTGGCCGTGCTGGTGGCCTGCCACGCCCTGTCCCGCACGGCCTCCCTCGCGGCGACGGTGCCGGGGCTGGTGGCGGCGGCGGCGGCCTTCGCGCTGACCGGCGGCCTGCAGCGGGACCTGCCGGCGCTTCGGGCGCTGGTGCCCGCCGTGCTGGCCGTGGTGCTGGCGCTGGCGCTGCTCCCCGGCGAGGACGCCACCTGGAAGCCCCTGGCGGACGCCGCCGAGCGGGTGCGCTATGTGTTCGAGCAGTACTTTCGCTTCACCCGGGAGCGCATCGCGTTTTCGATCAACGAGCAGGGCTACGACCACGCCGGCGAGGTGGAGGACGCCGTGGTGGCCATGCTGGGCGGACCAGCCCAGCCCCACACCGACCCGGTGATGGCGGTGCGCACCGACGCGGACGTGCTGCTGCGCGGCACCATCCGCACGGCCTACACCGGCTGGTCCTGGGTGGACATCGAGCCGAAGAGCCGGTACCTGTACTACGACCTGACCCACCGGCACATCCGCGACCGGGTGCTGGGTTCCTCGGATGCGCTGCGCGGCGCGCTGGCCGCGTCGGACGTGTCGGTGGAGATGCTGGACGACGGCACCAGCACGCTGTTCGTGCCCGGCATGCTGGAGCGCTTTCAGATGGACCTTGCCACCGCCGTCTACTTCAACACGGCGGGCGAGATGTTCCTGGCCCGCGAGGTGGCGGCGGGGGACGAATACCGCCTGCGGGCGCTGCTGCCCCAGCACGGGGACGCGCTGCGCCAGGCCGTGCTGCGCGGCGCGGACGAGCGGGACGACCGCTACCAGGAGCTGCTCATGAGCCACACCCGGCTGCCGGAGGGCGTGGACGGCGCGCTGTACACGCTGACCGCCGGGCTGATCCAGGGCGCCGACAACGACTACGACCGGGCGCTGGCCATCATGAATTACCTGCGCGCTCAGATGCGCTACACCCTCCAGCCCCCGATGCCGCCCCAGGGGCGGGACTTCGCGTCGTGGTTCGTGCTGGAGAGCCGGGAGGGCTACTGCAGCGCCTACGCCACGGCGATGGCCGTGATGGGCCGTGCCGCGGGCCTGCCCACCCGCTACGTGGAGGGCTATTTGGCCCGGCCGGGCCGCGAGGTGCTGACCGGCGAGGACGCCCACGCCTGGGCGGAGGTGTACTTCAAGGGCGTCGGCTGGATCCCCTTCGACGCTACCGGCGGCACCACCGCCAGCGGCGGCCCCGCCCAGACGCCCGACGGCGGCGACGGCGGCGGGGCCCGGGACGGCGAGGGCGACTACGCCGGGCCCCGGGACACGCCCGCGCCCACGCCGCAGCCGGACGGCGGTGCGCAGGACGCGCCCACCCCGACGCCCGAGCCGGACGCCGGAGCCCAGGACGCGCCCACGCCCACGCCCGAACCGGACGCCGGGCCCGAGAGCGACACCGCGCCCCAGGACGCGCCCACGCCTCAGCCGGAGCCGCCGGAGGACAATGCCGACAGCGGCAGGCGCACGCTGCGCCGGGTGCTGGCGCTGCTGGTGCTGCTTCTGATACTGGCCATGCTCGCCGCCCGCTGGGTGCGCCGGCGCCTGAAGAAGAGCGACCCCGACGCGCTGTGCGCCGCGGCCCAGAGCGCGCGGGACGCGGCCATGGTGGCCTACCGCGCGAACCTGACGCTGCTTTCGCACCTGGGGCAGGCCCCCGCGGGCGGCGAGGCCCCCGAGGCGTTTGCCGAACGGGCGGCCGCCCAATTGAAAAACCCCGAATACGCGGAATTTGTCCGCGCGGTGACGAACGCCCGCTACGGCCGGCGGCCCCTGAAGCGCGCCGACGTGGAGCTGGGCCTTCGGGCCTACCGCCGCTTCGCCGCCGCCCTGAGCCGCCGCGAGCGCCTGCGCTTCGCGCTGACCCGCCTGCTGCGCGGCCTGGGCGACTTCGAGGCGATACCGTAACCTCCCAAAATCAAGGGGACGGTTCTCTGTGTCATTGACACAGAGAACCGTCCCCTTGATTTTGGGAGGTTGTTTTTTCGCGTCGGCGCGGCTGCGTATTGTCAAAACCGCCGGCGCTGTGCTATAATATACAATAGGCTGTAATATGGATTATTATGGCAATCCGCCGCCGCGGGCGATCCGCGGCGAGAAGCAATGATTCCCGGAGGAATACCGATGTTTGATTTTCTGAAGAATTTCCTGAAGACCTCCAACGAGTCGCAGATCAAGAAGCTGCAGAAGACGGTGGACCAGATCAACGCGCTGGAGGGCGATGTCAAGAAGCTGACCGACGAGCAGATGCAGGTCCGCGTCGCCGAGCTGAAGAAGCGGGCGCAGGGCGGCGAGGACCTGGACGCGCTGCTGCCCGAGACCTACGCGCTGGTGCGCGAGGCGGGCGTGCGCGTGCTGAACCAGCGGGCGTTCGACGTACAGCTGATCGGCGGCATCGTGCTGCACCAGGGCCGCATCGCCGAGATGCGCACCGGCGAGGGCAAGACGCTGACCGCCACCTTCCCGGCGGTGCTGAACGCGCTGACCGGCAAGGGCGTGCACGTGGTCACCGTGAACGACTACCTGGCCAAGTTCCAGAGCGAGTGGATGGGCAAGGTGTACCGCTTCCTGGGCCTGACGGTGGGCCTGATCGTGCACGACCTGGACGCCGGCGAGCGTCAGGAGGCCTACGCCGCGGACATCACCTACGGCACCAACAACGAGTTCGGCTTCGACTACCTGCGCGACAACATGGTCACCTACAAGGAGCGCATGGTGCAGCGGCCCCTGAACTTTGCCATCGTCGACGAGGTGGACTCCATACTGATCGACGAGGCCCGCACGCCGCTGATCATCTCCGGCCAGGGCGAGAAGTCCACCGAGCTGTACAGCCGCGCCAACCAGTTCATACTCACCGGGCTGACCGAGGCCAAGGAGGACAAGGAGGACCGGCAGGGCGGCCTGGCCGTGCCCGGCGACTACCTGCGCGACGAGAAGGACAAGACGCTGTCGCTGACCGAGCAGGGCGTCAAGAAGGCCGAGCGCTTCTTCAACGTGGAGAACCTGACCGACCCGGAGAACCAGGAGCTGTACCACCACATCTTAGGAGCCCTGCGCGCCCACAAGATGATGAAGCGCGACGTGGACTACGTGGTCAAGGACGGCGAGGTCATCATCGTGGACGAGTTCACGGGCCGCCTGATGGTGGGCCGCCGCTACTCCGACGGCCTGCACCAGGCCATAGAGGCCAAGGAGGGCGTGAAGGTGGAGCGGGAGAGCAAGACCCTGGCCACCATCACCTTCCAGAACTACTTCCGCATGTACCACAAGCTGTCGGGCATGACCGGTACGGCCAAGACCGAGGAGGAGGAGTTCAACGGCATCTACAAGCTGGACGTGGTCACCATCCCCACGAACCGGCCCATGATCCGAAACGACATGAACGACGCCGTGTTCGTCACGATGAAGGCCAAGTACGCCGCCATCATCGAGGAGGTCGTGAAGCGCCACGCCACCGGCCAGCCGGTGCTGGTGGGCACGGTCTCCGTGGAGAAGAGCGAGCTGCTCAGCGGCATGCTGGCCCGCCGGGGCGTGGAGCACGTGGTGCTGAACGCCAAGTTCCACGAGAAGGAGGCCGAGATCGTGGCCCAGGCCGGCAAGGTGGGCGCGGTCACCATCGCCACCAACATGGCCGGCCGCGGCACCGACATACTGCTGGGCGGCAACGCCGAGTTCATGGCCCGAAAGGCCATGCGCCTGCAGGACTACGACGACGAGCTGATCGAGGAGGCCATCGGCTTCAACGAGCACGTGCCCCAGGAGGTGCTGGACGCCCGCAAGGTGTTCCGGGAGCTTCTGGCCAAATACGAGGTGGAGACCAAGGCCGGCCACGACGAGGTGGTCAAGCTGGGCGGCCTGCACATCATCGGCACCGAGCGCCACGAGTCCCGCCGCATCGACAACCAGCTGCGCGGCCGCGCCGGCCGCCAGGGCGACCCGGGCAGCAGCCAGTTCTTCATCTCCTTTGAGGACGACCTGCTGCGCCTGTTCGGCAGCGACCGGTTCCGCCCGATGCTGGAGAAGCTGTCCGGCGGCGAGGGCGAGGAGGCCATCGAGTTCGGCCTGGTGTCCAAGCAGATCGAAAACGCCCAGAAGCGGGTGGAGAGCAAGAACTACGACATCCGCCTGCACGTGCTGCAGTACGACGACGTGATGAACCAGCAGCGCGAGATCATCTACGGCCAGCGCCGGGAGGTGCTGGAGGGCGGCAACATGCACGACAAGATCATGGAGATGCGCCACACCCTGATCACCGAGGCGGTGGACCGCCACGTGGCCGACGAGGGCGACCGGGACACCTGGGACATCACGGGCCTTTCGGAGTACCTGGAGAAGCTGTGCCTGGACCGCGGCGGCGTGAAGGCCGTGTACGACGCGCTCTCGGACAAGACCAAGGCGGGTCTTGTGGCCGCCATCGAGGCGCGGGCCGACCGCATCTACGCCCAGAAGGAAAAGATGTGGACCGACGCGAACCTGGACATGCGGGAGTTCGAGCGCGTGGCGCTGCTGGGCGCGGTGGACCGCCGCTGGATGGACCACATCGACGCCATGACCGAGCTGCGCGACGGCATCGGCCTGCGGGCCTACGGCCAGAAGAACCCCATCGTGGAGTACAAGCGCGAGGGCTACGACATGTTCGAGGAGATGGTCCACCTGATCCAGGAGGACACCCTGCGCCGCCTGTACTTCACCGTGCTGGCCAAGCCCGTGGAGCGCAAGCAGGTGGCCACGCCCGTGAGCGCCAGCCACGGCGGGGAAGAGGTCAAAAAGCCCGTGAAGAAGGCCGATAAGAAGGTCGGCCCGAACGATCCGTGTCCCTGCGGGAGCGGCAAGAAATACAAGAAGTGCTGCGGGAGAGGGGAATGATAACAATGTTGGAAATGGACGTCTTCAAGCAGGACCTGAACGCCGTTCGCGGCATGCTGGACGAGGCGGGCAAGAGCCTGCAGATCGACCACCTGCGCGAGCAGCTGGTCGAATACAACGAGGATATGGGCTCCCCGGGCTTCTGGGACGACACCGAGCGGGCGCAGAAGGTGTCCGCCAAGGCCAGCAGCGTGGAGAGCCGCATCAAGCACTACGAGGGCCTGATCAGCCGGGCCGACGACATCGAGGTGCTGATGGAGTTGGCCGAGGAGGCCGACGACGAGAGCCAGGTGGAAGAGATCTCTTCCGAGTTCGCCAGCCTGAAGGCCGACCTGGAGACGCTGCGGCTGCAGACCCTGCTGACCGGCGAGTACGACGGCTGCAACTGCATACTGTCGCTGCACGCCGGGGCGGGCGGCACCGAGGCCCAGGACTGGACCCAGATGCTCTACCGCATGTACACCCGCTTCTGCGAGCGGATGGGCTTTGCCGTGAAGCTGCTGGACCTGCTGGAGGGCGACGAGGCCGGCATCAAGTCGGTGACCTTCGAGGTGACCGGCGACTACGCCTACGGCTATCTGAAGTCCGAGCGCGGCGTGCACCGGCTGGTGCGCATATCGCCCTTTGACGCCAACGCCCGCCGCCACACGTCCTTCGCGTCGCTGGACGTCAGCCCCATCATCGAGGACGACGGCGACATCGAGATCCGCCCCGAGGACCTGCGCATCGACACCTACCGGGCCTCCGGCGCGGGCGGCCAGCACGTCAACCGCACCGACTCCGCCGTGCGCATCACCCACATCCCCACCGGCATCGTGGTGCAGTGCCAGAACGAGCGCAGCCAGGTGCAGAACAAGGAGATGTGCTTCATCTGGCTGCGCGCGCGGCTGGCCGAGCTGAAGGAGCAGCAGCGCCAGGAGCAGATGGGCGAGATCAAGGGCGAGCTGAAGAAGATCGAGTGGGGCAGCCAGATCCGCTCCTACGTGTTCCAGCCCTACACGATGGTCAAGGACCACCGCACCGGCTACGAGATGGGCGACGTGAACGCCGTGATGGACGGGAAGTTGGAGGGGTTTGTGACGAGCTATCTGCAGAAGCTGTGAGTGCCGGCAGGGGCGCCGATGCGGCGCCCGCCCGGGAGGGTACAGGGAACAGGGTACAGGGAACAGGGTACAGGGAACAGGAATGGCTGCAAGCTGAGCTTCCCCGTCGCAACGGGGAAGTACCCGCGAAGCGGGGGATAGGGTACCCATAACGAATCGCACTGTGGGGAGGCTTGAACAGTGGACAACAGGTTTGAATTTGTCGAGAAGAGGGGCCTGATGGAGGGAACCCGCATCATCGTCGACAAGGAGACCGGCGTACAGTATCTGATGGCGCATTGGACCAACATCGGCGGTCTTACAGTGTTGGTCGACAAGGATGGAAAACCGTTGCTTGACCCAAGATATGCCAAGTGACATAATCCGGTTGATCGAGCGATTCCTCAGCGGCGGGATGTGAACCATGACGAAATCCAAGCGAAAGACCCTCGGCGCGGCCGCCCTGGCTCTGGGGCTGGTCGCGCTGATGCTGATGCTGATACTGACGTCCGTGCACAACGTGGGCACGGACGCCGCGCGGTATCATGAACTGCAAACGCTGGCGGGCGTGCTGCCGGGGGCGGGCATCTCGGACGACGACCTGCGCGCGCTGGACGCGGCGCTGGCGGGCTACCTGGCCGGGCGGCCCGACGAACTGATGACGCCCTCCGAGAGCGCGCCGGGGGAATACGACCTGCTGGCGCTGAACGTGAACGGCGAACTGCGGCCGGCGTTCAACGACCGGGAGATGGCCCACCTTCGGGATTGCGCGGCGCTGTTCGCGCTGCTCAGGAAGGTGCGCCGCAGGCTCGTTCCCTGGGCGGTGCTTTTGATCGTGGGCGGGGCGTACCTTGTGAGCGACCGCCGGCGGGCGCGCAAGGCCGCGCTGCTGTCGCCGCTGTTTTTGCTGATCCCGCTGGGGGCGTTTGCGCTGTGGGCGGCCTGCGACTTCGACGCCGCGTTCACGTGCTTTCACCGGGTGCTGTTCACCAACGACCTGTGGCTGCTGGACCCGGCCACCGACCTGCTGATCCGCATCTGCCCCGAGGCCCTGTTCATGGGCCTGGGGCGGGACATCGGCCTGCGGGCGCTGGCGATACTCATGGGCGTGCCGCTGGCCGCCGCGGGCCTGACGCTGATCTGGCCCAAATCCAAATCAAACGAGGCAAACCAATGGAAAGACAACCGAGCTACGCGGCGCGCAGCCGCGCAAAGGCCGAAGACCTTCGGCGTCGGGGGGAAGCGCTGATCCTCTCCGTGGAGTCCAGCTGTGACGAGACCGCCGTCGCCATCGTGAAGAGCGGGCGCGAGCAGCTGGCCAACGCCATCGCCAGCCAGATCGACACCCACGCGCTGTACGGCGGCGTGGTGCCGGAGATCGCCAGCCGCATGCACGTGGAGGCCATCGACCCGCTGCTGGACGCGGCGCTGGCCGAGGCCCACGTGACGCTGGACGCCATCGACGCGGTGGGCGTCACCTATGGGCCGGGGCTGGTGGGCGCGCTGCTGACCGGGGTATCCTGGGCCAAGGCGCTGGCCTACGCGATGGACGTGCCGCTGATCGGCGTGAACCACATCGAGGGCCACGTGTCCGCCAACTACATCGCCCATCAGAACCTGCAGCCGCCCTTCGTGTGCCTGGTGGCCTCGGGCGGGCACAGCCACATACTGAACGTCAGCCGCTACGGCGAATATGAATTGCTGGGCCAGACCACCGACGACGCGGCGGGGGAGGCCTTCGACAAGGTGGCCCGGGTGCTGGAGATCCCCTACCCGGGCGGGCCGCTGCTGGACCGGCTGGCCGACGGCGGCGACGACCATGCCTACAGATTCCCGCACCCCCACACCCAGGGGAAGTACGACTTCTCGTTCTCAGGGCTCAAGACCGCGGTGATCAACCAGGCCCACAACCTCAGGCAGCAGGGGGTCGAGATCGACGCCGCGAACTTCGCTGCGTCGTTCCGGCGCAGCGTGGTGGACCTGCTGGTGGACAAGACCCTCGCCGCCGCGAGGGACACCGGGGCCCGGCGCGTGGCCGTGGCCGGCGGCGTCGCGGCCAATTCGCTGCTCAGAAGCGAGCTGCGGCGGCGCGGCGAGAGGGCCGGCCTCGAGGTGTTCATCCCCCCCAAGGGGCTGTGCACCGACAACGCGGTGATGATCGGCTCCGCCGCGTTCTACCGCCTGATGGCGGGGGAAATCGCCGGTCTGGACCTGAACGCCGTGCCGGCGCTCAGGATGATCGGACAATAGCTCTACGGAGGTTGGGTTAGTGTGAAAACACCAGACACAAGCAGAGCCAGTCCGAAAGGCATAGCAAACAAGCCCGCGAGGAGCGAGCGAAAGGAGGCAGAGAGGCTACCCAGCT
>CACYTF010000066.1 GCA_902777335.1 uncultured Eubacteriales bacterium
AGGTGACCGATTTGATTCGAATGTCCAGTATGAACTCAATCAGCGGCTTGATCAGCTTCGGGTCCTGCATCACCGTGCCGAACATGTAGTCGTCCATCAGCGTGAGGTCTTCAAGCCTCGGAAAAGGTTCCATGCGCGTCACCTGCCCTCAATAGTATTCTAACATGAATGATGCGGAAAAACAAGCAGGAAATCAGCCCCTGTGTAAACGCCCAAACGCCCCGCGCGATGCGCGGGGCGTTTGGCGTCGTCGTTATCCTCAGAATGTGATGCCCGCGACGATCTTGCCGAGGGTCTCCACATCGATGGCGCTCGAGGCAAAGGACAGGTTGCCGTACAGGCCGTTCTCGCGAATGGTGACGACCATGCCGCCCTCGCCGTAGTTGCTGACGCCCATGGCGCGGCCTTCCAGCAGCGTGCCCTTGTCGTTCACGATGTAGTTGGAGATCTCGCCGTCCATGTCCTTGAAGAAGGTGACGTACAGCGCTTCCGCGCCGTTCTCGTCGGCCACGGAGATGCCCATCCAGTCGTAGGCGGTGTCGGTCTCCACGCTGCTGACGGTCCAGCCGTCGGGCAGGAAGGTCAGCTCCGGCGCGTTGAAGCCCAGCTCGCCGTCGTCCTCGGCGGTCTCGTAGTCGCCCTCGCCGTCCTCCAGGCCCTCGATCACGAAGTCGTCGCCGCCCTCGATCTCATAGGTGTATTCGCCCTGGTCCTGCGACGCGTCGTCCACCACGATGGGCAGGCGGTCGCCGTTCAGCAGCGATACCAGGTTGCTGATGCTCGCGTCCGTGGTCAGCTTGTTGGCGTCCATGGCCAGGGAGCCGCCCACCTTCATCATGATGGCGCCGAAGTTCTGGTCCTGGGCCAGCGCGTTCAGCTTGTCCTCGGACAGGTCGTCGATGACCATCGTGGGCTCGGCGGCGTTCGCCTTATCCTCGATGGGATCGTCGGTGATGTCCAGGTCAAAGGTCAGCCCGAACGACGCGTCCGGCGTGCGGCCTTCCAGATTGACGGTGTTGCTGGAGATGCCGTCGGCAGTCGCGTCGCCGAAGGCGCTGGTATCCAGCTGGATCGCGTCCTTCACCACCATGCTGTAGCTCGCGCCATAGCTGGTGCCGCCGTCGGCGTTGGCGGCCTGCACGCCGGAGGCGCTCACCCGGCCGACCTTCTCGCCGTTCTGGCTGATTTCCATGTACATGTCCATGCTGGTGGTGGTGGGCTCCTGGGCGGCGTTCATGGTGAACTCCAGCCCGCTGCCCTGTACCTCGTAGTTGAAGTCGAAGCTGATGCTGGACGCATCGTCCACGGCGACGCTGTGAAGATTCACCACCACGGGCGGCAGCTCCATGGGCTCGGGCGTGGGCTCCGGCTGGATGTCCTCCGCCACGTCGCCCGCAGCGCCGGCATCGGCCGCCTGGCCGTCCTCCACGGGCGCTTCCACGGCCTCTTCAGCGGCCTCTTCAACAGTCTCTCCGCTCAGCGCCATCACGGCGGCGGGCACGCCGCTCATGTCGAGGGTCATCACGGCGTCCATCACGGTGATCTTGCCGTCCTCGGTGCGCTGCTCGTCCACGTCCATACTCATCTGCATGCCGAACCGCTCCATGATCTGGGAGATGCTGGTCAGGCCGTTCAGGCCGCTCTCCGCCGGCATCATGGCATAGAGCTTCATCATGGCGTCGCGGTAGGCGCTCAGCTCGGGCGCCAGGTCGTAAGAGCCGTCCGCCAGCGCGCACATCTGCGCATTATCGATGATATAGTGATAGCAGAGCACATCGTAGTCGACATCGTCGATGGAAACCACGTCGGGGGTGCCCTCGCCGCGGTCCACGATGCCGTCAAACAGCGCTTCGCTCTTCTCCTTGATCGCCGCCTGGAAGTCCTTGTCCGTCACCGCCTTGATCAGGCCGGTATAGGCGGGCAGGTACTCCTCGGTGATAAATGTGAAGAGCTCCGAATTCTCGGCGCCGGCCATCGCAGCGCCCACGCCCTCGGAGGCCAGCGCCATCACGCCCTCCAGCGCCTCGGCGGTCACGTTCACGGCCACGCCGCTCTCCTCAAACAGCGCGGTCAGGCCCTTCTCGCCCACGCCCAGCTGGATGGGCAGCAGCGTGTTTTCGTTCAGGTTCACGCCGAAGTCAAACACGGCGCTCTCGCCGTTGGAGGCCGCGCCCAGGCGCACCTCCGGCGCCAGACGCACGGTATCTCCGTTGTAGGTCACCGCCACGTTGTGCAGCACCAGCGTCCTGGCGGACTGGGCCGGCATGCCCTCTCCGCCCGCGCCGGTCAGCATCATGGCCAGGCTCAGCAGAATTGCAACCAGACTCATGCTCATTGTGATTTCCCTCCTGTATTCGCATTCATTGTCGCGGCTGTCGCCGCACTTCTGCCACGCTCTCATATTACCATGAAAGCCCCTGAAAGGCAACGGCTTGCGGACCAAAGGCCACAAAACGACACCCAAATGTCAAAATCCGGGGACATAAGCGCGCACCGCCCGGACGGGCAGGGCGCTCCGCAGGGCCGCTGGCTCAGATGGATATGCATAATTATTCATTTTTATACAATACTTCTCGTATATTTTTACATTTTAAACGTTGTAATTCGCGGGACGGCGCGCTATAATCAAGAGCATCAAGTCCGGGCGGCGGCCCGGCATTCGCGTACAGACAGACGGGAGGGACCACCATGAACCTGAAGGGCAGGAGCTTTCTGACGCTGTTGGACTACAGCCCGGAGGAGATCGCCGGGCTGCTGGACCTGGCGGCAGACCTGAAGGCCAAAAAGAAGGCCGGCAAGGCCCACGCGGACTTTGCCGGTAAGAACATCGCGCTGATCTTTGAAAAGACCAGCACCCGCACGCGCTGCAGCTTCGAGGTGGCCGCGCACGACCTGGGCATGGGCGTGACGTACCTGGACCCCTCGGGGTCGCAGATCGGCAAGAAGGAATCCATCGCCGACACCGCCCGGGTGCTGGGCCGCATGTACGACGGCATCGAATACCGGGGCTACGGCCAGGAAATCGTGGAGACGCTGGCGAAGCACGCGGGCGTGCCGGTGTGGAACGGCCTGACCAACGAATTCCACCCCACCCAGATCCTGGCGGACTTTCTGACGATCCGCGAGCGCTTCGGCAGGCTGTCCGGCATCAAGCTGGTGTACATGGGCGACGCCCGCTACAACATGGGCAACTCGCTGATGGTGGGCTGCGCCAAGATGGGCCTGCAGTTCGTGGCCTGCGCCCCGCGCAAGTACTTCCCCGACCCGGCGCTGGTGGATAAGTGCCGCGCCATCGCCCAGTGGACCGGCGCGTCGCTGAGCTTCATCGAAGACCCGGCCGCCGCCGTGAAGGACGCCGACGTGATCTACACCGACGTGTGGGTGTCGATGGGCGAGCCGGACGCCGTGTGGCAGGAGCGCATCGACGACCTGAAGCCCTACCAGGTGAACGCCGCCCTGATGGCGAAGGCCGGCAGCGGCGCGGTGTTCATGCACTGCCTGCCCGCGTTCCACGACCTGAACACCGGCATCGGCCGGCAGATCCACGACAAATACGGCCTGGACGCCATGGAGGTCACCGACGAGGTGTTCGAGGGCCCGCAGAGCATCGTGTTCGACGAGGCCGAAAACCGCATGCACACCATCAAGGCGGTCATGGCGGCAACGCTGCAATAAAATGAGGAATGAGGAATTGAGGTAATATGTCCAAAGCATACCTGATACTCAGTGACGGCACCGTCTACGAGGGCGAGGGCTTCGGCGCGCCGGTATCGTGCGTGGGCGAGCTGGTGTTCAACACCGGCGTGGTGGGCTACATCGAGACGCTCACCGACCCCAGCTACTGCGGCCAGATCGTGATGCAGACCTTCCCCCAGGTGGGCAACTACGGCATCATCGAGGAAGACTTCGAGGGCCAATGCGCGATCCGCGGCTACGTGGTGCGCGAGTGGTGCCCCGAGCCCAGCAACTTCCGCAGCCAGTACACGCTGGATGAATTCCTGAAGAGGCAGGGCGTGCCGGGCCTGTGGGGCGTGGACACCCGGGCGATCACCCAGCGCATCCGCGAGATGGGCGTGATGAACGCCATGATTTCCGATCACATTCCCGACGACCTGTCGGCTTTGAGGGCCTACGCCGTGACCGGCGGCGTGGCGGCGGTCGGCGCGAAGGCCCGGTCGGTGTACCCCGCCACGGGTGAAAAGCGCCGCGCCGTCACCCTGATCGACTACGGCACCAAGCGCAACATCATCCGCGAGCTGTGCGCCCGGGGCTGCGAGGTGACGGTGGTCCCGCCCGACACGAAGGCCGAGGCGATACTCGCCGATCATCCCGACGGGGTGATGCTTTCCAACGGCCCCGGCGACCCGGCGGAGAACACCGGCTGCATCGCCGAGATCAAGAAGCTGCTGGGGAAGGTCCCCATGTTCGGGCTGTGCCTGGGCCACCAGATGATGGCGCTGGCCGCCGGCGGGCAGACCGTGAAGCTGAAGTACGGCCACCGGGGCGGCAACCAGCCGGTGATCGACGTTGCGGCCGGCCACGCCTACATCACCAGCCAGAACCACGGCTACGCGGTGGTCTCCGAGAGCCTGCCCGTGGGCCGCGTCCGCTTTGTCAACGCCAACGACAACACCTGCGAGGGCGTGGACTACCCCGAATACAACGCCTTCTCGGTGCAGTTCCACCCCGAAGCCTGCGCCGGCCCGAGGGATACGAGCCAGCTGTTTGACAGGTTTGTCGGGATGATGAAAGGATAACCATTATGCCTCTGAACAAGGATATCAAAAAGGTTCTGATGATCGGCTCGGGTCCCATTGTGATCGGGCAGGCGGCGGAATTCGACTACGCCGGCGCCCAGGCCTGCCGCGTGCTGAAGGCCGCGGGGGTGAACGTGGTGCTGGTGAACAGCAACCCCGCCACCATCATGACGGACAAGGCCCTGGCGGACGAGATCTACCTGGAGCCGCTGACCGTGGAGACGGTCAAGCGCATCATCGAAAAGGAGAAGCCGGACAGCATGCTGGCGGGCCTGGGCGGCCAGACCGGCCTGACGCTGGCCATGCAGCTGGACAAGGAGGGCTTCTTGCAGGCCCACGGCGTGCGGCTGATCGGCACCAACGCCGAGGCCATCGACAAGGCCGAGGATCGCCAGCTGTTCAAGGACACGATGCAGTCCATCGGCGAGCCGGTGATCCCCTCGGACATCGCCGAGGACGTGGAGACGGCCCTGGCCGTCGCCGAGCGCATCGGCTACCCGGTGATCATCCGCCCGGCCTTCACGCTGGGCGGCACCGGCGGCGGCGTGGCCTTCGACGCGGGGCAGATGCGCGCGGCCGCCCGCACCGGCCTGGACGCCTCCCCCATCAGCCAGATACTGGTGGAGAAGTACATCGCCGGCTGGAAGGAGATCGAGTTTGAGACCATGCGCGACGCCGCGGGCAACGCCATCGCCGTGTGCAGCATGGAGAACGTGGACCCGGTGGGCATCCACACCGGCGACTCCATCGTGGTGGCTCCGGCGCTGACGCTGGCCAACAAGGAGTACCAGATGCTGCGCAGCGCGTCGCTGAACATCGTGAACGCCCTGGGCATCGTGGGCGGCTGCAACTGCCAGTTCGCCCTGAACCCGGACAGCTTCGAGTACGCGGTGATCGAGGTGAACCCCCGGGTCAGCCGCTCCTCGGCGCTGGCCAGCAAGGCCACCGGCTACCCCATCGCCAAGGTGACCACGAAGATCGCGCTGGGCTACCGGCTGGACGAGATCAAGAACGAGATCACCGGCAAGACCTGCGCCTGCTTCGAGCCGGCGGTGGACTACGTGGTGGTCAAGTTCCCCAAGTGGCCCTTCGACAAGTTCACCAACGCCAGCCGGCGGCTGGGCACCCAGATGAAGGCCACCGGCGAGGTCATGAGCATCGCGCCGTCCTTTGAGATGGCGCTGATGAAGGCCGTGCGCGGCGCGGAGATCAAGCTGGACACGCTGAACCGGACCCCCGGCGACGCCCGGCCCGTGCGCGAGCGCCTGAAGGACATGGACGACAACCGGCTGTTCACCGTGTTCGAGGCGATCAAGGCGGGCGTGTCGGTGGACGAGATCTTCGACATCACGAAGATCGACCGCTGGTTCCTCAATAAGATCAAGCGCCTGGCGGACTTCGAGGCGCGCATCGCGAACGGGCTTACCGACGAGGACTACAGGCTCGGCAAGCGTCTGGGCTATCCCGACGCGGCGCTCTCCCGGCTGTCGGGCCGGGCGGACCTGCCGAAAATGCGCTCCGCCTACAAGATGGTGGACACCTGCGCCGCCGAGTTCGACGCCGAGACGCCCTACTTCTACGAGACCTTCGACGAGGTCTGCGATTCCCGGGCCTTCCCGCGCAGCGGCAAACCGGTGATCATCGTGCTGGGCAGCGGGCCCATCCGCATCGGCCAGGGCATCGAGTTCGACTATTCCAGCGTGCACTGCGTGTGGACGCTGAAGCAGCTGGGCTACGACGTGGCCATCGTCAACAACAACCCGGAGACCGTGTCCACCGACTACGACACCGCCGACCGCCTGTACTTCGAGCCGCTGACCTTCGAGGACGTGATGCGCATCATCGAGGTGGAGAAGCCCGTGGGCGTGGTGGTGGCCTTCGGCGGACAGACCGCCATCAAGCTGACCCAGCAGCTGGACAGGGCCGGCGTGAACATCCTGGGCACCAGCGCCGAGGGCATCGACATCGCCGAGGACCGGGAGCGCTTCGACGCGCTGCTGGAGAAGTTCGACATCCGCCGCCCGAAGGGCATGGGCGTGCACACCCTGGACGAGGCCCTGAGCGCCGCCCAGACGCTGGGCTATCCGGTGCTGCTGCGGCCCAGCTACGTGATCGGCGGCCAGAACATGACCATCGCCCACAACGCCCACGACGTGACCGTGTACATGAACCGGATACTGGCCGGCGGCATCGAGAACCCGGTGCTGGTGGACAAGTACATGTCCGGCGTGGAGCTGGAGGTGGACGTGATCTCCGACGGCACGGACGTGCTGATCCCCGGCATCATGCAGCACGTGGAGCGCGCCGGCGTACACAGCGGCGACTCCATCGCCGTCTACCCGCCCTTCAGCCTGGACGACGCCATGATGGACACCGTGGTCAAGAGCAGCGAAAAGCTGGCCCTGGCGCTGGGCACCAAGGGCCTGGTGAACATACAGTACCTGGTGTTCCACGGCGAATTGTACGTGATCGAGGTGAACCCCCGGGCCAGCCGCACCATCCCCTACATCAGCAAGGTGACGAACGTGCCCATGGTGGACATCGCCAGCCGGGTGATGGTGGGCCAGAGCCTGAAGGGCCTGGGCTACGGCACCGGCCTGTGGCAGACGCCGCCCTACTGCGCGGTGAAGGTGCCGGTGTTCAGCTTTGAGAAGCTGAACGACGCCAACAGCTACCTGGGGCCGGAGATGAAGAGCACCGGCGAGGTGCTGGGCATCGGCAAGAACCTGTCCGAGGCCCTGTTCAAGGGACTGACCAGCGCGGGCATCCGCCTGCCGCACCCCGGCGCGAAGGCGGGCGTTCTGCTGAGCGTGGACGAGTACGACTACTACGAGGCGCTGGACGTGGCGCGCCGGTTCAGCGACCTGGGCTGCGCGCTGTACGCCACCGAGGGCACCGCCCAGGTGGTGGCCACGCTGGGCATACCGGTGACGGCCATCCCCGGCATCCGGGAGAGCGACCACGCCTTCGAGCTGCTGGAGAGCGGCAGGGTGAACTACATCGTGTACACCGGCGCGCTGCTGGACAGCACCATCGAGGACTACATCGCCCTGCACCGCAAGGCCCTGGGGCTTGGCATCGCCTGCCTGACCTCGCTGGACACGGCCAAGGCGCTCACCGACATACTGCTCAGCCGCTACAGCCAGCAGAACACCGAGCTGGTGGACATCAACCACATGCGCCAGCACCACGAGGCGCTGCGCTTTGTGAAGATGCAGGCCGCCGGCAACGACTACATCATCATCGACAACCTGAACGGCGCCATACAGTGCCCGGAGAGCCTGTGCGTGCGGCTGTGCGAGCAGCACTACGGCGTGGGGGCCGAGGGCATGACGCTGATCGAGCCCAGCGCCGTGGCCGACGCGAAGATGCGCCAGTACAACCGGGACGGCACCGAGGGCGGCATGGGCGGCAACGCGCTGCGCTGCGTGGGCAAGTACCTGTACGACAACGGCCTGGCGGATAAGCAGGACATCACCATCGAGACCGCCGGCGGCGTCAAAAAGCTGCACCTTTTCACCCGCTACGGCAAGGTCAGCTCCGTGGCCGTGGACATGGGCCCCGCCTCCTTCGACCCGAAGGCCGTGCCCTGCGATCTGCCCGGCGACCGGGCGGTGAGCGTGCCCGCCGTGATCGGCGGCAATCGCTACACCGTCACCTGCGTGTCCATGGGCAACCCCCACTGCGTGGTGTTCACCGACGCCGTGGACGCGCTGGACCTTCAGACCCTCGGCCCGGTGTTCGAGAACGACCCCCTGTTCCCCGAGCGCGTGAACGCCGAGTTCGTGCGGGTGGTCAACCCCACCACGCTGCGGATGCGCTGCTTCGAGCGCGGCAGCGGCGAGACCATGGCCTGCGGCACCGGCGCCTGCGCCGCCGCGGCCGCCGCCGTGGAGAACGGCCTGTGCCGCAGGGACGCCGACATTCAGGTGCAGGTCCCCGGCGGCAAGCTGTACGTGCGCTGCACCGAAGACACCGTGATCCTCACCGGCAAGGTGGAGCAGGTGTTCGAGGCGAAGACGGAGTATTGATTATCAGAGACAGGGGCTGTCTCAAACGCATTGGTTTGTGCGTGCGTACATGGTGTAGGGGCGGCGATGACCAGTATGATAAGAAGATCCAATAATGAAAGGCGGCGCGTCCCCCGTGGGCTGCGCCGCCGTTTGTTTCATACATTTTCAGATGTGTTCGACCAGTGGCTCTGGTAGTTCTGCTTCCGATATTCCTTAGGGCTCTGCCCGGTGTATTCCCGGAACACCCGGGAGAAGTGGCTGTCTGAGGAAAAGCACAGGTATTCCGCGATCTCCACGCAGCTGAATTCGGTGTACTCCAACAGCCTCCGGGCGGTGTCGACGCGCTTGCGCCGGATGTACTCGGAGACCGCCACGCCCGTCTCCCGCTTGAACAGGATCGACAAATAGGATTCCGACAGCTCCAGTTCCTCCGCCAGCATCTTCACCGTCAGCGGCTGCTGGAGGTGCTTGTCGATGTAGTCCATGCAGCGGAGCACCTGGCGGGAATACACAGCCTCGCGCGAAAGGCGCTGCATCCGTGTGGTATAATCCTTCATCATGGCATTGCGCAGCTCGAACACTTCTTCCACGCTCCGGCACTTATCCACCTGCCGAATGTAGAGGTCGCTCAGGTTGAATGCCTCCTCCGCGCCCATGCCGCCCTCAATGCAGAACCGGCACGCCAGCGTGATGGACGCCACGAACAGGTATTGGTAGTTCTTCAGCTTATCGTCCGACAGCGAGCCCGTGGTCGGCCCCTCAAACATCCGCCTGCCGACCTCCAGCGCCTTCATATCGCCGCGCTTGACCAGCTCGTACTGCCCCATGTCCTCCTCGTAGGTGTGGTGGTGATAATCCACCTCCCGATGCTCAAAGGTCAGCTTCTCCAGCGCCTCGGCGATTTTGCGGTTGACGGACATAAGCATCCTCCTTTGCCACACGGGACCGTCCCCATGTGCAAAACACATGTGCACGACCGGTTTCACAGGAATATCGGCCAGTCGTTCAGTATCGCCAGCGTGCCCACCAGGTTCAGGCACAGGCCGAAAACCAGCGTTGGGGTGAGCAGGAAATCGGTGATACCGCCCTCTTGTCTGTCGTCCGGCATCAGCGCCAGGCCCAGCGCGACGGCGGGGATGGCGTCTATGGTGTAGCGCAGGCCCCACTGTATGCCGCCCATGGTGCCGTGGGCGCACAGCGCCAGCAGGTGGACGGACACGCAGACCCCGGCCACCGCCAGCGGGGCGACGGGCAGGGGGGCTCCGCCCCGCCGCCGGCGTATGCAGCGCTCGATCAGGCGCACGAAGCCCAGCGCGTAGATGGGGCTGGTGATGAAGAAGGCGAAGCCGTCTTTCGGGAACAGCAGCCACCGCTCCGACCATTCCGGCAGGCGGAACAGCTTCTCCCGGAAGTTTGCGGGGATGTAGCTGAGTGAGAATTGCAGGTGGTCCGGCGAGCGGGTGAATTCCGGCAGGTAGTCGTGGCCGAACTGGAAGGGATTGTCAAAGCGCGCGGCGTTCAGCGCCATGTAGGCCAGCCCCACGCAGGCCGGCGCGATCAGCCAGGCCCAGTGCTTTTTCAGCGCGCCAAAGATTGTGAGCCCGCTCTTCCTGAACTTGCGGACCAGCAGCACCGCCACCAGCGGCAAATAGACGAAGTTGAACGGGCGGCACCCCACCGCGCAGGCCAGCCACAGCAGCGGCCATTTGCCGTCCTTCTCCGCGTCGGTGGCGGCGTAGTACAGCGCGGCCGAGGTGAACGTGAACGCGCAGGTCTGGGCCATCAGCCACACGTCGCCGTTGTAGCCGATCAGCAGGAAGTTGGAGCCGATGGTGGCCAGCAGCGCCCACGCCAGCGCCCTGCGCCTGTCGTCGCAATACAGCGAGAACAGCTTCAGCAGTTGGACCGCGCCCACCAGGCTGACGGCGGTGGTGATCAGGTATTCCGGCGTGCCGTCCACGCCGAAGAGCGCCACGAAGGGCAGCACCAACAGCGTGGGCAGCGGCGGGAAGCTGACGTAGTATTTTCCCTCGTAGATGGCCAGCTCCAGCCAGGGGTAGTCCTGCCCCAGGTCCAGGTGCCCGGACAGCCAGCGCTCGGCCTGCAGCGCGTAGCTGCAATAGCTGGTGTGCATCCAGGGCGTCTTGTCGGTAAACATCCAGACCGCCGTGTAGGCGGCCAGTATCGCAAGCGTCAGCAGCGCGTAGTCCTTCCAGCGCGCGCGGGCTTCCCGGCTTATCGCAATCATCGCCATCCGCTCCTTGTCGGGGTTCGTAACGCCTCCATTATAGCGCGAACGCCCGGCCTTTGCAAGCTGGCCCGCCTTCTTCATTGCGCCGCATTTATTTAACCCTTCCGCGCTTTATCGCGGGCCGCAAATGAATACAATGGATGCGCCGCTTGGATTCGCGGCGCATCCATTGTATTTCGGAGGATTTCCCATGGTTCGGGACATGACGCACGGCTCCCCGCTGAAGCTGATCGCGGGTTTCTGGTTTCCCATGCTGCTGGGCCAGCTGTTCCAGCAGGTCTACAATTTAGCGGACAGCATCATCGTGGGCCGCTTCGTGGGCGTGAAGGCCTTCGCGGGCATCAGCGCCACCGGCTCGCTGAACTTCATGATCATCGGCTTCCTGCTGGGGCTGTGCTCCGGCTGCGCGATACCGGTGGCCCAGGCCTTCGGCGAGGGCGACCCCCACAGCATGCGCAAGTACTTCGCCAACGCCATCTACCTGTGCGGGGGCATCGCGGTGGTGATGTCGCTGGTCACGGCGCTCATGACCCGGCCCATACTGCGCTGGATCGGCACGCCCACGGACATCATGGACGAGGCCTACGGCTACATCGTATACATATTCGGCGGCATGAGCGCCATCATGGTGTACAACCTGTCCAGCGGCGTGCTGCGCGCCGTGGGCAACACCCGCACGCCGCTGTACTTCCTGATCCTCAGCTGCGCGGTGAACGTGGCGCTGGATCTGCTGTTCGTGGTGGGGCTGGGCATGGGCGTCTCCGGCGCGGCGGTGGCCACGGTGGCGGCCCAGCTGCTCTCCGGCGCGCTGTGCGCGCGGCTGATCTTCAAAAAGTACGACGTGCTGCGCATCCGCGGCGCGGAGTGGCGGCCCGACGCCGCCTGCCTGAAGCGGCTCAGCGCCCTGGGCACGCCCATGGGCCTGCAGTTCTCGATCACCGCCGTGGGCTCGCTGATCATGCAGACCGCCGTGAACGGCCTGGGCTCCGGGGCCGTGGCCGCCATCGGCGCGGGCAGCAAGGTGTACACGCTGTTCTGCTGCCCCTTCGACGCCATCGGGGCCACCATCGCCACCTGGTGCGGCCAGAACATCGGCGCGCGGCGCGTGGACCGGGTGCGCACGGGCGTGCGCGAATCGCTGCTGGCCATGGGCGCCTACGCCGTCGCGGCGCTGTTCGCGGTGAAGATGCTGGGCGGCGCGCTGGTGGGGCTGTTCATCACCGGCGGCCAGCAGGCCATCGTGGCCGACGCGGTGAAGTACCTGAACATGATCGTGTTCTTCTTCGTGCCGCTGATGGCCATATTCGTGCTGCGCAACGCGCTGCAGGGGCTGGGCTACTCCCGCATCGCCATGTTCGCCGGCCTGTTCGAGATGGTTGCCCGCGTGTTCGTGGCCTTCGCGCTGGTGCGGCCCTACGGCTTTGACGGCGCGATACTGGCCAACCCCGCCGCGTGGGTCATGGCCGACGTGCTGCTGATCCCCGCCTACCTGCACGTCATACGCCGCCTGCAGCGCGCCAACGCCCCCGCCCCCGCCGTCGGAGCATAGCCCGTTCCCTGTCCCCTGTTCCCTGTTCCCTGTCCCCTGTTCCCTGTCCCCTGTTCCCTGTCCCCTGTTCCCTGTTCCCTGTCCCCTGTCCCCTGTTCCCTGTCCCCTGTTCCCTGTCCCCTGTCCCCTGTTCCCTGTCCCCTGTTCCCTGTCCCCTGTCCCCTGTTCCCTGTCCCCTGTTCCCTGTTCCCTGTCCCCTGTTCCCTGTTCCCTGTCCCCTGTTCCCTGTTCCCTATTGCCTACTCCCTATTGACCTTTTCCGATCCTTCTGTTATAATACAGACACAGAGTTCACAAAAGGGAGGCCTGTTATATGGAAGACAAGATTCGGCGCATCGGCGTACTGACCAGCGGCGGCGATTCCCCGGGCATGAACGCGGCGGTGCGCGCGGTGGTGCGCACGGCAATCTCCTACGGCATGCAGTGCGTCGGCATCCGCAGGGGCTGGCAGGGGCTGATCAACAGCGACTTCGTGCAGCTGGACGCGGCCAGCGTGGGCCACATCATCTCCCGGGGCGGCACGATACTCTACACCGCCCGCAGCGAGGACTTCATGACCGAGAAGGGCCGCCTGCGCGCGGTGTCCACCTGCAAGATGCTGGGGCTGGACGGCATCGTCGCCATCGGCGGCGACGGCACCTTCCGGGGCGCGCTGGAGCTGTCCCGGCTGGGCGTGCCGGTGGTGGGCATACCGGCCACCATCGACAACGACGTGGGCTGCACCAACTACACCATCGGCTTTGACACGGCCTGCAACACGGCCATCGACTGCATCGACAAGCTGCGCGACACCATGCAGAGCCACGAGCGCTGCTCGGTGGTGGAGGTCATGGGCCGCAACGCCGGGTTCCTGGCGCTGTACGTGGGCATCGCCATCGGCGCGACCGCGGTGCTGGTGCCCGAGCGTCAGCTGGACTTCGAGCGAGACGTGGTGGAGCGCATCCGCAGCGCCCGCCTGGCCGGCAACACCCACTTCATGATCGTGGTGGCCGAGGGCGTGGGCAGCGCCGTGGAGATCGGCAAGCAGATCCACGAGGCCATCGGCATCGAGCCCCGCGTGACGGTGCTCGGCCACATCCAGCGCGGCGGCTCGCCCAGCGCCAGAGACCGCGAGACCGCCACCCGCATGGGCTACTTCGCGGTGCGGGCCTTCCACGAGGGCCGCGGCAACTGCATCATCGGCACCCGCGAGGGCGAAATGGTGGAGCTGCCCATCGAGGAGGCGCTGGCGATGAAGAAGCACCTGCAGATGGACCGCTACAAGGTGCTGGAGACCGTGAGCGTGAGTGTGCCCAAGCCCCGCGCCGACCTGGACGGCTGAGCCCCGGCGGTATTACAGAGATATTAAATGTGTATCAAAAGCGCTTTTTTCTGGACTTCGCC
The DNA here is from genome assembly GCA_902777335.1 of uncultured Eubacteriales bacterium. Classification (GTDB taxonomy): domain Bacteria; phylum Bacillota; class Clostridia; order Christensenellales; family Aristaeellaceae; genus UBA2862. The sequence goes on from CACYTF010000066.1 coordinate 13,954, forward strand.
AGCGCGGTGGGCTATAATGGGCCCGTTGGCATGATTCAGAAAAGGAGGCCCTGCCGAATGGAGAACGAGAGCGCCACGCCACTGGAAGACCGCTTCGAAGAGAGCGGACAGGAGATCGCCAACATGGACGAACTCGACTTCATGACCCTGCTGATGGAGAGCAGGATCATCCAGGCGTCCTGACCAACGATACATAAGATAAAGCGCCGTCCGAAAGGGCGGCGCTGTTTTTACAGGTTGTACCTGGTCTTGATGCTGATCTCGGTGAACTCGCTGTAGGCCTCCGGTACGGTGCTGCCGTTGATGGCGTTGGCCAGTATGTGCAGCGGCCGGTAGCCCTGCTCGAAGCCGTTCTGGTCGATCAGAAAGTCCACCACACCGTCCCGCAGCAGCTGCTCGTTCCGGGGCGTCTGGTCGTAGATGATCACGCTGGGCCGCTTCTCCAGCCGCAGGTTGGCGAAGGCGTCCCGCAGGCCGCTCTGGCCGCTGGACACCGTGAATATGCCGTTCACGCCGGCGATGTTCAGCATGGCGTTTTCGACGATGCGGCGCACCTCGTCTTCATTGTCCATGGAGCTCTGCACCGCCGCGATGGAAAGCCCCGGGAACGAGGCCTTCACCTCCTGGGCAAAGCCGTCCACCCGGGCGTTGTTCAGCTGGCTGCTGAAGGTGCCGGTGATCACCAGCACCTTGCCCCGCCCGCGGGTCAGCAAATTCATCAGCCCCGCCGCCGTGCGGCCGCTCTGGCGGTTGTCCATGCCCACGTAGCACAGCCGGGGTATGCCCGGCAGGTCGGAGTTGAACATCACCAGCGGCAGGCCGGTCGCCTTCTCCAGGTCGTAGAGCCGCTGCCGCACCGCGCCGGTGTCGATGGGCATGATGGCCAGCCCGTCCACGCCCGCCCCGGTGAGCTCGTCGATGAAGCGCAGCTGCTCCCGCTCGTTCAGCGCCACGCTCTCCCGCAGCAGGATCTCCACGTCCCACTCCCGCAGCTCCTCCCGGGCCCGGGCGATGCCGCGGTTGATCTCACGCATGAAGCCCGCCCGGCACAGGTAGGTGATCACGCCGATGCGTATCCTGCGCCGCGCCGGGGTCGCGGGCTTTTCCGCGCCGCGCCGCGCAAGCCTTTCCACCGGATAGCCCATCTCCTGCGCCACGCGCAGCACGCGCGCCGCCACCTCGGCGTCCACCCGCCCGCGGCCGTGGAGCGCCCGGTCCACCGTGCCCCTGGATACGCCGGCCTGCTCGGCCACGCGCTGCAACGTCGGTTTCATGCCCTCGCCCCCGCGTTTATGCTGATTTTATGATAACATCAAACCCCTCCCGCTGGCAACCGGGTCGGGCTTCGCCGCCTGTAGAAAATCCGCGTGCAAATTTGCGCACATTGCCCATAATCAGCGTGCTATTGCGTGCATTATCGGCGATCATGCCCGCAAAAAATGCGTGCATTATGTGGATACCGGAACATGCACGCGATAGTTCGTATCTATGTACAAGAAATCAATAGTTTTTTGTGCATATTGACTATGGACGAAAGCTTTTGCTTCCCCTATACTGACAGTGAGATCAATGGTTTCACGGGCATGCCGAAGGGTGAACCCCGCTTCCCGCGGCGGCGCGTGAAATGCACGCAGATATGCACACAATTCATAACGCACAGGAGGAAATCATCATGAGCAAGACCATCCGTCTGACCACCGCGCAGGCCATCGTGAAGTTCCTGGACCAGCAGTACGTCTCCCGCGACGGCGTGGAGACCAAGTTCGTCGAAGCGTTCTTCACGCTGTTCGGCCACGGCATCGCCGTGGGGCTGGGCGAGGCGCTGGACAACAACCCCGGCAGCATCAAGGTGATGCAGGGCCGCAACGAGCAGGGCATGTGCCACTGCGCCATCGCCTACGCCAAGCAGAACGACCGCATGAAGATCATCCCCTGCGCGTCGTCCATCGGCCCCGGCGCGGCGAACATGGTCACCGCCTGCGGCACGGCCACCGTGAACAACATACCGCTGCTGGTGTTCCCCTCCGACGCCTACGCCTCCCGCCAGCCCGACCCGGTGCTGCAGCAGATCGAGCAGACCAATTCGCTGGCCATCACCACCAACGACGCCTTCAAGCCCGTCACCAAGTACTGGGACCGCATCGAGCGCCCCGAGCAGCTGATGAGCGCGCTGATCAACGCCATGCGCGTGCTTACCGACCCGGCGGAGGCCGGCGCGGTGGCCATCGCCCTGCCCCAGGACGTGGAGGGCGAGTCCTACGACTATCCCGAGTCCTTCTTCGTGAAGCGCGTGCACCGCATCACCCGCCCGGTGGCGGTCGCCGAGGAGCTGCAGGACGTGGCCGAGGTCATCATGGCCTCGAAGAAGCCCATCGTGATCGTGGGCGGCGGCGTGCGCTACTCCGAGGCGGGCGAGGCCGTCGAGCAGTTCTGCGAGAAGTTCGGCATCCCCTTCGGCGAGACCCAGGGGGGCAAGAGCGCCTGCAAGTCCAGCCACCCCATGTGCCTGGGCGGCATCGGCGTGACCGGCACCTCGGCCTCCAACAAGATCGCCAAGGACGCCGACTGCGTCATCGGCATCGGCACCCGCATGACCGACTTCACCACCTCCTCCAAGTGGCTGTTCCGCAACGAGGAAGTGAAGTTCGCGGCCATCAACATCAGCCGCTTCCACGCCTACAAGTTTGACGCCGTGAAGGCCGTGGGCGACGCCCGCGAGAGCGTGAAGGCGCTGACCGCGCTGCTGGAGAAGGCCGGCTACCGCGCCGCCTACAAGGGCGAGGTCGAAGCCGCGCGCAAGGAGTGGGACGAGGAGCTGGCGCGCCTGGGCGGCATCGTGTGCGAGGGCGAGGACTTCGAGCCCACCATCACGGCCCGCGACCCGCGCACCATCCCCGAGTTCTACAGGATGTACGGCACGAGCCTCACCCAGACCGCCGCGCTGGCCACGCTGCGCGCCGTGATGGCCCCCGAGGACATCATCGTCTGCGCCGGCGGCTCACTGCCCAGCGACCTGCAGCGCGTGTGGAAGACCGACCGGCGCGGCGGGTACCACGTGGAATACGGCTATTCCTGCATGGGCTATGAGATCGGCGCCTCGATGGGCGTGCGCATGGCCGCGCCCGACTGCGAGGAATACACCGTGGTGGGCGACGCCGGCTTCCAGATGCTGTCCAGCGAGCTGGGCACCATCATGCAGGAGCGGGTCAAGACCAACATACTGGTGTTCGACAACTGCGGCTTCGGCTGCATCAACAACCTCGAAATGACCCACGGCATCGGCTCTTTGGCCACCGAGTTCCGCTACACCGACGGCAAGAAGCCCACCGGCGACCTGATCCGCACCGACTACGCCAAGATCGGCGAGGCCTACGGCATGAAGAGCTACACCTGCAAGTCCGTCGAGGAGCTGGCCGAGGCGCTGAAGGATTCCCGCAAGCAGAAGGTGGCCTGCCTGTTCGACCTGAAGGTGCTGCCCAAGACCATGACCGACGGCTACGGCGCCTGGTGGAACGTGGGCATCGCCACCACCTCCGACAGCGCCAGCGTGCGCGAAGCCTGCCGCGAGGTCATGGAGCACCGGGAGCAGGCCCGCAAGTACTGATCGCATACCGGATGCTCAAACCAACGGGAAGGCGCTTCCGCCGGAGGCGCCTTCCCACTGTATATTTTTGGAACCTTCGCGCGGCGGGATGCGTCAAAGGACCGATCACCTGAAAAATTAAAGGAGGTTTTCCCATGAAGCGCACGTTTGCATTGATTCTCGCCCTGATCTTCTGCCTGGCGCTGGCCGCCGTGCCGGCCATGGCCGAGCCCGAGCTGGTCTGCTACTTTGAGGACGTCGAGCTGCACCTGCCCGCCAGCTGGGCCGGCAAGCTGCTGATGCTCCCCACCGCCACCGGCGCGACCTTCTACCAGAAGGCCAGCTACGACCGCTACATGCAGGACGGGCTCGAGGGCGGCGGCTTCCTGTTCAGCCTCGGCGCCTGCGTGAACAACAGCTACCAGGAGCTGCCCAGCTACATCGACCTCGGCCTCAGCCAGCGCAGCGCCATGCACTACTACCTGCAGCTGCCCACCGACTACCCTGCCTACATGCAGGACGACATCCGCGCCGAGTACGACGCCATGCAGGCCCAGGTCCCCGGCATCGCCCAGGGCGCGGTGCTGTACGAATAGTTTAAATGAGATAGGGGACGGTTCCTTATCTCACTTCAACAAGTGAGATAAGGAACCGTCCCCTATCTCATTTTCAAGCAGCGCACGCTTGCGCCACAGGCCGCCGCTGTAGCCGGTCAGGCTGCCGTTTGCGCCGATCACCCGGTGGCAGGGCACGATGAGCAGGATCGGGTTGCGCGCCACCGCGCCGCCCACGGCCTGGGCGGACGCTCCCCCGCCGCGCTCCTGCGCCAGGCGGCGGGCCAGATCGCCGTAGGTGGCGGTATGGCCGTAGGGGATCTCCAGCAGCAATTCGGCCACACGGTTGCAAAAGGCCGTGCCGGTCAGGTGCAGCGGCGGCGTGAAGCCCGGGTCCCGCCCCGCGAAATAGACATCCAGCCAGCGCCGGGCGGCGTCGAAGAACGGCGATTCCCCCGCCCCGGCGGAGGGCCCGCGGCCCGGGCACTTCCCGCCGTCCGCAAACCACAGCCCGGTCAGCCCCTCGCCGTCGGCGGCCAGCAGTATCCGCCCCAACGGGGAATCATAATCCTGCCGGTACTCCATGCCCTTCACCCCCTGTCCTTCATTATATATCCGCCCCGGCGCGTTGTCCAGATCGGACCATATAATGGCATAAAATAAAATATAACAGAAAAAATGTCAGAAATACTTGACATTCTGTCTCCTCTGTGCTATAGTATCTCCAGCGGCCGGAAAGAGGGCCGCCGACAGTTAGCGAGGAGGCATACCTATGAACACTTCATTTGCATTTGGAGTTGCGATCGGCCTGATGGTGGTGATCGCCGCGTGCGCGGTCGTCGTCAAAATGGTCAAGCTGAGAAACGGCAAGCCCGCGAAATACGACGAGCGCCAGCAGGCGGCCCGCGGCAAGGCCTTCACAGTGGCCTATACCACGCTGTTGATTTACCTGGCGGTGTGGATGATCCTGAACGGCCTGGAGATTCCCTTCTTCGCCATGTACACGTCGGTGCTGGTCGGCGTACTGATCTCGGTGGCGGTGTTCGCCGGCTACAGTATCTTCACCGACGCCTACTTCCGCGCGTCGGACAAGCCAACCTCGTGGATCGCGCTGATCGGCGCGATCTCGCTGATGAACCTGGGCATCGGCGCTTGGCACGCGATCAAGGAAACCACGGTACAGGCCCGCTGGCTGGAGAACGCCAACCTGATGGTGGGCATCATGTGCCTGATCGTGCTGGTCTGCGCGCTGATCAAGCGGGCCATGGACCGTCGAATCGAGGATTGATATGAAAAATCTGAAGCTGAAGGGTGCACGGGCCGGGATGGACCTGAGCCAGCAGCAGCTGGCCGACGCGGTGGGCGTGTCCCGGCAGACCATCAACGCCATCGAAAAGGGCGACTACAACCCCACCATCAAGCTGTGCCTGGCCATCTGCCGCGTGCTGGGCAAGACGCTGGACGAGCTGTTCTGGACGGACGAGGAAACATAGCTTCCCACAACACATCGCCGCCATGCCTTGCGACATGGCGGCGATGGATTTATTCTGGCGCTTCACGTTTTCTGTGGGATTCCCCTCTCAGGCGCTTCGCGCCAGCTCATCCCACGGGCCTGCCTCGGCCCCAGCTCACTGAAAACAGCACACTGTGCTGTTTTCCGGGCGTTCGCTGCCCGTCACCGGGGCGAGCCCCCACAAGTGTCCGTGATGAGCCTGTATTATTCCCCTTCCCGGCTCAGCCGGTTCAGCTCCGACTCCGCCAGCGCGGCGAAGAACCGCGCCGCGGGCATCAGCGCCGCCGGGTCGGCGGTGAAGCGGGGGTGGTGGTTGTCGTATCCGCCGCCCGTGCCCACGCGAATGAACGCGCCCGGGGCGATGGACAGATAGCCGCTGAAGTCCTCCGCGCCCATCGACGGCGGATTCTCCCTGACGCAAAGCCCCATGCCCCGGGCCAGGTCGGCCGCGCGCCGGCATACTTCCGCGTCGTTGACCACCGGGCTCGGGCCGCGCTCGTACTCGACCTCCGCCTCGCCGCCGTGGGCGCGGGCGATGGCAGTCACCAGCGCCTCCAGCCGCCGCTGCACGTCGTCGCGCACCGCCTCGGTCATGCTGCGCACAGTGCCCTCCAAAAGGGCGGTTTCCGGGGTGACGTTCCAGGTGTTGCCCGCCTCGACGCGGGTGATGGTGACCACAGCGCTGTCGAAGGGGCTGACGGTGCGGCTGACGATGGTCTGGGCGGCGACAACGATATTGCCCAGCGCCGGGATCGGGTCGATGCCCAGCTCCGGATGCCCGGCGTGACAGCCCTTGCCCCGCAGCCGAACGCAAAACCGGTCCGCCGCGGCCATGACCGGACCCGGGCGTATGCCCACCGTCCCCGGCGCGTACCAGGGATAGGTGTGCATGGCGTAGAACAGCCGCACGTCGTCCAGCAGACCCGTATTGATCATCATGGCCGAGCCCAGGTTCAGCTCCTCGGCGGGCTGGAAGATCACCTTCACCGCGCCGGGCAGGGCGTCTTCCCGCGCCTTCAGCAGCGCCGCCGCGCCCAGCACGCAGGCCGTGTGAAAATCGTGGCCGCAGGCGTGCATCAGCCCGTCGCATTCCGAGGCGTAGGGCAGGCCGGTCTCCTCCCGCACCGGGAGGGCGTCGATGTCGGCGCGCAGCGCCACCACCGGCCCGCCGGACGCACCGATCTGCGCCAGCACGCCGGTGTCCAGCCCCGCGGGCAGCCGCCGTATGCCGAATTCATCCAGCGCGCCCTCCAGAAAGGCCGTGGTCCGGCGCTCCTTCAGGCCCGGCTCGGGGTGCCGGTGCAGCCACTTGAAAATGTCGATCAAACGTCTCTCATCCATAATCCGCTCTCCCGGGGCGATGGTTTTTGCACGCCGTGGGTGCGCCGCCGGGCCTCGCCACCATATTACCCAAATATCCGGCGCGTGTCAACCGTGTCCGTCATATTGACCCTTTTCAACAGCGCCCGTTTGTGGTATACTCTTCCAAAAAGCGATACCAGAAACCCGGTCGGAAAGGAGTGCCCGCCATGCGGATATCGCAGCTGCTCAGGCGCGACGGCGTCACGTTCTCACTGGAGGTGTTCCCGCCGAAGACCTCCGACAAATACACCCAGACCGCCGCCGCGGCCAAGGAGATCGCCGCGCTGAAGCCCGACTTCATGTCCGTGACCTACGGCGCGGGCGGCGGCACCGGCGAATTCACCGCCAGCATCGCCAGTGAGATCCAATCCCAGTTCGGCGTGCCCACGCTGGCGCACCTCACCTGCGTGTCCTCCAGCCGGGAATACGTGCTGGCCATGCTCAAGACCTACCGGGAAAAGGGCATCGAAAACATACTGGCGCTGCGGGGCGACCGACCCGCGGACGGCCCGGTGTCCACCGATTACAGGTACGCCGTGGAGCTGATCCGCGACATCCGCGCCCACGGCGACTTCTGCATCGGCGGGGCCTGCTACCCGGAGGGCCACGTGGAGTGCGCCCACAAGCGCGACGACATCCGCCACCTGAAGGAAAAGGTGGACGCGGGGCTGGACTTTCTGACCACCCAGATGTTCTTCAACAACGACATCTTCTACAACTTCCTGTACCGCGTGCGGGAGGTGGGCATCGACATACCGGTCATCGCGGGCATCATGCCCATCACCAGCGCCCGACAGCTGTCCCGAAGCGTGGCCATGTCCGGCACCGAGGTGCCCCAGCGCTTCCGCGCCATCGTGGACTGCTTCGGCGACACCCCCGCCGCCATGAAGCAGGCCGGCGTGGTCTACGCCACCGAGCAGATCATCGACCTGATCGCCAACGGCGTGCGCCACATCCACGTGTACACAATGAACAAGCCGGAGGTGGCCGCCAGCATCATGGCGAACCTGTCCGAAGTCTTGGGACGCGGTCATGGCGCTTGAGGTCGATGTGCGCGAGGCGTACCGCTACCTGGGCCTGCGGGGCAGAGCGCCGGACGCAGCCACCGAGCGGGCCGTGGACGAGGCGCTGCGGGCCCTGGAAGGTGAGATCGACCCGAAGCACGTCGCCCGGCGCTTTGATCTGGCGCGGCCTGAAGACGGCGTTCTTGAGATCGAGGGGCTGCGCGTTAAAAGCCGCGCGCTCTACAGGCATCTGGACGGCTGCGGCGGGGTCTTCCTGATGGCGGCCACGCTGGGCATCGGGCCGGACCGGCTGATCGCCCGCGCCCAGGCCGCCGGGGCCATGGCCCGCGCCATGGCGCTGCAGGCCGCCGCCGCCGCGATGATCGAGGCCCTGTGCGATTCTGTGAACGCCCATCTGGCGGCGGAGGCCATGGCGCGCGGCCGGTACCTGCGCCCCCGCTTCTCGCCCGGCTACGGCGACTTTCCGCTCAGCTGCCAGCCCGGCCTGTTCCGGCTGCTGGACGTGCAGCGCCGCATCGGCGTCACGCTGACGGACAGCTGCATGATGATCCCCACCAAATCCGTGACCGCCGTCGTCGGCGTCTGCGAGAAGGCGGCGACCCGGCCCGACAAGTGCGCGGCCTGCGAACGCCGGGACTGCGCCTTCCGCGACGACAGAAAGGACAAGCCATGAGAAGACCGTTTCTTGAGCGTCTCGGGCGCGAGCGCCTGTACTGGGACGGCGGCACGGGGTCGCTCTTGCAGGCCCGGGGCCTGCGGGGCGGCGAGCTGCCGGAGCGCTGGAACCTGAGCCGCCCCGACGTGATGCGCGATGTGGCGCTGGGCTACTACCGCGCCGGGTCCGACGTGGTCAACAGCAACACCTTCGGAGCCAACCGGCTGCACTACCCGGACCCGGAGGCGCTGCGGGCCATCGTGACGGCGGGCGTAGAGCACGTGGCCTGGGCGCGGCGCGCGGCGGGCCGCGAGGGCGACGCCTACATATCGCTGGACATCGGCCCCACCGGGCGGCTCTTGAAGCCCATGGGCGATCTGGACTTCGACGACGCGGTGGCGATTTTCGGCGAGGTCATGCGCGTCGGCGAGGCCGCCGGCGCGGACCTGATCCTCATCGAGACGATGAACGACACGCTGGAGCTGAAGGCCGCCGTGCTGGCCGCGAAGGAATACACGCGCCTGCCCGTGTGCGCCACCTGCGTGTTCGACGAAAAAGGCAAGCTGCTGACCGGCGGCACGCCCGAGAGCCTCGTGGCGATGCTGGAGGGGCTGCGGGTGGATGGCCTGGGCGTAAACTGCGGCCTGGGCCCCGCGCAGCTGCTGCCCTTCGTGAAGCGAATGCTGGCCGCCTCGTCGCTGCCGGTGATCGTCAGCCCGAACGCCGGGCTGCCCCGGGTGGAGAACGGCAAAACCGTGTACGACCTGTCCGCCGGACAGTTCGCCGGGGCCATGGCCGATGTCGCCCGGGCCGGAGCGCACGCGCTGGGCGGCTGCTGCGGCACCACGCCGGAATACATAGCGCGGGAGATCGAGGCCACCCGCGGCATTCCCTTCGCCCCGCCCGTCCGAAAGCGGAAGACGGTGGTCGGCTCCTTCTCCCGGGTGGTGGAGATCGGGCCGCGCCCGGTGATCGTGGGCGAGCGCATCAACCCCACCGGCAAGAAGAAGCTGCAGCAGGCGCTGCGCGAGCGGGACCTGGACGCGCTGGTGGCGCTGGGGCTCTCCCAGGAGGACAGCGGCGCCCAGGTGCTGGACGTGAACGTGGGCCTGCCGGGCATCGACGAGGCCGAGATGATGGCCGCGGTGGTGCCGAAGCTGCAGAGCGTCTCGGCGCTGCCGCTGCAGATCGACTCGTCGAGCCCCGAGGCGCTGGAGCGCGGGCTTCGGCTGTACAACGGCAAGCCGCTGATCAACTCCGTCAGCGGCAAGCGGGAGAGCCTGGACGCCGTGCTGCCCCTGGCGGCGAAGTACGGCGGCGTGCTGATCGCGCTGCCGCTGGACGAGGGCGGCATCCCCGCCACCGCCGAGGGCCGCGTGGCCGTCGCCCGCAAAATCGTGGACGCGGCCGCCAAACACGGCATCGCCCGGGAGGACATCGTGGTGGACGGCCTGGCCATGACCGTCTCCGCCGACGCAAACAGCGCCCGCGTGACGCTTGAGACCCTGCGCCGGGTGCGGGACGAGCTGGGGCTTCACACGGTGCTGGGCGTCTCCAACATCTCCTTCGGCCTGCCCCAGCGGGAGTCCATCAACGCCTTCTTCTTCACGATGGCGCTGGAGAGCGGGCTTTCGCTGGCGATCATCAACCCCGGCAGCGCCGCGATGATGGCGGCCTATCGCGCCTGGCTGGCCCTCAGCGGGCACGACCCCCAGTGCGCGGGCTTCATCGCCGCCTACGGCCAACAGGCCGGCAGCCTGTTCGCCGCAGGCGCCGCCGCGCCCCAGGGCGCCGCCGCGCCGCAGGCGGGCGATTCCTTGGCCGACTGCGTGCGCTTCGGCCTCGTGGAGCGCGCCGCGCAGCAGACCCGCGCCCGGCTGGACGCGGGCCAGGACCCGATGGCGCTGATCAACGGCGCGCTGATACCGGCGCTGGACGAGGTGGGCAAGGGCTTCGAGGCGGGCACGCTGTTCCTGCCCCAGCTGCTGATGAGCGCCGACGCCGCCAAGGCCGCCTTCGCCGTGGTGAAGGAAGCCCTGTCCGGACAGCCCCAGGCCGTCCGGGGCACGCTGATCCTGGCGACGGTCAAGGGCGACATCCACGACATCGGCAAGAACATCGTGAAGGTGCTGCTGGAGAACTACGGCTACCGGGTCATCGACCTGGGCAAGGACGTGGCCCCGGAGGCCGTCGTGGAGGCCGCCGTGCGGCACAGCGTGCGGCTGGTGGGCCTCAGCGCCCTGATGACCACCACCGTGGCCAGCATGGAGGAGACCATCCGCCAGCTGCGGGAAAAATGCCCCGGCGTGAAGGTGCTGGTGGGCGGCGCGGTGCTGACCCAGGCCTACGCCGACCAGATCGGCGCGGACGGCTACGCGAAGGACGCCATGGACGCCGTGCGCTACGCCGACACGGTGTTTCCAGAGTGATATAGAAGCAACACAATCAGGAGGCGAAAAGACATGAAGAAAATCGCATGGCTGCTGGTAATCTGCATGGCCCTGGCTCCGGCCTGCCTGGCGGAGACCTCCGCCGTGGACCGGTTCACGGGCGGCATCTCCCAGGCCTGGGGCGCGCTGATGGACATGGCCGGGGAGGCCGGTGAGAGCATCTCCGGCTGGGTCGAGGACTCGGGCGTGGCCGAATGGGTGGAAAACACCGTGAACGACCTGGGCGCCTGGGCGCAGGAAAACGGCCTGACCGACTGGGCGCAGAACACGCTGACCGCGCTGACCGCCTGGTTCGACGAGTCCGGCCTGAAGGAATGGACGTCGAAGACCGCCGGGGAATTCCAGGCCTTTGTCGAGGAAAACCGCCCGGCCGTCGAGGCCTGGCTGGCCCAGGCCGGCGAGGACGTCCGCGCCGCGTGGGACACCCTGACCGACGCCGACCACCACACCCCCGAAGAGGTGCAAAAGGCCTATGAGACCGTGACCGAATCGCTGGAGAGCGCCGGCGGGGAGCTGGATTGAGTTAGGAGTGAGGAGTCAGGAGTGAGGAGCATTGATCGGCTGACTCATGCTCCTAACTCCTCACTCCTCACTGGAATTCTATCTTCTCCGCTCAATGCCGCTCTTGCGGTAGTAGGCCTCCTTGGCGGCGTACATGCGCTCGTCGGAGATTCGTATGAGCTCGGCCAGGCTTTCGGACGGGAACTCGCGCTTTGTGGCGTGGCCGCAGGAGATGGACACCCCCATCACCTGCTCGCCGCGCCATTCTTTCGCGGTCTGCTCCAGCTGCTTCATGGTGGCGTTGAGCTGATCCTCGGGCAGGTTCAGCATCGCCGCGAACTCGTCGCCCCCGATGCGGTAGACGTCGCCGTACTTGCCCAGGCACGCCTTCAGGCACTGGGCCGCGCCGCGGATCAGCTCGTCGCCGGCGGCGTGGCCCAGCGTGTCGTTCACGCCCTTCAGGCCGTTCAGGTCCGCGGTGACGTAGACGAAGTCGTCCTTCAGCGGCCCCATCGAGAGCTCCGTCTTCTTCTCCTCGAAGGCCCGTCGGTTCAAAAGCTGGGTGGACTGGTCCACGAAGGACGCGCTGGCCAGCGCCCGGGTGCGCTCCACGATGATGCGCACGGCCAGCAGCATGATCACCAGCACGATGGCGCACAGCACCGCGTTCACCAGCAGCATGCTGACGATCTGGCCGCGCTCCGCCGAGCCGTCGCTGTTCACCACCAGGTACCAGCCCAGCTTATCGATGTACTTGGTCACGACAAAGCGGTCGGAGCCCCGCTTTTGATAGACGTAATCGCTGCCCGCGCTGAGGCGCAGGTCGGTCATGTATTCCCTGTCGATGCGGCTCTCGTCGGTGTCGATCAGTATCAGGCCGTCCGGGGCCACCAGGTTGATCTTGACCCCGTACTCCCGCTCCAGGCTCACGAACAGGTCCTGGTTGCCGGTCATCCGCGCGCCGACGCCGCACACGCCCAGAAGCGTGCCCGCCTCGTCCTCGATGCGCGCGTCCACGAACACCGTGATCTGGTCCTGGCTCAGCTCGTCCCGGTCCACGTCCAGGTCGTAGGCCTTGCCGCTTTCGATGAACTCGGCGTACCACCTGTCGCGCTCGCCGGAGGACAGGTCCATCTGCTTGCCGATGCCGCCGTAGGAGTAGTAGCACATGCTGGCGTCGGACACCACGAACGCGGCCTCGTAGCCAAAGGTCTGCTTCTGCCGCGACAGGTATTCCGACAGCACCCGCTCGGTCTGTTCGTTCCCCGCGACGGCCTCGTTTTTCAGCGCCTCCGCCAGCAGGCTGTCGTTGGCCATGGCCCGGGATACGGTGATCGGCTCCATCAGCTCGCCGCTGATGGTGTCGTAGATGCGCGACGCCAGCGCCTTGCTGACCTCCTGCATGTTGCGCTGGGCCATGATCCGAAGGGACCACAGCGACACGAACGTCGAGAGCACGAAGCTCAGTATGACGATCGCGAAGGCCAGCCGGGTGATGTTTTTCCTGTTCATAAACTCAACGCCTTCTCCCGCTGCGCGAATGGGAAGCCCTATCCCGTATAAATTGCATTATAGCACGATCGCCTACCGCTGTCCATCCAAAATCCGCTTTACATGGGGACGGTTTACATGGGGACGGTTCTACTGTATCTGTCCCCATGTAAACAGGGCTGCGCATCGGTTGTTTATTGGTTGTTCCTGCCTTGAAAATTTGCCGTTATTTGTATATAATAATGCATGGTGGAGTAATATCGGTCATCGACGGACGATAGAAAGGACGCGGCCATGCGCGAAACGGACGAGGCGATCTACAGCCGCTTCCTGGAGAGCCGGGACGAGGACGATCTGCGCGCGCTGCTGGAGCGGCACGGCGAGCGCCTGACGCTGTTTCTGTACGGCATGGTCCGCGACATGGACGACGCCGAGGAGCTGATGATCGACGCCTTCGCCCAGGCCGCCGCCGGCGCGGGCTACTCGGGAAGGAGCAGCTTCAAGACGTGGCTGTTCGCCATCGGCAAGAACCTGGCGCGGCGGCACCTGCGCCGCGCCCGCCGCTTTGCCGGGCCCAATACGCCGGAGAGCGGCACCGCCCAGACGCCGGAGACGGACCTTTTGAAGCGGGAGCGCGACCGGCAGCTCTACCGCGCCATGCACAACCTGAACGACGATTACCGGCAGATCCTGATGCTGTTGTACTTTGAGGAGATGTCCCACGACGAGGCGCGGCAGGTGATGGGCAAGAGCATCCGTCAGGTCTACCACCTGGCCGACCGCGCCCGGGCCGCGCTGAAAAAGGAGCTGGAAAGGATGGGGTTTGACGATGCGCGACAGGGATGAGCGTCTTCTGAATAGCCGGAACAGGCAGCTGAGGGGGCGAACGCGCGCATGAATGCCACGGTGTCTCTGAACCTGATCCAGACCGGCGTGCTGTTGTTCGCCTTCATCGGGGCGGTCCGCCTGGTCGGCGTGGACCGGCACACCACGCGGGTGGTGTTCTTCGCCTTCGCCATGGCCTGCGCGCTGCTCAGCAACCTCTACTGGCTGACCTACGACATACTGCGGCCCGAGACGCGCATGCCCTTCGCCGCCAATGAGATCGGCGAATGGGCGCTGTTTTTGTTGCTGGGCGCGTCGCTGGGCACGGACTCCGTTCCCGGCGCCCTCCATCCTGAGGCCGTCTGCGCCGCGCTGTTCTCCACCGCCAGCGCCGCGCTGTGGATCGCGTGGTCCGGCGAGTGGGTCCAGGACATACTCACCGGCGCGGCCTACGGCTACTTCATCTGCCGCCTGCTCGTGCGCATCCGGCGGGAGGGCGTGTTCTCCGGCTGGGAATGGGTGGTACTCGCCGCGGTCTGCCCGGTGCTGATCGCCGCGCAGGCCTCCATCTTTTTCGTGCCGGTCGCGCTGAAGCGGCCGCTGGACCTGTTCTGCTACGCGCTGCTGTTTGCCGTCGCCGTGCTGATGATCGCCCGGGCCGTGCCGGCGCTGAAAAAAGGCGCGCCGGCGGAGGCCGCGGTTTTGCGCACCTTTGCCGCCTACGCGTGGGCGCTGACGGCGCTATACATGAGCGCGGGCGGGTTCTACACCGCCGCGCTCATGCTCAGCACGCTGTGCATCCTCCTGATGTTCCTGGCCCTGAGAAGGGAGGCGGCCGCGGCATGATCTACGCCGAGAACATACTGCTGTGCATCGCCATACCGCTGGCGGTGTCGCTGCTGTTCATCCGCGGCGAGGTGCGCCGCTATCTGGCTGCGTTCCTGCTGGGCATGGGCGTGTGCCTGATCTCGGCCTACATCAGCGGCTTCCTCAATCTGGCCACCGGCATGGGCGACAACGACACCTCGGTGTTCCTCTCCCCCGTCGTCGAGGAACTGATGAAGCTTTTGCCGCTGCTGTTCTTCCTGTTCCTGTTCTCCCCCAAGGAAAGGACGCTGACCACGCTGGCCGTGGCCGTCGGCGCGGGCTTTGCCACGTTTGAAAACTGCTGCTACATACTGACCCAGGGCGCGGAGAGCCTGCCCTACATACTGATCCGGGGCATGGCCGTGGGCGTGATGCACATCGTGAGCGTGCTGGCGCTGTCCATATGGCTGATCGCCGCCAAGCGGCTGCGAGTGCTCTCCTTCCCCGCCGTGGTCAGCGGGCTGTCGCTGGCCATGATCTTCCACGCGCTGTACAACCTGCTGGTGTCCGAGAGCGGCGTGTCCACCGTCATCGGGTACCTGATGCCCCTGCTCACGGCCCTGGCGCTGTACCTGCTGTACAGGAGGCTGCCCCGCTTCGACGAAGCGTAAATATCCAAAATGAGATAGGGGACGGTTCCTTGTCTCACTTTTTAAGTGAGACAAGGAACCGTCCCCTATCTCATTTTTTCTTTTTTTATATGGGTGGGCAAAATCCTCCAGAAATGGCACTAACAGGTAGAGTGCAAAAATACCCCGCACAGAGGTGGTGAAACCATGAAGTATCAGACGGACGAGGCGCTGCGGGAGATTCTGCGGCGCGGCGGGCAGATCGCCGTTAAGCGGGAGCGCCGGACCATCCGCGCGCTGGCCGGGGCGACCGGGGCGCTGTTTATGGCGCTGGTGCTGGCGATCGGCTTCGGGTCGCACAGGGTTTCGTCAAACCGACTTCAGTCGGTTTACGGCTCGTTCCTGCTGAGCCCGGAGGCCGGCGGCTACGTGCTGGCGGCGGTGATCGCGTTCGCGCTGGGCGTGACGGTCACGCTGCTGTGCATCCGCCGGAGACTGAGCACAACCCATAAGTTCGACGAGCGGCCGCCGCGCAAGGGCGACGGCGTATGAGCCTGACCGGACCCATTATCGCAATTAAGAACAAGCCTGACAGGAGGACATGATCATGAAGAAGCTGTGGAACGGCAAGCGGATGCTGGCGCTGCTTTTGACGCTGGTGATGCTGACGGGCGCGCTGCCGCTGACGACGCTGGCCGAGCAGGTCGCGCCGCCCGAGGCGGCCGAGGCCGAACAGGCGCCCGCGGGGGGCGATCTGGCCGAGGCCCTGGGCGCGGACGAGACCTATTACGAGGTCGAGGTGGCGCTGCCCGCGGGCCTCACGGAAGAGGAGGCCGCGGAAATCACGCTGCCGGAGCCGATGATGCTGCCCGCGGGCACGCTGATCTACGCCGTCGCCGAGCCGACCCGCCCGAACTACAACTTCACGGGCTGGTACTACGACGACGCGCTGACCCAGCCGGCGGACGGCGGCGACGCGGTGGAGCGCAACCTGACGCTGTACCCCAGCTTCGCGCCGCTGCAGAACTATGACGATGAGTTCCGCATCAACTACATGTCCACCCAGGACGTGGAGCCGGACTTCACCATCGAGATCGTCGCCCGCGGCCTGAGCGAGGGGCAGATTCGCGAACAGATGAAGGCGACGGACCTTTCCAAGGTGGAGGGCGCGGAGGACTTTACGCTCGAGCGCCTCGCGCCCGACGCCGCCGCGCTGATCCCCGACGAGCGGGTGCGCACGCTGGCGCTGGACGCCTGCCTGAAGGCCCAGGCCGAAACGCTGGAGGGCACGCTGACCGAGGCGCTGGCGGCGCTGACCGTCGAGGCGGAACCCGCCGGGGGCGAACCTGCCGAAAATGAACCCGCCGAGGGTGAACCCGCCGAAGAAGACACCGCCGGAGCCGAACCCGCCGAGGGCGAACCCGCCGAAGAAGAAGCCGCCGAACCCGAGCCCGCGCTGGACGACGCGGTGATCGCCGAGCTGGTGGCCTACTACGCCCCGGTCGAGGCGGCGAAGTCCGAGGCCATGCAGGCCGCGGACCTGATCGACCGGGCCAAGGCCGCCGGGCTGGACACCCGCGAAGTCACCGGCGCGCAGCTGTCCGACCTGTTGACCGAGGCCGAGCGGACCGCCTTCGGCTTTGCCGATGTGCCGGAAGAGATGGACCTTGAGGCTGTGGCCTATGACCTGGAGGACATGTTCGCCGACGCGCTGACCGGCCTGCCCGTCGCCCACTACGCCGTGCGCTGCCCGGGCGGCTGGCGTCGCGGCGACATGCACCAGGTCGAGATCCTGGACACCGACCGCCTGCGCTTCTTCCGGGATGGCGAGGAGGCCTCCAAGTACGTCGTGTACTACAACATCACCGTTCACCAGGACGACTTCAATAATATGAAGCTGAACAGCGGCCTGGTGTTCCTGCCCGCCTCCGAGGTCGAGGGCGTGTCGATGGACCGCGGCCTGTTCAAGGCCGACGCCAATAACGACAGCGAGGAGATCACCGTCACCGAGAACGACGAAAGCGGCGTCATGACCTACACCGGCGACGTGCCGGTGGCCGCCGGCATGACCGTGGCGGTGTACGACGGCACGCTGAACGCCGACGGCATCGTGGACGGCCAGGTGGGTTACTTCAAGATCACCGGGGAGCTGGGCGGCGGCAAGTACGCCTACGAGGGCGCGGACTTCAAGGACGTGGTGTTCGTGGCCGACATCATCCCCGCGAAGGACGACGGCAGCTTCGACGACGGCGAGATTCTGCTGACCGCCGACCAGCTGGACTTCTCCGGCGACATGTACGCCGAAATGGGCCTGGGCGCCGACACCGTGGTGGAGCCGGGCGACTTTGTGGCCATATACACCGGCGCGCTGGACAACCCCGAGGGCATGGCGCTGACCGGCTACGGCTGCATCACCGAGGTGACGCCCGAGGCCGACGGCCTGCGGGTGCGCTACGACGCCGTCAGCGAACAGACGCTGATGGCCTCCACCGACATGTACATGCACGTGGACAACATCCCCGTGCCGCTTTCCGACGCGGAGCTGGAGGAGCTGGGCCGCGCGGTGGAGAAGGACGTGGAGGACAGCCACTTCCTGGAGGATTCCGCCGAGTACATCAAGGGCCTGATCTGCGAGGACGAGAGCGTGATACTGCCCGATTCCAAGTACGCCAACGCGCTGAAGGAGATCAAGTTCCAGCGCGAGGGCGGCGGCGAGATCAGCCTTGAGGAAGTGCGCGAGCTGGCCGGCGGCAGCAAGGTCGAGGTGGAATGGCCGCCCACGCTGTCGTTCCTGATGGGCCTGGGCCTGCAGCACTTCTCGGGCACCGGCCTGCGGGGCGAGCTGGCCGCGCAGATGACCATCAAGATCAAGCTGAACGACAACGCCGACATCAAGATCCAGATCGTGGCCATGATCGAGGTGGAGGTGGCCTTCGGCCTGACCATCAAGTGGGAGGTCGACTGGCGCAAGGCCTGGATCTTCCCCTACATCTACGACATCGGCGGCACGGTGGGTCTGCACGCGGGCATCTACGTTGGCGCTGGCATCACCGTGACTATTCAGACCGTGGACGCGGAAAAGGAAAACAGCGTCGACGGCCTGATGAGCGGCTACGCCAAGGACAAGGACGGAAAATACAAGTTCGCCTCGGACGAGCAGAACAAAGCCCTGAAATTCATCAATAAGATTGGCACAGGTCTTGAGGGCATCGCCAAGATGTCGAAGTTCGGCAGCGACGGCCTGGGAATATCCCACATTCCTGGCGGCAAGACCAACAAGACCATAAACAAAAAGAGCAACAAGAACAACCCCAATCAGAACAAGGACTTCGGCAAGGACGGCGAGGGCACCCAGGAGATGCACAACACCGTCGGCGGCAGCTTCGAGGAGAAGTATTCCAACTTCATCCAGGGCAGCGACGCCAAGTACGTGACGCTGGTGAACAAGCCGCTGGCGAAGATCGGGCTGCCCGCCGACCCGTTGCATGTCATAGCGCTCAGCCTGGGCATCAACTTCGTGGTGAAGTTCAAGCTGAACGTGATGCTGGGCGTGTCCATCACCTACGGCAACGCCAAGCAAATCACCGCCACCTTCACCATCTTCCACCCCCACAGCGAATCGAAGTGCGGCGACCTGGAGACGCCCAACTTCCAGGTGGACTTCTTCATATTCGGCATGGTGGGCATCCGCGTGGGCTTTGAGTTCGATTTCCGCATCGGCGTGATCTCCACCGCCCTGGCGTCGCTGGGCGTCACGGCGGAGGTCGGCGTGTACCTGGAATTCTACGGCTTCTTCTACATTGCCTACAAGTGGGTCAGCGGCAAGGGCTCGAGCACCGAGATGTTCGGATCGCTCCTGGTCCAGTTCGGCCTGTACCTGGACATCGACTTCAAGATGCAAATGGGCGAGGGCGAGCTGGAACAGCGCTTCGACATCTATGACGTCCGGTGGCCGCTGTTGTCATTGGGCGATGAGTTCTGCGCCCTCGACTTTGAGATCGATGACGACGACGATAAGCTGAACCTGGAGATCGAGGCCCGGAGCGACAAGAACAAGGACGAGAAATCGACGGATACCAAGGTGATCGGCGGCGCTTCGATCAAGGTGCCGAAGGAGCTGTTCGACATCAACTTCCTGGCGATCGACACCGGCGAGATCGACAGCGACAACATGGACCGCAATGTGGCCGTGGGCGGCAGCAAGAGCTTCACCGCCTGGGGCATCACCTACACCCAGCAGGACGAGCGCAACTTCCACGTCGAATTCACCCCCAAGGGCAAGGACTTCAAGGACGCCACCACGGCGGACAAGAACAAGGGCGGGTTCTGGTACAACCCGGTGGACGACACCATCTACGCCAAGCCCAATTCGGTGAAAGACACCGAGCTGTGGGGCGAGTTCACGTTCACCTGGTACCAGGGCGAGCCGGCCAAGACCAAATCGGCGTTCAACTTCGGCGCGGGCTTCGGCCTGAACACCCGCAAGATCGAGCGCACGGTGAAGGTGCACTGGACGGGCACGCCCGTAAAGGGCACGGCGGATCTGTACACCGCCAACAACGCAGACGCCGGCTATGCCAAACTCTTCGAGCAAGAGAAATACGACTATAATCTATTCAGGCAGACGTACTATACCCATCGTGGAACCATCGAGTACGATGGCCTTGACGGCGTCATGTACTACTTTGAAATGCCCACCCTGGCCAACCGCTTCAAGGGCTATTCCCCGACCTGGGCCAAGGAGCCTTCCTACGATAAGGACGTCATGAATGCGTATGTCCAGCTTGGGGGCAACGCTTTTACAGAATTCTCCAGATGGCTGATTTTCGCGGCCGGCGACGGCCTGATTACGATCATGCCTTACGATTCCAGGCTGTACACCATGGTGCGCAAGGACCCGAAATCCAATTCGGGGAAGGCCCACATCGATCTGTTCTACGATATGACCGATACGGAATGCGACTGGCACATTCTGGACGACAGGGCGAATTACAACGCGCCGGTCGCCTCCGCTTACGAATGTAAGCATAAGACGGGCAGCATCGCACTGGACAACATGCCCGCCGCCATCAAGAACGCCGTCAACAGGGACAAGGCCGGATACGACTTTGCCTGGTACATGTTCAGCTCCACGCCGGACTCGACGTGCAACATGCGCGAAGTCAAATCCCGCAAGGTCGTATACCACCCCATGTGGATCGTCGATGGAAAGGTGACGGAAGAGTGGAATAAGTGCACCGATAACGGCCATGCAACCTACATCTCCATGCCTGCCTTCATCGAGTTCATGGGAAATAAGGGCAAATGGGTCCCTGTTGACAGCCAGACCTGGGTCCCGATGCCGGACACCGTGTTCTTCGCGATCCGCACGCCCAAAACCTTCACCGTCACCTGGAAGTACGACGACGAAAAGGATAACACGACCACGAAGGTGAAGTACGGCGAAGCCCTGAAGCTGCCCAAGACGCCCACCCGGTCAGGCGCCACCTTCCAATACTGGGCCGACGCCGACGGCAAGCAGTACAAGACCATGCCGGCGAAGGACCTGACGCTCTATCCTGTCTTCATCGGCAATGAGCGCACGGTCACCTGGGTGTTGGACGGCCAGACCAAGACATCAAAGGCCAGGATCGGCACGAGCCCGCTGGCGAGCTGCCCGTTCAAGCCCAACAACAATGCGTTCAACTGGATGACCACCAAGGGCGACCTGTTGACCTCCGTCACCGAGGAATACAAGCTGCCGAATCAGGACGTCACGCTGTACGGCCAGTACGTCTACCAGTGCAACTGGGTACTGTACGACACCGGCAACAAGAAATACACGGAGCTGGTCAACGATGTCCACCACCAGGACAAGCTGGCCGAGGGACGGGTGCTGAGCAACCTGCCCGAGGCGGTCAGCAACTACCTGACGGACAAGCGCTATACCTACAGCTACTTCCGCACCTACAACACCGGCGTCGACAATGTCAATAAGCAGAAGAACAACTGGGGCAGCGTCGGCGGCGGCACGGTGTTCTACGCCTACAACTGCACCTACATCCTGCAGCGCGCGCCGGTGATGGTAGACGTCGTCTGGAAGTACGACGACGGCGACGTGACCACCAGCAACTGGGTGGGCCGCAAGCTGGCCGCGCCGAAGGACATCAGCCGCAAGGGCTTCAACCTGACCGGCTGGGCGGACGCCGACGGCAAGACCTACGCATACCCGCCCGAGGGCGGCGTCACGCTGTACCCGCAGTTCGTCGAGCACGACCACACCTGGAACAAGGGCGTGGTCACCACCGCGGCCACCTGCGTTTCAAAGGGTGAAAAGCTGTTCACCTGCACCGACTGCGGCAAGACGAAGACCGAAGCGATCGACATCGACCCGAACAACCACGTCGGCAAGACCGAGCTGCGCGACGCGAAGGACGCCACCTGCGCCGCCAAGGGCTACACCGGCGACACGTACTGCCTGGACTGCAAGGCGAAGATCAAGACCGGCAAGGCCATCGAAAAGCTGGCCCACACGCCCGCGCAGGCGGTGGTGGAGAACGAGGTCGCGTCCACCTGCGCGAAGGCGGGCAGCTACGACGCCGTGGTGTACTGCACCGCCTGCAAGGCCGAGCTCAGCCGCACGCCCAAGGCCATCGACAAGAAGCCCCATACCGCGGGCGAAGCGGTGAAGGAAAACGAGGTCGCGCCCACCTGCGAAAAGGACGGGAGCTACGATCTGGTCGTGTACTGCACCGCCTGCAAGGCCGAGCTGAGCCGCGAGAAGAAGACCGTCGACAAGCTGGGCCACAACTGGGGCGACTGGAAGCAGACCAAGGCCCCTACCTGCACCGAAAAGGGCGAGGAACAGCGCGTTTGCAAGAACGACAAGACCCACACCGAAACCCGCGAGGTCAAGGCCCTGGGCCACGACTGGGGTGACTGGAAGCAGACCAAGGCCCCCACCTGCACCGAAAAGGGCGAGGAACAGCGCGTTTGCAAGAACGACAAGGCCCACACCGAAACCCGCGAGGTCGAGGCCCTGGGCCACGACTGGGGCGACTGGAAGCAGACCAAGGCCCCCACCTGCACCGAGAAGGGCGAGGAACAGCGCGTCTGCAAGAACGACAAGGCCCACACCGAAACCCGCGAGGTCAAGGCCCTGGGCCACGACTGGGGCGACTGGAAGCAGACCAAGGCTCCCACCTGCACCGAAAAGGGCGAAGAACAGCGCGTCTGCAAGAACGACAAGACCCACACCGAAACCCGCGAGGTCAAGGCCCTGGGCCACAACAAACCGCTTGTCAAGACAGAGGCTAATGACGCAACCTGCACCAAGGCTGGCAACAACGCATACTGGACGTGCTCCAGGTGCAATAAGGTGTTCAAGGACGCGGAAGGCAAGACGGAGACCACGGTGGAGGCTGAGACGCTGCCCGCGCTGGGCCATGCCTGGGGTGTGCCGAGCCGCACGCCCGCGGAGGCGATCATGGAGACAATCTCCATTCCGGATGGTCCTGACGCTTCCTACTGCATTGGCTGGACTGCCGGATGGGATACCTGCACGTGCGAAAACTGCGGCATGTTGAAGGTCGATCCCGTACCGCTGACGCCGACCATTCGAGCCGGTGAAGGCGCGCTGAGCATCTCGATCTGCCCGGACGACTATACTGACGAAGAGCCTGCACCAACTACAGTGGGCGGCATAGATTTGTACAGGACCATCAATCCCTATTTCGGCGATCTGCACGGGGATGCCTACTACTTCAATATGTATGATCCTGGGACGCGAGAGGGCGCGCTGTCCTTGGCTGACGAATCAGTTGCCACACAGAATTTGGACTACACTGAATCCCATGCGATTCCGGTGGAGATCAAATTCACGCCCGTTGACAGCTTGCAGACGACGTATGTCAACAACGAAAGCGATGTGCTGTTTGACGGCGTCACGCTGCCCAAGGGACAGAGCAAGGCGTTCCCAACCTATGCGGAGGCCACGCAGACAATCACCATTTACACAGTGCCGCGCGGAAAGGAAGATGTCTCCTTTACAATAACCGATGGCACCATCAATGATGATGGTACTGTCGAGTACGGTGAAGATTTGCGTACGTTGGCGGAACAATATGAGTATACCATTCGTCAGGTCAACCCGCACGAAGGACAGATCGTGGTTTGGACCATCGACGGCAAGCCATTGGAAGCGTACAACAACGGCAACCCGATCGCCATCCAGAGTGTAAGCATTGTCGGCACATGGCAGGCGGCCCAATACACCGTCACCTGGGTTGGCCAGAACGCGAATCCCGCTTACGAGAAGACGACCACAGTGGAACACGGCGCTGTTCCCGTTCCCCCTGCTGACGCGCCCCAGCGCGACGGATTCACGCTGACCGGCTGGGTCGATAACGCCGGGAAGGTGCTGAACGACACCTACACGATCACAGGGGACATGACCTTCTATTCCACTTGGAAGAAAAACGACACGAACTCTCCGCGGATGGCCGCGCCGCCGGAAGAGGAAGAACCGGTACAGGAAGAACTGATCGAGGAAGAGCCGGCCCAGGATGCGCTCATCCCCGAGGCGAAGATGAGTGCCGCAGAACCCATTGAAGAACCCGAGGAAGCGCCCATTGAGGAACCGGTTGACGCACCGGTCGACGTGCCTGCCGACGAGCCTGCCGACGTACCCGTTGACGAGCCCGCCGACGAACCCGCCGACGTGCCTGCTGACGAGCCCGCGGATGAGCCCGCGGATGAGCCCGCGGATGTACCTGCCGACGCGCCCGTTGAGGAACCTGTTGACGTGCCTGCCACCCAAGAGTCTTCCCCCGATGGGGAAGGTGGCAGCGCGGAAGCGCTGACGGAAGAGGTCTCCAAGGCCGACGAACCCACGGATGTGCCCGCCGACGAACCCGCGGATGCGACGAACCCGCGGATGTACCCGCCGACGAACCCACTGACGCGCCCTCTGAGGAACCTGTTGACGTACCTGCCACCCAAGAGCCTTCCCCTTCAGGGGAAGGTGGCAGCGCAGCAGCGCTGACGGATGAGGTCGTTACTCTCGACGACGTTGCAACCACGGTCAATGAGCCCACCGAAGCGCCTGCGGATATGCCCGCGGATGTATCTACTGACGAACCTTCAGAAGAGACGACCTCTTCAGTCTCGCCTGACGGCGAGCCAGCGTCCCAAGGGTCTACCGACCCCATCTCGCTGGAAACAGCACACTGTGCTGTTTCCCAGGCGCTCGATGCCCCTGAAGGGGAAGCCTCTGGGGAGCCTGCCGACGCACCCGCCGATGCACCCACCGATGCCCCTGCCGACGCCCCCTCCCCCGCGCCGGAAATCTTCACCGGCAGCGTGAAGGTGAAGCTGAAGAACGAGGGCGACGTGTTCGAGGGTGACAAGCTCACCTTCAAGGCGGAGGTCAAGGGCAACAAGGATCTGGTCACGATCCACTGGCAGAAGGAAGTGGAGAAGGACGAGAAGACCCACGAGAAGGAATGGGTGCAGCATCGAGGCCACCGAAGCGAACGCGGCGGAGAAGTACCGTGTGGTGCTGCTGGACGCCGAGGGCACGGTCGTGGCCGAGGCCGCGGTGAAGTTCCCGAAGCTCCAGCCAAAGGCCGCGCCGGAGCTGACCGAAAAGAAGGCCGATAAGAAGGCTGAGAAGAAGTCCGGGGACAAGGTCGAGAAGAAGTCTTCCAAGAAATCGTCCAAGAAGTCCGGCAAGAAGTCTTCCAAAAAGGCCTCCAAAAAGTCAAAGAAGACGCCGTAATCGATAACTGCGAAAGACAAGGACGGCCTGCGACCACCGAAAAGCGTGTCGCAGGCCGTCCGTTATTATAACCGGTTTGCCTCCAAAATCAGGGGGACGGTTCTCTGTGTCAATGACACAGAGAACCGTCCCCCTACTACAATATATTTGGTTGGAGTTTTGACAGCCAGTCAGAATGCTG
>CACYTF010000067.1 GCA_902777335.1 uncultured Eubacteriales bacterium
ATGTTCAATCCTCATCCACTCCCCCGGCCTTAGCTCGGACTCGCCAAAGCCCTCGCCTCGCCCCGGTTCGTGGCGTTTCACTCATAGAATTCTGACTTTTTTCTCGTCTTTGTCTGTATCGTTTTCAAGGTTCGCTCGCCGCCGCTCGGGCCTTCGCTCTCGCGACAGCTTGCTTAGTATATCAAAATGGGTTTGTCGTGTCAATGACAGATTTGGTTAATTACATCAACATAACCGATATTGCACCAATTCCGTCGAATTCAGGCCAGTATGGGCTGCAGCTGCCGCCCTTTCAGGGCATATTCCACCGCTTCCGGCAGCTTTTCAAAGCGCGCCACCAGCGAATTGGGCTTGGAAACGGGGTCATCCTGGCCGAAGGGCACGAAGTACACGTTGCGCATGGCCAGAAGCTGACCCAGGTTCCGGGCGTTCTGTGCCAGTGCGTCGTTGCTGGAGGGGGCGATGACCAGCGGCCTGCCGTTGCGCAGGTGCGACTTGGCGGCCAACGTGACCGGCGTGTCGGCGATGCCCGAAGCCAGCTTCGCCAGCGTGTTGCCGGTGCAGGGCGCGATCACCAGCGCGTCCAGCAGTTTTTTGGGGCCGATGGGCTCCACCTGGTTGAGCGCCGTCAGCGGCGCCTTGCCGGTGATCTCCCGCAGCGTGCGCATGACCTCCTGGGCGGTGCAGAACCGGGTGTCGGTCGCCGCCGCGTTGAAGGAGAGTATCGGCGTCATATCGGCCCCGGCGTCCCCCAGGGCGCGCCAGGCCTCGAACACGGCTTTGAAGGTGCAGAACGACCCGGTCATCGCGCAGCCGATGCGCATTCCAAAAAGCTCACTCATGACGCGCGCCCCCTTCCTCCACGGCTCTGTCCATCGCAGCCAGCAGCGCCTGGGCCGCGCTGTGGGGGCAGTACCTGCCCGGCAGACCCGGCTCGCGCCAGGCGCGCAGGCCCAGCGCCCAAGCGGCGTGCAGGTCGATGCCGTAGGGCGGACTGGCCAGGTCGATCAGCATGGCGTCGCCGTCCGCCCGCGAGAGCGCCGCCGCGTCCAGCACCGGCGACGGCGCGGTGTTGACGATCAGCTTGTGCCCGGGCAGCGCCGCGTCCAGCGCGGCCGTCTCCACCGCCACCGCGCCGCGCTCCGCGGCCCGGCTCCGGTGCTCCGGCAGTCGGGACGCCACCGTGACGCGGGCGTTCAGCGCCACCAGGATCTCGGTGAGGGCCTGGCCGATCCGGCCATAGCCGATCACCAGGCAGCTCATGCCCCGCAGGCAGCGCGTGCCGGCGCGCATGGCCGAGGCCGCCGCGCCCTCCGCGGTCAGCCGTGCGTTCTCCAGGATCAGCGATTCATCCGCCCACAGGTCGATCAGCCGCCCGTCCGATTCCTGAGGATGCCGCGGCCCGCAGGCGAACACCCGGGCGTCCGGCCTCGCCAGGCCGAGGATCTCCTCCAGCGTCACGTCCACATCCCGCGCGTTGGGCGGGCAGTTCACCACGATGTTCTGGGCGGCGGCCAGCGCCTGGGCCCAGCTTGCCACCCCCTCATGGGGCGCCCTTCCGATGGCGCCCACGCGCATGCCCTTCTCCGACAGCAGCCTGGCCAGATGGACGAAGCGCTCGTCCCCGCCGATGATGACGTAATCCATGCATACCCTCTCCTTTCCGTCTCGCCCCATCCTATGGCGCGGGCGGGAAAAGGGTGCGCTATGAAAAAGCGGCGTCATTTCAAATTGAAACGGCGCCGGGATGCCTGTATGATGATGTCATCAGGCTTGATCATACGAAACTGCCTGAGCCGGGGCGCGCTAACCCGCCTGGGCCGAGCGCACCGGCAGGCGCAGCGTGAACACGCTGCCCTTGCCGGGGGTGGACCGGGCCGTCAGCGCACCGCCCAGCGCGGCGGCCAGCTCCCGGGCGATGGCCAGGCCGTAGCCGTGGCCGCCGTCGGTCTCGCCGGCGAGGAAAAGGTACGGCAGCCGCTCGGGCGGTATGCCCGGGCCGCCGTCCGCCACGCTAACCTCGACCGAATCCCCCATCGCCCGCCAGCCCACGCGGACCCTGCCGCCCGCGGGCGTGGCGCGCAGCGCGTTCGAGATCAGGTTCAGCAATATCCGCGACAGCATGTCCGCGTCCAGCGCCATGCGCAGCGCCGCCACATTGCCCCCGCAGCGCATCGACACGCCGCACTGGCGGGCGTAGGGCCGGCAGCTGGCGCACAGATGTCGCACGCAGGCCACCAGATCGGCGTTGACCGGGCGCGGGCCCTGCGCCGCCTGCGCCCGGCCGCAGCTCTCCAGCGCCCCCTCCAGCATCCGGCGCATGTGCTCCGCCGAGTCCTCCAGTATATCCACATAGGTCCTGGCGTCCACCGAGTCGTCCTCCAGGGACAGCCGCAGCATCTGCGCGCTGGAGCGGATCAGCTGCAGCGGCATGCGCAGGTCGTGGGCCAGTTCGACGGTATTCGTCAACATAAAATCACCTTCCCGCATGTGTATGGCACTATATATGCGGGAAGGTGAAAATTATGTCAATGTGCGGCGCTATCCCAGGCTCTTCAGCGCGAGGAAGATCAGTTCGTCGGATTTCTCGGTCTGTCCCGCGAAGCGCGACACCGCCTTCGCGGCCTCGGAGGCGCTGTAGCCCAGGGCCACCAGCGCGGCGATCGCCTCGCCCTCCGGCCCGTTGGACGCGGCCCTCGGGGCGATGCCCGCGGCGCTGCCGGTCAGCTGGCTGTCCTCCACCTTGTCCTTCAGCTCCAGCACCAGGCGCTGGGCGGTCTTCTTGCCGATGCCCGGCACCCGGGTCAGCGCGTTGGCGTCTCCGGACACCAGCGCCAGCGACAGGTCGCGCACGCTCATCGCGGACAGGATCTGCAGCGCCGTGCGGCTGCCCACGCCGCTCACGCCCTTCAGGCGCTCGTACATGGACTTCTCCTCGCGGCTGTAGAAGCCGAACAGCTCCATGGCGTCCTCGCGCACGTTCAGCAGGCTGTACAGCTTCATGCGCTCGCCCACCGCCGGCGCCATGGACAGCGTCGCCCCGCTGACAAAGAGCAAATAGCCCACGCCGTTCACGTCCAGCACGATGGAATCCGCGGTCTTCTCGGCGACGATACCGTCAAAATGCGCAAACATCAGGGACCTCCTCGATATCGCTACTGTATTTTGAACATCTTCTTCATGTTCATGGAATTGGCGTGGGTCAGGGCCACGGCCAGCGCGTCCGCGGCGTCGTCGGGGCGGGCGATCTCCCGCATGTTCAGAAGCGTCTTCACCATCATCTGCACCTGGTGCTTGTCCGCGCCGCCCCAGCCCGTCACCGCCTGCTTGATCTGCATCGGGGTGTACTCGTACAGGTTGTCGGTACGCTGCACCACGGCCAGCAGCGCCACGCCGCGGGCGTGGCTCACCGCGATGCCGGTGGTGATGTTCTTGGAGAAGAACAGCTCCTCGAAGGCCACCTCGTCCGGCGCGTAGATGTCCAGCAGCTGGTTCATGCCCTGGTAGATCGCCCGAAGCCGCTGGGGCATGGGCTGACCCGCCGGGGTGGTCAGCGTGCCGAACTGGATCAGCCTGCGCCTGTCGCCCTCGACCTTGATGACCCCGTAGCCCAGCGTCGCCAGGCCGGGGTCGATGCCCAGTATTACCATACAGCCACCGCCGTCAGGGTATGTAGTAGATGATCTTGCCCACCTTGGCGCCGCTCTTCACCAGCCGGATGGCGTGGGAGGGATCGCCGCTGCTCAGGTAGACGTCGCCCTTGGCGCTCTTCATCGCCCGCTTCCAGCCCTGCTTCTTCAGCCTGGCCACCGCCTCGGTCAGCTTCAGGCCCGGATAGACCGAGAACAGCCGGTAGCTGCCCTTGCCGCCGTAGAGGGTGATGCTCTTGATGCGCTTCAGCGAATTGCGCTTCACGCTGAAATACCCGTTGTCGTAGCCGGACCTGGCGGCCTTCAGCGCGCGGGGCACGGCCTTGTTGGCGTCCTTCACCGTCTTGCCCATCAGCGTGCTGAGCTCGCTCTTGGCCGCCTTGCCGTCGGTGACCGTCACTTTGATCTTCAGGACGCCGTCGGTCTCGCTGTCGGTGAGGGTGACGGTGGCCTTGCCCACGTTCAGGCCCTTGACGGTCATGGTGGTGTTATTGCCGTCCCACACGCCGCTCATCTTGCAACTGACGGCATAGGCGTTGTCCCATTTGACCGAGAGCTTGCCCAGCAGCGCATAGGTCAGCGTGACGTCTTTGGACTGGCCCTTGAGCAGGGTGATCTCGGTCATGTTGGCGGTCAGCGCGGGCCTGTCCTCCGCCAGCGCCGGAAGGGCCATGTAGAGCACCAGCGCCAGGCACAGCGCCGCAATAAACAGCCTTTTGATATGTTTCATAAGGTGCCTCCCCGTCTGTTGTACTGATGCTATTGTAGCCGTTCCATCGATGAAAGTCAACGGAGAATTGGTGAAACCGCCGTGTTCGATGGCGTTGACACCGCCCCCGCCGCGTGGTATAGTGGGGGCGAAACGGAGGGATGCCGATGGATCGCGAGACGCTGCTGCGCGCCCGGCAGGCGATCGGGGATCTGACCCCGATGCTCTGCGACTGCGGCGGTCTGTGCGGCGCGGTCTGCTGCGCGCCGGACGCGGACGGCCAGGGCGGCGTGTACCTGTTCCCCGGCGAGGAAGCCCTGTTGGCGGACTGCGGCTGGGGGCATGTCGTGCCGGACGCCTTCGCGCCGATGCTGATGTGCGATAATATGTGCGACCGGAACCGCCGGCCGCTGGCGTGCCGCATATTCCCGCTGACCCCGGTCCGGGGGAAAAACGGCCTGTGGACCGTGCGGATGGACGCGCGGGCGCGGGCCATGTGCCCGCTTTCTGGCCACGGGCTGGGCGGGCTGGACCCCCGGTTCCTCCGCGCTGCGCGAAACGCCCTGCGCCTGATCGCCGAATGCCCGGAGGGCGAGGCCTTCCTGGAGAAGTGGCTGGCGCTGGAGGCGGAGTACCGCAGACCCCTGTGGCCGGAGGGCCCGGCGGGCGATGCGCGATGAGTCAAAGGGCAGTCAACGTCATGCGCAGGGGCGGCAGTGTGCCGCCCCTGCGCATGGTTGTATACAAATGCGTACTGTGGCAGAGTCTCTCTCCCCGTCAGAAGCCTGCGTAGATGAAATCGGCGGCGTTGTACACGGGGCCATAGCACCCGAAGATCAGCAGCAGCAGCACCGCGCCGATGTAGATGATCCAGCGGAACACCAGCGGCTGCCGCGCAATGACCGCCCGGAAGCTGACCTGCTTCTCGTGCTGGAAGTCCACATAGAACAGCACGAGCAGGAAGATGCACAGCACGACCCACTCCGCGGTATCCAGGCCGATGTTGAGCAGCGTGCCGTTGGTCAGGAAGGTGATGTCCGTCCAGCGGGTGAACATGTTCCTGCCCATCGTCAGCGCGTCGGCCAGGCTGTCGCTTCTGGAGAAGAACCTGCCGATGCTGACGATGAGGAAGGTCCTGAGAATCCGGAACACGCGCCAGGTGACGGCCTGCTCGTTGATCTTCAGCCCGTCCCGGCACTTGGCGTACACCCCGTCCAGCAGTATGCCGGACATGATGAACAGGCCGTTCCAGATGCCGTAGGCCACGTACTTCCAGTTCGGCCCGTGCCAGAAGCCCACGGCCAGGTACGCGATGAACATCGCGATGAAGGCCGGCAGCCGCTTGCCGATGAACTGGCCCAACAGCTTGCGGCTGGTGCGCCCCAGGCTGGTGAACGCCTTTGACAGCGACAGCGGATAGAATACATAGTCCTTCATCCACTTGCCCATCGTCATGTGCCAGCGGCGCCAGAATTCCTCAATGGAGCCTGAGAAGTAGGGCTGTCTGAAGTTCAGCTCCAGTTCGATGCCCAGGATCTGGGCGACGCCCCGGCCGATGTCCATGCCGCCGGAGAAGTCGGTGTAGATCTGGAAGCTGTAGAGTATCGCGGCAAACAGGTTGATCGGCCCCATCTGCCTGGCGGAATGGGTAAACAGATAATTCACCGGCCCCGTCAACCGCTCGGCGATGATCAGCTTCTTGATCAGGCCCCACAGCATCATCTGCACGCCGTAGCACATGCGCGTGTAGTCGAAGCGATGCGGCGCGTAGAGCTGGTGCGCCAGCTGGTCGTGCCGGGGAATCGGGCCCTGGACGATCTGCGGGAAGAAGGACATGAACAGCATGAACTTCAGCGGGTTTTTGTCCGCCTGCTCCTTGCCCCGGTACACGTCCACCATGTAGGCGATGGCCTGCAGCGTGTAGAAGGATATGCCCAGCGGCAGCAGCAGGCTCAGCATGGGCACGGAGCCCGCACCGCCGAAGCGCACCAACAGGCTGTTGATGTTTGCGGCGAAGAAATTGAAGTACTTCAGAAACAGCAGCGCGCCAAGGTCAACCGCGATGCCCAGCAGCAAGACCCCCCGGGCCGCCTTTTTCGTCTTCTCCTTGCGGGCCTTTTTCTCCTCCCTGGACAGTTCAGCCGCGTGCTGCTTCAGGTAGGCCTTGCCGCGGTCATTGATCCGCTGCAGCCACAGCGCGATGCCGTAGGTCGCCAGAGAGGTCCCCGCCAGCACCAGCGCCAGCCATCTGCTGTGCGTCCAGTAAAACACGTAGCTTCCCAGCAGCAGCACCAGCCACTGGTATTTCCCGGGCACGAGAAAATAGACCAGCGTCAGCGCCGCCACGAAGAGGAAAAAGGGCAGTGTAACAAAAGACATTCGTATTCTCCTTATCGCCTGCTCAGAAGAAGCGGGATCATGTCCCCGCAGCCGATCACTCCTCCTGCAGCTTCTGGATCAGCTCGAGCATCGCCGCGCAGGTGTTGAAATTGTCGGGCTCCAGGTCTTCCACATCAATCTCGATATCGTAGGCCTCGTTGAGCTCATTGACGATGGAAATGATGTCAAAGGAATCCAGTATGCCGTCGTCGATCAGCTTCTGCGCGTTCGCAAAGTCCACATCCGGTCTGATATCAGACAGTATCTTCAGCAGCTTGTCCATGTTCTCATTCTCCTCACTTGTGTTTTATAGTGCTCCATGATCCCCGCAGCGCTCCCCCTCCGGGTTCTGCCGCGGGGACATAATCCATCCGTCTGTGCGCCTCCGTGCCGCCCGGCCTTCTGGCCCGCACCGGCCCGTCACTTTTCCGTTCTCGCAGAAACGCCCTTGAATTTGAAACTGCCGTACAGCGTTTCGCCGTTCTCCTCGCAATACGGGACGACGGTATAGGTGTACTTGGTATTCGGGCTCAGGCCCTCGTCCAGCCATTCGAGGTCCTCCGGACCGACCCGGCCCACGGACTGCCAGGCCGCCTTTCCCGACGCGTCGGGCTTGCGGAAGATCTCATAGCCGTCCACGGCGTCCGCGGCCCGCCAGCGCACCATGATCGACTGGCCGTCGACCCTCGGCGTCCTCAGCTC
Source organism: uncultured Eubacteriales bacterium (assembly GCA_902777335.1). Classification (GTDB taxonomy): domain Bacteria; phylum Bacillota; class Clostridia; order Christensenellales; family Aristaeellaceae; genus UBA2862. The sequence goes on from CACYTF010000067.1 coordinate 7,441, forward strand.
CGGCACCTCGGTCAGCGTCCGCGGCGCGTGCTCCCGCTCTATGGGCAGCGTGACGCCGGAAATCTGACCGGTGTATTTCAGGGCCGCGCTGTCCCAGTCGCTCCAGTCCGCCCGGCCGCGCTTGTCTTCAAAATGGTAGTTCTCCACAAGGTAATCGCCCAGTACCTTGGAATATTTCAGAGAGCCATGCACGTTCGTGTGCTTGTCGTCCACATAATCCATGCGCAGATCGATGCCGGTTTCATCCAGCCCCTGCATCAGATCCAGGCCCGGATAGCCGCGCTCCGCGGCGATATCCAGTATCGTGTTCAGCCGGCCCTGCTCCTCGGCGCTGAGATTCTGAGGACATTTCACAAACAGCGCGTTGACCCTGTTCGCGTCGCAATAGTCCAACAGCTCACCAATCAGCGTCGCCATGTCGTCCGACAGCGGTTCGCGGGCGTCGGTTACGGAAAAATCCTTGGGCATCACGATCGAATGGGTCAGAAAATCGCCGCTGGACCGGGTGGCCTTGTAGCTGTTGTCCGGCCCGCCCAGTTCCCACGTTTCCAGCTTGGACCACCGGCTGTGAAAGCGTATGATCGGCAGATAATACTCCAGCGCGGCCAGCCCCCTGTCCGGCGACCGGTTGACCAGGTCATGGGTGGCCTTCAGCCTGTTGATCGACCACGGAAAATAGTCGAGGCTGTAGTGCAGGCGTTTGGGCTCGTTTACTTCGGAGGTGAGATATTTGAATGTGTTGATGCTGATGATGTACAGGGCGTCCGGCTGGCGCTTATGCGCCTGCATCAGATAGTATTTGACCGTCGCGGCCGCCATGGAGGAGGTGGCGTAATTCCACACGGCGATGCCGTGATCGGACCATCCCATCAGCGGCTGCCAGAAGTAATGCACATTGCTGGAGCCGATATAGACGCCGTCAAGGCGTCCCTTCTTTTCAAGGTCGAAGCCCCTCAGCATATCGTAGTTTTGCTGCTGCATGCCGTTGCTGAACACAACCTGTATGCTCAATACCGCTATTGCCAGCACAAGCAGGAATACGACACTGCGCAGCAGATTTCGATATTTCATCTGTACTCCGCCCTCCGAAAAGCCTGAGATCGGTTCTCCTGTATCCTAATCCATTTTATTATATCGCCTGAGACTTGCACTTGTCAAGCGCGGCGCTCCCCGCGGTTTTCACGGGGATAATTGCCCTCAAGGCCCTGGGAGAACAGATCCCACATTTCGCCATAGCCCTTCACCGACGGCTTGACGGGCTTCTCCAGCGTGTTGATCCTGTCGATCACGATGTCGCCGTCCTCGCTCATCAGCAAGACGCGCGTGCCCAGCGTGAGCGCTTCCTGAATGTTGTGGGTGATGAATATGACGGTCAGCTGCTCGTCCGTGGAGATCTGATAGAGCTCGCGCTGCAGCTTGTTGCGGGTGATGGCGTCCAGCGCGGCGAAGGGCTCGTCCATCAGTATGATGCCGGGCTTCAGCGCCAGCGCCTTGGCGATGGCCACGCGCTGCTTCATGCCGCCGGACAGCTCGTGGGGATAGTACCGCTGATAGCCGGTGAGGTTGACCTTCGCCAGGTACTCGTCGGAGATGCGCTTGAGCTCCTTTTTATCCTTGATCCCGGTGACCTTCAGCGGGTACTGCACATTGGCCTCCACCGTTTTCCACGGGAAGAGCTGGTTGTAATCCTGGAAGACCATGATCCGGTCGGTCGAGGGCTTGTTCACCACCTTGCCGTTGCAGTAGATGACGCCCTCGTACTTCTCAAAGCCCGCGACGCAGCGCAGCATTGTCGATTTGCCGCAGCCCGAAGGGCCCAGCACGCACACGAACTCCCGCTCTTCGATCGTCAGGTTCAGCTTGTGCAGTATCTGTTTGCGAACGCCCTGGCTTTCAAAGGCTTTGCTCAGGTTTTCGATTCTCAAGGCTTCAGACATGTGTTGGTATCCTTTCTATCCGTCCTCTGTGGGTCGTCGACACGGGGCTTAGCGGACCATGCCCCACTTGCGGATCGTCGCCTTTTCGATTTGCAGGAAGATGCCGTATTCCACGATCACGCCCACGACGATGACCAGCACGATCGCCGCGTACACCGCCGGATAGTCGATCCAGACCGTGCGCGCGTTGTTGATGAACACGCCGATGCCCGCCGATTGCGCCGCGCCGAATATCATCTCCGCGCTGATCAGGCCTCTCCAGGCCCTGGCCCAGCCGACCTTGACGCCGGAGAGTATGCTGGCGAAGGACGACGGAATGTAGATGCCAAACACCATGCCGGCGATGTTCAGGCCCAGGTTGCGGCCGGACTCCACGTAGATCTGCGGCGTCGTCCTGAAGCCGTCGATCAGGTTCCTGGACATCGGCCACACGACGGAATGGATCACCAGCACAAGAATCGACGTGTCGTTCGCGCCGATGGTAATCATCAGTATCGGCAGCAGCGCGACGCCCGGCAGCAGGTCGAACACCGAGACCACCAGGTTGTACAGTATGCCGAACACGTGGCTGCTCACCGACAGGCTGGAGAATATGAGCGCCAACAGCGCCCCGATGCCGAGGCCCTTGAGTATCGACAGTATGGAATTGAACAGGTACTGCAATATCGGCCTGCGCTCGTTGGTGAAGCAGTAGACCAGCCGGTTGAATATCACATCCAGGGACGGAAAGCCCATCAGGTTCCTGCTCTTGGCGTAGAGCTGCCAGCAAACGCCGCAGACGATGACAAACACGACCTGTATGATGAGGTCACGGTATTTTCTCATGATTACTCTCCCAACACATATTTTACGGAATACCGGCAGTCAATCCGAACTCACGGGAACAGCGCGTGTCCCCGTGAGCGGATGGTGTCTATGCAATTTCGGGTCAGTCGGGCCTTACCGGGCGTACACCAGCTCGTCCCAGGTGACCTCGCGCTCGATGAAGTCGGCGCGATACATGAAGTCAGCCATGTCCTGAACGCCCTTCAGCTCGGTGGAGAACTGGCAGTCGGGCTGCTCCAGGTAGCCCTTGACCTGCTCGGGCTCCAGGCCCAGGTAATCGACCTCGATGGCGACGATGCCTTCCTCGTCTTCGTTGATGTAAGCGATGGCCTGGTCAAACGCGTCGCAGACGGCCTTGAACAGCGCCTCGTCCTCGGCGATCTTGCTGGTCGCCATGGCCACCAGGAAGGTGTTGCCGGAGGGCCAGACCTGGCTGAGCTCGGTCAGCTCGTTGTAGGCGGGGTTCTCACGCTCCTGATAGATGAACGGAGAGGAGGTCAGGTGCAGCTTGACCGTACCGGACTCCAGCGCCGCCATGCCCTCGGCGTGGGACATCTTCTGGATGTTGCTGTCCAGCGCGTGGGCATCGCCCAGCACCTTCTCGGCCGTCATGGCCAGCAGGATGTGCTGGATGGAGCCGGTGTTGACCAGCGCGATCACGTCGCCGGGCTTGATGTCCGCCAGCGACTGTATGGAAGGATCGTTGGACATCAGGCCGTGGGACTGGGCGCACAGGTTGGAGATGATCTTGTAGGGGATGCCGGCGGCCACGCCGGAGACCGCGGGACCGACGCCCATGCAGCCGATCTGGATGGAGCCCCCGATCATGCCCTCGTTGATGGCCGCGCCGGAATCGAGCTTCTGGAAGGTGACCTCGATGTCTCCGTCGTAATTCTTTTCGATCAGCTTGTTGACCTCCATCACGTGAACCGGCGCGTAGCCGATGCCGCCCTGATAGGCGACGTTCAGCTTCACGGTTTCCGCCAGCGCGAAGGTGCAGCAGGCGACAGTCGCGATCGCGACGCAAAGCGTCAGTATGGCGATTCTTCTCATCATGCGCTTCATAATTGTTGACCTCCGTAGTCGTATATTATTGATTCCGGGCGTGCCGGAAGATCAATCCGTTGTTTCCCCGGGCGCTTCGCGCTGCTTCAACAGCGCGATCAGGTCCTCGCAGGCTCTGGACCGGTACAGCTCCCTGTCATAGGCCACGTAGATGCCGCGGTCGGAGATGTCCTCCGGCAGCGCGTATACGCACAGCCTGTCCGGGTCGACGCCGCCCAGCGCGTCCTCCGAGGCGAAGCACAGGCCCCACCCCTTTGCCGCGAAGGCCACGGCGGTCGAAACCTGGTTGACCCGCACGCCGTTCTCAAGCTTCAGGCCATAGGCTTCGGCGAAGCGCTCCAAGCGGTTTTGCAGCGGCTGCCCCTGCTCCATACAGATGAACCGGCTGCCATCGAGTATCCGATAGTCGAAGGGCCTGCCGCCGGCGCCGGGAACCGTGCGGTATTCAGCCAGCCGGTCGTTCACCTCGCAGGCCCTGGGAACGCACAGGTACACGCGCTCGCGCTTGACAAACTCACAATGGAACGTGTCCGGCAGCCGGTCGCTGGCGGTGATGAAGCAGTTGATGTCGCCGCGCCTGGCCATGTCGATCAGCTCGCCCAGCGGCGCCGCCTTCAGCGCCACCTTGTACCGGGGATGGCGCTCCAGCAACCGGATCACCGCGTCGGACACCAGCGTTTCGATGTAGGCGATGGAGCCGCCGATGGTGACCGAATTCCCGGCGTCGCGCCGGCAGTCCTCGAGGCGGCGGTTGAAATCCGCCGAGAGTGTGCCGAGCCGGTGAATGTAGTCCACGTACAGCGCGCCCTCCGGCGTCAGCGACACGGGCACGGTCTTTCGGTTAAACACCTTGAAGCCCATCTCCGCTTCCAGGTTCGTCAGACCGCTGCTCAGCGCGGGCTGGGAGATGCCCAGCGCCGCCGCCGCCCGCGTCAGGCTGCCCTGTTTGAGAATCTGCAGCACGTACTCGTCGTAGTTCCTCGCGTTCATGGTCGCCGTCTTTCCACCGAATAATCACACGGTTATGTGTCATAACCATTTCCTTATGGGATGATACCAGCTGTGCGCGCGTTCTGTCAAGCACCAAGAGCGGACCAATTGTGTTAAATATCGCTTTCCAGGCGCGAAAAAGCGTGAATAAAGCCGGCGCCGCGCTCGCGACGCCGGATGGCGCACAACCATGCGCTTCACTTCCGCCTGGCCAGCGCCTTGCGGTCCACCTTGCCGTTGAAGGTGCGCGGCAGCTCGTCGAGCACCTCCACGGCCTTGGGCTGCTTCGCGCGGTCCACGCGCCCGTTGAGAAACGCCCAGAAATCGTCGATGTCAAACGCGCCTTCCCTGGGCACGACGTACAGCTTGGGAATCTGCCCCGCGGTCGCATCCTCCTGGCCCACGAGGGCGGCCTCGGCGACATTGGGATACCCGAGCACCACATCCTCCACCTCGGACGGGGAGATCTTCAGACCGCCGAAGTTGATCACGTCGTCCTGCCTGCCGAGCACGTAGACATAGCCGTCCGCGTCGAAATAACCCATGTCGTTGGTGCAGACATAGCCGTCGATGAGGGTCCTGGCGGACAGCGCCTCGTTCTGCCAGTAGCACAGCATGTTCATCGGCCCCCTGGAGGCCAGCAGGCCCGGCTGCTCGGGCGTGGCCTGAACGACCCTTCGAGCCTCGTCGGTGAACACGATCTCGGTGTTCCGGGTCGCCTTGCCGATGCACTTGTGCCGCCCGGTGTCCACGCTGAAATCCAGCACGCAGGAGCGGCCCGACTCGGTGGAGCCATAGAAGTTGTACAGGTGCACCCCCGGCAGGTTCTCCGCCAGCTGCCGCTTGAGCTCCTCGGGCAGCGCCGCCGTGCCGATCTCGATGTAATCCAGCTTGGCCGCCTTGGCCCAGAAGGCGTCCTTCGACAGCTTGATCATGAACTGGGCCGCGCTCGGCGAGAGGTCCATCGACGTGACGCCGTACTCGTCCATCAGGCGGAACAGGCGCTTCACGATCATGACGCCGTTGGTGATGATCACCGCGCTGCCGTTCAGCAGGTTCGCGTAGAAGGTCCTCAGGCCGTGGGAATGGCTCATCACCAGCGGGATCAGCTCCACGTTGCCCCGGCGCATGGCGACGCCGTATTTCACGTTCTCCGCCAGGGCGATGTTGGCCCGATGGGTGATCACGATGCCCTTGGATTTGCCCGTGGTGCCCGTCGTGTACAGTATCTCGGACACGCTGTCCGGGTCGGGAAAGGCGAATTCACCGGGCAGCTCCCCTTCGCCCTCCAGATCGGCATACAGGGCGTTGCGAACCGGCACCTCCTCGGCGGCCCTGCTCACGTACAGCGAGCAGCCGGTCTCCGTAACGATGTCCAGCACCCTGTCGCCGGACGCCTTGTCCTCGATCGGAACAAACACCGCGCCCATCAGGTTGCAGGCCAAACACAGCGTCAGGTAATCCACGCTCTGCATGCAGCGCACGACCACCCTGTCGCCGCGGGATATCCCAAAGCCGCAGGCCAGGCGTCCGGCGACCTGCCGCGCCCGGGTCCAGGCCTGGGAATAGGTCAGCGCGCGGCCGCCGTCGTCCGCGGCAAACAGCGCGTCGGGCTGAGTCTTCGCGTAATCCGAGAGATACTCTATGAGCAGCTTCATATCCGGTCTTCTCCTCTTCCTTGTCGTTGACCGTCCCCTGTAGGGCTTATTTATGTAAATAGTAGCATACAGCCCGGCGCAATGGTGGCTTTCACTGTAATATCTAAGCTATATTTGGATTAAACGGCGCGCTGCTACGCCGTCTTCTTCACGGTCAGCTTGTCGGACACCAGGGCGATGAATTCGCCGTTGGTGGGCTTGTCCTCCCGGGCGAACACGCGGTAGCCGTACATCTGGTTCACCGCGTCCAGGCGGCCCCGGGTCCAGGCCACCTCGATGGCGTGGCGCATGGCCCGCTCCACCTTGCTGGCGGTGGTGTCGAACTTGCGCGCGATGCCCGGGTACAGCTCCTTGGTGATGCGGTTGATCACGTCGTGATTCTCCATCACCATGCGCACGGCCTCCCGCAGATACTGATAGCCCTTGATGTGCGCAGGGATCCCCAGCGTCAGAAACAGATTGGTGATCTGCTCGTCCACGGACTCCTCCCGGCCCTCGGCGGGCTGGGAGACGGACGCGCTCTGCAGCTGCTCCCGGGCGATCTCCACGATGCGCTCGTACAGCAGGTTCATGTCGAAGGGCTTTACCATGTAATAGCTGGCGCCCAGCTGGATCGCCCGCATGATGAAATCGTCCCGCGCCAGGCCGGTCAGCACGATCACCTTGGGCCTGAGGGAAGGGTCCATGCCGTTCAGGGCCTCCAGGGTCATGAAGCCGTCCCGCCGGGGCATGATGATGTCCATCACCAGGATCTCCGGCGCGTACTGGCGCACGGCGTCCGGAATCTCCACCCCGTCGGAGACCGCCGCCACGACCTCGACATCCGGCTTGCGGCCCAGATAATCCGACAATACCTTCAGTATGTTCAAATTGTCGTCCGCCAGCATTACGCGTATCCTGTCCATAAAAACCTTCCTTTCGTGGTTCGATTCGACAGTATATATGCGCGCTGTGAAAGGAATATGCGCACCAAAAAGCGGTTGGAGGCGCCGTTCCCCCAACCGCTTTCATGCTACCAGCTTCCGTACAGTCTTCCCCTTCTACCGTCGCAGCGGGGCCGGGGCGGCGGGCAGGGCGGCGGACACGGGGACGGGCAGGGCGGCGGGCAGGGGCGCGGCTTGGGCGGGCGGCAGCAGCGACGCCCCTCCCCATCGCGGCGCACGCAGACCACCAGGTTCCCGCACCCGTCCACGCTCAGCAGCACCTCGGCCACCTCCCCGGGGCGACAGGGGTTCTCGATCCATACCCGGCGGCACCGGCTCTCGTCGACCGGACGGGGCTCCTCCCCCGGGCCGCCGCCAAACACGGGGAAGCGCACGCAGGCGTCCCCGCCGCAATCCGGCCGAAGGGCGGGATACAGCGGCATGCTCTCATAGACCATAGTTACAGCGCCTTTCCGTCGGCGCGGCGAAAGGATTCGCGCGCCGGTTATTGGCCGATCCATCGGCCTATGGTATCACTATGCCACGGCAATGCGTTGCGTTCCAATTGAAATCCCGCGCCGGATGTGCTACAATATGCTGGCTGCGCGGGGGAGGTTATACGGATGAAGGCAAGCGTGCGCTCGGAACTGAAGAACAGCCTGTTCATTATCGCCGGCCTGTTGATCGCGTCGGTGGGATACCGGATGTACCTGATCCCCAACCAGGTGGTCAACGGCGGCTTCACCGGCGTCGGCCAGCTGCTGAACCACGCGCTGGGCGTCGGCGTGGGCACGGTGAACATTGCGCTGAACGTGCCGCTGTTCCTGGTGTCGATGCGGTCCATGGGCCTGCGCTTCGGCGTGCGCTCGCTGATCGCCATGCTGCTGCTGTCGCTCTTGATCGACCACATGCCCCTGCCTCCGGCCACCGACGATCTGTTGCTGGCCGCCGTCTACGGCGGCGCGATCAGCGGCATCGGGCTGGGGCTGGTGCTGCGGGGCAACGCCACCACCGGCGGCACGGACATGCTGGCGTCGCTTCTGCACCGGGTGATCCCGACGCTGAAGGTCAGCTACGCCATATTCTTCTTCGACGGCCTGGTGATCATCGCCAGCGCCTTCGCCTTCGAGCCCCAGGCCGCCATGTACGGCCTGATCAGCACCTTTCTGTGCAACGTGCTGATCGACCTGGTGCTGGAGGGCCCCAACTCCGCCCACTCGTACTTCATCATCTCCGACAACAGCGACGCCATCGCCGAGCGCATACTGCGCGACATGGACCGGGGCGTCACCGCGCTGGAGGCCATGGGCATGTACAGCCACGCCCACAAGCGGGTGCTGCTGTGCGTGGTGAACCGCTTCGAGGCCATGCGGCTGCGCCGGATCATATTCGAGGTGGACCCAAAGGCCTTCGTGATCGCCAACAAGGCCTACGAGGTGCTGGGCGAGGGGTTTAAGCCGATGTAGCCCTTCACTCCTCATTCCTCACTCCTCATTCCTCGCTCCCCCGTGTCCCCGCGCCGGGAACCGCGCGACGTGCGCCTTTCCGTCGTCCGTCATTTGGATAAAGTCACCGTCGACCTCAACGCCGTCCAGCGTCACGCGGGCGGCGTTTTTTTCGCAGATCAGGCGGTAGCTGCTTCCGCCGAAGGGCACGGTGAGCGCGGCGGCGGGCCAGTCGCCCAGCAGGGCGTTCAGGCGCACGCGGTCGCCCCGGCGCTCGTAGCCCATAAGCGCCAGCAGGCAGGTGTACATCCAGCCCGCCGAGCCGGTATACCAGGTCCAGCCGCCCCGGCCCCGGTAATCCTTCAGGTCGTACACGTCCGCCGCCATCACGTAGGGCTCCACGCGATAGCGCAGCGCGGCCTCGGGCGTATCGGCATGGTTGTACGGCATAAGCATTTGCAGCGCCCTGTGGGCGCGTTCCCCGTCCCCCATGCGTATGAGGGCCAGCAGCAGCCACAGCGCCCCGTGGGTGTACTGGCCGCCGTTCTCCCGCACGCCGGGCGGATAGCCCCGGATGTAGCCCGGGTCCGCCGTCCTTCCCTCAAAGGGCGGGGTCAGCAGACGGATGAGGCCCGCGTCCCCGTCCACGAGCTTCTCCCAGGCCGCGTCCATGGCCATGCGGCAGCGCGCGCCGTCCAGCCCGGAGAGCACCGCCCAGGCCTGGGGGATGGCGTCGATGCGGCACTCCGCCGCGCCCGCGCTTCCCACCGGCGCGCCGGCGTCGTCGAAGGCGCGCCGGTACCACCCGCCGTCCCAGCCGTGGCGCTCCACCGCCTGGCGCAGCCGCTCGGACAGCGCCCACAGCCAGGCCCGCTCCTCCGGGTCCCGGATCAGGGGCCGGTAGGCGTCCGCGCAGGCGATGGCAAACTCCGACAGCCACACGCTCTCGCCGCGGCCCCGCGCGCCGATCCGGTTCATGCCGTCGTTCCAGTCCCCCGCGCCCATCAGCAACAGGCCGTGCGCGCCGGTGCGCGCCGCCCGCCGGAAGGCGCGCATGCAGTGGTCGTGGAGCGTGCCCTCCGCCGCGCCGGGGCGCATCTGACAGAACACGTCCTCCCGTCCCTCGGGAATCCGCACATTTTCAAGATAGGGAACGCGCGCGTCCAGCACCGAGCTGTCGCCGGTGTGCGCCACGTAGGCCGCCGCGACCCAGGGCAAGAACAGCATGTCGTCCGACACGCGCGTGCGCACGCCCAGGGCGGGCTCGTGCCACCAGTGCATCACGTCGCCGTCCTCAAACTGGTGGGCGGCGCAGCGCAGCAGGTGCGCCCGCGCCAGGCGGGGCTCGGCGTGCATCAGCGCCAGCATGTCCTGCAGCTGGTCCCGAAAGCCCCAGGCCCCGCCGGGCTGGCACAGGCCCGTGCGGCCCAGCACCCTGGAGGCGCGGACCTGGTGCAGCAGAAAGCCGTTCGCCAGCGCGTTCAGCGCCGCGTCCGGCGTGTCGAACACCGGCCCGCGGCAGGAAGGCGCGGGCGGGGCGGGCGGCGATGTCCGAAGCGAACGCACCCGCGCCCGGGCCGACGCCACGTCGCTTTCCCAGCCCAGGACCAGCCGCAGCGCGCAGCGCTCGCCCCGGCGCAGCCGCAGTGGCACGTCCAGCCGCCAGCCCTCGCCGCCCGCGGTCTCCAAAAGGCCCTCCGGCGCGCAGGGATCGCCCCGCCCCAGGAACGCGCAGCGCCCGCCGCCGGACTGGGCATAAGCGTTCGCCGCGGCGAAGTAGCCCGCGCCGTCCATGGCCCCCGTGGCCAGCAGCGCGCCGTCCTCGAACCAGCAGTTCAAAAGGGCGCTGTCCCGGCGGTCGGTGCCCATCAGCCAATCCACAAAGCCGGTCAGGCGGAAGGCCTCGCCCCGCAGCGCCCGGTTTTCAAGCGTCACCTCCACCTGCGCCTCGGGCCGCTCCGGGTGCATGGCAAAGCGCACCCGGCCGCCCAGCCGCCGGGTCTCAAAGCAGTAGGCGATCTCCCGGTCGTCGTACCGCACCCGAAAGGGGATCTGCGCTCGCTCGCCGGGCAGCAGGCGCAGCGCCTCGCCCCGCGCGGGGTCCGTCAAATACAGCATCAGCCCCCAGCCCTCCCACAGCGCGTCGTTGCCGTAGGGCGTCAGGCGCCCGCCGCGGCTGTTGCCCTGCCAGAAGAAGCCGCCGCCCCGCTCGGACAGCAGCAGCCCGCCCCGCTCGTTCGCCAGCAGGTCGCACCAGGGCGCGGGCGGCAGGCGATCCGGCCCCACGTCGATCACATAGGCGCAATCCTCCCCCGCCGCGAAGCCGCCGGTGCCGTTGTCCAGCAGCTTCTGCGCCGGCTTCAGCGTCGACGCCCCCACGGTCAGCCTGTCCGGCGGCGCGGGGCGCGGGCCGGTCAGCACGGCCAGCAGCGCCCTGACCTGGGCGTGGAACTCCCCGGAGCCGTCAAACCAGGCCGAGGCGGCCCGGCGCAGCGCCGCGCGCGCCTCCGGCGCGATGTGCCCGCCCTCCAGCAGCCACACGCCGCCGGGAACGCCCCGCAGATTATTCAGGTGGCTGGCGGAGATCAGCGCCTCCAGCCGGTCCCGCACGGGCCGGGCGTAGCCACATTCGCCGTCGTCGATCAGCGCCAGGTCGATCTCAAGCCCCATCGACCGGTAGAATTCATGGGCGCGGATCAGCGCCCGGGCCCCGTCGCATCCCTCCGGGCGCGCCACCGACATCGCCAGGATCGGCCGGTCCCCGGACAGGCCGAGGGGCCACAGCCGTTCCCGGGGCGCGCATTCCTCGCCCCGGCGCGGCCCGCGGGCCTGGGCGGCCAGCGTGCCGTCGATCAACAGCGCCGCCATCCGCTGCAGCGCGTGGTACTCCCCCGCGTCCAGCGCCATGAAG
>CACYTF010000068.1 GCA_902777335.1 uncultured Eubacteriales bacterium
AGTATACCTGCCACCCTCAACAACAGTATACACTACTTCGATGGCACCGCGCTCGGTTTCATCCCTCGTTGGTGCCGGAAAGGAATGGTCATAATATGAAGGAATACGTTGCGTCCATCGACGTCGGCACCGGCGGCGTGCGCTGTGTGATCTATGACCGCGAGGGCCGGGCTGCGGCCCAGTGCTATAAGGAAATGAAGACATACTACACGCCGGACGGCCGCGCCGAGCAGGACCCGGCCCAGATCACGTCCGGGGCCATGGAGGCCATCGCCGGGGCGCTGGCCTCGGGCGCGGTGTCCGCCGACGCCATCCTCGGCATCAGCGTCGACGGCGCGCAGACCAGCTTCGCGCCGATCGACAAGGACGGGAAGTACCTGGGCAACCTGATCCTGTGGCAGGACATGCGCGGCATCGCCATGTTCCCCTGGATGCAGGAGAAGCTGGCCGCGGCGGGCCTGACGGAGGCGGAGCTTTACCGGCGCACGCTGAAGCCGGTGGACATGATGCTCTCCGGCGCCAAGCTGCTGTGGCTGAGGGCGCATGAACCGGAGCTTTATTCCAAAATAGACAAGCTGGCCAACCCCCAGGCGGTGGTGCTGATGGCCCTGGGCGCCGAGGAATGCACCGTCGATCCCACGGACGTGGGCTGGTGGCTGGGCCACAACGGCGCCACGCTGAAGGAGGACCCGGAGCTGATCCGCGCGTTCGACCTGAACCCGGAGGTCTATCCCGCGCTGCGCGCCCCCGGCACGCTGGTGGGCCGAGTGAGCCGCGAAGTGGCCGAGCGCACGGGGCTGCGGGAGGGCACCCCGCTGTTCCAGGGCGCGGTGGACCAGTGCTGCGCCGCGCTGGGCGCGGGCAACACCGGCAAGCCCGGCATCGGCACGCTGTGCATGGGCACCGTGGGCCTGATGATGAGCTACAGCGACAAGCCCATGCCCGACCCCACGGGGCACTACTACGTGATACCGTATCCCACCGGCGGCTTCGCCAGCGAGCTGGTGGTGCCGGTGGCGGCGTCGGCCTTCCGCTGGGTGCGGGACATGCTGTTCCCCGCCGGAACCTACGACCCGGAGACCGTCTACGCCGGCATGGACGCGGAGGCGGCCAAGACCCGCATCGGCGCGGACGGCGTGGCGTTTTTGCCCTTCCTGTCCGGCTGCGTCTATCCGATGGCGGACGCGAACATGCGGGGCGGCTTCATCGGCGCTTCGCTGAGCACCACCCGCGCCGACCTGATCCGCGCCGCGCTGGAGGGCATATGCTATGAGATGCGCCAGGTGTTCGAGGCCGCGGACACCCGCCTGAACCGGCTGATGGTGCTGGGCGGCGGCGCCCGCTCCCAGCTGTGGTGCCAGATGCAGGCGGACGTGTACGGCTGCGCGGTGGAGACCGTGACCGAGCCGGAGGCCACCGCCCTCGGCTCCGCGATGATCGCCGCCGCCGGCGCCGGGCTGTACGGCAGCCTGCCCGAGGCCGTGGAGGGCATGTCCCATGTGGCCCACCGCTTCGAGCCCGACCCCGCCCGCGCCGAGGCCTACAGCGAGGCCTACAGCGCCTGGCTGTGCTGCCAGAAGGCCCTGACGCCCGAGGCGTTCCCCGCGCTGGCGAGGATGAGGAAATAGGGAACAGGGTACAGGGAACAGGGAACAGGGTACAGGGAACAGGGAACAGGGTACAGGGAACAGGGTACAGGGAGTAGGGAATGTTCAGAAAACAGAAGCAGGCCTTTCGCGCGTACTGCGAGACCCATGCGGGCGCGTACCGCATATTCAACGGATGGCTGCATCGCTACACCAACCGAGCCCTGCGGGATGCCCGCAGGGCTCGGGGCATAGACTGCAACGCGGTGGTGTTCAGCAGCTACAACATGGCCTCGTTCAACGACAACCCGTATTACATCAGCCTGGCGCTGCATAAAATGCGCCCGCAGACCGACATCGTCTGGATCTTCAAGGACGTGGCGGCGGCCCGGAAGCGCTTTGACATACCAAACTGGGTGCGCTGCGTGGGCTGGAACACGCTGGAGGGCGTCGAGGCCTTCGGCCGCGCCAGGGTGCTGGTGGACAACTGGCAGAAGTACGACTTTTTGCGCCTGGGGCGCAGGCAGGTGTACCTGTACTCCGCGCACCACGACCGCACGTTCAAGGACGGCGGCCTGGCCCGCGACGACCGGCTGTACAACCGCATGGTGGAGACCCACGCCACCGTGGCCACCGTCGGCTCCCGATTTGGCCGCGAGGCCATGCGGAGATATTACCACTATCGCGGCCCGTGCCTGAAGGACGGCCTGCCGCGCAACGACCTGCTGGTGCGCGACGACCCGGCGGACGAGGCCCGCATCCGCGCAAAGCTGGGCATAGACGCCAGCACCGGCATACTGCTGTACGCCCCCACGTTTCGCGACGCCGCCACCCGCGGCGGCCAGCGCCAGCGCGTGGGCCTGGACCTGAGCCGCGTGCTGGACGCGCTGGAGCAGACCGACGGCCGCCCGTGGGTGTGCCTGCACCGGGCCCACTACCAGTCGCTGGGGCTGGGCCTGGCGAACAAGGCCCCGGACCCGAGGCTGCGGGACGCCACCGCCTGGCCGGAGATGGCGGAGCTGCTGCGGGTCGCGGACGCGCTGATCTCCGACTATTCCTGCTGCGCCGGGGATTACGCCCTGCGCGGCAAGCCCATCTACCTGTACGTGGACGACATCGACGAATACGCCGCCCACAGCCGGGATCTGTGGGTCAACCCGCTGGACACGCCCTACTGGTGCGCCCGGACGCCGGACGAGCTGGACGCGCTGATCCGCCGGACCACGCCCCGGAGCGCCGCGGAGAACTGTCGCGCGGTGCTGGACTACTATGGCACCCACGAGACCGGCCATGCCGCCGAGTCTGCGGCCCGCTACATCTGCAACGCCCTGGACGGCAAGCCCGGTCTGCCCGGGGAAACCGTATAAATTTGAAGAAATTTCCAAAAATGAATTGACGGTTACATGTTTTAAGGTTATAATCATGGTATCAATCAATTATTGGGGGTTGAATATATGAAGCGGTTTACACTGGTTCTGCTGGCGCTCCTGCTGGCGGCAGCGCTGTGGTTCGGAACGCTCTCGGAGGGCGCGGCGCTGCGGCCTGTGCTTTCGCCGGATGGCGTCGAAGCGGGCGTGAAAGCCGTCGCCGCCGCTGAAGACGAGGACGACGAAGACTGGGACGAAGACGAAGAGGAAGAATGGGAAGAAGTGGAAGATTGGGAAGAAGACGAGGACGACGAAGACTGGGACGACGAAGACTGGGATGACGAAGACGAAGAAGACGAAGAAGACGAAGAGGAAGAGTGGGAAGAAGACGAGGACGACGAAGACGAAGACGACGAAGACGAAGAGGAAGAATGGGAAGAAGACGAGGATGACGAAGACGAAGACGAAGAAGACGAAGACGAGGACGAAGTAAAGGCGACCGCGAAGCCGACCACGAAGGCCACCGCAAAGGCCACTGCGAAGCCGACCGCGAAGGCCACCGCGAAGGCCACCGCGAAGGCGACTGCGAAGCCCACCGCGAAGGCGACTGCGAAGCCCACCTCGAAGGCCACCGCGAAACCCACTGCGAAGGCCACCGCGAGGCCGACCGAGAAGGCCACCGCGAAGCCGACTGAGAAGGCCACCGCGAAGCCGACCGAGAAGGCCACCGCGAAGCCGACTGCGAAGCCCGTCAGCCTGAAGGCCCAGAAGAAGGCGGGCAAGCTCGTTCTGTCCGTGGAGGATCATGTCTATACCGGCAAGGCGCTGAAGCCCGCCGTGAAGGTCAAGCTGAACGGCAAGAAGCTGACGCTGAACAAGGACTACTCCGTCTCCTACAAGGACAACAAGGCCGTCGGAACGGCCACGGTCACGGTCAAGGGCAAGGGCAAGTATACCGACAGCGTCAAGACCACCTTCAGGATCAACCCCGAAAAGGTGGAGGGGCTGAAGTTGAAGGCCGGCAAGAAGTCGATGACCGTCAAGTGGACGTCGATGAAGTACGTCACGGGCTATCAGATCGAGTACAGCCTGAAGAATACCTTCGAGAATTCCAAAACGGTGACGGTGACCACGGCCAATACGGCGAAGCTGAAGATCAGCAAGCTGAAGTCCGGCAAGACCTATTTTGTGCGCATCCGGGCCTACAAGGCGATCAAGAAGGAGAAGTACTGGTCCGCCTGGTCCAGCGCGAAGAAGGTCACAGTGGAGTAGCGCTTCGACATAGATGCATAGAGCATACTACAAGGGCGGCCATTGGCCGCCCTTGTGGTATGCTTATGTTTAACCTGTCAGAGGGACGGTCCTACTGACAGGAAAACCTGACAACAGGACCGTCCCGGTGACAGGAAAAGCTGTCAGAGGGACGGTCCTATTGTCAGGAAAAGTACCCGCGAAGGGGGGATAGGGCGCTTCAGCGCGGCGTCTCACGGGGCAGGGCGTCGTCCAGATCCATGAAGCGCCAGCTCTTGTACGGCGTTCGGTGGATCTCGCCCTTGCCGGGGTAGATGTACAGCTCCACCACGATGCCGGCGACGCCCTCGATCAGGTGTCCGCCGAAGGCGCTGAAGCTGTCGTCCACGGCGGTGGCGTGCAGGTGCGCGCTGACCTCGCCGTCCGACAGGCAGATGTTGCCGGTGAGGCTGGTCAGCTCCATCGACACGCCGGATTTTTCCAGTGTGTCGTAGGCGTCCTTCGCGAAGTTCCACACGCCCACTTTCAGCCGCGACACGCCGCCGATGCCGATGACGGCGCCCATGCGCACGCCCTCCCGGCGGCAGATTTCTCCGATGCAGCCGTGGATGTCGTCGCCCTCGGTGAGCACGGCCACGATCTGGCCGTCATAGACGCGGTATTTCATCGTCCCACATCCTCCCGGGCGTCACAGACTTGCGGCCACCTGCGCGGCGAGGGCCGCGTTGTTGTACACCAGGCGGATGTTGCTGGCCAGGCTGTCGCCGCCGGTGATGTCCTTGATCTTCGCCAGCAAGAACGGCGTGGTCTGCTTGCCCTTGATGCCCTTCTCGTTGGCCTCGGCCACGGCCGCGTCGATGGCCCTGTTGATCACGTCCGGGTCCATGCTGTATTCCTCGGGGATGGGGTTGGTCACCAGCATGCCGCCCTTCAGGCCCATCTCCAGCTTGGCGCGGAAGGCCGCCGCCACCTCCTGGGGGGTGTCCAGCCGGTAATCCACGCCGAAGCCGCTCTTTCGGGTGTAGAAGGCAGGCAGCTCGCTGGTGCCGTAGCCGATCACCGGCACGCCCTTGGTCTCCAGGTATTCCAGCGTCAGCCCCAGGTCCAGTATCGACTTCGCGCCGGCGCAGACCACCAGCACCGGCGTCTGGGCCAGCTCCTCCAGGTCGGCGGAGATGTCCATGGTCACCTCCGCGCCCCGGTGCACGCCGCCGATGCCGCCGGTGGCGAACACGCGGATGCCGGCCATCGCCGCGACGATCATCGTGGTGGCCACGGTGGTGGCCCCGTCGTCGCCCCGGGCCACCAGCACCGGCAGATCGCGCCGGGAGGCCTTGATCACGTCGTAGCCCTTCTGGCCCAGGTATTCGATCTCCTCCTTTGAAAGGCCGGCCTTCAGCTTGCCGCCGATGATGGCCACGGTGGCCGGCACCGCGCCGTTTTCGCGCACGATGCGCTCCACGTTCAGCGCCGTCTGGGCGTTCTGGGGCCAGGGCATGCCGTGGGAGATGATCGTGGATTCCAGCGCCACCACCGGCTTGCCGGCGGCCAGCGCCGCGCTGACCTCGGGGGAGATTTCCAGATACTTGTTCATGTCGGTTTCCTCCTGCGGTTTGTTGATGAAATCAGACATTGAGCGCTTCGAGGCGCTGTAAAAGGGCGGCCTCGCTCATTTCCGGGTTCACGGTTTCCCGCGATTCCACCGCCAGCGACGCGGCTGCCAGGCCCGCCCGGGCGCAGGCGTCCAGCTCGCCCACGCCGCGCGCCAGCGCCCAGGCCAGCGCCGCGGTGAAGGCGTCGCCCGCGCCGGTGGCGTTGACCATGCGCACCGGGCCGCCGGGGATGAAGCAGGTCGATGCGGCGTCGGCGCAGCACACGCCGCGCTCGCTGAGGGTGACGAACGCCCGCCCCGCGCCGAGGGCCGTCAGCCTTCGGGCGGCGGCCTCGGCCTGGGACGGGTCGTTGGCGGGCAGCCCGGTCATGGCCTCGGCCTCTATGGCGTTGGGCTTCACGGCCCACAGCCGGGGCAGTATGGGCACCAGCCGCCGCGCCTTGGCGGCGGACACGGCGTCCGCGATCAGCGGCACGCGCAGCCGTTCGGCCAGGTAGACGAGCGTCTGCTCGGGCAGATTGGCGTCCAGCACCACCGCGTCCATGCCGTTCAGCGCGTCCACGCGCCCCTCCAGCGCCTCGGGCGTCATGCGCTCGCAGACGGCCATGTCGTTCACGGCCAGCTGCATGTCGCCGCCGCCGTCCGCGATGAACAGATAGGTGGAGCTGGCCGCGCCCTCAAACGCCAGGCACAGGTCCGTGTTCACGCCCGCCCGGGCGCAGTCCGCACGGGCGATGTCCGCGAAGGCGTCGGTGCCCAGCGGGGCGACAAGCCAGGTCTGAACGCCCAGCCGCGCCAGGTTGCAGGCGATGTTGCGCCCCACGCCCCCGGCGGACAGGGTGATCCGGCCGGGGTTGGAGTCCCGCAGCGAGAGCCTGCCCAGCGGAAAGCCGCCGATGTCGATGTTTGCCGCGCCCACCACGGCGCAGCGCGCCTGTTTGCCCATGGCCGGCGCCTCCCTTCCGCGAAGTACACGCTTGCCCCTTGATTATACCGCCCCGCGGCGCTTCACGCAAGCCGAAAATCGCGCGGACGGGGGACAAAAATGGCCGCGAACGGTCGAAATATGTCGGAAAAGCGGCCCGTCGGCGCAAAAGTTTTCAAAAGCGGTATTGCAAATGACACATGTTTTCAATATAATAATATAAATACCACGCAGGGGGAACTGCTATGTCCAAACGCATCCCGCGCATGCTGTGCGCGTTGATCGTTGCCGCGGCTCTGCTGCTCGCGTCCGTTTCCGCGCTGGCGGATTCCATAGATGTCCGGCTGAACACCACCACCAAGGTCTACCAGAAGGCCTCGTCCTCCGCCAGAAGCGTGAAGGTGCCCAAGGGGCTGCGCGTGAAGCTGGAGGCCTGCGCCGAGGGGTGGGGCAAGATCGCCTACAAGAGCTACACCGCCTACGTCAAGCTGAAGTACCTGGACCGGGTCGATCCGCTGAAGGCCTACGTCACCGAGAGCGCCTCCATCTACCAGGACGCCTCCGGCTCCAAGCGGCTGTGCAAGGTATCCCAGGGCACGGTGGTGTACGTGGTCGGCGTGGACGGCAGCTATGTGCGCGTGCAGAACGACGCGGGCACCCAGACGGGCTACATCAAGCCCTCCAAGCTCTCCTCGTCCAAGGTTTCCTACAGCACGTCCTCCAGCGCCTCCGGCTCGGACAGCGTGCCCGATTCGCTGAGCGCCACGCTGGCGGGGGCCGAGAAGTCGAAGATCGAGCGGGCCATCTACGTGGCCCAGGCGCTGATCGGCACGCCCTATGCCAGCAAGGCCAATCCGCCGAAGACCTTCGACTGCGCGTCCTACGCCTACTACTGCTTCCGCAGGGCCGACGGCATCACCTTAGAGGGCACCTCCAAGGCCCAGGGCTACGACGACACCTACGAGAAGGTGGATTACGATCACCTGAAGCGCGGCGACCTGGTGTGCTTTGACACCGTCAGCGACGACGACCTGTGCGACCACGTGGGCATCTACCTGGGCAGCGGGTACTTCCTGCACGCCTCCTCCGCGGCCAAGAAGGTCATGCTCAGCTCGCTGAGCTCCGGCTACTACAAGCGCACCTTCAGCTGGGGAAGAAGGATCATCAACGAATGATGCCGGAATAAAAACGGCCTGCCGAACCGCGGCAGGCCGCTTTTTATTCCGGTATCGTCCCTTCAAACACCGTCTCCGCTTCCCCGGTCATGTACAGGCAGCCGTCCTCCGCCCAGTGAATCGACAGGGTGCCGCCCGGCAGGCGGACCGGGGCCCGGCGGGGCAGCAGCCCCTGGCTGGCGGCGGCGGCGAGCACCGCGCAGGCGCCGGTGCCGCAGGCCAGCGTCGCTCCCGCGCCGCGCTCCCACACCGCCGCGTCCACGCCGCCATGGCCGTCCAGCCGGCAGAACTCCACGTTGGCGCGCCGGGGAAACGCCGGGTGGCGCTCCAGCTGCGGGCCCAGCCGCGTCAGCGCGTCCCGGTCGGGATACAGGTCGAAGGTCACGGCGTGGGGGTTGCCCATGCTCACGCAGAAGAAGCGCAGGGGCCGCCCCTCGACCTGCAGGGTGAGGGCGTTGCCGTCCGAGGCCACCGGGATCTCCCGGGGCGAGAAGCGGGGCTTTCCCATGTTCACGGTCACCCGGCGCGCCCGCCCGCCCTCCGGCTCGAGCTGAAGCGCCATCGGGCCGGCGGCGGTTTCCACCGTCATTTGCAATTTCTGGCAGAGTCCGCTGTCGTACAGGAACTTGGCCAGGCACCGTATGCCGTTTCCGCACATCTCCGGCTCGCTGCCGTCGCTGTTGAAAATGCGCATTTTCGCGTCCGCGCCGGCGGCGGGCAGCGCCAGGATCAGCCCGTCCGCGCCGATGCCGAAATGCCGGTCGCACCACCGCGCGGCCAGCGATTCCGGGTGACTAACGTATTGACGAATCGCGTCTATTATGATAAAATCATTACCGATACCATGCATCTTTGTGAATCGCAACGCATACGCCGCCTTTCCGGTGGCGGGGGCTTGTCCGGGCGCGCGCGGCGCGCCGGCGGATGGGCATGCCCCGCCGGGGGGTTGGCCCTATTATAGCGCATGGCGGCGCGGTTGGCAAGGGTGAAGCGCTGGTATACATACAATTGGATGGAGGATGTAAAACATGAAAAAGCTGCTTGCGATCGTGCTTGTGCTGATGCTGCTGACGGCATCCGCCGCCTTCGCAGAGACTGCGACGGTGGTGACCTACGCCAATCCCGTGGTCAGCATGACCCAGGACGGCCAGACCCAGACCATTGACCTGGCGGGCCTGGAATTGACCCTGTCGGCGGGCCTGGTGGGCGAGGAGCCCCAGGTGGGTGAAGACGGCGCGGAGGCCGCGGACACCCGCGTGCCCACCATTCTGCTGGACGTTCTGAAGGACGGCCAGGCGCTGCTCAGCGGCGAGGCGCAGTTCATCGGCACCGCCCTGGTCCTGAACCTGGACGGCCTGAGCCGCCCGATCGCTGTGGATATGGCCCAGGCCGGCGAGATGGCCGTGGGCGGCTACCGGCAGATGTTTGCGGCCCTGCCGGAGATGGCCAAGAGCAGCCTGCCCGCTTTCACGGGCGTGCAGATCCCGAAGGTGGACCTGATGGGCCTGGCGGGCGTCCTGCCCATGCTGGGCATCGAGCCCGTGACCACCGAGAACAGCGTCAGCTTCGAGCTGCCGGCCGAGATGGTCAACATGCTGCTTCAGATGATCCTTCAGCAGGTGCCCGCGGAGGCGCTGCAGTCCATCGGCCTGGCCGACAGCCTGAACCAGCTGCTGGCCAGCGGCGGCTTCGCCCTGAGGGGCAACATCAGCGACGACGGCACCACGGCCGTTCTCGCGATCGGCGTGCATCCCGTGGCGGACGGCGCCACCGCCGATGAGGCGGCCTTCACGCTGAACTTCAGCTCCGCCGCCAACGCGGATACGCTGAGCGTGGACATGAGCATGGGCGGCCAGACGATGACGCTGGGCGAGCTGGCCCTGACCTCCCTGCCCGACCAGGCCGAGCTGAACGGCTCGCTGCAGATCATGCAGGGCATGCTGAGCCTGGCCTTCAGCCTGTATCCCCAGGACGGCCTGCAGGTCGGCGCGCTGGAGCTGAATGTCACCGATCCCACCGGCAACGCCCAGAAGGTCACCGCTTCCCTGGTGTACGGCCAGAAGGACGGCGCGGACTACAGCGACTTCGCCTTCGCCGTGGACGGCCAGATGGCCGTTGAGCTGGTCAGCGAAACCACCGGCGACGGCAGCGGCAACGCCACCGGCAACGCCACCCTGTCCGTGGAGACCTACGCGGAGCCTCAGGGCAACGTCGGCATCGCCAGCGAGGTCACCCAGAGCGTCGTGGAGGGCTTCACGTTCCGCAACATCGAGAACGCGGCCAATGCCATCAACGCCACCAGCATGACCGACGAGGAGAACGCGCAGCTGCAGCAGGAGCTGAACGGCGTGCTGGGCAAGCTGATGGTTGCCTTCGGCGATGTGATGCCCGCGGCCTGATCGAACAAAACATACCCGTACAGCACCCCGGCGTTTGCCGGGGCGCTTTTTTTCAAAGTAAAAAGTTGGGGATGGGCGGGTCCTTTTCGCATGCATCGTTGACAATAAAACCGCGCGTATGATAATATGATTGTGCATATGAAGTGACAGGAATATATGCCATAATGCCGCGCGACCGGGCGCGATGTGGAGGAGAGAGCATGAAGAAGATCATAGCGCTGGCACTGGCGCTGCTGTGGCTGCTGGCGGCGGTTTCCATCGGCGAAGAAGCCCCCGAAGCGGAGGCGATTGACGATTCCGGCGCGTCCATGGCCAGCACCCTGGAGCTGACCAACATGACCATATCCGTCGTGCAGAACGGGCGGGCCAAGGGCGTGCGCCTGAAGAACATGAGCCTGCGCCTGACCCTCGGCAGCGCCGAGGGCGTGCCCACCATGCAGGTCAACTTCGACAACGGCAAGGGCCAGCAGGTGGACGCCGTCATACAGATCGTGGAGAGCCGGCTGCTGATGGCCGTGGGCGGCATCGCGGGCACCTACTACGTGGACCTGGAGAGCATCGGCGGCGAGAAGGGCCTGGGCGCGCAAACGGCCATGGGCTACGGCAAGGCCATGATGCTGGCCGGGCCGCACCTGGACGTGCTGCTGATGGCGCTGCCCACCACGGACGCCTCGGGCATGCACACGCTGGAGATCTCGATGCCCAACCAGATCTACACCGCGGTGGCGGAGGCGATGCTGGCCGTGGCCGAGGGCATGGATTCCACCGAGGAAACGGAAGTGGAGGGCCTGCGCGAGCGGGTGGACGGCTCCGGCAAGGACGCGGTGCTCGCCATTCGCTACAAGAAGTCCACCGGCGACTTTGAGATCGCCGCCATGCAGGGCAAGAACGGCGCGCAGGTTTCCGCCACGATGACGATGACGGTGGAGCCCACGGTGCTGGTGAACATCAGCGCCATGGAGGACCAGTACGACCTGATGGACCTGGACGCGGACACGCTGGAGCTGATGCGCAGCGAGCTGGAGATGATCGCCCTGAAGTTCGGCAATTTCGCCGGCGGCACGGGGCTGAACCGCATCTTCAGATAGCGCGGCCGGGGGCACCCAATACAGACACGGGACGGAGGCGTTCACACCATGAATAGGCTGACAGCCGTTGCGCTGGCGCTTGTGCTGCTGCTGACCACCGCGGCGTGTGCCGAGCGGGCGAAGGTTCTGACCTGGTCCAACCCCTATCTGGAGCTGACCCAGGATGGGGAACGCCGCGATACGGACCTGTTCGGCTTCAGCGTGCGCGTGATGGGCGGCAGGCCGGACGACGTCTCCACGCTGCAGGCGGAGCTTCTGAATCAGGGCGAGGTGGTGGAGCGCGGCGTGCTGCAGTGCATCGACCAGAAGCTCTACATCGAGGCGGACGCGCTGAGCGACACCTACGCCGTGGACCTTTCCGAGCTGGGCGGCCGCGGCCAGGCCCTCGTGGACGCCATATTTGAAGACATCGACCACCTGCTGGACTTCAAGCTGCCCGTCTTCGGCGGCGTCAGCCTGCAGATGGTGGACATGACCGCCATCGCGCCGCTGACCGGCGCGCCGGTCACCACCGACGAGAGCGGCAAAAAGAGCGCGAAAATCGACGTGCCCTACTTCCTGGTCAAGCAGGCGCTGGCCATGGCCGGCCGGTACAGGACCTCGCTGCCCGAATCCGCCCAGACCGCGGCGGGGCCGCTGTTCAGCGTGATCGACGGCATGGTCGAGAGCGATTCCGGCTTCGCGCTGAAGGGCCGCGTGTCCACCAAGAAGAAGAAGTCCTCGCTGTCGCTGGACGTGTACCCGGTGCAGGGCGGCGTGACGGCCGAGGCGCCCGAGGCGAAGGTCAAGATCGTCTCCGCCAAGAATCGGGTGGACGTCACCGTGGACCTGTACCGGGGCGAGAGCACCGTGAACGTGGCCACCTTCAACCTGACCTCCCACCCCAAGTCCGAGGCGATGGACTTCTCGCTGGACGTGATGAGCCTGGTGCTGATCGACGGCAGGCTGTACAAGGAGGACGGGACCCAGGCGGCCTCGCTGAACGTCAACGCCATGGGGCAGAAGACCTCGGCCTATCTGAACTACGGCACCATCGGCTATACCGACTTTGTCAACGTCATGGTGAACGCGTCGAACCGGCTCGATCTGACCGGCAGCATACAGGCCAACGACGACGGCGCGGGCAACAGCGCCGGCACCTCCGCGCTGGACTTCCAGACCTACGGCGACGATCCGGTGCGCGTCGGGCTGACCGGCGAGGTGGCCGAGGGCTATGAGGACGTGGCCTTCGGCAAGGTCGAAAAGACCGGGAACGCCGTGGACCTGCTGCACCTGACCGACGGGCAGAGCCAGAAACTGACCGACGAGCTGAACCGGCTTCTGGACAGGTTCGTCAGCCGCTCCAGGATCGGCGCCCATTGATGCGGCGCCGCTTGCGCCGCCCTCCCCGTTACGGGGAGGGTTTGTTATTATTTGGTGAATTCCGGCGCCGATGCATGACAAATTCATGCGGATGGGGTATCATCATTAGTTGGCAAAGGCGCCCCGCGTGCGGGGCAGACGCTTCCCAAACCGCCGCTTCGCGGCGATCATCAAGTATACAGGACAGGTGAGAGACATGACAAAGGTAAACATCATCTCCGGCTTTCTCGGGGCCGGCAAGACCACGCTGATTAAAAAGCTGCTGGGCGGCGCGTTCGAGGACGAAAAGGTCGTGCTGCTGGAGAACGAGTACGGCGAAGTGGGCATCGACGGCGGCTTCATGAAGGATACGGGCATACAGATCACCGAGCTGAACTCCGGCTGCATCTGCTGCACGCTGGTGGGCGACTTCACCGTGGCCCTGGGCCAGCTGATCGATACCTACCACCCCGACCGCATACTGATCGAGCCCTCCGGCGTCGGCAAGCTGTCCGACATCCGGCGCGTGGTGGACGACGTGTCCAAGACCCACGACATCGAGCTGGCCGGCTGCGCCACCGTGGCGGACGTGGGCAAGTGCCGCATGTACGCCCACAACTTCGGCGAGTTCTTCATCGACCAGATCGAGAGCGCCGAGACCATCATACTCAGCCGCACCCAGCTGACCAGCGCCGACCGGGTCGAAAGGTGCGTGGCCCTGCTGCGCCAGCACAACGAGAAGGCCCGCATCATCACCACCCCCTGGGACGAGCTGGACCCCGCCGCGATGCTGGAGACCATCGAGCACCCCACGTTCCTGCTGACCCTGGACGACCTGCCCGAGCCGGATCATCACGATCACGAACATCATCACGATCATGATGAGCACGAGCACCATCACGACCATGACCACGACGAGCACGAGCATCATCACGATCACGATCACGATGAGCACGAGCATCATCACGATCACGATCACGATGAGCACGAGCACCATCACGACCATGATGAGCATGAGCACGAGCACGAGCACCATCACGACCATGACCACGACCACCACGGCCATCACCATGCCGACGAGATCTTCGACAACATCGGCGTCGAGACCCCGAAGCACTTCGACGAGGCCGCCGTCCGCGAGGCGCTGCAGGAGCTGGACGACGGCAACGGCGCCGAGTACGGCCGCATACTGCGCGCCAAGGGCATACTGCCCACGAACGACGGCCGCTGGCTGCAGTTCGACTACGTGCCCGGCGAGTGGGAGGTGCGCGAGGGCACCGCGGACTACACCGGCCGCCTGTGCGTGATCGGCGTGGGCGTCCATCAGGACGCCGTGAAGGAACTGTTCGGCATTTAAGGAGCATACATCCATGAGCGTACCCGTGTATATCGTCGCCGGCTTCCTGGGAAGCGGCAAGACCAAATTCGTGACGGACATGCTGACCGACAAGGGCTTTTCCGAGGGTGAGCGCACGCTGCTGCTGTGCTGCGAGGAGGGGGAGGAGGAGTACGACCCCGAGCTGCTCAAGAGCGCCAACACCGTGCTGGTCAACCTGGAGGAGCCCAAACAGATGGCCGGCAAGCGCCTGATCCGCCTGAACCGCGAGTACAAGCCCGAGCGCGTGATCGTGGAGTACAACGCCACCTGGCTCTTGGAGACGCTGTACGCCGCCGAGAAGCCGGAGGAGTGGGAGCTGGCCCAGATCATCGACCTGGTGGACGCCAACACCTTCGAGCTGTACCTGAAGAACATGCGCAAGTACATGGCCGACGGCCTGAAGGAGGCCGACCTGGTGCTGTTCAACCGCTGCGGCCCCGGCCACACCAAGAGCGCCTGGCGGCGGGCGGTGAAGGGGCTGAACAGCGCCACGCGGGTGTTCTTTGAGAACCTGGACGGCACCACCGACGACGGCGTTTCCGACGAGGACCTGCCCTTCGACGTGAAGGCCGACCCCATCGAGATCGGCGACGAGGACTTCGGCACCTTCTACCTGGACGCGCTGGAGCACCCGGACCGCTACGACGGCAAGCGCATCCACGCCCGCGGGCGGGCCTTCCGCATGGAGGACATGCCGAAGAACTGCTTCGTGTTCGGCCGCCACGTGATGACCTGCTGCGCCGAGGACATCGGCGGCATCGGCTTTCTGTGCCAGTACAAGGGGGAGCCGCCCAAGACCAACGACTGGGTCTACCTGGACGCGAAGGTCGAGAAGAGCTTCAGCCCCATCCACGGCACCGACGCAATCATACTGATCCAGGACAAGCTGACCCCGGCGGAGCCGCCCAAGGAAGAACTGGTATATTTTAACTGACCGGTTTTCGGCAAAACCGCCCCTGAATTCGACAATAATGTGATGAATGGGCTTGCATTTGTCGAAAAAATATGCTACAATACCCTATGTTTGTTACAGGGGGTGCTGTCTTATGAAACGCAGAACTATCGCGCTGCTGCTGACCGTTCTTCTGCTGCTGGGCACCGTCGTCGCGCCGGTGGGCGCGTCCGCGGCCTCCAAGAGCAAGGTCCGTATCCTGAAGGTGACGGTGGACGGCGCGCGCATTCGCAAGGGCCCGTCCTCAGCCTACGACGTGGTCACCAGCGTCAGGAAGGGCGGCAGGGTGGTCTACCTGAACAGCATGAAGAATTCCTTCGCCCGCGTCTGCACCGAGTACGGCACGGTGGGCTACATGTACAAGGGCTTTTTGAAGTCCTACGGCCTGGCCTACCGGTCCCAGATGTACTACAGCAGCTCGGGCAAGGTGGGCGTGTACAAGAAGACCAGCACCAACAGCAAGCGGCTCACCAAGCTCTCCAAGCACCAGATCGTGGTGGTGTACCAGGTCAAGGGCAACTGGGCCTACATCAAGACGCTGGGCGGCACCGGCGGATACGTGCAGAAGAAGTACCTGAAAAAGATATAACCCTTCGGATCGAAAAAACCGCGCAAGCGGTTTTTTTCATTTTAGACCCTCCTTCGACGAACCTATTAACAACTGTGACAATCGCTTGTGTTCATACCGCCGAAGCGCTATAATACAGGCGCGATGGGGCGGGTACGCCCCGTGACAAAGGAGGGAATCTCATGAACAGAAAGCTGATAGCGGAGGCGATCGGCACGGCCGTGCTGGTGATCCTGGGCTGCGGCACCGCGATGCTGGTGGGCTGCGACGCGGCCAGCGGCGGCGGCTACATACTGACGGCGCTGGCCTTCGGCCTGACCATCGTGGCCATGGCCTATTCCATCGGCAATGTGTCCGGCTGCCACATCAACCCGGCGGTGTCGCTGGGGGTGCTGCTGACCGGCGGCATGAGCGTGGCGGAGTTCATCGCCTACGTGATCTCCCAGTGCGTGGGCGCGCTGTGCGGCAGCGCCGTGCTGGCGGCCATATTCGGCCTGGGCCACGTGAAGGACATGACCGGCGGCTTCGGCGCCAACGGCCTGGCGGGCGTCGGCGGCAACGCGCTGGCGGGCCTTGTGGTGGAGATCGTGTTGACCTTCATATTCGTGATCGCCATACTGGGCGTCACCAGCAAGAAGGCGAAGCACGGCAGCTTCGGGGGGCTGGTGATCGGACTAACGCTGGTGGTGGTGCACATACTGGGCATCGGCCTGACGGGCACCTCCGTAAACCCCGCCCGCAGCTTCGGCCCCGCGCTGTTTGCCGCCTTCGGCGGAAACCTGGCGCCGCTTACAAGCCTCTGGGTGTTCATCGTGGGCCCGATGGCCGGCGCCGCGCTGGCCGCGGTGGTACACAACATACTGGAAGCCGACCTGTAATCGGCATGACAAATATTGAGAATTCGTTAAACCACGGCGACAGCCTGAGGGCGCGGGATTTCCCGCGCCCTGCGCATTATCGGCATATCTCACAAAAGCAAAAAATAATGAGTGGACAGCGTTGACAAAACTGCGTTAGAGTGTTAAAATACATACGCTGGGTCAAGGGCGTTTCGCCTGAGACAAATTAATGCAAAAGGAGTGTACCCCAGTATGAAGAAGATCTTTGCTCTGTTGCTCGTTGCGATGCTCGCGCTGAGCTGCACCGCGGCCCTGGCCGAGAAGGTCGGCGTTTCGATGCCCACCAAGGACCTGCAGCGCTGGAACCAGGATGGCGCCTACATGGAAGAGAAGCTGAAGGAAGCCGGCTTTGAGGTCGAGCTGCAGTTCGCCTCCAACGACGTTCCCACCCAGCTGAACCAGGTTGAGACCATGATCGACAACGACTGCAAGGTCGTCGTCATCGCCGCCATCGAGGGCTCCTCCCTCGGCACCGCGCTGGACAAGGCCGCCGAGAAGGGCGTCAAGGTCATCGCTTATGACCGCCTGCTGATGGACTCCGAGAACGTTGACTACTATGCCACCTTCGACAACTACAAGGTCGGCACCGTGCAGGGCACCTATGTGAAGGACGCTCTGGATCTGGACAACGCGGAAGGCCCGTTCGTGATGGAGATCACCGCTGGCGATCCCGGCGACAACAATGCCCGTTACTTCTATCAGGGCGCCATCGACGTGCTGAAGCCCTACATGGACGCCGGCAAGATCACCGTGCCCTCCGGC
>CACYTF010000069.1 GCA_902777335.1 uncultured Eubacteriales bacterium
TTTATGATTGCTGGACTGCGGCATCTGATAGCACCCTATTCGGTCTGTTAAGATGCCTGATTATACCATGGATTAGCAACACTGTGCAAGTAAGGATTTATTTTTATTCTATCATATCACCGCCGTTCGGGCAACCACTTTTTGACAGGGGATTGTTGACGCGGCGCCGCCACAGACGCTATAATGGGGTCGATACCGGACCAGCAAAAAAACGGTTCTTCACGGAAAGTTGTGGGATACGGACTCCTTCCGTCTCGGCTACGCCGAGCCACCTCCCTCTCAGAGGGAGGCTTTGGCCCGTTTCGCCGCCAAAAGGCTCCCTCTCAGAGGGAGCTGGCAGCCGCAGGCTGACTGAGGGAGTCCGTTGTCATCCCACAAGAAAACGTGAAGAACCTCATTTTTCATCCGCCCCAAACACCTCCCACGCGATCAGGGCGGGGAAGGCGGAGGGGTCGTCGCTCTTGATCAGGTTCTGGAGCCGCAGCCAGCGGACGCGGCGGTGGCCCAGGTCGATGGACTGGCGGTCGCCGGTCTTTTGCAGGTCGAAGTCCACGGCGCCGCCGTCGCTCAGCGCCACCTGGCCCCGCACCCACCAGGCGTCGTGGGGGAAGTCGGCGCGGAGGGTCAGCGCCATGGCGTCGACGTTTACCTCCCGGCCCAGGTCCAGCAGGCACCAGGCGTCCTCGCGGGCGCCGATGCCCCAGCTCTGGAAGGGCCACTCGCCGTGGAAGGTGTTGAACCGCAGGCCGTCGATGACATTGCGCGCGGCAAAGCAGCTCTCGTTTCGGGTCTCCACGTTGGCGGTGCAGTGGGGGAAGAAGTCGGTGTCGCCCCGCAGGTCGGCGGGGTTTCTGGCCAGGTCGCGGCGGGCCGCGATCTCCTCGTCTGACATCGCGCGGGCGGTGACGATGTGCCGGCCCTCCTCGAAGGCCCCGGGGCGGTAGGCCAGCCGGTGCTCGCCCGCGGGCACCGTCCAGGTCATGCGGCCATCGGGCAGGTAAATTTCGCCGGGCAGCACGGAAACGTCCGTCTGGACCCACAGGTGCCGGTGCGCGCCGGCGTCGATCTCGATCCGGTCCCCCGGCGCGTAGGCGCGGTCAAAGCACAGCAGGGCCTCCGATTCGTGCCCGGCGCGGGCCAGTACATTGCCTGCCGCGTCCCTCGCGGTGATCTCAATCATGCACCCTCACCTCCGCCAGAGCATCGGGTCGCTGCCGCAGAGCTTTGTAAGCGCCTCGATGAAGAAGTAGTCGCCGTAGACGATGTTGGTGTGCACGCCCGCCGCGTCGTCGTGGTAGCTGGCGGTGCACTTCGTCAGAAGCCCGCAGGTCTGTTCGGACCAGTCGCTCGAGCGGTCGATCAGGCCGTCCAGCAGCGCCTCGGCGGCGGCGCGGTATTCGCCCCTGCCGGTGATTTGGTGCAGCTCGATCAGCCCGCTGGCGGCGCAGGCCCCGGCGATGTTGTCGATGCGCTGGGGCGCGGCGGGCTGCAGAAAGTCGCAGTCCGTCAGGCCGTCCGGCCGGATGTGCGCGATGAAGAAGCCGGCGACGCGCTCCGCCGCTTCGAGGTAGCGAGCATCGCCGGTGTTCTCATGGGCCAGCGCGAAGCCGTAGACGCCCCAGGCCTGGCCGCGGGACCAGGCGGTGCCCAGCGCGTAGCCCTGGCCCGCGTGCTCGCGCACCCGCGCGCCGGTGTACGGGTCGAACTCCACGATGTGGCTCACCGAGCCGTCCGGGCGCAGAAAGTGCTTCAGCGTGGTGTCGGCGTGGACGCGCGCCGCGTGGGCGAAGCGGGGGTCGCCCGTCATGTCGGTGGCCCAGAACAGCAGCGACAGGTTCATCATGCAGTCGATGATGGCGTAGCCCACCCGCTCCGGCTCGTTCCAGGCGCGGATGAAGCCCTTCGGGTTGAAGCGGCCCAGCAGCAAATTCGCCGCGTGCAGCGCGTCCACCCGGGCCTGTTCGTCGCCCAGCAGCTTCCAATGCGCGCCGCAGGAGAGCAGGTACATGAAGCCCACGTCGTGGTTCAGCTTTTCAAAGCGCCGGAACTGGGCCGTCAGCAGCGCCTCGGCGCGCAGGGCCTCGTCCCGGAACCAGTCGTCCTTCGAGGCGGCCCACAGCTGCCACATCAGCCCGGGCCAGAAGCCGCCCGTCCACCAGCTGTCGCCGTCGAAGGGCGAGGGCGTCCAGCCGCTGCCGCCCCGGTAGGGCAGCATGGCCTTCTCCGCCGCCAGCGGGGCCGTGGCGCGGTACTTTTCCGTCGCGCGGCGCAGGGCGTCACAGGCATTGTTCCGCAATTTTCATCACCTCCGTGGGGATGGTTTCGGGCAGGCTGCCGTCCTCCGTCGCGCAGACGGCGCAGACCAGCCGCGTTTCACCGGGCGTCAGCTCGGCGCGCAGCGTGGGGATCAGCGTCCGGGGGTACATCAGGCTGGTGTTGGGCTCGGCCTCCACCACCTCGCCGCACGCGTAGCCGGCGACGGCGAACACGGCGCAGGAGCCCCGCGCGCAGCGGACGGCGGCCATGCCGTCGCCGGAAATGCGTTCGCTCTGGACGCGGTCGCAAGGGCGCTCTGCGGCATAGTCCCGGCAGACGGCGAAGCCGCCCTCCGCCGCCGTTAGGGGCCTTGTCGTGCGCACCGCGTGGCAGCGCACGTGCCAGTTCTCCCAGGGGATCAGCCGGGTCTCGATCTGAACGCCGTCCATGGGCGCCCAACGGAAGCGCACCTCGGACTCGCTCAGTTTGAAGTCCTCAAAGCCGCTGCGGGCGTGCCAGAGGCCGCGCTCGCCCTTCAGCGCCAGCATGCTGTCGAAGGCGCCCTTTCGGAGCGTGCCGGCCTCCTTGGCCGCGGAGAAGCCGAAGCGGGTGGAATAGGCGAACTTTTCGTACTTCTCGTCCTCGTGGGCGTGCTCGTAGGCGTGGTTGCCCGCGGTGTAGGCGATCACCGAGCGGTTCCCGGCGTCGCGGGTCAGAAGCAGCCGGGCCTGCTCGTCCAGCAGCACCCTCGGGGGCCGGTATTCCGCCTCCTCCGCCCGCCAGAACGGGTGATCTTCGCCCAGGGCCAGCACGGCGAACACCTTCATGGCCCAGTAGGGCGAGCCCGGCGCGTTGTAGCCCTCGGCGAACACTAAGTTCGGATAGCCGTAGCCGATGGTCAGCACGCCGTCCCGGTCGAAAATGTTCTGCCGCATCCACCAGCGCAGATTGCCCAGCAGCAGGTGTTTGATCTCGCCCCAGCCCAGGCCGTCCGCCGTCACGCCGCCCAGCGCGCAGGCGCTCCAGAAGGCCCCCTGGGCGAAGCGGTAGGTCAGGCTCCTGCCGTAGGGCAGCGCCCGCCCCTCGCCGTCGAACCAGGCGGCGAAGCGCGGCGCGATCTGCCCGGCGCGCTCGATGAACCGGGCGCAGCGCGCGCCGTCGCGGTCCGACATGAACCGGGCGTACACCAGGCCGTAGTAGTGGAAGGCCCACAGCGTGTAGTAGTCCCGCTGGGCGGGCTTGTCGTAGTACCAGCCGTCGCCGCAGTAGTGGCCCTCCAGATTGTCCAGGTCGTCCTGAAGGCGCGCCGCGTCCGCGGGCAGGCCCACGCTCAGAAAGCCGCAGTTCACCAGCACCCGGAAGAACAGCCAGTTGTTCTGGGGCATGTCGAAGCGGTTGATCTGACCCAGCCAGCGGTACAGGTTGCGCCGGGCCGGTTCCGGCAGCTCGAAGTAGAAGCGGTCCGGGATCATGCACAGCGCCATGCCCATCACGGCCATCTCCACCATCCGCTGGTCGAAGCTGCCGATGTCGCCCCAGTACTCCGGGTGCTCCGGGTCCACGCCGTGGATGATGCCCTCGCGCCACAGCGCCCACAGGGGCTCGGCCTCGGGGCACTTGCCCGCCAGCATCGGCACCAGCGCCCACAGCACCCGGGAAAAGCCCTCCATGCCGGCGATGGCCTCGTCGTACACGGCGCCGGTGTCGCCCAGGTGCAGCCGCGCCTTCCCCGGGGAGAGGCAGGCGGTCAGCGGCGAGATCAGGTCCACGGCCAGCCGGACCAGGTCGTCGCGGGTGCGAAGGGGATTGTCTGCGTAGTTATTCATGGGATATCCTCTCTATCCTGAATTCGATGTCGTGCCGCGGCGCGGCCGGGCGGACGAACGCCGCGCGCCACAGGCTGCCGGGGTAGCTCTTCGCCATGCGGGGGTCGGCGACGGGGATCTCCTCGATCTCAACGGCCATGTCCGCGTCCGGCACGATGCGGATCCCGCCGGAGGTCACGCCGCCCGGGGCGATCTCGGGCCGGTGGCGGAGCATGAAGGTCTCCGTGACCGGCAGCGGCGCTTTCAGCCGTATCTCGTCCCGCAGCGTGAGCGTGCCGTCGTCCCCCAGCGCAAAGCGCCGCTTCAAGGCGCGAACGCCCGCCGTTTGGGGATAGGCCCCGGCGATGTCCAGTTCCAGGCCCTCCGCCGTGCAGGCGGCGTCCCGCGCCCGGTACTCTGTGCCCGCGGCCTGCTCGCAATCGCCGATCACCGGCACGCTGTGGTATTTGGAGCGTATGTTCCACAGGCTGCCGCGGGCGTCGGAGAAGGTCTTGCCGGTATAGGTCATGTTGCCGGCGTCCACGATCTGCGCCTCGCCGCCCACAGAGTAGATGAAGCCGCCGCAGTCGTTGTGGCTGTGGCTCCCGGCGTTGACGCCGCCCTTGCACACCAGGGTCGCGCCGCCGCGGGTCAGCCTTCGGACCTCAAGGTCGGGAAGCCAGGCCGATTCCGGCGGGTCGATTTCGCCCGGGTCCTCCGGCGGCGATATCAGCGCGTTCAGCAGCCGCCACAGCTGGGGCGTGTCCGCGATGGCGTCCGCCGGGTCGCCGCGAAAGCGGGCCCCCAGGGCGATCAGCTCCGGCATGCCCAGCCGCCTGCCCGCGTACTGCAGGCGCTCGCCGGGCACCTCCGGGCGGGCGTCGCAGTCGCCGAAGTTGGCAAACCAGCCCCCGCCCAGCCACATGCAAAGGGGGAACCGGGCCATGTTGGCCAGCTTTTGGGTGTGGCCGAAGCGAAAGCCGCCCGGCTGCCGCTCCATCAGCTGCAAAAAGTCCAGCACCGCGCCGGTTGCCATGCTCCAGTAGCCCACGCCCTCGTCGCAGCCGCCGTCCTCCGGCATGGCGTCCAGGTAGCGGTCCGCCAGCCGGCAGCACTTCTCCAGCACATCGACCAGGCGCGGCTCATCGTCGATCCAGGCGCAGGCCGCCATGGCCACGTTCGATGCGATCCAGGGCGTCCAGTTGCACAGGTCCCTGCGGGTCAGGCCCATCCACCAGAAGTCATTCCGGGTCTCAAACGGTGTAAGCACCCGGCGCTCGATCTCCCGGCGCACCCGGCGGCGGATCAGCGGCGACACGCCGTCCAGTTCGTCCGCCAGCAGGTGGCAGGTCAGCGAGAGGATCATGGCCGTCTGGGCGGCGAACAGGTCCACATAGGGCCGCTCCGGGTCGGGCAGCGGCCTGGGAACGCGTTTTTCCACGCCGTCCAGCTCGCCGCCGTTGTGGGCGCTGATCACCCAGCTGGTCTCCTCGCAGATCAGCCAGATGCCGTCCACGACGGCGTCCAGGTCCTCCTGAGGCATATCCTGCGCGCAGACCCCCAGCAGCGCCGCGATCAGCTTTTTCCGGCGCTGGAAATAGGGGGCCTCCATGACCTGGCGGTCGCCGGTGCGGGCAAAGGCCATGTACTGCCCGGCGGTCAAGAGGGCGTAGGGTTCGTTCCGGAAGCGCTCGGCCAGCCGGCGGATAGGTTCCAGGCGCTCCGGGCCCAGGCGCGCCAGGTCGTCCCTCGTGAAGGGGAGGCCGCGGCACGCCCCCAGCAATTCGGCGCGGGGGCGGCGGTCCGTTTCTTCAAAGAACATGGCTCATCCCTTCAGGCCCGTCGTGGCGATGCCCTGTATGAAGTACTTCTGCAGCGCCAGGAACACCACGGACACCGGCAGCAGGCTGCACACGGACACGGCCATGATCAGGTGGTAGTCGCTGGAATTCTCCTGGATGAAGCGCTTCAGGCCCACCTGCACGGTCTTGTTGAAGTCGCGGGTCAGGTAGATCATCGGGCCCATGTAGTCGTTC
This sequence comes from uncultured Eubacteriales bacterium, assembly GCA_902777335.1. GTDB lineage: Bacteria > Bacillota > Clostridia > Christensenellales > Aristaeellaceae > UBA2862. The sequence continues at coordinate 6,098 of CACYTF010000069.1, forward strand.
CAGGTGCCCACGAAGGTGAAGATCACCAGCGTGGCGATGGCGGCCTTCGACAGCGGCAGCATGATGCGCGCCCAGATGCCGTATTCGCTCAGGCCGTCGATGCGGGCGGCCTCGCACAGCTCGGTGGGGATGCCCTGGTAGAACTGGCGCATCAGGAACACGCCGAAGGCGCTGAAGGACTGGAGCACCACGATGGCCCACAGCGTGTCGTACAGGCCCATGGAGCGCATCAGTATGAACTGGGGCACAGCACGTTCCTGCCCCTGAACTGCAGCTTGGCGAAGGCGTAGGCCGCGAAGGAGGAGGTCAGCGTCTGTATGAAGGTGACCAGCAGGGCGATGGCGGCCGTGTTCTTGAAGTAGGTCAGAAGCGGCACCTTCGACCAGATCAGCCGGTAGTTTTCCCAGTGGAAGACCTCCGGGATCCAGCGGATCGGGTAGCTGAACACCTCGCGGTCCAGCTTCAGCGACGCCGACAGCATCCACACGAAGGGGATCAGCGTAAACAGGGCCAGGGCGATCAGCGCCACGTAGAGCAGGCCCTTCAGCGCCACGGACAGGGGCGAGCGCCGGATGCCCGTGTTCTTATTCAAAGCGAGCTGCGTCATGGTTCGCGCCCTCCTCTCAGTTGTTGGCGTATTTGCTCTCGGTGCTGAACTGGGCCAGCGTGAAGATCAGCACGATCACCAGCAGCACCATGGCGATGGCGCTGGCGGTGCCGTAGTTGAAGTTGGTGAAGGCCTCGTCGTAGATGTAGGTGACCAGCATCTTCGTGCTGCGGCCCGGGCCGCCCTCGGTCATGATGGCCACCACGTCGTAGATCTTGAAGCAGGAGATGATCAGCATCGTGGAGGCGAAGAACGTGGTGGGCCGCAGCTGCGGCAGCGTCACGTGGAAGAACTGCTGGGCCTTGTTCGCGCCGTCCATGGTCGCCGCCTCGTACAGGTCGGCGGGCACGCCCTGCAGCGCCGCCAGATAGATCACCATGTAATAGCCCATGTTGCGCCACACGCTGACCAATATGATCGACCATATGGCCATCGTGCTGTCCGCCGTCCAGCTCTTGTTGTAGCCGGAGCCCAGCGCCATCAGGAATTGGTTGATGGGGCCGTCCTTCATCATCATGAACCGCCAGCACACGCAGATGGCCACCATCGACGCCACGTAGGGGAAGAAGAACACGGTCCGAAAGCCCACGGCGCCCTTCACGGCCCGGTTCAGGGCCAGCGCCAGGGCGATGGCGCAGACCAGCGTCAGCGGAACGGTGACCAGCGTGTAGAACACCGTGTTCTTCAGCGCGATGCCCAGGTCCACCTTCGTGAACAGATAGCCCAGGCCCTTTTCCGCCACCTTGGCGGTCTTGAAGATCTCGGTGTAGTTGCCCAGGCCGACCCATTCCATGGTGCTGAACGCGCCGCCCTTCCACTTCACGAAGGACAGGTAGATGGAAAACAGCACCGGCACCAGCGTGAACACCGCGAAGCCGATGAAGTTCGGCGCGAGGAAGGAATAGGCGATCAGCTCCTTCCTGCGCTCGTAGCGGGTCCTGCTGCGCTTGACCATGCGTCCGTTTGATCCGATCATGTTGGCGTGGCTCCTTTCAGGAATATGAGAAATCAGGAACGGGGAGTGATGAGAAATCATCGCTTCGCATTCCTGATTTCTCATTGAAAAGGCGGGGAAGGCGAGTGCTTCGCCTTCCCCGCCGGTGCGTCAGGTCGGTACAGGGCCGTCAGATCAGCCCAGGATCTCGGCCACGCGCTCGTTCATCTCGGCAATGCCTTCCTCGATGGTGGACTCGCGGGTCATGATCAGGCTGTGCTCCTCGTTCAGCACGGTGCTGATCTCGGAGGAATGCTCGGAAGCGGGGATCTCCACGGACACGGCGGTGGGGATCAGCGCGGCCTTGCTGGCCTCGTCGGTCGGGAAGCCGTCGGCGGAAGCCATGGCCGAGGCGACGGCGTCGGAGACCCACGCCGGACGGGTGCCGGTGGAGGCGGTGGCCAGGGCGCCCTCTTCGCCGGCCAGCCAGGAGATGTACTCCCAGGCCAGGTCCTTGTTGGCGGACTTGGCGTTGATCATCGCACCGGTCAGGTTGCCGAAGGAGGAGCCGGCGGCCACGTCTTCCTTGTGGGGAACGGCCACGATGCCCCAGTTGAAGCTGCAGGTGCCGTCCTTGATCGCGCCGATCAGCGTGGAGACGAACCAGTAGCCCATGGGCAGCATGGCGATGTTGCCGTTCTCAAAGGCGGCGGAGTAGTGCAGGCCAGCGGCCTTCAGCTCGTTGTAGGGCATGCAGGCGCCCGCGTCCTCCAGATCCTGGTACAGCTCGTAGAAGTAGGCCAGGTCGTCGTAGTTGCCGTCGATCAGCGTGTTCACGCCGTCGCAGACGTCCCAGTTCACCACCGCGGACAGCCAGGTGTGATAGTGGGTGCCGTAGATGCCCTTGTCGGCGTCGGTCATCTTCTTGGCCAGCTCGGCGTACTGCTCCCAGGTCATGTCGTTGGTGGGATAGTCCACGCCCGCGGCGTCGAACAGATCCTTGTTGTAGTACAGCACCCAGAAGTCGCTGCGGAAGGGCAGGGCGTACTGCTCGCCGTCCACGGCGTAGTTGCTCTCGATGCCGGCGAAGCCGCTCAGGTCGTAGCCGGAGGCTTCGATGTAGCTGTTCAGGGGCTCTTCATAGCCGGCCGCCTGCCAGTTCAGCAGGTCGGTGATCTCCTTCACCATGAACACGTCGCTGGTGTCGCCGCCGGAGAGCATTGTGCTGGTCTTCTTGGCGTAGTCCTGAGAGGCGACGTCGATGTATTCGAGGGTCACGCCCGGGTGGGAGGCCTCAAAGGCTTCCTTCTGAGCGGCGAGGTAGGGGGTCGTGCCGGCGTCCCAGGCCACGACCGTCAGGGTCTTGGCGTCCTCCGCCACGGCGAAGCTGGCGCTGCACAGCAGCAGGATCATGGCCAGAACCAGAGCGAGTGCTTTCTTCATGGGGTGTTCCTCCTTCATACTTCAACGGGCGTTGCCCGCCGGATTCGGTTTGCATTGAGAAGATTTTCAATGTCTGTACCCATTATAGCCATCATAAGCCGTTCTGTCAATGGTTTTCTGAAAATATGTGCAAATTTCCACCGGAAAATTTGAAAATGACTGAAAATTATATGAAAACAACCATTGAAATTTTCAGCCGCCTGTGCTATACTAACCGTAGACAAAGGCAGGAGGAACGCCCATGGACACGAAAGCCGTAACCATACACGACGTCGCCGCGCTCGCGGGCGTATCGCTCGCGTCGGTCTCCCGCGTGCTCTCCGGCGGCGGCGCCAGCGCCGCCACCCGGGAAAAGGTGGAGGCCGCCGCGCGCCAGCTCGGCTATCGCAGGCCCGCCGCCGAGCAGCGGCCGGAGGCCGGGCAGGAGCGTGCCCTGGCGCTGGTGATCTCCGATCTGACCAACCCCTATTACGGCATGCTCTGCGCCGGGGCCGAACAGGCCGCGCGCCGGGCGGGCCGGCCGCTGATCGTCTGCCAGCCGGAATTTGCCCTCGGGGCCGAGGACAGGGCGGTGGAGAGCGTCGTGCGCCTGCCGGTGGCCGGCGCGGTGGTGGTGGGCTCGGCCATGGAGCAGGGCGACCTGGACGAGATCCGCAATCGCCTGTGCCGGATCGCCCAGCGCATGCCCATCGTCACCATCGGGCCCCGCGTGGAGGGCGTCAGCTGCGTGAACATCACCTCCGACCTGTCCCTCAGCGTGCGCAAGTCGCTGGCCCACCTGGTCACGCTGGGCCACCGCCGCATCGCCTTCATCGGCGGCTCCGGGGGCATGCGCTCCTCCAGCGCGCGCCGCAGGGCCTATTTTGAAGAGATGGAGCGCCTGGGCATCCCCGCGAACCGGGACACGCGCACCGACGCGGGCTTCACGCCCCAGGCCGGCGAGTTCTGCGTGAACCGCCTGTTCAGCGAAAACGCAGAAGAAAAGCGCCCCACCGCCATCATCGCCATAAACGATTTGGTGGCGCTCGGGGCGCTGCGCCAGCTGCAGCGCATGGGCCTGCGCGTGCCGGAGGACGTGGCGCTGATCGGCTGCGACAATCAGTTCTTTACCCCCTATCTCAACCCCTCCCTCACCACCGTCGACCTGCACCCCTTCGATCACGGCGTCACCGCCGTGGAGGAGCTGATCGGCAGCATGAAGGGCGGCGGGGGCTCGTACTCCCAGATCCGGGAGTGCAGCCTGATCGTCCGCGAAAGCTGCGGCGCCATGCTGGGCGTGCGGAGTATCTGACATACAGGCAGTCTATGAGCCATTGGCCTTTCATAGACTGCCTGTACTTTTACTTTACCGGTTTGCTGTCCTCATACAGCCATTCGGGGTCGAGATCCAGTCCGTTGGACCACTGGACGGTGCCGAAGGCCACGCTTGCGGTTTGGAACAGTACGTCGCTTTGCAGCGGCATATAGCATTTTCGGGAGAGCAGGGGCTTCATGTCGAAATCCCGCAATTCCCCGTTGACAAAGCGAACGCGCAAAACGTGATCGGGCAACACAGCGACGCTGGCGGCGTCCGGAGAGAGTTCGCGCTTTCCCGTAATCAACGCTTCCAAGGTATCACCTCACTTCAAGGGATCAATCCTGAACGGCGTTTCGTCATGCAGGATCAGCTCCCAATTCAGCTTTAGCTCTTCCTGATGGATGTATGCCCATGCTTTGATATATGTCGCTTGCTTGGGCGGCATGCTTCCGGCCAGGAGGTTGCCGTCAAAATCGACTTCCGCTTTGTATTCACCGTATCGCGCATGAAAATGCGGGGTATGGTGTTGGCCATCCTTCTCGAAGTACATGGAAACAAGGATTCCATAGAACATACTCAGCGTCGGCAAAAGCGTCCCTCCTCAATCCAGCTTCAATATCATCCCCAACACATGCTTCGCGGCCAGCTCCAGCTGCTCGCGCGTCAGCGCGCCGGCCTTCAGGGCCTCCAGCAGCCGCTCGGGGAAGCCGCAGCCCATCTTCATGTCGTTGCCGGCGGCGCACTCCTTGTAGTGCTCGCCGTAGGTCCACCAGTCGGTGGTGATCAGGCCCTCGAAGCCCCACTCCCCGCGGAGTATGCCGTTCAGCATATCGTCGTACTCGCTGGCGCGGTGGCCGTTGATGATGTTGTAGCTGGTCATGATGCTCCACACGTCGTAGTCCTTCACGATGATCTCGAAGGCCTTCAGGTAGATCTCGCGAATGGCGCGCTCGGAGGCGCGGGAGTCGCATTCCTTGCGGTTGGTCTCCTTGTTGTTCAGGGCCAGGTGCTTGGCGGTGGCGGCCACGCCGTTGGACTGCACGCCGCGGACCAGCGCGCCGGCCAGGTGGCCGGTCAGCAGCGGGTCCTCGGAGTAGTACTCGAAATTTCGGCCGCACAGCGGGTTGCGGTGGATGTTCACGCCCGGGGCCAGCCAGGCGCCGATGTTGTTCTCCTTGACCTCCTCGCCGGCGGCGCGGCCCACGGCCTCGGTGACCTGGGCGTCCCAGGTGCAGGCCAGCAGGCAGGCGCAGGGGAAGGCGGTGGTCGCGACGCCCACGCCGGGCAGTATGCGCACGCCCGCGGGGCCGTCGGCGGTCATCACGTTGGGCACGCCGTACTCCGGCAGGTTGCCGTAGCCGTAGGTGTTGGCGACGCCCGCGTTGGGCTGGCCGCCCAGCAGCCAGGCCAGGTCCTCGTCGGAGAGCGCCCCTATGAACGCATCCAGCGACAGCTTGCCCTCGGCCACGTCGATCAGCTGGGGGTTGTTGATGTGGATCGCCCGCCTGCCGTAGCGGTGGTAGGCCTTGCGGCCCCGAACCGCGGGCACCAGGCCGTCCATGTCCGGCTTTTCCATCGGCGTCAGGGCGTTGGCGTCGGTGTCGAAGGGCGCGCCGGTGGGCAGCGGCTCGTAGCCGCCGTCGGGCAGCATCCGCTTCTCCAGCAGGGAGGGCGTCATGCGGGGGGTCAGCTGCTCGATCACCCGCACATCGTCCAGGCGCCAGGTGAAGTCCGCCGCCTTGGCGCGCACGTCCGTGCCCACGAAGAAGCGGTAGTCCCCCGGCTCCAGCAGCCAGGCGGACTTTTGGACCTTGCCCAGGTCGTCGTAGCTGGCCATCCGGGCCACGGGGCAGCGCAGCTCCACCCGCTGGCGCTCGCCGGGCAGCAGCTTGCGCGTCTTCTGCCAGCCGCCCAGCTGGCGGGCCGGCTTGCCCAGCTTGCCCTGGGGCGCGGAGAAGTAGAGCTGCACGACCTCCTTGCCCGGGAAGAACCCGGCGTTGGTCACGGTCAGCGCCGCGGTGATCACGTCGCCGTCGAAGCGGAATTCGGGCGCGGACAGCTCGAAGCGGGTGTAGGACAGGCCGTAGCCGAAGGGATAGTTCACCTTCGCGGCCGCGCCGGGCACGGTCTCGAAGTAGCGGTAGCCCACGTAGATGTCGTCCTCGTAGTTCACGAAGGTGTCCGACTCGTAGAAGTTGTAGGAGGAGGGGTAGTCGTCCAGCGACGCGGCGAAGGTGTCCGCCAGCTTGCCGGAGGGGGTGTCCAGCCCCAGCAGCAGCTGGGCCTCGGCCAGGCCGCCCTCCATGCCCGCCTGCCAGGCCATCAGCGCGGCGTCGATGCCGGGATCGTCCTTGAAGAAGGAGGTGTCGAACACGCCGCCCACGTTCAGCACCACGATGACGGTGTTGAAGGCGGCCTTGACCTTGTTCACCATGTCCGCCTCGGCGTCGTTCAGGTAGAAGTCGCCCTTCGGGAACATGGACTGGGTCAGGTGATACTTCGGGTCGTCCACCCACACGCCCGCGTGCTGCTCGATCTTGTCAAAGGCGCTCTTGCGGTCCCAGCCCTCGCTGGAGAAGCGGCTGATGGAGACGATGGCCGCGTCGGCAAAGGCCGCCGCCCGCTTAACCAGCTCGTCCGGCAGCTCCGGCTCGTCCACGGTGCCGGGCTCGCGGCCCTCGGCGCAGCGGGCGCGCACGTGCCCGCGGTAGAAGGCGTCGGTGCCCTCAAACACCGCCACCCGGTCCGGGTACTGCTTCATGCCGTCGGCCAGGTTGCGGGTGTAGGGCACGGTCACGTCGCCGCTGCCGCCGCCGCCCTTCACGTAGTCGTAGGTGCCCTTGCCGAACAGCGCCACCTTCGCGCCGCGGCGCAGCGGCAGCGCCGCGTTGTCGTTCTTCAGCAGCACCATGCCCTCCCGGGCGGCGTCCAGGCTCAGTTGGATGTGCTCCGGCCCCGCCGTCAGGCGCTTGCCGTCAGGGCCCAGGGGCAGGTTGGGATGGTAGTTGACGCGATTCCACTTGTTCATGGGCGGCCTTCCTTTCTGTGATCGGTTAAGTATCTTTGATGCAGTCGCGATTTCGGATCAGATAGTCCGCGCCGCTGATCACGGTCAGCGCCAGCGCGGTGTACAGCAGCACGTTGGAAAGCACCACGCCGAACTGCCCCAGCAGGGGGCTGCCCTCCAGCGGCACCAGCAGTATCAGCGCGATGGTCGCGCTCATCTGGAACACGGTCTTCAGCTTGCCCAGCGGCCCGGCGGCGATCACGCGGCCGTTCTCCACCGCCACCAGCCGGAAGCCGCTGACCAGGAATTCCCGGGCCAGCATCAGTATGCAGGCCCAGTCCGGCATGCGGCCCTGGGCGGTCAGCACCACCAGGGCGCTCATCACCAGCAGCTTGTCGGCGATGGGGTCCATGAACTTGCCGAAGTTCGTGATCAGGTTGCGGGCGCGGGCGATGCGCCCGTCCAGCATGTCCGTCAGGCAGGCGATGCCGTACACGGCCACCGCCACGCACTGGGCCCAGAAGGGCGTCATTCGCGCAAACACCACGAATACCGGTATCAGGCACACGCGCAACAGCGTCAGTTTGTTCGGAAGATTCATCCGATTACCTCCCCTTCAAGGTCGTAGGCGTCCGCGCCGGTGATCTTCACGTTCACGTATTCGCCCGGGGTCAGATCGCGCCCGGCGGACAGCCAGATGCAGCCGTCGCTCTCCGGGGCCTCCAGCAGGCTTCTGCCGTAGAAGCGGCCCGCCTCGCCGTCAAAGCCGTCCACCAGCACCTCGCATTCCGTGCCCACCCGGGCCGCGTTGACCTCCGCCGACACCGCCTGCTGCAGCATCATCAGCTGGTCCATGCGCGCGTTCTTCACGGCCTCGTCCACCTGGTCCGGCATCGCGGCGGCGGGGGTGCCCTCCTCGGCGGAGTAGGTGAACGCGCCCAGGCGCTCGAAGCGGGCCTCCTTCACGAAGTCCAGAAGCGTCTGGAACTGGGCGTCCGTCTCGCCGGGGAAGCCCACGATCATCGTGGTGCGCAGCAGTATCCCCCGCTTGCGGCACTCGGCGATGCGGCTCTTGATCCACGCCGCGCTGCCCCGGCGGTTCATGCGCCGCAGCAGGTCGTCGTCGATGTGCTGCAGCGGCAGGTCCAGGTAGGGGGCCACCTTGGGAAGCCGCTGTATGGCGTCCAGCAGCCGGTCCTCGGTGCTGTCCGGGTAGCAGTACAGCACCCGCACCCAGCGGAGCTTTTCGATGGCGCTCACCGCCTCCAACAGCTCCGGCAGCTGGTAGTGGCCGTCGCCCAGGTCGCAGCCGTAGCGGCTGGTGTCCTGGGCGATCAGCGTGATCTCGGTGACGCCCCCGTCGGCCAGATCGCGGCACTCCCGCACGATGTCGTCAAAGGGCCGGGAGGCGTAGCCGCCGCGGATCAGCGGTATGGCGCAATAGGTGCAGCGGTTGTCGCAGCCGTCGGAGATCTTCACATAGGCGCTGTAGCCCGGCGTGGTCAGCACCCGCGGCGCGCGCAGAAAGCGCGCGCCGTTGGCCGTGTAGCAGGGGCGCTTGCCCTGATCGGCGGCCTCCATCATCTCAAACAGCCGGGCGTACTCGGCCACGCCCAGCAGGCCGTCGATCTCGGGGATCTCGCTCATCAGCGCGTCGGGATAGCGCTGGGCCAGGCAGCCGGTGACGAACAGCTTCTTGTTCCCCTGCTTCTTGTAGCGGGCCATCTCGAATATCGCCTCGATGGATTCCTCCTTGGCGCTCTCGATGAAGCCGCAGGTGTTCACGAACAGCACGTCCGCCTCGGCGGGGTCGTTCACGATCTCGAACCCCTTCTGGCGCAGCATGCCCAGCATGTTTTCGCTGTCCACGCGGTTCTTGGCGCAGCCCAGCGATATGAGGCCGATCTTTTTCATGAATAGTCCTTTCCATTTAGAGAGTGGAGAGTGGAGAGTGGAGAGTGAAGAGTGAAGAGTGGAGATTCGCGCTTATCTTCTCTCCTGCTTCCGATCGATCACTTCCGCCACGCGCTCCGGCACGAATTCCGACACGTCCCGCCCGAAGGCCAGCAGCTCGCGGATCATGCTGGAGGAAATGGCGGGCGCGTCGCCGCGCAGGTAGACGGTCTCCAGGTCCGGGTTGATCAGGCGGTTGACCTGGGCGTTGTTCTCCTCGTAGCCGTAGTCCGCGGCGTTGCGCAGGCCCCGCACGTACCACCGGATGCCGTGCGCCCGGCAATAATCCGCCACCAGCCCGGTGTAAATCACCGCCGTCACGGGCAGGCCCTGGTCGTCGCAGGCGCGCTGTATGGCCGCGCGCATGGCCTCGGCGTCAAAGGCGCGGCGCTTTGCCACGTTCACGCCGATCATCACCACCACCCGGTCGAACAGCGCCGACGCCTTGCGCACGATGTCCAGGTGTCCGTTGGTGAAGGGATCGAAGGAGCCCGCGTACAGGGCGATGCGTTGGTTCATGTGCCTTCCCTCCTATGATCTATTATAATCGCAGCGGAGGACGCGTGTCAACAAAAAAGCCGCCCGGAAGGGCGGCTTTTGTAAAACAGCATTGCATTTCATTGGGCGACAAAATCGGCAATGTCCTGAATGACCTGAGGATCCATCTTCTCAGAACGCGCATAAACTTCAGCGCCTTCTGTCTTCTGCCCGGCGGTGAAGGCGTGGGTCAGCCCCGGATAGGAGATCATCCGCCAGTTTTCCCTCTCGCCAAGCGCGTCCTTCCAGATCCCGAAATCCTCCATGGTCGCCTGATAGTCCTCTTCGCCCTGCAGAAGCAGCACCGGCTCTGTGATCTCTCCGGCGGCCTGCAGAATGTCGTAGTCCGCCAGCCACTTCCAGTACGCGGCATAAACGCCGGCGACCATGTCGTCCTCGGTCAGGGAATCCAGGTCCCGCAGTTTATCCAGCTCCGCAAACAGCGCGTCCTTTTCGGCCTGCTGCTCCGCCGATACTTCCGGCATCAGGGAATAGAGGAAATCATACTGCTCCCGCATCAGTTCGTCCAAGGGCCTGGGCGAGGCGGCCATCATGATAAACCCTCTGGCTTTGATCGGCGCGTCCTTCAGCGCCCGCGCGACAGCCGGAATCGCGTTCCCGCCCAGGCTGTGACCCAGCACATAGATGCGGTCCGGATCAATCCTGTCCTGCCGGGCAACCAATTGCGCCGCGTTCACGGCATCCTCCAGATATTCGTCGACCAGCGTGATCTGCTTGTCTGTCATCAGCTCCAGGCCATATACATAGGAACGCTTGTCAAAGCGATAGACCGCGATCCCCTTTTCAGCCAATCCCTCCGCGAGATCCCGGAAGGGCTTCAGATTGCCCACCGATTCGTCTTTGTCGCTGGCCCCCGAACCCTGCAGGAGGATCACGACCGGAAACGGGCCTTCTCCCTTTGGAACCGTCAGGATTCCGGGCAGCTCGCCAAGCGACGGAACCGGCAATGCCAATTCAATACTGTCAAACAGATCGGATTCGGTTTTCTCCGCCTTGCCGCCGCTGTACGTACCGGTTTGCAGGCCCGCGATCACCCCGTCCTGAACGGCGAGGATCAAATCCACCTGCATGGCGGAAAAAGCACAGGGAATATAGAACACCTTCAGTCCGCGCAGCTCACCTTCATAGGCCGGCATCACGGATTCGGGCGTGCCCAATGCGGACAACTGCTTTGCCATACCGGCAATTCCGCCCATTCTCTTGAGCGCGGCTTCCATCTGGGCGGAAAAAGCCCATGCGCCTTCCAGCTCTTCCGGGTGTTCGCCCAGGAATACCGCAATGAATTCATCCGCGTCCGCGGGGGTCTCCATTTTCCGGATGCTCTGCTCCGCTGCAGCCATTCCGCAGACGGTCAGCATCATGATGGCCAACAGGGCCGAAACAATGCGCTTCATTTCACGTCGCCTCCCCAGGTTTCCACAGATCAGTATGAACAAAGATATCCCTCTGAACCCCCCGTAAACATCGAAAGCCGCCCCGAAAGGCGGCTTTTGAGGGCGGTGTATTATTTCTCGTCCGGCTCCACGACCACGATGGGGGCGTCCGGCGCGTTTTTGGCGATGGAGGCGATGCCCTTCTTGGCGCTGGCCTTGGCCTTGTAGCCCTCGGATTTGCCGATGATCTCGCCATTGGCGGCCTTCAGGCGGAAGCGGAAATCGCCGCCCTTGTCCTTGTACAGCTCATACTTGGGGTGGGTCTGGTTTTCAGCCCGCGTCTGATCCTCGACGGGCACGCCGGCGTTCTTTTTCACGGAGGCGATGCCGTTTTCACAGGCGCCTTTGGTGGGATAGGTCTCCGACGCGGTGAGGATGACCTCGCCGTTGGAGGCTTTCAGGTTGAAAGTGAATTCGCCATTTTTGGCAGTGATGATGACAAACTTACCGGCCATTGAGATATCCCCCTTCAAAAAATTATATGTAAATTAAAACTGTTTATAGTATACAAGAATAGAGGGAAATTGTCAATTCCCATCGGCGGCTTTTTGGCCGAAAACTGCGAAAATTAGTCACCCTGTCCCACGCGGCGCAGCCCCTTGGGCAGGTGGTTCTTCAGCATGCCCTCCGAGGCCTTGCCCCAGCCCAGCGGCAGGCCCAGGCAGGTGACGTGCGTCCAGCCCTTTTCGCCGTCCCGGGGCAGCGCCTCGCCCCGCAGCCAGGCCCGGGCCTGCTCCGGGTCCAGCGCGGCGCGGCGCCGGGCGGCCCGTGGGTCCATGGCCATGGCCAGCGCGTGCTCCGGCTCCACGCGGCCGCGGCCCAGCCGGGCCAGGCACAGCCCCGGCGCGATCACCCGCAGCCCGCTCGTATCCGGGCAGCCCGCCGGCCGGGCGTACAGCCGGTCGCCGAGAATTGTGTAGTCCATGTCCGGCGGCAGCGCGCTTTCGGGGCAGGCCTCCTCCCACAGCATCGCCAGCGCAGTTGCGGCGTCGCGATCGGGCCTTGAGGCGCCCTTTGGCCGGGGCGGCTCCGGGACCCCCGCCTTGCGCAGCTTCGCCACGAAGTGGCCGTCGCCCCGCAGCCGGTGGGGCATCAGCCGCAGCATGCCCCCTTGGGATGCGCCGGCGCCGGGCAGGTCGAAGGCCTCCGGGGCGAAGTCCGGGTGCCGGCCCAGAAAGGCCAGCACGGAGCCCTCGTTCTCCACGTCGTTGAAGGTGCAGGTGGAGTACACCAGCCGCCCGCCCGGCCGCACCAGCGCCGCCGCGCAGTCCAGGATCTCCGCCTGCCGCTTCGCGCAGCCCGCCGGGGACGCGCCCTTCCACGCGTTCCGGGCCGCCGGGTCCCGCCGGAACATGCCCTCGCCGGAGCAGGGCGCGTCCACCAGCACGGCGTCGAAGTATTCGGGCCAGCGGCCTGCCAGCGCCCGGGGCAGCGCGCTTATGACCACGGCGTTGGCCGCGCCCATGCGCTCCAGGTTGCCCGCCAGCGCCTTGGCGCGGGCGGGCTCCGGGTCGTTGGAGATCAGCAGCCCGCGGTCCGCCATGGCCGCGGCGATCTGCGTGCTCTTGCCGCCGGGGGCGGCGCACAGGTCCAGCACGCGCTCGCCGGGCCGGGCGTCAAGCACCGCCGCGCTGGCCATGGCGCTGGCCTCCTGCAGGTAGAAGGCCCCCGCCGCGTGGGGGACGCTGGCCCCGGGCCGTATATCAGGGTCCGGCTTCAGGTACCGGCCCCACAGGGCCCAGGGCACCGGGCCGTCGATGAACGCCGCCGAGGCGGCCTCGGCCCCGGCGCGCTTCGGGTTCAGCCGCAGCGCCAGCGCCGGCGGCGCGTCCAGCGCACGCAAAAAAGCCGGGGTTTCATCGCCCAGCAGTTTTTGCATGTTGTCGATAAATTCAGCGGGAAGGGCAGGCAACGCGCGCTCCTTACTGGCCCAGCAGGCCGTCCAGTTCCTCAAAGCTTCGGGCCACCGGGCCGTCCCAGAGGGCCTCCGGCAGGCAGGCGGGCCGGGCCATCTGCACGGCGCGCATGCCGATGGCCGTCGCGCCCTCTAAGTTGCAGGGCCGGTCGTCCACGAACAGGCAGTCGCCGGGGTCGGCGTCCAGCGCCTTCAGTATGGCCTCGTACATGCGCTTGTCCGGCTTGATCGCGCCCACGTGGGTGGAGATCACGGCGGCGTCGAAAAGCTGCAGCATGCCCCGCTGCTCCAGGAAGACGAGTATCGAGGGCATCGCGTCGGACAGCATGCCCAGCCGATAGCGCTCCTTCCAGCGCTTCAGCGCGGGCATGGCGTCGGAAAAGAAGCCGTAGCGCAGGGGGTTTTCGGTGAAATCGGCGGCCAGGTTGTCGATCTCGTCGCCGGACAGCCGCCAGTCCATGCGTTCGTCCAGCGCCTGGATGTACGCCTGGCGCAGCTGGCGCTCCTCCTGAATGTCGGGCACCAGGCGGGATTCGTCCAGCCAGTGCTCACACTGGCGCTGGGCCAACAGGAAGCGGGCGCTGTACATGTCCCGGGCGCGCGCGCCGAGTATCTCCGCCATCTTATAGGGCAGCTTCCAGTCGCCCAGGCGGGGGTAGACCAGCACGCCGCCGCAGTCAAATATCAGGTGTTTCACGGGGCTTGTCCTCCTGTAGGTTCTCGGGGGCATGGATGTAGAAGTCGCTCTCGGTGGGCAGGTTCCGCTTGCGCAGGCGCGCCTCCATGACGGCCCGTATGATGGCGTAGAGCAGCGCGCACAGCGGCACGCTCAGCAGCATGCCGGTGAAGCCGAACAGCCCGCCGCCCAGCATGATGGACAGCATGATCCAAAAAGGCGTCAGCCCCACGTAGTCGCCCAGTATGAACGGGCCGATCAGGTTGCCGTCCAGCTGCTGCAGTATCACGATGAACACCAGGAACCACAGCGCGCTCAGCGGGTTGACCAGCAGCAGTATCAGCACGCTGGGGACCGCGCCGATGAACGGCCCGAAGAACGGTATGATGTTGGTGATGCCCACCACCACGCTGATCAGCAGCGGGTACTCTATGCGGAACAGCAGCATGCACACGTAGCAGATGATGCCGATGATCAGCGAATCCAGTATCTTGCCGGAGATGAACCCGGCGAAGATCCGGTGGGCCCGGCGGGTCCAGTAGATCAGCAGCTCGCAGGTGCCGGGCTTGAGCAGGCTGTAGCACAGCTTCTTCACCTGCGCGCAGTACTTCTCCTTCTCCATCAACAGGTAGAAGGCGGCGATCATGCCCACGAACAGCTGGAACACGATGGTGTAGATGCTGCTGGAGATGGCCATCAAATTGTCCACCAGCAGCGACGTGTAGTTCATCAGCTGGGACACCACGTTCTCCCAGGCGATGACCAGCTTCTCGCCCTCGATGCTCAAAAACTCGTACTTCACCAGCAGCTGGTTGATCGTCTCCCGGTTGGAGGATATGAAGCTGGCGATGTACGAAAGGATCGACTTCACCGAGGTGATCAGCTGGGGCACCAGTATCGCGAAGAAGCCCGACAGCAGCGCCAGCAGCACGATGTAGGCGATGATCGTCGACAGCACCCGGCCCAGCTTCGGGTGAGGCTTGCGCTTGAACAGGAGCTTGTTGAAAAGGGCTTCCATGCGGTTCACGATGGGCAGCAGCAAAAACGCGATGACAAAGCCGACCAGAAAGGGCATGATGGCGTGGATCAGCTTCATCAGCGCGCCCCAAAGCTGCCCGAGGTGCATCAGCGTGATCGTCAGCACGACGCCCGCGCACACCACGAACAGGTTGGACAGCGTCTTTCCGCGCATATCCTGCGGTATCAGCGATTTCATGTAAGCCTCCGTAAGGGACACATATTACCCGGTTAAATTATACCACACATCGCCGCCGCGCTCAATAGTTGTCACGATTTCATCGTTTTTTGTCCGGATTTCTACCTATATATAAGGGCGTGTGCGGGAACCAAAAAGGCGCTGTAATGGCGATGCGCCCTTTCAAATGTTCGGGTTTTTCCGCAGGCGGCCGGCGAGCGACCGCCAAAGCCGCCAGGCTTCGGCGGCATTGTCGGTAAATTCCCGAACAATGCCCGCGCAGTCGTCCTGCCAGTGCGCGTCGAAGCAGTTGGGCGCGCACAGCCCGGGATCGCGCAGCGCCGCGTCCAGGATCAGCAGCGGATCCCCGGCATCGTAGCCGGAGCCGGCGTCCGTCACGCTGAAGCAGGCGGCGCGGCACAGGTCGCCCTGGCACGCGTCCTCCAGCAGGCATGTAAGGAAGGCCGCGCACAGGGCCCGCTGTTCCTCCGCCCCCGGCGCGTCCACGACGGCCAGGCAAAGCAGCTGGTCCGTGAAGGCGCAGGCGCCGGCACAGAGGCGCCAGTCCGGCCCCTTGCCCTGGGCGGACAGCGCCTGCAGCCGGCGCACCTCCCGCTGGGTCACCGGCATCGCGGCGACCTCGCCGTTGGCAAAGCGCCGCCAGGCGTCGTCCTCAAAGCGAAATCCGTCGGGCAGCCGGCAGCTCAATTCGCCTTCGGGCGCGGCGGGCGGCGGGGTGGGGGCGGGCGTTTCGGACCCGGCGAGGCCCAGGTCCACCCCCGGCAGGGGCGGGGCGGGGGTTTGTGCCGGGGCGTTAGGCGCTTCCTCGGAGTACCGGCCCGAGCACAGCGCCAGCAGCGCCGCGTCCCAGCGCCGCCACGGCTGAGGGCCCGGCGCGGCCAGCGTCGCGCCGCCCGCGTGCCAGGTGTCGGGGATGCCCTCCGTCAGCGCGGCGTTCCAGGCCCACAGGTAGCCGCCCATCGCCACCGGCACGGCGTAGACCGCGTCGCCCCAGGCGCCGCACCCGGCCAGCGGCCCGCGCAGGTTGTCCGGCGGGATCAGCGGCGCCAGCCCCTCCGGGGAGGAGAGCAGCCCCGGCGGGATCAGCAGCATGTCCGGCTTCGGTATGCCGCTGTCGTTCATGGCGGTGATCGCCCCGGCGTCCACGTACCGGGGCTGCACGTACACGCCGGGGCTGCGCTTCTCAAAGCGGGCGATGCACCGGTTCAGCCAGGCCGGCAGAGCGTCCATGTCCTCCGCCCAGCCCTCGAACACCCACAGCCGCAGCACGCCGCTCCAGCCCGCGTACTTCTCCTCCACCAGGGGCCGGGTGTCCGTCGGCAGGTGTCGCCCGGCGAGAACCGCCAGCGGCAGAAGCAGGGCCAGGCACAGCCCGCACAGCGCGGGGCGCAGTTTTCCCATGGTCAAGGCCTCCCTCGCGGGCGTCTGCCCCTGCGGAACAACGCCCATCCTGCATTTCTCAACAGCCTATGCAGCATTTCCACAAAAAAAGCCCCAAGAGTGGACTGAGAAGTTAAGATTCTGAAAAACGTGAAATTGACTGTTGACAAGGCCGGTCTGTTTTGATATACTAAGCAAGCTGTCGCGAGAGCGAAGGCCCGAGCGACGGCGAGCGAACCTTGAAAACGATACAGACAAAGACGAGAAGAAAGTCAGAATTCTATGAGTGAAACGCCACGAACCGGGGCGAGGCGAGGGCTTTGGCGAGTCCGAGCTAAGGCCGGGGGAGTGGATGAGGATTGAACAT
>CACYTF010000070.1 GCA_902777335.1 uncultured Eubacteriales bacterium
CGTGATGGCGGCCGTCAGCGTGGTCTTGCCGTGGTCCACGTGACCGATCGTGCCGATGTTCACATGCGGCTTATTGCGCTCAAATTTTGCCTTTGCCATTGGAAATTCCTCCCTAATAATAATCATGGGGTTGTATTGCGAATGGAGCGGGTGATGGGAATCGAACCCACGTGATCAGCTTGGGAAGCTGGAGCTCTGCCATTGAGCTACACCCGCGCGTTCCCGCACCATCAGGCGATCCGCATAAACCCCGATTCCGCGGATCGACCGGCTCCGCAGGCGCAAAAGCCCAGACGGGTCCTTGACCTGCAAAGTTTATTTTACTTTAGAGTGGCCCGTTTGTCAACATTTATTTCCCAATTTCCCCGTAAATTCACCTGAATGGCATACTTTGTCCACAGGGCTTTCGCAAGAATTAACGTAGGCAACAGGCAACAGGCAGTTGACGGTTGCTCAAACTCGCCTATGGCTTTTTCCGGCATTTCATGGTATGATGGTATCAGCAGAAAAACCAACCGGAAGGGAGCGATACAATCATGAAGGAATGGACCCGCGAGGAGCGCTATCGCGTGCTCCAAAGCCCCGATGAGATCCGGGATCTTTACGACAGGGTACAGACCTCCCCCTGGCGCCAGCGGTATCACGTGCAGCCGGTGACCGGGCTGTCCAGCGACCCCAACGGCTTCGCGCTGCACAAGGGCGTCTGGCACCTGTGCTACCAGTGGTGCCCCTGGGGCGCGGTACACGGCCTGAAGTACTGGTACCACGTGACCAGCGAGGACCTGGTGCACTGGCGCAACGCCGGCATCGGCCTGAAGCCGGACTGCTTCTACGACAACCGGGGCACCCATTCCGGCAGCGCCATCTCCGACGGCAGCGACCTGATCTTCTACTACACCGGCAACCACCGGGACGAGGACTGGACGCGCACCCCCTACACCTGCGCGGCGATACTGGGCGCGGACGGCCGGCCCCGGAAGCTGGAGAAGCCGCTGTTCGGCCCGCGGGACGACTACAGCGAGCACCAGCGCGACCCGAAGGTCGTCTACAACGCCGAAAAGAAGCGCTATTACATCTTCATCGGCGCGCAGACCCTGGACAAGCGGGGCGGCGTGCTGGTGTACGAATCGGAGCAGCCGCTTTCGGGCTGGCGCTTCGCGGGCCAGCTGAAGGTGCCGGGCTACGAGGCCTTCGGCGGCATGTGGGAGTGCCCCTACATCGTGAACATCAGCGGCAAAGACGTGCTGATCTTCTCGCCCCAGTACACGAAGCTGCCCGGGCGCGGCGAGAGCACCAACCACAACGTGTACCTGATCGGCCGCATGGACTACGACACCCTCACCTTCACCCCGGACGGCCCCTACCGCCACCTGGACTTCGGCTTCGACTTCTACGCGGCCCAGGGCGCGGCCAACGTGGGCGCCGCGGACAAGGCCATACTGATCGCCTGGATCGGCCTGCCGGACAACCACTATCCCTCCGAGGAGGAGGACTGGGAGGGCAGCATGTCGCTGCCCAGGGAGCTGCGGATCCGGGGCGGCAAACTGCTGCAGACGCCCATCCCCGCGCTGCGCGGCCTGCGCGGGCCCGAGCTGGAGCCGGACGGCACGCTGCCCCCGGCCTGCGAGCTGGAAATCACCGCGCCCGCCGGCGACTTCGACCTGAACCTGTTCACCCGCGAGGACGGCACGGGCGGCCTGCGGCTGCGCTACGACAGCGCGAACAGGGTCTGCCGCATCGACCGCAGCGGCATGGACCTGCGGTTCAACACCCAGGTGGGCGAGGCGCTGGACATGCCCCTGGACGCGCCGCTTCGGAAACTGCAGATCTACATCGACCACAACTCCGCCGAGCTGTTCGCGAACGACGGCGCGGCCACCTTCACCACCCACGTCTACCCCACCGGGCGGGAGTTCCACTACACCGCGACCGAGGGCGTGGGCGTGCGCCTGTGGCCGATGAGCCGGTCGGTGACCGACGAATTCGTGATATAGGAGGGCCCGGACATGAAAAAGAAGGTATTCGCCAGCGACTTTGACGGCACGCTGTACTTCTACAAGGCCGAGGTCAAGCTGCCGCCGGAGAACGTGGAGATGATCCGCAAATACCAGGCCGCGGGCCACCTGTTCGGGCTGTGCACCGGGCGGCAGGTGGGCGGGCTGACGCCGTTCATCACCGGCCTTGTGCAGCCGGACTTCTACATCACCAGCAGCGGCGCGAACATCGTGGACGGCGACCTGCAGCCGATCCTGAAAAAGGGCGTGGACCGGGACGTGGCCGACGCGCTGGTGCGGGAGCTGAACCCGAAGGGCTACCGCCTGACGCTGGACGTGGAGGGCGACATCTGCGTGTTCGCCCCGATGGACTACCCCGGCAAGTACTACGTGATCACCGGCGTGGACGACGCCCCGAAGGGCCTGATCCACCAGGTGAGCGTGCACACCGAGAGCCTGGAGGACGCCGAGGCGCTGTCCGCGGACATCAACCGGCGCTTCGGCGACAGGGTGGAGGCCTTCCAGAACGTGGTGGAGATCGACATCGCGCCGAAGGGCTGCTCGAAGGGCAAGGGCGTGGAGGCGCTGCGGGAATACATGCGCAACGCCTACGGCGAGATCACGCTGTTCGGCATCGGCGATTCCATCAACGACCTGCCGCTGCTGCGCGCCGCCGACGTGTCCTACACCTTCCCCTACGCCCCCGGGATCTGCCAGAAGACGTCCACGAAGGTGGTGGACACCATCGTGGACGCGTTGGAAGACAGCATGAATTATACATAAGGAGCAGTAATATGAGCCAACCGCTTCGTGACGCGCGGCGCTTTGAGGAAGAGAAGGAGCGCGCCATCGCCCCGGGGGATCGCCCGGCGTTTCACCTGTCCGCCCGGGTGGGCTGGATGAACGACCCCAACGGCTTCAGCTTCTACGGCGGCCAGTACCACCTGTTCTACCAGTACCACCCCTACGACTCCCACTGGGGGCCGATGCACTGGGGCCACGCCGTGTCGCAGGACCTGCTGCACTGGCGTTACCTGCCCGCGGCCCTGGCCCCGGACATGCCCTACGACCGGGAGGGCTGCTTCTCCGGCAGCGCGATCACGCTGCCGGACGGGCGGCACGCGCTGATGTACACCGGCGTGGCCGAGGAAGTGGGCGCGGGCGGCGTGCGCAGGGTTCAGACCCAGAACCTGGCCTTCGGCGACGGCGTGAACTACGAAAAATACGCCGGCAACCCGGTGATCACCGCCGCGGACCTGCCCGAGGGCGGCAGCCCCTATGACTTCCGCGACCCGAAGCTGTGGGTCGCGCCGGGCGGCGGCTACCGCGCCATCGTGGCCAACGACCACGCCCCGGGCGGCGGGCGCATGCTGATCTACCGCAGCGACGATCTGAAGCGCTGGACGCTGGAGGGCGTCGCGGCCGAGAACAACGGGCGGCTGGGCACCATGTGGGAGTGCCCGGACCTGTTCCGGCTGGACGGCGCGGACGTGCTGCTGGGCAGCGCCCAGGACATGCTGCCCAGGGGCTTTGAATACCACAACGGCAACGGCACGTTCTGCCTGCTGGGGCGCTTCGACCCCGACACCGGGCGCTTTGCCGAGCAGAGCGACCAGGCCATCGACTACGGCATCGACTTCTACGCCCCCCAGACCCTGCTGACCCCCGACGGCCGGCGGGTGATGATCGGCTGGATGCAGAACTGGGACACCTGCAACCTGCACACCCCCTCCACCCCCTGGTTCGGCCAGATGAGCCTGCCGCGGGAGCTCAGCGTGAAGCACGGAAGGCTGTACCAGCGGCCCCTGCGCGAGCTGCGAAGCCTGCGCGGCGAGGCCGTGGAATACCGCGACGTGGCCGTCGAAAACGGCGAAGTCGCGCTGCCCGGCGTCGAGGGCCGCACCGTGGAGATGGAGATCGAGATCGCGCCCGACGGCCCGCTGTTCAACCGCTTCGCCGTGCGCTTCGCGAAGGGCGACGGCCGCTACACCCAGGTCAGCTTCCGGCCCCGGGAGTCGGTGGTGAAGGTGGACCGCAAGTTCTCCGGCTCGCGCCGGGCCATCATCCACCAGCGCCGCGCCAAGGTCCAGCACGACGGCGGCCGGCTGAGGCTGCATTTGATCCTGGACCGCTTCAGCGTGGAGGCGTTCATCGGCGAGGGCGAACAGGTGATGTCCGCCACGCTGTACACCGATCTGACTGCTCAGGGCATATCGTTTTACGCCGATGGCAGGGCGAGGTTCAGCGTGCGGGCGTGGGCGCTGGGGGAGTGAGGAATGAGGAATGAGGAATTGTTGTTGAAATCCTTCGGATTTCTATAGAAACGAGGACCGGACGCAAGTCCGGTCCTCGCCTGTGCGCGCATGCGCTATTCTATCTCCTCTTTCTCCACGGGCACGTCCACCTTTATCTTCAGGGAATACACATTCTTGCCGGACATGTAGACCTTCAGCGTCGGGGTGCCCGGCCCCTGGCTCTGGAAGAAGCCGTTTTCATCATTATACATTCCTATGCAGTCGCCCCTGTTGTTGCTGAGCTTGATCACAAGCGGCTTGGCCGCGTAGGAGGGCGTCGCCTTGACGCGCAGGTAGTAATCGCCGGTGGCGGTCATCCTGTTGTTCCTGGTGCTCACGGTCTTGCCGGTGCTGTAATCGGTCACGTAGAACTTCAGCTTCGTGGGCTTGCTGTTCTTGTACAGCAGCTTCTTGCCGTTGTACAGCCTGGCCTTGGTGGGCAGCTCAATCTTCTCCGAATCCTCCCAGGGATCTCCGGACCAGGCGATCGAGCCGCCGGTGTACTTCTTCTCCTTTGTCCACGCGTGGGGCAGGTAGTCCTTCTTCATCACCGCCAGCAGCTTGGGGCAGTTGGCGATGTCCACCTTCCCGACGGCGGTGTAGCCGCACAGCAGTATTTTCAGCTTTGTGTTCTTGCTGACATCCAGCTTCTTCAGCCCGGAATTGCAGCGGACGGACAGGCACGTAAGCTTCGTGTTCTTGCTGACGTTGATGGCGGTCAGCTTGTTGTAGTTGGCGGCCAGTTCTTTCAGCTTTGTATTCTTGCTGACGTCCAGCGCGGTAAGCTTGTTTTCCGAAACGTCCAGACGCAACAGCGCCGGGCAGCCGCCAAGCTCCAGCTTCTCCAACCTGGTGCCGCACACGTTCAGCCACTCCAGCCTGGCAAGCTTACCCAGCGGCAGCTTCTTCAGCTTGCCGCCCCACTCGGCAGAGATGCCCTTGACCTTGGCAAAGCTTGAAATACCCGTCGCGTCGGACACGTCCGCGGGCAGGTCGATCCGCGTGACGGCCCCGATCTCCGCGTCGGACAGCGTGCCGTCCTGGTCGGTATCAAAATTCGCCAGGATATATTTGCGGAACGCCTCGTCGGGGAAGACCGCCTCGGTGACCGGCAGGCCCTCGGCCTCCGCGGTCGCCACCGCGGCCATCACCGCGCTCTCGGGTTCCGGCGCGGCCTGCATGTCGTCGGTCAGCAGCTCGCCCTCCAGCTCGGCGGGCGCGGGCTCCGCGTCAAAGGTCAGCTCCTCCGCCAGCGCCGGCACGGCGCCCAGCGCCAGGCACAGCGCCAAAAGCAACGCAAACAACCTGAAAGACTTCATACCGTTCCCTTCCCTTCAATTGTTAATTTCTGTATACATATTATACCAGTATTGCGCGGGAAGTCAATACAAAGTCGCATACAATTCAGATAAACTGAATTTTATGCGACTTTGTATCGGATAATTCCCTACTCCCTACTCCCTGCTCCCTTCCCGCGCCACCGCCAGCATCAGCTTCAGCCGGTTTTCCTGGTTCACGCGGGTGGCGCCGGGGTCGTAGTCGATGGGCACGATGTTGGCCCCGGGGTAGCGCTCGCGGATGGCGCGGATGGTGCCCTTGCCGGCGATGTGGTTGGGCAGGCAGCCGAAGGGCTGCACGCACACGATGTTGGGCACGCCGGAATCGATCAGCTCGCACATCTCCGCGGTGAGCAGCCAGCCCTCGCCCATCTTGCAGCCCACGCCCAGCACGCCGCCCAGCGCGCTTCGGGTCTGGCCGTAGGTCTCGGGGGGCGTCAGGCGGCCGCCGGCCTTCACGGCCCGGGCGACGGCCCGCTGCACGCGGCCGGCAAAGCGCATCACCCGCCGGCAGCCCCAGCGCTTCAGCCGGCTGCCGCCGTACAGGTTGATGTCGTCGATGTTGTGGTCCAGCGCGTTCAGCAGAAACCCCATCAGCCCCGGCACGTGCACCTGGCAGCCCTGCTCCAGCAGGAAGCGCTCCAGGTGGTTGTTGGCCAGCTGGGAATACTTCACGTAGATCTCGCCCACGATGCCCACCTGCACCTTTTCGGCGGGGGTGACGGGCACGGCGTCGAAATCCCGGGCGATGCGCTTCACGTTCTCCCGGACGCGCAGCGCCGCGATCCTGGGGTCGCGCCGGAACTGCTCGGTCAGCCGGTCGGCCCACCGCTCCACCAGGCGGGCGCAGGTCCCCTTCTCGTTCTCATAGGGCTCCACCTGGTTCTTCAGGCACATCAATACGTCCGCGTAGAGGATCATCATCATGGCCTGCAGCAGCAGCGTCAGCGTCATTTTGAAGCCGCTGTTCTTCTCCAGCCCCGCCGGGTTCAGGCTGATCACCGGCACGAAGCCCAGATTCGCCTTCTTCAGCGCCTTGCGCAGCAGGAATATGTAGTTGCTGGCCCGGCAGCCGCCGCCGGTCTGGGTGATGATCAGGGCAGTTTTGTGCACGTCGTACTTGCCGCTCTGCAGCGCGTCGATGAACTGGCCGATGCACAGCAGCGCCGGGTAGCAGGTGTCGTTGTGCACGTACTTCAGGCCCGTCTCCACCACGGAGGGGCCCTCGTTCTTCAGCAGCTCCATGCGATAGCCGTGCAGGCGGAACACGTCGCCCACCAGCTGCAGATGCACCGGCAGCATGTTCGGGATCAGTATCGTGTAATCCCGCTTCATCTCTTCGGTAAACTCGATCCGCTCTTCCACTACTCCCTACTCCCTACTCTCCAACGCCGCGAACAGGCTGCGCAAACGGATGCGCACCGCGCCGGGGTTGGAGATCTCGTCGATCTTCAGCTGGGTGTACAGCTTGCCGCCCGATTGCAGTATGCTGCGCACCTCGTCGGTGGTGATGGCGTCCACGCCGCAGCCGAAGGACACCAGCTGCACCAGATTGATGCCCGGGTCGCCGCACTCGGCCACATAGCGGGCCGCCGAGTACAGCCGGGCGTGGTAGGTCCACTGGTTCAGCACGTTCACCGGGAACTTCTCCGCGTTCATGTTCACGGAATCCTCGGTGACCACCACCGCGCCCAGCTGGGCGATCTGCTCGTCGATGCCGTGGCTGATCTCCGGGTCGATGTGGTAGGGCCGCCCGCACAGCACCACCACCGGCAGGCCCTTGGACCGGGCCTCGGCGATCATCTCCGCCCCGCGGGCGCGGACCCTTTCCATGTGGGCTTCGTAGGCCGCGTAGGCCCCGCGCACCGCCTGGCGCACCTGGCGGGCGGGGATGCCGGGGAAGTAGCGGTCCAGCACCGCGGGGAACTTCCGCTCGAAGTCCCTCGGCCGGTGGATGCCCAGGTAGTCGCAGATGAATCGGGTCTCCTTCAGCCCCGGCACGTTCAGCCGCAGCACCTCGGGGTAGTAGGCCACCACCGGGCAGTTGAAGTGGTTGTCGCCCCGGTGCTCGTCCAGGTTGTAGCTCATGCAGGGGTAGAATATGGCGTCCACGTTCCGGTGCAGCAGCCACTCCACGTGGCCGTGCATCAGCTTGGCCGGGTAGCAGGCCGTGTCCGAGGGGATCGTGCGCTGGCCGGAGGCGTAGAGCATGCGGTCCGACTCCGGGGACGCGATCACCTGAAAGCCAAGCTGCGTGAACAGCGCGTGCCAGAACGGGTACAGCTCGTACATGTTCAGCCCCATCGGTATGCCGATGCGCCCCCGGCGGCGATCGCCGGGCTCCAGCGCCCGCAGCATGCGCCGCTTCTCGGCGTACAGGTTCGGAAGCGGCGCCCTGCCGCCGCCCATCATGCGCTCGCAGCGGTTGCCGGAGACGAACCGGCGCTCCTTCTCGCCCGCCGCGCCGGGAAAGCGGATCACTGTCAGCTGGCAGTGGTTCTGGCAGCCCTGGCAGCGGGTGACGGCGGTCTTCTGCTCAAAGCATTCCAGCTCATTGGCGGTGAGCACGCCGCTGCCCGACTTGGGCGCGTGCTCGGCGCTGTACAGCGCCACGCCGTAGGCCCCCATCAGGCCCGCGATGTTGGGCCGGACCACGTCGCGGCCGATCTCCCGCTCGAAGGCCCGCAGCACGGCGTCGTTCAGGAACGTGCCGCCCTGCACCACGATGTGCTCCCCCAGCTGCGAGGCGTCCGCGGCGCGGATCACCTTGTACAGCGCGTTCTTCACGATGGATATGGACAGCCCCGCGGAGATGTCCTCCAGCGTCGCGCCGTCCTTCTGGGCCTGCTTCACCGACGAGTTCATGAACACGGTGCAGCGGGAGCCCAGGTCCACCGGGTGCTTTGCCATGAGGCCCCGCCGGGCGAACGCGTCCACCGGCATGCCCCCCGCCGCCTGGGCGAAGGTCTGTATGAACGAGCCGCAGCCGGAGGAGCAGGCCTCGTTCAGGAAGATGTCGTCGATGGCCCCATCCCGGATGCGGAAGCACTTGATGTCCTGGCCGCCGATGTCGATGATGAAGTCCACCCGCGGCTGCAGCCGCCGGGCGGCCATGAAGTGGGCCACCGTCTCCACCACGCCGCAGTCCAGCCGGAAGGCCGTCTTCACCAGCGCCTCGCCGTAGCCGGTGGCCCCGGCCCCGGCCACGGTGGCGTTCGGGTACTCGGCGTAGAATTCGCGCAGAAAATCCCGCACCGCCGGCAGCGGGTTGCCCCGGTTGGACATGTAGGCGGTCTTCAGCAGGTTGAAGTCCCGGTCCAAGGCCACCGCCTTGACGGTGGTGGAGCCGGAGTCGATGCCGATGTAGACCTCGCCGTCGTAGCCGGGCCGGGCGACGGTCTCCACCCGGGCGCGGGCGTGGCGCGCGCGGAAGGCCTCGTATTCCTCCGGGCTCTCAAACAGCGGCGGACAGGCGGCGTAGCGGGCGACGGCGGCGCGGCGGCGGACGCGCTCGATCACGTCGTTCAGGTCCGCCTCGCGCTCAGCCTGCATCGCCGCGCCGACGGCCACCGAGTACAGCGCGTCCTCGGGGTGGATGCCCCGTATGCCCAGCGCCTTGTCAAAGCAGTCCCGCAGCTGGGGGAAGAAGGTCAGCGGGCCGCCCAGATACACCACGTTCCCGGCGATCTCCCGGCCCTGGGCCAGGCCCGCGATGGTCTGACCGGCCACGGCCTCGAATATGCTTCGGGCCACGTCCTCCTTGCGCGCCCCCTGGTTCAGCAGGGGCTGTATGTCCGACTTGGCGAACACGCCGCAGCGCGAGGCGATGGCGTAGCTGCGCTCGTGGCACGCGCTCAGCGCCTCCAGCTGCTCCACCGGCACGTCCATCAGCGTGGCCATCTGGTCGATGAAGGCCCCGGTGCCGCCGGCGCAGGTGCCGTTCATGCGCACCTCCAACCCTCCGGAAGGTCCGGCCCCGCCGGAAGGTCCGGTCCCACCGGAAGGTCCCCCGAGAAACAGTATCTTCGCGTCCTCGCCGCCCAGCTCAATGGCCACGTCCGCCCGGGGGGCCATCTTCTTCAGCGCCACGCGGGTGGCGTAGACCTCCTGCATGAACTCGATGTCCAGCGCCTCCGCCAGCCCCATGCCCGCCGAGCCGGAGATGCCCAGCTTAAACCTTTCGCCCGGAAACGCGGTCATCACCGCGTGCAGCAGCACCTCGCAGAGCATCGCGATGCGCGCCCGGTGGCGCTCGTAGCGGCGGAACACGATCTCGCCCGCGTCGTCCAGCACCACGGCCTTGATGGTCGTGGAGCCGATGTCCAATCCTATCCTCATGGTTCCTCTCCGGGCGCCCTCGCCCTCGTTTGTGTTCAACAGGCATGCCCATGCCCGCTCGCTACAGCATAGTCCGTCCGTGTGAAGCGCACATGAAATGAAGATAAAATCGCCATAAAAACGCGATCCCGGCGGGGCGGTTCGTAACGCGTTCGTAACCATGAAAAGGGACGGCTCTGGTATAATGTGGGAGAGGTTTACGGGAAGAAGAAAGGGAGGAGCCACCGATGAAAAAGCTGCTTGCGCTGTTGGTCTGCGCGGCGCTGCTCTTTGCGACGGCCGTCGCCGGGGCCGAGCGGAGGACCGACGTGATCTACGCGCCCATTGATGAAGAGACCCACGAGAAGATCAGCGAGACCTGGGATTACCCGGTGCTCAAGGACGGCACGCTGGGCTCCGGCAAGCGCGTCGGCGAAGAGGTGTCGACCGAGCCGCACCGCTTCGAGGGCGGCGTGTGCGTCATGTGCGAATACGAGGCCGAGGGCGTCCTGTACCCCGACAAGGACCTGAAATACGTCTCCAGCGGCATCACAAGCGTCGGCATCAAGACCGGCTTCGCGGCCGACGCCCTCCCCAACGGCGCCGCCGGCGAAGCGGTAAACGAAGAGGCCGAAGCCCAGGCCGAAGGCGCCCAGGCCGACATCACGGGCGGCCTTACCGCGGCCCGGAACCGGATCGCCCTGCAGACGCTGAAGGCCGTGTTGGAGGCCCTGGGCCCCGACGATGCGGTGCGGCTCGCGGACGCCGACCTTGTACTGGGCGCCGACCAGGCCGAACGGCTGGCCCGGCTGACCGCGCGGGAGCAGGTGCTGGTGCTGCTGGCCGCGATGGGCTGCGACATCGACGAGACACTCTCAGGCGACGCCCAGGCGCTGCTGGACGCCATTCGCCAGAGCACGACGCCCGAGGCGCTGCGAAGCGCCTTCCCCGCCCAAACCGTCGACGTCGACGGCCAGGACGTCGAGTGCTTCGTCCTGACGCTGGCGGTCACCTCCGCCGGCAGCGAGGTGCTGGAACGCTTCGCCTTCCGCAAGGACAGCGGCGCCTTTACGCAGCTGACCATAGAAAACTGATGTTTCGCTCCACAGACAGCGCCCCGTCCATTCGGACGGGGCGCTGTCTGTCATGAATCATACCACTCCAAAAAGCTGTGGTCCTCCCCCTTCGTCTTCCACCCGGGGAAGGTGTCCAGGCAGACGGCGTGGATGGCGTTGAACACGCTCTTTTCCACGTCGGGGTTGTCGCGGCGCAGGGCCTTCAGCAGCTGCTTGACCTCCTGGCGCTTGGACGCGCCGGTGCCGTCGCCGGCGGCGGCGTTCTCGGTGAACCGGCAGGCGCACTGCAGAAACTCCAGGCCGTTGTACTTCTTCCAGGCTATGATGTCCTCCTCGTGCACGCAGTACAGCGGGCGGATCAGCTCCATGCCCGGAAAGTTCGCGCTGCGCACCTTCGGCATCATGCCCTGCAGCTGCGCGCCGTAGAGCATGGCCATCACGGTGGTCTCGATCACGTCGTTGAAGTGGTGCCCGAGGGCGATCTTGTTGCAGCCCAGCGCCCGGGCCTGGCTGTACAGGTGGCCCCGGCGCATGCGGGCGCACAGGTAGCAGGGGTTCTTCTCCGCCGCGTTGGCGACGGAGAACACGTCGCTTTCAAACACGGTCACCGGCACGTCCAGCAGCCGGGCGTTCGCCTCGATCTTCTGCCGGTTGGCGGCGCTGTAGCCCGGGTCCATGGCCAAGTAGCGCGCCTCGAAGGGCACGTCGCTGACCCGCTGAAGCATCTGCATGAGCTTCGCCAGCAGCATCGAGTCCTTGCCGCCGGACACGCACACGGCCACCCGGTCGCCCTCCCGGATCAGCGCGTAGCGCTTGACGGCCAGCACAAACGGCGTCCACAATTCCTTCCGGTACTTCTTCTGGATGCTGCGCTCTGCCTGCTGGGCCGGCGTAAAGCTGCGGGGCATGGCGCGGCCCTCCGTCAAAACGCCGCCCGGGCGCGGTCCAGCGCGTCGATCACCCGGTCGCACCAGGCGTCGAACTCGGGGTCCGGCACCTGGCACTCGGGGTGGGACAGCACGTAGTCCAGCGCGATGCGCACGCCCTGGTCGAAGCGCACCCGGGTGCACATGTCCGGCACCGTCCGCTTCAGCTTGCTGTTGTCGAACACCACCGACACCGCCTTGTCGCCGATCAGGCTGCCGGTGAAGTCGTAGCCCATGGGCGCGCCCACGGCGGCCAGGAATTCGCTGGACACGTGGCGGGCCTTCAGCTCAACCCCCAGGGCGTCGGCGATGGTGGCGTAGATCTGGTTCCAGGTCAGCGTCTCGTCGCCGGTGATCTGGAAGGCCTCGCCGATGGCGTGGCGGTTGCCCATCAGCCCGGTGTAGCCCACGGCGAAGTCGGCGTTGAAGGTCATCGTCCACAGGCTGGTGCCGTCGCCCTGTATGATCACCGGCTTGCCCTCCAGCATGCGCTTGACCACCTGGTAGCTGCCCTTATTGCCGTGCACGCCCAGGGGCACGCTGCGCTCGTCGTAGGTGTGGCTGGGCCGCACGATGGTCACCGGGAAGCCTTCCTCGCGGTAGACGCGCATCAGGAAGTCCTCGCAGGCGATCTTGTCGCGGGAGTACTGCCAGTAGGGGTTGGCCAGCGCCGTGCCCTCGGTGATGATGTAGCCCGCCGCGGGCTTGTGGTAGGCCGAGGCCGAGCTGGTGTAGATGTACTGGCGGGTGCGGCCCCTGAACAGCCGGTAGTCCCGCTCCACCTGGTCCGGCGTGAAGCCGATGAACTCGCACACGCTGTCGAAGGTCATGTCGCCCAGCTTGTTCAGCACGTCCGCTTCATTATTGATGTCCGCGACGATGCTGTGCGCCCCCGCGGGCACGGCCTCGGGGCGGTTGCCCCTATTCAGCAGCCAGACCTCCCAGCCCAGCTCGTTCACCAGCCGCCGCACGATGGCGGCGCTGATGGTGCCGGTGCCGCCGATAAACAACGCTCTCATTAAACGCTCCCCTTTCCCTTCTATGGTATCAAAAGGGGGCGGGCGCCAGTGCGTCCACCCCTTGCATTTCGGAGGATCAGAACCTCAGGTAGTTCATCGACACATAGCCGGTCAGCTTGCCGGAGGTGACATAGGCCCAGTTGCCGGTGATGGAGTAGACCGTCACCTTGGTGCCCTTGGGCAGGCTGCCCAGCACGGCGGTGTTGGTGCCCGGGCCCTTGCGCACGTTCAGGTTGCTGACGCGGGTGTTCACCCAGGCGACGGCGGTGCTGGTCTTGACCAGGTAGTTCCCGGAGACCCAGCCGGTCACGCCGTTGACGGCCTTGACCCTGCGCCAGTTGCCGCTCTTCTCCAGTATGGTCACCGTGGTGCCGTTGGCCAGGGCGTTGAGCACCTTGAAGCTGGTGCCGGGGCCGGAGCGCACGTTCAGGTTGCTGCCGTTGGTCTTGACGCGATACACGGTCACGGCGGAGCTGGAGGGCTTTTCCGGCGTCAGGTCCACTTCGTCGCCGATGGCGTGCATCGGGATCCAGCCGCGCAGGGTGGAGCCGGTGATGGTGACCTTGGCGAAGTCCCGCTCGGTGTAGTACACCTTCACGGTGTCGCCCACGGCCAGGCTGCCCTTGACGCCGGACGAGTTGCTCGCGTCGGCGTAGACCTTGGTCTTCTTGTTGATCACGTGGGTGCCGGTGCCCAGCGCCTTGGTGGTGCCGTCGATGTAATAGGTGCGGATCCAGCCGGTCTTGCCGGTGCGGTTGACCTTCACCTTGCTCCAGGAGCCGCTGGTGTTGCTGACGGTGACCTTGTCGTTGTGGCGGGCCACGTTGCCGGTGACCTCGTAGTCATAGCCGGGGCCCTGGCGCAGGTTGATGCGCGAATTGCCGCCGTTGCGGCTGACGTACACCGTCTTGGTGCTGGCCGCGAAGGCCGACGTGGGGACGATGGCGATGATCAGCATCACCGCCAGCAGTAGCGATACAAATTTCTTCATGGTCACATTCTCCTCCCTGTCTTTCATTGCCCTTTACCACCGACAACCCGTCGCGAAGGCACTTAAAGGCAAACCCTATGCCTTATATGCTTTGGACGCCCGGATCATGGCAATTGTTTCCATCATTATAATACATTTTTTGGTCAAAAAATATTACAATTTTGTCACATTTATCGGAGGGGTGTAAAACAGGATATGTTATAATTGTATGGACGCGAAGGGGGGAGCATTCATGCGCATCTACACGGGGCGAAGCCGCCTGATGGAGGCGGCCCTGATCGAGGTGCTGCGCCGGGACATGGCCGCGGGACCGGCGGAGCAAATCGTGGTGGTGCCCAAGCAGCTGACGCTTCAGACGGAGCGGACGCTGCTGAGCGCGCTTGGGCTGAAGGGCTCCTTCGAGCTGCAGGTGCTGAGCCCGGAGCGCCTGTGCGGCCGCATCTTCGAGGCCGTAGGCCGGCCCGGGGGCGTGCGGGTGGACGAGCGCGGCCGGGTGATGCTGGTGCGCGCCGCCGTGCGCTCGGTGGACGCGCGGCTGAAGCTGTACCGGGGCGCCGCCCGCCGGCGGGGCTTCGCGGACCGCTGCGCCCGCCAGCTGGAGCTGATCCGCCAGGCGGGCCTGACGCCGGAGAGCCTGTTCGCCTGCGCCGAGAGGGCCGAGGGCCTGCTGCGGATGAAGCTGGACGATTTGGGCGTGATCCTCGAGGCCTACGAGGGGCTGCTGGAGGGCCGCTTTCAGGACGGCGAGACCGAGTTCAACGAGGCCGTGGCCCGGGCGGGCGGCGCCGCGTTCCTGAGAAACGCCCGGGTGAGCTTCTACGGCTTTGACCTGACCCCGCCCACGCTGCACAGCCTGATCGCGGCGGTGGGCGCGGCCTGCCCCGAGACGCGGGTGTTCCTGCCCCTGGCCAACGATGAAAGCGCCCGGGATTTCGACGCCTTCCTGCCGCTGAAGGGCTGCTACGACCGCCTGGCCGTGGCCGTTCGGCGCGCGGACGCCTGGCCCGAGCGGGTGTTTGTAGGCACGGAGGGGGCGCCGGACGGGCAGGCGGCGCTCATCGTGCCGGCCCCGGCCCAAAAGGACGCGCTGAAGGCGCTGTCGGAGGAGCTGTTCGCCTTCCCGGTACAGCCCTATTCGCCGAAGGCCGCGCCCGCCTGCGTGCAGGCGGTGACGCCCCGGGGCCCGATGGAGGAGTGCCGCTTCGCCGCGGCGCTGTGCCGGAGACTGGTGATGAAGAACAAGTGGCGCTTCAGCGACATACAGATCCTGTGCCGGGACATCGAGGGCTACCGCCAGCCGCTGAAGGAGGCCTTCCGCGCCTACGAGGTGCCGCTGTTTTTGTCCTCCAGCCGCGCGGCCTCCCGCCACCCGCTGGCGGAGTGCCTGACGGACGCGCTGCGCCTGGCGGACGCGTCGCCGCGCATGGAGGACGCGCTGGCGCTGCTGCGCACCGGCTACATGCCCCTGACCGGGGACGAGGCCAACCGGCTGGCGAACCACGCCGCCAAGTACGGCCTGAAGCCCTGGGCGCTGCTTCGGCCGCTGCGCCGGGGCACGGAGGCCGAGATACAGGCCTTGGAGCCCATCCGCCAGCGCTTTGCCGAACCCGTCGGCGCCCTGAAGAAGCGCCTGCGCCATGCCGCGACCCTGAGGGACCAGTTGACGGCGCTGTTTGAATTCATGAGCGGCATCGGCGCGGCCCAGCGGCTGCAAGACCACCTGGACGCGCTGATCGACGCCGGCCTGCGGGAGCAGGCGGGCGAGGAGGGCCAGGTGTGGAACCGGGTCATCGGGGCGCTGGACCAGATGGCCGCGCTGATGGGCGACGCGCCGCTGCCGCTGGACGAGCTGCGCCAGACGCTGGCGGAATCGCTGGACGCGGCGGTGATCAAGCCCCTGCCCCAGTCCGGCGACGCCGTGTACGCCCAGACCACCGACCGCATCACCGCCCAGCCCGCCCGGGCCCTGCTGATCCTGGGGGAGACGGACCGCGGCGGCGCGGACAGCGACGGCCTGCTGAGCGCCGCCCAGCTGCAGGCCTTCTCCCGCATCGCCGGGACCTGGCTGGGCTCGGACACGGCGGAGCTCTCCCGCATGCGGCGCTTCTACCTGAAGGGCGCCGTGGAGATGGCCTCCGACTACCTGTGCGTCAGCTGCCCGCTGAGCGCGCTGGACGGCAGCGCCCAGCGCCCCGGCCTGCTGTTGGAGCTGATCCGGGGCGTGTTCCCGGCGCTGAAGCTCCGGGACGGCGTCACCGACGACGGCAGCATACAGTGGATGCTCCGCGGCGCGCCGCTGGCGGCCACGGCCTTCGCGGCCCGGGCGCTCTCCGGCGTCGCCGAGGGCGAGCCGGTCCGGCCCGGGGACGCGGCGGCGCTGTCCGGCCTGCGCCGGGCGGC
>CACYTF010000071.1 GCA_902777335.1 uncultured Eubacteriales bacterium
TGGACTGTTTTCAGCGAGGCCGGGCCGGCAGGCCCCCGGAAGAGGTGCCCGAAGGGCGGAGAGGGGGAACTCCAATCCCACAAGTTTCCGTGATGAGCCTTTTTTTTGTCGGTAGGAATCAGAGCACCACCTGGTCGCGGCCGCTGTTCTTGCCGATGTACAGCTTGCGGTCGGCCTCCTCCAGTATGGCGTCCATCGGGGAGTGGAAGTCGTTTTCCGACACGCCGATGGTGATGGTGATGGAGAAGTCCACACCCTCGAAGCTGAGCGGCATCTTGCGTACGGCGATGCACAGATCGTGCATGACCACGCCCGCCTCGTCCAGGTTCAGGCCGGGCATGAAGATGCAGAACTCCTCGCCGCCCCAGCGGCAGATCTTGAACTGGTCGCTCAGCACGGCGCGGAACTTGTCCGCCAGCGTGCGCAGCGTGTGGTCGCCGCAGTTGTGGCCGTAGGTGTCGTTGACGCGCTTGAAGAAGTCGATATCGGCGATGGCCACGCTGAAGGGCTCCTGGGCGGAGTGGGCCAGGAAGCGGCGGATCTCGTCCATCAGCGCCCTCCGGTTGGGCAGTTGGGTCAGCGGATCGGTGCCGGCCTCCTTGTGCAGCTCCTGGTTGTCCAGGCGCAACTGGCGCTCGGCGGCCTGCACGTTGCTGCTGAACAGTATGCACAGGCAGGCCAGCAGCGTGTAGAGGGAAATCGTGTTGAAGGTCTGGAAGATCGCGCGCACCTGGCTGCTCAGCACGTGGACCTCCACGCGGCCCATGGCATAGGCGTACAGCGCCATCTGCAGCGCCACGACGCCCGACCAAAACCAGATCTTCAGCGCCGGTTTTTCAGACACGTTGAAGAACGACAGCATCAGCGGCGCGATCAGCAGCTGCTGGGCGCTGGAGTTCCAGCCGAAGCTGTGCACGCACCAGGCGCACCAGGCCTCGATCACGAAGCTCTCGATCAGCCCCGCGAGGCGGGGGCCCATGCGGTCGATGCTCAGCAGCGTGGCGCTCATGATCGCCGCCGCCACCAGCGGCACCCATTCCCACCAACCGCCGGCCAGGCCGAACCACGTGAAGCTCGCCAAAAAGTATACGGTCATCAGCACTGCCGTGATGCGCAATGCCTTCTTATAGTATACGGGCATTTCCTTGCCTGAATTTGGCGCTTTCTGGCGCAGAAAATCCAGAATGAAACTCATGGTCGGGCCTTGTCCTCCGTCAGTCTGAATTGATTGCGGTATACACATTCATTATGCCTGATTTTAACAAAAATTTCAACCCCTAAAGCAGAAAAAGTTGAATTATTGTGTGTTTTGTAAAGGGTCAATCGACCTTGATGTGGAACTTCTCGTTCTTTTTCTCGGTTGGAACCATTTCCTTGACCCTGATTCTTGTGCTCAACACCCCGGATTTATACAGGAGCTTTGGGAAAAAGTCTTTCCCGTAGGTCGCAAGCGGCCAATTATCCCCACTGTATAGGGGAATCTGTAGCTTGATCTTGGCTTTACCTGCCGCCTCGCCGTCGCGTAGCTGTTGCAGGATGTCATTATCGACTTGATAGCAGACTTCAGGTGGCGTTTGGGAAATCGTTGCTTCCAGAAAGGTCTTGTCTGCCGTGTTACATTCCGCGAGAAGTATGATCAGGACCAGTGGCAGCATGATCTTGCTCCATGGCAAATAACGCAGTATATCCTTCAGCGCTGTCATCAATACCAACATGATGAAGAAGAAAACACCATATATTACGTCTGCCCTACTGATGTAACCAGGTCCGGCTATGGCGCAGGAGAGGAGCAGATAAGCGGCAATGACTGCCCCGCTTGCCAAGCTTATGATATGGAATCTCACTGAAGCGACGTTCTTTTTTCTCAGGATGGTGCAGACGCCGAGCACGATCAGGACCGCTGAAGTGATCAAAAAAGGTAAGCTGACTGTTTTCAAAACGTCTTCGAGCATTGTCAGTGTTTCCATCAGACGCGCGGGCAACGGATTTCCTTTGAGACTGTTGGCTCTTCCTCCGTGGTACTCAAAGACCTGCGCAAGCCCCCACAATGCAAGCAGTATGAACAGAATCGCGTTCTTACGCAACCAGTCGATCACTGAGCGTCCGTGCTTGCGCTCCTTCAGTGTGCCGATCAAATCCGACAACAAAACAATGCCGCCGTAGGACACGGTGACGATGCTCGACCACAAGTTGGAGAACATGCAGAAATAGCCGAGCAGCAGGCAGGCAGCTTTCCTGATATGGTGATTATTGGCAAAGAAATAGTGCAATGAAGGGTCGTCCATCAGCCAGATTACCAGAATGCAATTCATCAGATTGGGAATCACATAATAAAAATAGGTACATGCATTGACTGTGGAGAACATGTACTGGTTTCCGCTTTTCGCTGAACGCAGAACAAGAAAATGGTTGATCAGGAAGAACAGCGCCAGCACAATGGTGTCGAAGCAGCCAGATCCTTGCCGCTGGAAATGACGAATAACCACCAGGGTGAGTGCCGCGATGACGGCCGATACGGCAATGGCATAGCCAATCGTCAGAGAGACGAAAAAATCACCTGACAGGGGATAGATGACGAAGGCGCCAAATTGCGTAACGAGAGGCATCATGATCTCCGGAAAAACCCGCGTTGGGTTCCAGTTGCCCCAGATTGGCCAGGGATGTCGATCATAATATGCATAGTGCCAGCAATCGGTATCAAATATCACGATTGGATGGATGCGTGTATAAAACACCATGAAAAAAGCGAAAGTCAGCGCAACCAGCGCAATTGTTGTAGCCTGTTCTCTCTTTATTTTCATACACTTCATTCCTTTCTCCCGTCAACGGTTTGATCTTTGCCACAGAACACAATCACAGCGCCCTTGACAGCGATGCATTATGTGGTGCTTCAATCGTGCGAAGCCTGTTCTGCCTCCAGCTTCGCCACCAACTGCCGGATGCGTTCCCGGGCCTCGCTCTGGCGGATGAACTGGTCCTCGCGGCTGGGGGCGGCGTCGCCCATGATGGCCACGAACTGGCTGACCTTCAGGCCCAGGGCGTCCTGCATGTCCCGGTCGCTGCCCTTCGGGGAGACCAGGTAGTAGCACAGCAGGCTGTCCCGCTGGCCGATGCGGTGGGCGCGGTCCTCGGCCTGGCTGTGCACGGCGGGGGACCAGTCCAGTTCGCCGAACACCACGCAGGTGGCCCGCTGCAGGTTCAGGCCGCTGGCCGAGCGCAGCGATATGCACAGCAGATCGGTCCTTCCCGCCATGAAGGCGTCGGCGGCCTCGTCCTTCTGCCGGTCCGTCTCCCTTCCGGTGATGAACATCGGCTTCAGGGCCTTCAGTTCTTTCTTATAAATGTCCATCACCGCGTGGTGGTGGGCCATCAGCAGCACCTTCTCGCCGCCCTCCACCAGCGCCTTCACAAAGGCGCACACGAAGGGGGCCTTGGCGATGCCGGTGGCCTGGCGCTGGGTCTGGGAGATGGCGTCCTCGATGATGGCCCGCCGGGAGGGGTCGTCGGTGCTCTGCAGCAGCTTCAGCTGCTGGGCCACCGGGGCCATCAATTCGCGGTACACGGCGTCGTCCCAGTCGATCTCCTGCACCAGCCGGCGCTTCGGGGCCAGCTCGGTCAGCACGTCGCCCTTCAGCCGGCGCAGCATCAGGCCCTCGCCCCGCAGGTATTCGCCCAGCAGCTCCGGCTTGGCCACCACGGCGGTGTTGTAGCCGTAGCACCACTCCCGGGAGAAGCTCTCCCAGTCGCCCAGGAAGTGGAAGTCGATGATGTTCACCACGTTCCAGATCTCGCCGCCGTTGTTGTAGATCGGCGTGCCGGACAGGCCGATGCAGTTCTCACAGGCCTCGGACAGCAGCGAGGCGGCGCTGTACTTGCCGGTGCCGTTGCGGCGCAGCTCCTGGATCTCGTCGAACACCACGGTGCGAAAGCCCCGCTCCGGCAGCACGTCCTTCCACCCCCGCAGCAGCAGATAGTGGACGATGTAGATGTCCGCCTCCGGCAGCGCGTAGGGGGTCAGGCCCCGGATCACGTGCACCCGAAGCCGTCCGTCCGGGGACAGGAAGCGCTCGACCTCCCGCTGCCAGTTGCGGATCAGGTGGGGCGGCACCACCAGTATCGCCGGATAGGCCGCCGTGGTAGCCAGGAAGGCCAGTGCTTGCACCGTCTTGCCCAGGCCCATCTCGTCGGCCAGCAGGCAGCGCCGGGTGGACAGCAAAAACGCCAGCCCCTGCCTCTGAAAGGGCAGCAGCTCGCCCGAGAAGCTCTCTGCCGGGGGCGTGGCGGTGCCGGGCATGGTCAGCGCCTGCTCCCGGCGCACGGCGTACTCCCGGGCCTCCTCCAGGGCACTCTCCCAGCGGGCGCGGTCCGATTCCTTCACTTCCAGCGGGTAGCGCAGCATCAGCCAGTTCAGATCGCCGATGATGCGCCGGTGGGCGGTGAAGCGGGCCACGCCCCGGCCCCGCCCGTCGCAGCCGGGGAACAGCCGCTTGGCCAGCTCCGTCACACAGGGCTCGCCCCTGATCATCCAGCACTTCGACTTGCGGTTGTAGGAGAGCGTGCCATAGCAATGCTTCCCTGCGGGCGCGTCCCGGAGGTAAGCGGGGTAGGCTTCGGCCTCCGCGGCGTGATCGTCGCCAAAGTCGTCCATCGTGATGGCGCCGGGGCCGGTGTAGTCGTCGTAGTAGTCCATGGTACCTCCGAGCGGGGGATTGGGGATGGGGAATGAGGAATTAGGAATGAGGAATGAGGAATGAATGGCCGGGCGGCGGGACGGAAGAGGTCGTCCTTCCTCAGGTCTACGGCAGCGCGACGCCCCACAGGCGGTTCAGCGAGATGAGCATTACCGGCTTGCCGCAGAGGGTCTCCGGCACGCGCGTCGCCCGCTGGGTCACGACGATCATGCCGTCCAGCGCGCCTGACTCCAGGTATTTTTGGAGCTGCTCCCGAAGCGCCGGAGACGCGGGCCGGCCCTTCTTCACCTCGATGCCGATTCTTCCCACGCGAAAGTCCACGCGGCGGCGGGGGCCGAGGCGGTACTCGTGCTCGTATACAAGGCCCGCGGTGTCCAGCGCCGCCGCCACGGCGGCGTGGATGTCGTATTCCTCCGGCTGGGCGGGCACGCGGATGGCAGAAAGGGCGGCGGCGACGGCGGCCATGTGGCGGGTCAGCGCCGCGCTATCGGCCTGGCATGATGACAATCGAATCAAAGTACTGCTCCTGAAAGCGAATCTGTTCCATGATGGACGCGGCGTCGGGCGAATAACCCTCCGGGCACACGACCCACTTGTCCTCCGCGTCGTCCCCGCGCCGGACGATGGCGGCGACCCGGCCCGTCAGGGCTTCGAGGGGCGCCTTCGGCCCCAGCACGTAGGCGTCCTGATCCTCGCCGTCCGGGGCGGGCAGGCCGCGGATGAAGCCGTAGTTGACGGGGTAGATCATGTCCGGGTGATTCGGGTGGCGGCTGCCCAGAGGCCGGTCCATCGTGACGGTCACGGTGGCGCCCAGTATGTCGGCATCCGTCATCAGACCCTCCGGCAGGGGGGATTGCCGCTCGACGACCTCTCCGGTCACCGGATGGACCAGCCGGATGTATGTCGAGTGCAGCGCGAAGCGGCCCGGCAGGCGCGGGTTCTCCGTGCCGTAGAGGAAGTCTCCGACGATGGGGTGGCCCAGGTGGGCAAGGTGCACCCGGATCTGGTGGGTGCGGCCCGTTTCAAGCCGCAGCCGCACCAGGGACCGGGCGTCGCCGGAGGCCAGGACCCTGTAATGCGTGACGGCCCGCTGGCCGTTCACGGGGTCCACGATGCGGCGCACGGTGGCGGCGGGTTCCTTGGCGATGGGGGCGTCGATGACGCCCGCGCCGGTCATGCGGCCCTCCACGACGGCCAGGTACTCGCGGACGAATTGGTCGGTGTGCAGCTGCCTCTGCAGGTGCTGGGCGGCGTGGGCGTTCATGGCCGCGGCCATCAGGCCGCTGGTGCCCCTGTCCAGCCGGTTCAGCGGGCGGAACACAAAGCCGGGCCTCTCGCGGTAGCGGAAGGCCAGGCGGTTTTCCAGCGTGCGCTCCGGCTGCTTCGGCGAGCACTGGCACGCCAGCGGGGCGGGCTTGTCGATGATGAGGAGGTCCTCGTCCTCCCAGACCACGTCCACCGGCATGTCC
This sequence comes from uncultured Eubacteriales bacterium, assembly GCA_902777335.1. GTDB lineage: Bacteria > Bacillota > Clostridia > Christensenellales > Aristaeellaceae > UBA2862. The sequence goes on from CACYTF010000071.1 coordinate 6,161, forward strand.
TCCGGCGCGACGGACTTGCCGCCGGCCCCGTCCACGAGGCGCACGGTCACCGCGTCGCCGGGGCGCAGCCTGTGGTCGGCGTGAACGGGCACGCCGTTCACCCGCAGTCCGTCTTGCCGCTTCAGCGCGGCGAACTGCCCGAAGGACACGCCCATGTCGCCGCGCACGAAGTACTTCACCTGCCGCCCGGCGTCCTTTTCGGCGGCGATAGCGGTCAGCTGTCTCATGGGCGCCCTCCATCACAAAAAAACCGATCGCCTTGATTTTCGGGGGTTGAACGGAAAATCAAGCGGCCGGTTTTCATTTTGAAGCGTGTTCGGATTTATCTGGAGCCAACCCTTACAGGGCGCGCTCGACCTTCTTGCTGCGCAGGCAGCGGGTGCACACGGACAGGCGCTTCGGTACGCCATTGACCAGAACGCGAACCTTCTGCGTGTTCGGAGCCCAGGTGCGGCGCGTCTTGCGGTTGGAGTGGCTGACGTTGTTGCCATACACGACGCCCTTGCCGCAGATTTCACAATACTTTCCCATACTCTATCACACCTCCTTCAAGGGTATATGCATATCAAAACATTGGAATTATAGCATTTCCGGCGCCAAAACGCAAGGGCTGGCCGTGTAAAAGTTGTTGGAATGCGCAAAATTAACCCGTGGGACGCAAAATATCGGTCATTTCGCCGCCCATTTTTTGTTGTTTTGCTTGCATAATCGCCCAAAAACAGGTATACTGTAGGTAAGCGTGCAAAGTATGCGCCTGTTTCCCGATCCGGGAAGGCTTCAGGCCCCGACGAAAAGGGAGGTAGAATCATGGATTGCAAGTTCAATACCGATCTCGGCGTTGTCACTGTGAATGATGATGTGATTGTGCGCGTCGCCGGTTATGCGACGCTGGACTGCTACGGCATCGTGGGCATGGCCTCCAAGCGCGGCACGGACGGCCTGGTTCAGATGATGGGCCGGGAGAACCTGGGCCGCGGCGTGAAGATCCGCAGCTCGGGCGACAAGGTGGATATCGACCTGTTCATCATCGTGGAATACGGCATCTCGATCAGCGCCGTCGCCGCGGCGATCATCGAAACCGTGAAATACAAGGTGGAGCATCTCACCGGCGTACCGGTCGGCCGCGTGAATGTCTGTGTCGAAGACATCCGCGTCTGATTTGCGCCGCAGAAGCTGTGGGAGGTAGACTATGGCAAGCAAGAAAATCGACGGCATACTGCTGAAGGAGATGTTCGTCTCCGGCGCGGCGCTGCTGACCAATAACCGCGACAGCGTGGACGCGCTGAACGTGTTCCCCGTGCCGGACGGCGACACGGGCACCAACATGTCCCAGACCATCAATTCCGCCGTCAAGGAGATCAACGCCAAGCCCTATACCAGCGTCGCGGACATCTCCGGCGCGGCGGCCCGCGGCGCGCTGAAGGGCGCGCGGGGCAACTCTGGCGTCATACTCAGCCAGATCCTGCGGGGCTTCGCCCGGGCGCTGGAGGGGCGCGAGGAGATCGACGGGCCCCTGCTGGCGGCGGCGCTGCGCTCCGGCGCGAACACGGCCTACAAGGCGGTCATGAAGCCCAAGGAGGGCACCATCCTCACCGTGATCCGCGTGATCGCCGAGGAGGCCGAGGAAGCCCGCGACAAGATGGGCGACGTGGTCGAGCTGTTCAAGCTGGCGCTGACCGTCGGCGACGCGATCCTCAAGCGCACGCCGGAAATGCTGCCGGTGCTGAAGCAGGCCGGCGTGGTGGACAGCGGCGGCATGGGCCTGATGGTGATCCTGAGGGGCATGTACGCGGCGCTGACCGGCGAGGCCGTGGACGCGGTCAACGAGGTCAAGCCCGACGGTGTGCCCATGCCGGGCGAGTTCGTGGACGACCACGACGCCATCGGCGAGATCACCTTCGGCTACTGCACGGAGTTCATCATTACCCATCCGCGCGAGGACATGCGCGACAGCGACGTGGTGCGCCTGCGCCGCAGGCTGGAGCGCATGGGCGACTGCGTGCTGGTCATCTCCGACATGAACGTGGTCAAGGTGCACGTGCACACCAACGAGCCCGGCAAGGCCCTGCAGTACGCGCTGGAGCTGGGCGAGCTGGACGCCATCAAGATCGACAACATGATGGAGGAGCGCCGCGAGCGCGAGGCCAAGCAGGCGGCGGAGGCCGCGGCCAAGGCCGCCGAGCAGAAGGACTACGGCATCGTGGCCGTGGCGCTGGGCGAGGGCCTCACCGAGATCTTCCGCAATCTGAACGTGGATCAGGTGGTCGACGGCGGACAGACCATGAACCCCAGCATACAGGACCTGGCGAAGGCGGCGGACGCCACCAACGCCAAGAACGTGATCATACTGCCCAACAACACCAACATCATACTGGCGGCGCAGCAGGCCAGCGAGCTGACCGAGCGCAACGTGATCGTGCTGCCCACCAAGTCGGTGCCGATGGGCATTTCCGCGGCGCTGGCCTTCGACCCGTCCGCGACCCCGGAGGAGAACGAGGCCGCCATGACCGAGGCCGCGAACACCGTGCACACCGCCTCCATCACCTACGCGGTGCGCGACACCAACTACGACGGCCGGGAGATCCACGAGGGCGACATCATGGCCATGGTGGACAACAAGCTGAGCCTGCTGGGCAGCGATATCTCCCAGGTGGCCAGCGACATCACCGACACCATGGTGACCGAGGATTCCTCGCTGATTACCATCTACTACGGCGAGGACATCGACGAGGCGGACGCCCAGGCCCTGCGCGACGCGCTGGCTGAGAAGTACGCCGACTGCGACGTGGAGCTGCAGATGGGCGGCCAGCCGCTGTACTACTACCTGATCGCGGTGGAGTGATTCAGGGAATAGGCATTAGGCAATAGGCATTAGGGAACAGGGAACAGGGAACAGGGAGTGGGGGATGCCTGCTCCCTGCTTTGTTTGAGGTGAACAATGGACATATCGCTTTCCCAGATCAGGGGCATCGGGCCGGCGCGGGTGAAGGCCTTTGAGGCGGCGGGCATTCGCACGGTGCGGGAGCTGACCATGTTCCTGCCCCGGGAGTACCGGGACCTGTCGAGCCCGGTGCCGCTGGCCACGCTGAAGCCGGGGGAGGCCGCCGCCGTTCGGGTGCGCGTGGCGGGGGAGGTCTCGGAGCGCCGGGCGAAGCGCCTTCTGATCACGAAGCTGTACGTCACCGACGACACCGATACGGTCCAGGTGGTGTGGTACAACCAGCCCTGGCTGAAAAAGCAGATGCCGGCGGGGCGGGAGCTGCTGCTGTACGGCAAGGCGGAGTTCAGGCAGGGGTACCTGTCGCTGATCAGCCCCACCATTGAGCAGGACCAGGGGCTGATCCCCGTGTACCGCAGCATCCCCGGCATCCCCCCGAAGGCGCTCCGCCAGAGCGTGGAGGCGGCGCTGAAGCTGTGCGAGGGCCAGTGGCCGGACGAGCTTCCGGAGGCCCTGCGGCGGCGCTACGGGCTCTGCGAGCGCAATTTCGCCATGCGCAACGCCCACTTCCCGGACAGCCCCGAGGCGCTGGAGGCGGCGCGCCGGCGCATCGCCTTTGAGGAGCTGCTGCTGTACCAGATCGCCCTGCGGCTGTTTAGAAGCAGCGGGCGAAGCGGCGTGAAGATCGCGTTTGACGACGGCGCGGCCGAGGCTTTCTGGGGCCGGCTGCCCTTCGAGCCCACCGCGGCCCAGCGCCGGGTGCTTTCGGAGGTGGCCGCGGACCTGCGCTCCGAGCGGGCCATGGCCCGCATGGTGCAGGGCGACGTGGGCAGCGGCAAGACGGTCATCGCCTTCGCGGCCATGGCCCTCAGCCACGCCGGCGGCTGGCAGTCGGCGCTGATGGCGCCCACCGAGGTGCTGGCCCGCCAGCACTACGAGGCCGCCAGGCGGCTGCTGGAGCCCATGGGCATGAAGGCCGGCCTGCTGGTGGGCAGCCTGACGCCCAAGCAGCACCGGCTGGCCCACGAGGCCATCGCCGCGGGAGAGTGGGACGCGGTGATCGGCACCCACGCGCTGATCACCGAGGGCGTGGAATACCGCCGCCTGGGGCTGGTGGTCACCGACGAGCAGCACCGCTTCGGCGTGCGCCAGCGCACGCTGCTCAGTGAGAAGGGCGACGCCCCCAACGTGCTGGTCATGTCGGCCACGCCGATCCCGAGGACGCTGTCGCTGATCCTGTACGGCGATCTGGACATCTCCATCGTGGACGAGCTGCCCCCGGGCAGAACGCCGGTGTCCACCCGCATCGTGCCCGAGGCGAAGCGGGAGGCCATGTACGGCTTTCTGCGCCAGGAGGTCAAGAAGGGCCGCCAGGTGTACTTCGTCTGCCCGCTGGTGGAGGAATCCGAGGCGGTGGAGGCGCTGCCCGCCGAGGCCGTGTACGAGGACCTGCGGACAAACCGCCTGTCGGAGCTGCGCATCGAGCTGGTGCACGGGCGGATGAAGAGCGCCGACAAGGACGCCGCGCTGGAGCGCTTTCGTGCCGGCGAGGCGGACGTGCTGGTGTCCACCACGGTGATCGAGGTGGGCGTGAACGTGCCCAACGCCACGGTGATGGTCATCGAAAACGCCGAGCGGTTCGGCCTGGCCCAGCTGCACCAGCTGCGGGGCCGCGTGGGCCGGGGCGCGCACGCCTCCTGGTGCTTTTTGATGGCCGAGCCCAATTCCCGGCTGAAGTTCCTGGCCTCCACCACGGACGGGTTCAAGATCGCCCAGAAGGACATGGAGCTGCGGGGCCCGGGCGAGCTGTTCGGCACCCGGCAGTCCGGCACGCTGAGCGGCGGCATCGGCAGCCTGGCGGGGGACGCGGAGCTTTTGAAGCTGACCCACGACGAGGCGCGGTCGCTGATGGCCCGTCCCGACGCCCCCGACGCCCAAGCGGTGATCGCCCTGGCGCGGCAGCGCTTTGCCGAGCGCCTGAAGGATGTGGCGATCAACTGACGGGGATGTTAAAATCATGCCGATGCCGGAAATGAGTGGCGTTTTCGCGCCGGATGTGGTATAATGATACCGTGGTAACGCGCGTGATCAACGGCGCGTTCCGGCATGAATATGGGGACAATCCCTGATTGAGGAGGAAAAAACCTATGAAGAAGCTGTTTGCAATCGTGATTGCGCTGGCGATGCTGCTGTCCGCCGCGGCGCTGGCCGAGGCCGCCGACTACACCGGCGTGTGGTACCTGAACGCCATGGAGGCGGAGGGCGAGTCCTACAGCCCCGCCACCTTCGGCATTGAAATGTCCATCGAGCTGAAGGACGACGGCACCGTGGTCGGCATCAGCAGCATGGGCGGCGGCGAGGCCGAGCCGCAGGCGGGCGTCTGGGAGATCGACGGCGACCACGTCAATGTGACGATCGACGAGTCCACGCTGGCCATGAAGCTGGAGGACGGCGCCCTGATCGGCGAGAGCGACGGCCAGAAGATGGTCTTTGGCCGCGAGAAGGTCGAGGTCGAGGTGTACGTGCCTGCCGCCCCGAAGGCGGACGCCACCGTCGAGGACTACGCCGGCAAGTGGGTTTCCGCGAAGATCGGCACCGAAGGCATCTACATGGACGCCGCTGCCCTCGGCCTGGAATTCAACGCGAATATCGAAGGCACGACCATAACGCTGGACGGCATTCTGTTCTCGAGCGAGGCGGTCGAAGCCACGTTTGCCGACGGCGCGCTGACCTACGCCGCCGAGGATCCCGAGAACGCGCTGCTCGCCGGCTTGACCGCGCAGCTGCTGGAGGACGGCAACATCTCCATGCTGGTCACGTTCTCCGATTCCATGGAGTTCATCATGCAGCCTGCAGCAGAATAAGCCCAATGCGTCAAAAAGACCATCGGCCATGCCGGTGGCCTTTTTTTGCGTGGCAGCCGGTGACATTTTTTGAATTGAATGCCAGTGGACGATTTCCAGTGTAATCGCGGCGGCTCCGGTCAAAATAGAACCAGACTGAACGGCGAACGCCGCGCGGTCAAAGCAATATGAAAGGGGTCATTCAAAATGGCGAACAACAGCAACAACCAGATCAACGTCCCGGAAGCGCGCGAAGCGATGTACAACATGAAGCACGAGGTGGCCAACGAGCTGGGCATCACCCTGAACCAGGGCTATAACGGCAACCTGTCCTCCAAGGATGCCGGCCACATCGGCGGCAACATGGTCAAGAAGATGATCGAGGCGCAGGAGCGCCAGATGAGCGGCGGCTCCCGCTACTGAGCCACCCGGCGCTGAGGAGGAGCCTCGGCGCAGGCCGGTCCTCTGCCCGACATGGGGTCGGGCGAAGGACCGGCCTTTTGCGTCTATGCCGCCGCTATAGCCGCGGCTTTTGTTCGACAGAACGCCTGCGCCGGAGCTTGTCGGCGTACAGCGCGCGGTCCGCCTCCGCGAGCAGCGGGTTCAGCGACGCGTATTCCCGCACGGGGCACGAACAGGCGCCAAGGCTGGCGGACACCCGGAATGCCTTTGAGGCGCAGAGCGCTCCGGCGTTTGCCTCGATGCGGCTTCGGAGCGCCTCCAGCTCCGGCAGCATCGAGGCCTCCGCCAGCATCGCGAAGGCGAACTCATCCCCGCCAAAGCGGGCGCACAGGCCCTCTGTGGCCGTCTGGATCGCCTGCGCCAGGCGTTGTATGGCGAAATCTCCCTCCTGGTGGCCATACGCGTCGTTGATGGCCTTCAGGCGGTCCATATCCATGGAGAACAGCGTCAGCGTCAGCCGCTGCGCCTCCGGAAGCTGCAGGCGGCGCTCCAGCTCCCGCAGGAAGCCCCGGCGGTTGTACAGCCCGGTCAGATAATCGTGCTCGGCCATCTGCAGTATGGCGTTGTTGGCCGCCTCCAGCCGGCGGTTGCCGATGACCGCGTGGAGCGCGGCGGAGAGGAAGAGCGCCAGCTCCTCGAAGCGCTGCTGCTCCCGCAGGCTCCATTCCTCCATGCCGGACACGAGATACCCCATGGTTTCCTCTTCGTTCTGCAGCAGCTGTGCCAGCACGATGCGAACGGAGGGGTCGGAACACAGCGCGTCAAGATCGGGCACCAGCGCGCCCTTCCAGCGAAAGGCCTCGCCGGTCGCGAAGCGGTTGTGGACCCCGTGAAGGATCGGCCGGGCCAGGCCCTGCTCTTCCAGCACGGCGGCAAAATAGTACGGGTCTGCCCAGAAGGAGAAGAGCGGGGAGAGACAGGCGGTCAGCTCCTCCAGTGAATTCATGTTCAGCGTTCTACGGATGGAATTGCCCATGGCCCGGATGTCGCGGGTATAGGTCAGGTTGAGCATCTTCAGCTGCCCGATCTTCTTCGTGGTCTCTACGGCATTCTCACATGGGCCGGCACCTGGATATTTCGCCGTGCCAGGTAGATGCTCACCGCGATGGCCATGGCGTCGTTGGCGCAGATGAAGGCCTCCGGCATGTGGCCGCCGCCGTCGAAATAGCCGTCCAGCGCGCGCAGCGTCGGTTCGTCCCAGTAATCCTCGTAGATGACCTGCTCCTGCGGCAGCCTGCCGCCGTGTTCTTCCAGCACCTTGCGGCACATGTCGATGCGCTCCTCGGAATAGGGGTTTCCGCGGATTCCCGCCACCATGACCACGTCCCGGCATCCGTGATCCTCCACCATATGCCGGACCACCTGCTCAAATCCGTGCACATAGGCCAGGGACATGTTGATGCAGCCCTCGTACTGCCGCTCCAGCATGAATACGGGCAAGCGCTTCTCGCGGGCAAGCCGTATCAGGTGTCCGTTGATCGTGTCGGAGCGGATCATCTCGCCGAACAGCAGCAATCCCGCGAGATTTGGCACATCAAACACGGACAGGAACTCCCGGATGCTCTCTTCCCCGCGCGATTCGATGCTGCTGCGGTCGAAGGTGACGCACAGCGGCAGATAATCCCCGCCCACCGTGGCGTGGATCAGCTGGTTCAGTATCAGATTCAGGTTTTCCTCATCCTCCCAGGACGAGCATACAGCGATGATCTTCCGAACCTTGCCAGCCATACGCAATCCTCCAAATCCGCGAACATCGCCCGGTCCCTGTATTCCTCCGTGACATCGTCGACCCCATTATACCGCATCCCGTCGGAATAATCCAGTACAACTGTCAACAAAACGCGATTTGAGGCGCGTTCATCCCCCCGATTTCAATTGACAAATGGCGGAATATGTGGCATAGTAACACCGGATGATTCTTCCGATTTATCAATGAGCGCTACAGCCGCGGGCAGAAGCGTGCGCGGCCTGTCGGGATGACGGAGGTATCCGGGCAATGGATATACGCTCGATCTATGTTTCCAATGGCACCGGCATCTTCATATTGGGCATGCTGCTCTACGCGTCGCGGGCCAGGATCTTCAGAAGGCGCCTTGAAGACCGGCTGTATACGTTTCTCATCATCGGCGTGATGCTGGGATGCTTTATGGAGGCGTTCTCCTATACGATCGACGGCAGGGTTTTTCCCGGGTCGAGGGCCCTGAACTATGTGGCCAATACCTATCTGTTCTCCTTTAACCTGATGCTGCCCTTCTGCGTGCTTGTGTATGTCGATCTGGGCCTGTACGGCGATCTCAGCCGAATCTGGAAGCGCTACAGGCCGCAGATCATCGTCGGGGCGGTCATGATTGCCCTGACGCTGGTCAGCGCGTTCGTGCCCATCTGCTATTCCATCTCCGAAGAGAATGTCTATGAGCGCAAGCCGCTGGGCTATGTCTACTACTTTATCATACTGTACTACCTGGTGATCAGCATTGTCCTGACAAAGCGCTACGAGAAGGAATACGGCGCGCACGCTTTTTTAACATCAATATGTTCCTGATTCCCATACTGATCGGCGCCGGAACGCAGTTCGCGTTCTATGGCCTGTCGCTGGCATGGCTGTCTTCGGCGATCGGCATCGTCGGCCTGTATATGATGCAGCAGAACGAGATGGCGTTTACCGACCCGCTCGTGGACACCTACAACCGGCTGTACATGGATCACATCCTGTCGGCGTGGATGGTTCGGAACCGGAGCTTTGTGGGCGCCATGCTGGATATCGACCGATTCAAAGAGATCAATGACCGATACGGGCATTCGGAGGGCGACAACGCGCTGAAGACGGTCACCGATATACTGAAGCAGTCGCGGGCCGCCCATGAATGGGTGTTCCGCTTTGCGGGCGACGAGTTTATTGTTCTGAAGATGACGAAGTCCCCCGACGGCCTGTCGGACTATCTGGCCGAGGTGGACAGAAGGGTGGAGGCGCGCAATCGCGACCGGAACCTGTATCCGCTCTCGCTGTCGTATGGCGTGAGCTTCTTCGACAGCGGCGACATCGACTCGTTCATGAAGAAATGGACAACAGGATGTACGAGATGAAGGCGAAGCACCACCGCATGAAATGACCTGCAGGAGGAAAAAACGTCTGAAATGAAAAGCAAGCTGCTCAGGAAACACATACTCAGCATACTGGTCTTCGGACTGATGCTGATCCTCGCCTTCGGCGTGGTCGTGAACATATTGGTCTCCGGGATCATGATCGGCCACTTTGAGACCATGGGGCTCGCGACCGCGCGATTCATGGCGAGGGAAATCAACGCGGACGTGGTCACCGAGTACCTTGGAACGCGGGAGCCGGACCAGTATTACGATGGGCTGCAGTACGTGCTGAACGCCCTGCGCACGGATTACGGCTTTGCCTATTGCTATGTCGCCGTGCCGGAGGAAGCGGGCCTTCGCGGCATCTGCGATTCCGATGCCTCGGCCGAGGAGGCTCTGGGCAAGCTGGACGCTTACCTGCCGGGGGAGAAGGAATGGGCACAGCGGATCATGGCCGGCGATACCGGCGTCGGCGCCATCAAATTCAAAGACAAG
>CACYTF010000072.1 GCA_902777335.1 uncultured Eubacteriales bacterium
CAGGCTACAGGTTTGTAGAAAATGACAAATACCTTATCCTTGGCAAAGAAGGTGCATATCTCACATTGCCCACCTTTGACTATCCTGTAAGTAAGATTGAAATCGTAGGCAGATCAAATGCGTCTGGTAAGGTTACCCAAAACATCTTTGTGGGCGAAGATGCTGTCAGCACCGAAACCACTGGTGCCAAGGGAACCAACACTTATGAAATTGCTGAAGCCAATCAGGCTGCTGGCACTGTTTTCACACTGAGGGTTACAAATGCGAACAACACGCAGATTACCAAAATCAACATCACTGTTGAGGATGGCAGCACCCCTGAGCCCACTGTTGCTGCTCCCGTGTTCACTCCCAATGGCGGCAAATTCAGTGGTAGCCAAGAGGTGACGATCACCTGCGCCGATGGTCCCTGCAACATCTATTACAGCGAGGGCACCGAACTGGATTGGGCTAATTACACTTACTACAATGCTCCTTTCTATGTAACTGAGACCAAGACCTTTACTGCAGTTGCCGAAAAGGGTGGCATCATGAGCGAGCCCACCACCGTTACCTTTACCAAGGTGGATCCGGCTCCCGCTTACACCTTCCTGCCTGCCAACTATGATGCAGTGGAAAATAAGGAATTCTCCATTGAAAAGGATGGTGTAACCTTTGAGTGCACAAAAGGCACCATTACTGGTGAACAGTTCCGCATCTTCAAGGGCCAGACGGCCACCTTCACGGTGGACAGCTTCGACTGGGCGATGCGGATGTGGTAGTCCTCGATCATGCCGTCGGGGCCCACCTGCAGCGCGTTGCACATCAGCGTGGGCCAGCCCAGCTTCTTCATCAGCGGCTGGGCGAACTGGGTGAAGGTGTCGCTGAGGATCACCGCCTGGGTGCGCGCGCGCAGCGCGTCCAGGAATTCCCGCGCGCCGGGCAGCGGGTCGATGGTGGCGATGGCCGCCTGGATGTCGGCAAGGCCCAGGCCGTGCTCGCGCAGTATGCCCAGCCGCCAGCGCATCAGCTTGTCGTAGTCCGGCTCGTCCCGGGTGGTGCGCCGCAGCTCGGGGATGCCCGTGGCCTCGGAAAACGCGATCCAGATCTCCGGCACCAGCACGCCCTCCAGATCCAGGCAGACGATGTTCAGCTCACTCATTTCAATGGCCCCGCTTTCGCTCAAGTATGGGAACAGTGTATCATAACGCGCCTCAAAAAGCAATGAAAAACTACGCCTCGCCCCGGGCCGGCAGCAGCGCGTAGACGGTGGCGGCGGTCAGTACGATGGCCGAGCCGATCACGGTGAGCGCGCCGGGGCGCTCGCCCACGAACAGCAGCACCCACAGCGGGTTCAGCACCGGCTCCAGGTTGGACAGCAGCGCCGCGGAGATGGGGGAGACGTTGTCCATCGACTTCGATATGAAGAAGTAGCCGCCCGCCAGGCACAGCCCCAGGCCCGCCGCGATCAGCCAGTGGACCGGGTTCGCGGACACGCCGGGGTCCCGAAAGGCGTTCAGCGCGAAGGGCGCGCACAGCACCATGCCCAGGTAGGAGTAGTCCCGCGGGTCGGCCCCGGGGATGTGGGCGCAGAAGAACACCATGGCGAAGGTCACCGCCGACAACAGCGCGATGCCGTCGCCCAGCCAGTGGCCGCCGGACAGGCCGTCCCAGCTGCACAGGGCCACGCCCGCCATGATGAAGGCGGCGATGACCACGTGCCGGGCGGCGGGCCTCCGGCCGAACAGCAGCCAGGAGAACAGGATCACGAACACCGGCATCGCGTACTGCAGCACGATGGCGTTGGCCGAGGTGGTCAGCTTCGTGGCGGCCATGAACAGCATGCCGGTGGCCCCCACGCCGATGGCCCCCAGCAGGGTGCCCTTGGTGACCTTCACCTTCGGGGTGCCCCGGGCCGCGGCCAGCAGCGCCGCCGCCACCAGCGAGCGCACGCCGTTGATGGTCACGCTGTTCCAGGGCAGCGACTTGCTGAACACGCCCGCGAAGCTCCAGCTGGCCGCGGCCAGCGCCACCTGCAGCGCGCCGAGGCGGGATTTGGTCATAGAATACACATCCTTTGGTATGGGAAGCAGTTCCCCCGCCACATCAGTCCTGCGGCCTTCTGTAGAACCGCCCCGTCAGCGAGTCGGTGCGCTGGGTGTTGATGAAGGCGTGGGGGTCCGCCTCGCGCACGTCGCGCACCACGCGGCGGATGTCGTCGCCGGAGAGCACCGTGTAGATCATGGACCGGGGCTGGTTCAGGTACAGGCCCGTGCCCTGAAACAGCGTGGCGCCGTGGTGGGTGGCGTCGCGGATGATGCCGTACACCACGTCGGGCTTGTCGGTGACGATCCACAGCGTGCGGTGCTGGTAGCGGCGGAACAGCGTGTGCAGCGCCTGGGTGGTGCAGAACTGGAAGATCATCGAGTACAGCGCCCGCTCCCAGCCGAACAGCACGCCCGCCGCGCTGAGCATGATCACGTTGCCCGCCAGTATGATGTTGAAGGCGTCGCGGCCGCTCTTTTCCGCCAGGTAGATGCTGATGAAGTCCGTGCCGCCGGTGCTGGCGTCGGCCCGCAGGCACAGCGAGATCGCCAGCCCGTTCACAAGGCCGCCGAACACGCTGTTTAAAAGCGGGTCCGAGGCCAGCGAGAAGGCGGGCAGCACGTCGGTCAGCACGCTGGAGACGGTCACCGCCAGCATCGAGAACAGCGCGAAGCGCTTGCCGATGTAGCGGAAGCACACCGCCGCGGCGATGAAGTTCAGCGACAGGCTGAACAGCGAGTACGGCGGCGTGAAGCCCAGGTAGCGCTGGCAGATCTGCTGGATCAGCAGCGACAGCCCGGTAAAGCCGCCGGGAAACAGCCCGGCCGGGCGCGCGAAGCCGACGATGCCCAGCGCGTAGAGCGTCGCGCCGGCGACGATCAGCAGCGCGCGCCGCCACAGCGGACGTTGCCGGTACGGCATGGTCCATACCCCCTTGCCATCGATTGAACGCTCCTATTTTATCGCACACCGAATAAATACGCAAGGGCTTTTCTTTTTTGTTACAATGTGGTACAATGTTTTATCAGCATTCAAGCGGACCGGGGCGCCCGCGGAGGGAGAACATGGATCAGGAAAACCGATTGACAGAACTGCGCGAGGAACAGGCCTACACCGCCCGGGTACAGCAGCTGCTTCTGGCGCTGATCGAGCGGGCGCAGGTCATCTCCGTCGACCACCTGCAGTCCATACACGCCATCGTGGCGGACGCCTGGGAGGATCTGCGCGTGAAGCCCACGGCCCTCTCCGAGGAGGACCTGGAGCAGCTGTCCGCCGAGGTGGACCGGTTTGTGGTGCGCCGGCAGTTCGCCGACAGCATGGCCGAGCGCTCCCGGCGCATGCTGATGAAGCCCTTCTTCGCCCGGGTGGACTTTCAGGAGGAGGGCACGGCGGCGGCGGAGCGCATCGTCATCGGCCTGTACAGCCTGAAGGACGAGCGGGGCGAGCTGCTGGTGCACGACTGGCGCGCGCCGGTGTGCAGCCTGTACTACGACGCCATGCCCGGCGAGGCGGCCTATCAGAGCCCCTCGGGCGAGATCCGGGGAAGGCTTGCGCTGAAGCGCCAGTACCGCATGGAACAGGGGCGGCTGATCTACTACGTGGACACGCTGCTGTCCATCGACGATTCCATGCTGCTGGACATACTCTCCGGGGCCACCAGCCGGCACATGCGCCAGATCGTGGCCACCATACAGGCCGAGCAGAACGCCGCCATCCGCCAGGACGACGCCCGGGTGGTGTCGGTGGTGGGCAGCGCCGGGTCGGGCAAGACCAGCGTGGCCATGCACCGGGCGGCCTATCTGATGTACCACCGCCGCGACCAGCTGGACGCCAGCAAGATCATGATCCTCTCGCCCAGCACCGCCTTCTCGGAGTACGTCTCCGGCGTGCTGCCGGAGCTGGGGGAGGAGAACATCCGCGCCCGCACGCTGCGCCAGGTGGTGGAGGACGTGCTGGGCAAGAAGGTGGAGACGCCCTACCACCAGCTGGACGCGCTGCTGGACGCGGGCGGCGAATTGCGCCGGCAGTCCGTGGCCTACAAGGGCGGCGCGGCGTTCCTGGACCGGCTGGAGCGCTTCGCCGCGGACTTCGCGGCCTACGGGCCGGGCTTCCGCGACGTGCGGCTGGACCGGGAGGTGCTGATCCGGCGGGACGAGCTGGCCCGCATGTACCGGAACGAGCTGTCGCTGCTCAGCCCCGCCCAGAAGCTGCAGCGCATGGCCGCCACGCTGCAGACGCGGCTGGAGGGCTGGGAGGAAAAGCTGTACCGGCAGTACGAGAAAAACCTGTCGGCGAAGTACGGCCAGCGGGAGCTGCGGCAGATGTGCAACATCGCCGTGGCCCAGCGGCTGCAGCCGGTGCGCGCCCAGCTGCGGCGGATGCTGGAATTGAAGGGCGGCGACCTGCTGCGCATGGCCCTGCGGGACGCGCCGAAGGCCCTGCGGGACGCCTATGACGACAACCAGAAGGCCGGGCTGACCTGGTGGGAGGACGCCGTGGCCGAGGCCTGCCTGGCCGTGAAGCTGGGCTTTGCCGCGCCGGAGAGGCAGATCTACCACATGCTGGTGGACGAGGCGCAGGACTATTCCGACGCCGCGCTGGCGATGCTGGGCGGCTACTACCCCAACGCCCGGGTGACGCTGCTGGGCGACCCCAAGCAGCGCACCACCCCCGGCATGGAGGCCTGCGACCCGGCCCGCTGGGGCGCCTGCTTCGGCATGCCGGACGCGCCGGTGTTCCCGCTGACCCGCTGCTACCGCTCCACGCAGCCCATCGCCGAGCTGTGCAACCGCATACTGCCCGGCGGGGACCAGTTGGTGCCCTTCGGCCGCGAGGGGCGTGAGCCGCTGGTGGCCCGCTACTCCGAGGCGCTCTTGCGGCAGACCCTGGAGTCGTTCCGCGCGGCGGGGCACCGGTCCATCGCCGTGATCACCCGCAGCCAGGCCCAGGCGGATTCGCTTTCGGCGAAGCTGGACCATGTGTACCGGCTGGACGGCGGCGAGGCCGACCTGAACTACGAGACCGGCGACAACGTGGTGGCCTGCTACCACCTGACCAAGGGCATGGAGTTCGACGCCGCGGTGGTGGTCTGGCCCGAGGTGGCGCTGACCGGCGAGGAGCGCCGGCGGCTGTACACCGCGGCCTCCCGGGCGCTGCACGAGGTGGCGCTGCTGGGCGGCGAGGGCCTGGTGGCGGCGCTGAAATAGCGACGGAAGGAAGGACGCGCAGCAGCGATGATTTACGACGTTCTGATCGTCGGCGGCGGGGCCAGCGGGCTGACCGCCGCCTGCGCGCTGGCCCTGCGGGGACGGCGCGTTGTGCTGTTGGAGAAGCAGGCCCGGGTGGGGCGCAAGCTGCTCAGCACCGGCAACGGGCGCTGCAACCTGACCCATCTGAACGCCGGGGCCGACGACTATCACGGCAGCCGCCAGGCGGCCCGGGCCGCGCTGAAGGCCTGGCCGCCCAAGCGGGTGATGGCCTTCTTCGACGGGCTGGGCGTGCCCTGCGTGGCCGACGGGGCGGGGCGGGTGTACCCGATGAGCCGCCAGGCGGCCTCGGTGCTGGACGCGCTGCGCCTGCGCTGCGACGAGGCCGGCGTCGAGACGCGCACCGGCTTTGACGTGGCGGCGCTCACCTGTCAAAACGGCGCGTTCGGGGCCGCGGCCCGGGACGGCGGCGCGGTCCGGGCCCGCTGCGCGCTGGTGTGCACCGGCGGGCTGGCCGCGCCGAAGCTGGGCGCCTGCGGCGCGGGCTACGGGCTGCTCGAGGGCTTCGGGCACCGGATCACCCCCCGGTTTCCCGCCATCGCCGCGCTGAAGACCCCGCCCAAGCCGGTGCGGGGGCTGAAGGGCATCCGCGCGGAGGGGGAGGTGGCGCTGCTGGTGGACGGCGCGGCGGCGCGGACGGAGCGGGGCGAGGTCCTGTTCTCCGACACCGGCGTATCCGGCATCGCCGCCATGCAGCTGGCGCGCCTTGCCAACGAGGCGCTGCGCGCCAAGAGGCGGTGCGACGTGCGGCTGAACTTCGCGCCGGACACGGATGCCCGGGACATGCTGCGCCGCCGCGCCGGACAGCTGCCCCAGAGGGCCGCGGAGGACTTCCTGAACGGCATCGTGCCCCGGCGGCTGGGCCAGGCCCTGGCGGGCGCCGCCGGCATCGCCCCCGGCGCGGCGGCGGGGGAACTGACCCGCGCCCAGCTGGACAGCCTGGCCGAGGCGCTGACCGCCTGGACGCTGCCCGTGACCGGCACGCAGGACTTCGACCAGGCCCAGGTGACCGCCGGCGGCGCGGACCTGAGGGACTTTGACATCCGCGCCATGCGCTCGCTGCGCGCCCCCGGCCTGTTCGCCGCGGGCGAGGTGCTGGACGTGGACGGCGACTGCGGCGGCTTCAACCTGCAGTGGGCCTTCGCCAGCGCCATGATGGCCGCCGAAGGCATCGACGAAGCATTGGGAAAATGAGATAGGGGACGGTTCCTTATCTCACAAAAAATGAGATAAGGAACCGTCCCCTATCTCATTCCGGAGGGGGATTTTCCTTGAAGATACGCATCAATCAGCTGCGCCAGAAGCTGGACGACTGGCAGCTCTCGCCCGCCGAGCTGGCGGCGCGGGCGCTGCGCGTGAAGCCGCAGGAGATCCTGTCGGCGCGGCTGGTGCGCAAGTCGGTGGACGCCCGGGACAAGGGTGACGTGCACTTCACGCTGACGCTGGAGTGCGAGACCGCCCGCCCCGTGCGCCTGCCCAGGAACGCCGCCGAGGTATCGGAAAATGAGATAGGGGACGGTTCCTTATCTCAAAAAAGTGAGATAAGGAACCGTCCCCTATCTCATTTCGGGGGGCGTTGCCTGGTGGTGGGCATGGGGCCGGCGGGGCTGTTCGCGGCGCTGACGCTGGCCCGGGCGGGCCTGCGGCCCGTGGTGGTGGAGCGGGGCAGGCCCGTGGAGGCGCGGGAGAGGGACGTGGCGGCCTTCTGGCGCGGCGGCCCCTTCGACCCGGTCAGCAACGTGCAGTTCGGCGAGGGCGGCGCGGGCACGTTCTCGGACGGCAAGCTGAACAGCGGCATCAAGGACGCGCGCTGCCGGGCGGTGCTGCTGGAGATGGCCCGGGCCGGCGCGCCGGAGTCGATACTGTACCAGGCCAAGCCCCACGTGGGCACCGACCGCCTGCGGGCCATGGTGAAAAACCTGCGGGAGCAGATCGTCGCGCTGGGCGGCGACGTGCGCTTTGAGACGCGGCTGACTGGCCTGGCGGTGGATTCGGGCCGGGTCACCGGCGCGGTGCTGGAGGGCCCCGGCGGCGTCACCGAGCTGGAGACCAGCGCGGTGGTGCTGGCCATCGGCCACAGCGCCCGGGACACCTTCGAGATGCTGCTGCGGGCGGGGGCGGACATGGCGCGCAAGCCCTTCGCCGTGGGCGTGCGCGTGGAGCACCTGCAAAGGCGGATCGACCGGGCCCAGTACGGCCCCGCCGCGGCGCACCCCGCCCTGGGGGCCGCCGACTACAAGCTGGCCGTGCACCTGCCCGGCGGGCGTTCGGCCTACACGTTCTGCATGTGCCCGGGGGGCCAGGTGGTGGCCGCCGCCAGCGAGCCCGGCGGCGTGGTGGTGAACGGCATGAGCCTGTACGCCCGAGACGGGGAGAATGCCAACAGCGCGCTGCTGGTGAACGTGCTGCCCGAGGACTTCGGCGATGGCGACGCGCTGGCCGGCGTGCGCTTCCAGCGGCGCTGGGAGCAGGCGGCCTTCCGGCTGGGCGGCGGCGACTACCGCGCCCCGGCCCAGCGGGTGGAGGACTTCCTGAAAAACCGCCCCAGCGCCGGGCCGGGGGAGGTGGCCCCGACCTATCGCCCCGGCGTCACCTGGACCGCGCTGGACGGCTGCCTGCCCGGCTTCGTCACCGGGGCGCTGCGTCAGTCGCTGCCGCTGCTGGACCGGAAGCTGAAGGGCTTTGCCCACCCCGACGCCGTGCTCACCGGCGTGGAGACCCGCTCGTCCTCCCCGGTGCGCATACTGCGCGGCGAGGACCTCCAGTCCAACCTCCGCGGCCTGTACCCCTGCGGCGAGGGCGCGGGCTACGCCGGCGGCATCATGTCCGCCGCCGTGGACGGCATGCGGTGCGGGGAGAAGATTGTGGAAGAGTGGAGAGTTGAGAGTGGAGAGTGAAGAGGAGAAACAGTATGTCAGAAATTCCTTTTTCCGCCGCTATATTTGATCTGGACGGGACGCTGTTGGACAGCCTTTGGGTCTGGCGGCAGGTGGATGTGGACTTCTTCGCCGCCCGGGGCCTGGACGTGCCGGAGGACTACGCCCGGGCGGTGCAGAGCTTCAGCTTTCGCGAGGCGGCGGCGTACACGGTGCGCAGGTTCGGCCTGAACGAGACCCCGGAGGCGGTCATGGACGAGTGGATGCGCATGACCGCGGCGGTCTACGCCCAACGGGTGAATCTGAAGCCGGGGGCGCTTGCCTATCTGCGGGCCCTGAAGCGCGCCGGGGTGAAATTAGCGGTGGCCACCGCCAACCGGCGGGAGCTGTTCGTCCCCACCTTGGAGCGCTGCGGCGCGCTTTCGCTGTTCGACGCCATCGCCACCAGCGCCGAGACCGGCGACAACGCCAAGTCCGACGGCGTGCTGTTCCGGCTGGCGGCGAAGCGCGCCGGCGTCGCGCCGGAGGCCTGCGCCGTGTTCGAGGACACGCTGGAGGGCGTGAAGGGCGCGAAGCGGGCGGGCATGCGCGCCTACGCCGTGCGGGACAGCGCCAGCGAACACCACCGGGAAGAAATCGCCGCCCTGGCGGACGGCGTGATCGATACCTTCGATGAAATGGCGCGCTTCCACGCGCTGCCGGAGCCCGGGCGCTGCGCCATATTCACCGCCCGCTGCGACGGCGACCCGGCCCGGGCCTACGCGCCGCAGCCGGGGGATTTCGTGCTGTGCGCCGACGGCGGCTGGGAGATCGCCCGGCAGATGGGCGTGGCCCCGGACCTGGTGATCGGCGACTTCGATTCCTCCGACGCGCCCCGGGACGCCGAGACCGTGCGCGTGCCCCGGGAGAAGGACGACACCGACACGATGCTGTGCCTGAAAAGGGGCCTGGACATGGGCTACGACGACTTCCTGCTGGTCGGCGGCTTCGGCGGCCGGGCGGACCACACGCTGGCGAACTTCCAGGCGCTGCGCTACGCGGCGCGGCACGGGGCCCGGGCCGCCATGTGCGACGGCCTCAGCTGGGCGACGGTGGTCGAAAACGGCGCGGTGCGCGTGCCATCAAACGTGGTGGGGACGGACGCGCCCGTCGTGCTGTCGGTGTTCGCCCTCAGCGACGCCTGCCGGGGCGTGCGCATCCGCGGCGCGAAGTGGGAAATGGAGGACGGCGCCCTGGACAGCGCCTTCCCCCTGGGCGTCAGCAACGAATTCGCCGCACCCGAAGCCCTTATCAGCGTGCGGGAAGGCGCGCTGCTGGTGATGGTGGTGGGGTCATAGTTCGTTCGCCAGCGTGAACGCCAATATCAGCGCGCCGCCGATCAGCTGGAGGGGCGTCGTGGGCTCGCGGAGCAGGATCAGCGACGCCAGCACGGCCACCAGCGGGTCCACGTAGCTGAGGATCGCGGCCTCCTGGCCGGGCAGGTCGCGCAGGGCCGAGAAGTACAGCGCGTAGGCGATGCCGGAGTGCGCCGCGCCGAGGATCACGAGGCACAGCCAGCCGGTGGGCGTCATGCCGGTCAGGTCGACGCCGCCGGTCGAGAGCACGTAGGGCAGCAGCACCGCCGCCGCGGCGGCGAACTGCAACAGCGTCCGGTCGAGGCCGGAGGCGCGGGTGATCTTCTTGTTCAGCAGTATCACCGTGGCGTACAGCGCCGCGGCGGCCAGGCCGAACAGCACGCCCCTTACCGGGTCGCCGCCTTCGGTGAGCCCGGCCGGGTTGATCACCAGCACCAGCCCCGCCGTGGCCGCGACGAAGCAGACGACCTGCTTTTTCGTCATTCGCTCGTGAAACAGCAGCGGGCAGGCGGCCATCACGATCACCGGCGCGAAGTAGTAGCTCAGCGTGGCCACCGACACGGTGGTGTACCGGTAGGCCTCGAACAGGAATATCCAGTTGAAGCCCATCGCCGCGCCGGAAAGGCACAGCAGCGGCAGCTCCCGGCCCAACCCCTTCAGCGGGAGGGGCCGCTTTTTTATGCCCTTGTACGCCGACAGGCACGCCAGCGCGATCAGCGCGCGAAACAGCGCCACCTGGGCCGAGGCCAGCGGTATGGCGCGCACAAACAGCGGTATCGTGCCGTAGAGGATCATCGCGACCGTGATTTTCAGCCTTGCGTTCATGGGAATCTCTCGCTCGCTCTCAGTGCCGTAGGATGGGCCTATTGTAGCATCCCCGGCGGCTCGGCGCAAGTAAAAACCCGATACCCTTGACTTTTAACACGCGCTTACCTTATAATAAGGGCTACAGGCGATGACGAAGAGAGTAGCGCGACATTCGGCCCTCAGAGAGTCGGGGAAGGTGCGAGCCGACGGGCACGAACCGCGCGAACATGGCTTCCGAGCTCCGGGCGTGAGCTGCCGAATGGCTTTAGCGCCCGGCGCAGGCAGAAAATTGCCGCCGCGTTATGGCATCCAAGGCGCGGGCCGCGTATGGGCCCGCGTGAAAAGGGTTGGTACCGCGCACACCGCGCCCCTGATTTGGGGGCGCGCATTTTTTTATTCAAGGGGGAGATCACCATGGCAAAGCCCACTTATTATCTGACCACGCCCATCTACTATCCCAGCGGCAACATGCACATCGGCCACACCTATACCACGGTGGCCGCGGACACGATGATCCGCTTCAAGAAGCAGACCGGCTATGACACCTACTTTCTGACCGGCACCGACGAGCACGGCCAGAAGATCGAGCGCAAGGCCGCCGAGGCCGGCGTGACGCCCCAGCAGTTCGTGGACAAGATCGTCGATGAGACCAAAGAGCTGTGGAAGCTGATGAACATCGAGTACGACGACTTCATCCGCACCACCGAGGACAGGCACCAGAAGATCGTCCAGAAGATCTTCCGGCAGTTCTACGACCAGGGCGACATCTACAAGAGCGAGTACGAGGGCCTGTACTGCACGCCCTGCGAGTCCTTCTGGACGCCCACCCAGGTGAAGAACGGCTGCTGTCCGGACTGTGGGCGGCCCGTGGAGCCCATGAAGGAGGAGAGCTACTTCTTCCGCATGAGCAAGTACCAGGACTGGATGATCCAGTACATCGAGGACCACCCGGACTTCATCCAGCCGCCGTCGCGGGCCAACGAGATGCTGAACAACTTCCTGAAGCCGGGCCTTCAGGACCTGTGCGTCAGCCGCACGTCCTTCAAGTGGGGCGTGCCGGTGGACTTTGACCCCAAGCACGTGGTGTACGTGTGGATCGACGCGCTCAGCAACTACATCACCGCCCTGGGCTACGGCACCGACCACGACGAAAAGTTCAGGAAGTACTGGCCGGCGGACGTGCACCTGGTGGGCAAGGAGATCGTGCGCTTCCACACCATCTACTGGCCCATCATGCTGCACGCGCTGGGGCTGCCCCTGCCCAAGCAGGTGTTCGGCCACGGGTGGCTCTTGTTCGGCGAGGACAAGATGAGCAAGTCCAAGGGCAACATCGTGTACCCCGGCCCCATCGTCCAGCGCTACGGCGTGGACACGCTGCGCTACTACCTGATGCGGGAGATGCCCTTCGGCGCGGACGGCAACTACACCAACGAGGCGCTGCTGACCCGCATGAACGCCGACCTGGTCAACGACCTGGGCAACCTGGTCAGCCGCACCGTGGCGATGATCGAGAAGTACTTCGGCGGCAAGGTGCCCGCGCCCAACGGCTACGAGGGCCCGGACAGCGACCTGATCGCCCACTTCGAGGCGCTGCCGGGCATCGTCGAGGAGCAGATGAACAAGCTGCAGTTCTCGGTGGCGCTCTCCGAAATCTGGAAGCTCATCGGCGAGTGCAACAAGTACATCGACCTGACCCAGCCCTGGGTGCTGTGCAAGCGCGAGGAGACCATGCCGCGGCTGGCCACGGTCATGTACGTGCTGGCCGAGTGCATCCGCGCCATCGGCGTGTACATCCAGCCCACGATGCCCTCCACCCCCGCGCGCATCTACGCCCAGCTGGGCGTGACCGACCCGGCGCTTCAGACCTGGCAGAGCGTTCAGAAGTTCGGACAGCTCGTGCCCGGCACCGAGGTGAAGAAGGGCGAGGCCCTGTTCCCCCGCGTGGACATCAAGAAGGAGCTGGAGGCCATGGCCGCCGAGAAGGAAAAGGAGATGAAGCAGGCGGCGAAGGCGGAGAAGAAGGAAGAGAAGGCGCAGAAGAAGGAAGAGAAGCAGCCCGACGGCGGCATTGCCACCTTCGACGACTTCATGAAGATCAAGCTGATCGCGGCGAAGGTGATCGCCTGCGAAAAGGTGGAGAAGAGCGACAAGCTGCTGAAGGAGACCCTGGACATCGGAAACGGACAGACCAAGACCGTCTGCAGCGGCATCGCCAAATTCTACACCCCCGAGGAGATGGTGGGCAAGACCGTGGTGCTGGTGAACAACTTCGCCCCGCGCAAGATGGCCGGCCAGGTGTCCGAGGGCATGCTGCTGTGCGCCGAGGACCCCGATGGCCGCGTGCGGCTTCTGACCGTGGACGGGGATGTCGCGGCGGGGAGCGAAATCGGGTAATGATGCGTCTGTTTGACACCCACTGTCACATCGCCGACCCGCGGTTTGACGCGGATCGGGAGGATGTGATCGCGCGTATGAAGGCGGCGGGCGTCGCGCGGGCGCTGGTGGTGGCGGACCCGCGGGAGCCGATATGGGACGGGCCGGAGGACGCGGGCGGCAAGGTGGTCGCCATCGGCAACGCGGAAAAGGTGTTTGACATCGTCGAGGCCCATGACTTTCTGTACGGGGCCGTCGGCGTGCACCCCCACAACGCCTCCGGCTGGGACGGGGACGCCGAGGCGACGGTGCGATCGTACCTGGCGCGGCCCAAGTGCCGGCTGCTGGGGGAGATCGGGCTGGACTACCACTACGACCTCTCGCCCCGGGACGTTCAGCGGCGGGTGTTCGACATCCAGCTGGACATGGCGCTGGCGCTGGGCGTGCCGGTGCAGCTGCACATCCGCGAGGCCCACGGCGACTGCCTGGACATGCTGCGTTCGCGGGCGAAGGCCGGGCGCATGCCGGAGGGCATCATGCACTGCTACACCGGCAGTTGGGAGAGCGCGAAGCTGTATTTGGACATGGGGCTGTACATCAGCCTGTCCGGCGCGGTGACCTTCAAGAACGCGCCGAAGCTTTCCGAGGTGGCGAAAAACACCCCCGCCGACCGGCTGCTGATCGAGACCGACTGCCCCTACATGGCCCCGGTGCCGCTGCGGGGAAGGCGCAACGAGCCGGCGTTCATCGTGCACACCTTCGGGAAGGTGGCCGAGCTGCGGGGCGAGGCTCCGGAGGCGCTGGCGGAGCGGCTTTGGGCCAACGCCAACCGGATCATGAAGGCGGAATAGGGACGGTTCCTCATTCCGCTTTATTCACAGCTGAAAGGGCATTCCTATGACGACACTGAAGATGACCCGGGGCAAATACCGGATGGTGCTGATCGCCATGTGCGGCCTGATGGCTTCGAGCCTCGGCGTCGTGGTCAACACCGCCGGTATCTTCTTTGGCCCCATTGCCGCGGACCTGGGCTTTGGCGAGCGCATCACGTCCGTCAGCCTGGGCCTGACCATCAACAACCTGGTGTTCGCGTTCAGCGGCATGCTGGTGGCGCGCCTCGTGCGTCCCCGGACGTTTCGCCCGGTGGTGATCGCCGCCACCGCGCTGCTCGCGGCCACGACCGCCCTGCTGTCGGCGTGCCGGGGCCTGGCGTCGTTCTACGCGCTGAGCGCGCTGAGGGGCTTCGCCGCGGGCCTGGTCAGCAATGTGCTGGTGACCACGGTGATCGGCGACTGGTTCCACTCCGATACCGGCCTGATCTCCAGCCTGACGCTGGGCTGTTCGGGCATCGCCGGGGCGCTGTTCACCCCGGTCATGGAGCAGATCGTTCGCGGCGCCGGGTGGCGCACGGCCTATCTGGCGTCCGCGGGGCTGATAGTGCTGTTGAACCTGCCGGCGATGGCGCTGCCGATCGCCCTCAGGCCGGAGGACGCGGGGCTTGCGCCGCTGCGCGCGGACGCGCCGGCGGCGGGCGGCAAGCCGTCCGCCGCGCCGCGCCGCAGCGCCGATGCCCGGTCTCCGTGGGTGCTGCTGCTGGCCGCGGGCATCGTCTCCGCCGTGTCCTTCGTCTCCGCGATGCCCCAGCTGTTCAAGGCCATCGCCGCCACCTACGGCCTGGAGCAGACCGGCGTGGCCATGATGAGCGTCGTGCTGGTGGTGAACACGGGGGGCAAGCTGCTGATGGGCGCGATGACCGACCGCCTGGGCGTTCGCCGGTCGCTGCTGATCTGCGACGCGGTGATCGCCGCGGGGATACTGCTGCTGATGCTGGTGCGGGTGCCGGCGGCAATGCTGCTCAGCGCCGCGCTGATCGGCCTGTGCTATTCGGTGCCCACCGTGGGCGCGACGATGATCTGCCGCGAGCTGTTCAGCCCGGAGCGCTACGCCCGGGTGTTCCCGAAGATCAACCTCGGCGTGTCCGTCGCCAACGCCCTGGGCTATCCGCTGCTGAGCGCCATCCACGGCGCGACCGGCGGCTACACCGGCGCGCTGCTGCTTTCGCTGGCGCTGGTGCTCGCCACGATGGCCGCGGTGATCTGCGTGTACCGGATGGCGAATGGTAAAGTGTTATCCGAAAAATAACTGTGCCTCTACCGCAATACAGCATCACATTGACGCGATATGTGATACAATAATAGAGTCCATTAAGGGGAAAAAAGGAGGAAGTAAACCATGAAGAAGATTCTTGCGATCCTGATGGCGCTGTGCATGTTCTGCGGCGTCGCGATGGCGGAGGCCGCTGTCGAGCTGAACTGGGCCGATGTCGAGCCCATCATCGAAGCCTCCGGCGTCGCGGGCGACTTCGTGACCTTCGACGAGATCGCCGTGAAGATCTGGATCCCCAGCGACCTGCAGGCCACTGAGCTGACCGACGAAGACCGCCAGAACGGCTTCATCGGCTACTTCGCCGACGCCGAGAAGACCGCTTCCCTGTCCGTGGTGTACGTGGACGTGAACGGCATGAGCATCGAGGACTACACCGCTGAGCTGGGCCAGATGGAAGGCGTCGATGAGATCGATGCGGGCACCGTCAACGGCCTGCCCTGCGTGAGCTACAGAATGCCCGAGCAGGATTCCGGCCACATCGCCTTTGCCACCGAGGCCGGCTACATCCTCGAGGTCAGCGTATGGCCCACCTCTACCGAGGGCGCCGATCTGGTCTGGGGCATCGTGCTGGGCTCCATCCAGCCGGAATAATCCGGAACGACTACACACACAAAACCCCCGCCGCGCGAATGCGGCGGGGGTTTTGTGCGCTCATCATGAGAGCGCGGCAATGGGGATAGCGCGTGGTTCGAGGTAAGCGCACCGCGCGGCAGCCTTGGCTCGCCCCGGTGAGGGGGAAAGCGCGGGGTTCGAGGTAAGTGTACTCGCGCGGCAGCCTTGGCTCGCCCCGGTGACGGGGAGAGCTGGCGCGAAGCGCCTGAGAGGGGCCTCTCTGGCTTGCCATATGCGGCAGGCCGGGGGAGCCC
>CACYTF010000073.1 GCA_902777335.1 uncultured Eubacteriales bacterium
CTCATTATAGCAGCTTAGGCAACAAGATGGTCAGCATTCTGACTGGCTGTCAAAACTCCAACCAAATATATTGTAGTAGGGGGACGGTTCTCTGTGTCAATGACACAGAGAACCGTCCCCCTGATTTTGGGGGCTATAGATTCTTCACGAACAGGCAGCGTATCGCGTTGAGCACGCACAGTATCATCACACCCACGTCGGCCACGATGGCCATCCACATACCCGCGATGCCCAGCGCGCCCAGCACCAGGCACAGGGCCTTGACCGCCAGGGCGAAGCCGATGTTCTGGCGCACGATGCCCAGGCACCGGCGGGAGATGCGTATGGCCTTGGCGATCTTCAGCGGGTCGTCGTCCATCAGCACCACGTCGGCGGCCTCGATGGCGGCGTCGCTGCCCAGGGCCCCCATGGCGATGCCGATGTCCGCCCGGGACAGCACCGGCGCGTCGTTGATGCCGTCGCCCACGAAGGCCAGCCTGCCGCGGCCCGCCTGCTCGTCGATCAGCGCCTCCACGCAGGTCACCTTGTCCTGGGGCAGAAGCCCGGCCCGGAAGTCGGTAAGGCCCACCTGGCCCGCCACGGCCTCGGCCACGTTGGCGGCGTCGCCGGTGAGCATCACCGTGCGCTGCACGCCCGCGCGGCGCAGCGCCTCCACGGCCTCCTTGGCGTGCTCCTTCAACTCGTCGGAGATCACGATGTGGCCCAGGTACTCGCCGTCGGCGGCCACGTGGATGATGGTGCCCGTGTGGTGGCACGGCAGAAAGGCCGCGCCGACGCGGTTCATCAGCTTCTCGTTGCCCACGGCCACCTGCACGCCGTCCACCGCGGCCAGCACGCCGTGGCCGCTGATTTCGCGCACCTCCGTCACGCGGTTCTGGTCGATCCTGCCGCCGTAGGCCCTGCGCAGGCTCAGGCTGATCGGGTGGGACGAGTGGCACTCCGCCAGCGCCGCCAGCTCCAGCACCCGCTGGGCCTCGATGGGGTTGTGGTGCACCGCGGTGACCTCGAAGCTCCCCTTGGTGATGGTGCCGGTCTTGTCAAAGGCCACCGTCCGCACCTGGGACAGCGTCTCCAGGTAGTTGGATCCTTTGACCAGTATGCCCGCGCTGCTCGCGCCGCCCAGCCCCGCGAAAAAGCTCAGCGGCACGCTGATGACCACCGCGCAGGGGCAGCTGATCACCAAGAACGAGCAGGCCCGCAGCAGCCAGTCCCGCCACAGGGCCCCCGCCGAGGCATAGCCCGCCATGCCGATGCCGGTGAGCATGCAGAACAGCGGCGGCAGCAGCGCCAGCGCCAGCGCGGCAAAGCACACAAAGGGCGTGTACACCCGGGCGAATTTGGCGATGAAGTTCTCGGACTGCGACTTGCGGGAGGCGGCGTTTTCCACCAGGTCCAGTATCTTCGAGGCGGTGGATTCGTCGAAGGCGGCGGTGGTGCGCACCTTCAACAGGCCCGACAGGTTCACGCTGCCGCTGAGCACCGTGTCGTCCACGGCCACCTCCCAGGGCTTGCTCTCGCCGGTGAGCGCGCTGGTGTTCAGCGCGGAGGCCCCCTCCACGACCACGCCGTCGATGGGCACCTTCTCGCCCGGCTGGATCACGATGATCGAGCCCATCTCCACCTCGTCCGGGTCCACGCGCTGCAGCTGGCCGTCGTCGCCCACGATGTTGGCGTAATCGGGCCGTATGTCCATCAGCGCGCTGATGTTGCGGCGGCTCTTGCCCACGGCGACGCTCTGGAACAGCTCGCCCACCTGGTACAGCAGCATCACCGCCACGCCCTCGCCGTACTCCCCCAGCGCGATCGCGCCGACCGTCGCCACGGCCATCAGGAAGCACTCGTCGAACACCTTGCGGTTCTTGATGCCCAGCAGCGCCTTGCGCAGCACGTCCCAGCCCACCGTCAGGTAGGGGATCAGGAACAGCGCGATGAGCGCCGCCTTCGGCAGCGTGAGCGCGACCCAGCCCTCCGAGATCAGGTACAGCGGCACGAAAAACACCGCCGCCACGATGATCCTCACCAGGAGCTTCTTCTGCTTCGTCGTCATGAGATGGCCTTCTTTCGTGTCCCTACTTCCTACTGCCTACTCCCTCAAATGAAAACCTCGCAATCGCTCTCCACCTTCTTGCAGTTGGCGCGCACGTTCTTCATCACCGCGTCGGGGTCGGCGCCTTCGGCAAACTCCACCTTCATCTTCAGCGTCATAAAGCTCACGGTGCAGTCCGCGACGCCCTCGGTCTTCTTGGCGGCTTCCTCCATCAGGTTCGCGCAGTTCGCGCAGTCCACTTCGATCTTGTAGCTCTTCTTCATGGCCGTATTCCTCTCTTTCCGTTTATTCCTTGATGTGATCCATGCCCTGGCCGATGATCGCGCGCACGTGGTCGTCCGCCAGGAAATAGTAGACCGTCTTGCCGTCGCGCCGGTTGCGCACCAGCCGCGCCTGCTTCAGCACCCGAAGCTGGTGGGATATGGCGGATTGGGACACGTTCAGAAGCGCCGCGATGTCGCAAACGCACATCTCCGATTCAAACAGCACGTACAGTATGCGTATGCGCGTGCTGTCCCCGAACACCTTGAACAGCTCCGCCAGGTCGTACAGGTCCTCCACGTCCGGCATGTCCAGCTTCACATGGGCCAGCAGCTCGGGATGCACGTGTTGCTCCAGGCAGCGCTCCACTTTCTCGTTCATCCTGAGTCCTCCTAACATATGATCATCTGTTCATATGTTATTATAATGGACCCGGCTCCGTTTGTCAATACCTTTTTGGGCAATATTCATATTGGGTTGTTTGACCCTCATTAAACTTTGTAATAACACCGTATTTGTTAATTTTTGCACTTGCCATATTATTTTGTTTGTGTTATTATTAGATTATCTAATTATGTGCCCGAACAGACCGACGGGATTGGAGGTGAGGCCGTGAAGACCCTGGACATCACCCTGCACACGCAGCAACACGTCAGCACGCTGGTCAACATCACCAACCGCTTTCCCTACACCATACAGCTCAGGCAGGGGCGCTACGTCGTGGACGGAAAATCGATACTCGGCGTTTGCAGCCTCGAGACCTCAAAGCCAATCGTCCTCGAGGCCTATTCCAACCACTGCGACGCCCTGTTTGACGCGCTGCAACCGCTGATCTGCTGAACCAGTCGGATCGATGGACCTGAGATTTGCCGTCCGGCGGCATTTCTCAGGTCCTTATCTTCCCCCGAAGCGCCACATCAGCCAGCCCACGCTGATCAGGCACACACCCAGGGCCGACGTCCACACCCACCGGGGCACGAATATCAGAAAGATCAGCACGCCCACGACCATCATCAGTATGCCGGTCGTCCGCGTGCCGCAGTTTTTGGGGCCGTAGCCGCAATTGCGCGCCATTGCCATCGCCTCCTCCCATCCATACTATTCGGCGGGCGAAATATCGTGCAGGCGAATGCCGTGACCGTTCAGACAAACAAAAGGGACCGTCGCTTGACAGCCCCTTCGCTCGCTTATGTTGTTCTCAATTCATTATTATACTTTCAGCCTCTCCGCCAGCGCCTCCACGCCCTTGCCCACCAGGGCCACGGAATGCGGCGCGGTCAGCAGCCGCTTCATCAGCGCGTTGGCGGCGTCGTAATCGACGGCGTTGATGGCGTCGATGGTCTCGGTCTCGGTGCGGGTCCTGTCCATCAGCAGAAGCCTGCGGCCGTTGGACTGCATGCGGGCGGAGGTGGACTCCAGCCCCAGGATGTAGCCGGATTTCAGCTGCTCCCTGGCCATGGCGAACTCCTGCGGGGTCATGCCGCCCTCGGCGATGGCCCGGGCCTCGGCCAGAATCATGTCGTAGACCTGGGCGGCGGTATCGGGGCTGGTGGCCGCGTACACCGACAGCATGCCGGTGTCGGTATAGGCGTTGGGGTAGCTGTACACGGTGTAGGCCAGGCCCAGCTCCTCGCGGATCTTCTGGAACAGCCGGGAGGACATGGCCCCGCCGAACACGCTGTTGAATATGGCGATGTTGTAGTTGCGGTCATCCCCCATCGGCAGCGCCGGATAGCCCAGGCAGATGTGCACCTGCTCGATGTCCTTCTCCTTGGTGACCACCGTGGGTTGGGCCTGCCGGGTCACGCAGGGCAGGCGGTCCAGCCCCTCGGCCTTCCAGCCGCCCAGCAGCGCGTTGGCCATATCCAGCACGGCGCTCCAATCGTAGTTGCCGGCGATGGCAAGCACCGCGTTCTGGGGCCGGTACATCCTGTGCCAGTAGCCGTGCAGACGCTCCCGCGTACAGTCGGAGACGCTCTGCTCGGTGCCGAGGATCGGCCTGGACACGGCCTGGTCGCCGTAGTGGGCCAGCATGATCAGTTCGTGCACCAGGTCCTCGGGGGTGTCCTCGGCCATGGCGATCTCCTCGATCACCACGCCCTTCTCCTTGGCCATCTCGTCCGGGTCAAAGGCCGGGTGCGTCGCCAGGTCGCAGATCACGTCCATGGCCAGGGGCAGGTGCTCGTCCACCACCTTAGCGTAGAAGCAGGTGCACTCCTTGGCGGTGAAGGCGTTCAGCTGGCCGCCCACCGCGTCCATCTCCTCGGCGATCTGCCGGGCCGTGCGCTTCTCGGTGCCCTTGAACACCATGTGCTCCAGGAAGTGGCTGACGCCGCCCTCGCCGTCGCCCTCGTACTGCGAGCCCGAGCCCAGCCACAGGCCCACCGACACGGACCTGAAGTGCGGTATCCGCTCGCCGATGATCCGCAGCCCGTTGGGCAGTGTGATTTGATCGAATGTCATACTGTGCGCTCCTTTATTTCCTGTTCACCCGGGGAGCGGGCGCCGCATCGGCGCCCCTACACACGGGGACCGGATTGCCACGTCGGCCCCTCCTGCGTCGGGTCCTCCTCGCAATGACACGCGTGGGTCTGTCCCCTGTTCCCTGTTCCCTGTTCCCTGTTCCCTCTCCGGGCGGGCGGCGCATCGCCGCCCCTACTCCCTACTCCCTACTCCCTACTCCCTAAACCAACGCTTCCAGCCAGCCCCGCACATAATCGCAATACGCGCGATCGTTCCCGCTGAATTGCAGGAAGTAGACGTAGCATTGCGCCATGCAGCGGCGAACGGCAGAAAGGTCAAAATCGCCCAGCGCGGCGTAGCCGTCCAGGAAGGCGGCCTGCTCCGCTTCGGTCATGAGAAACCGCTGCCCCGGTCGCAGCAGCAGGGCCCAGGCGATGTCAAAATCCCGGTTCCCCAGCCCCGCAAGCTCAAAGTCGAGTATGCCGGTGATTTCCCCGTCGCGCCACAGCAGATTGGCATAGTGGAAATCCCCATGGCAGAAGCACTCGACCGTCGGGCGGGGGCAATCGGCAAAGTAACCCTGCAAAAAGACCAGATCCATCCGGCGCAGCGTCGCCGCGTCCGGGGCGTGGAAAAAGCGCCGGTCGGCGACGGGCGACGCCGGAATCGCCATCCGGTGCAGCGCCGCCAGCGCGCGCCCATACCGGGGCAGATACGCCATGGACGCCATGTCCGCGTTGTCCCCCAGCAGCGTGGAGAGCCGCTCCCCCGGCAGTTCAAGCGTCACGGAGAAGGGCGTCCCCTCGAAGCCCCAGTCGATGACCTTCGGAAACAGGGGCGCGTCCAGCCGCTTCAGGAGCGCCACCTCGTTTTCAATGGCGCTGCCCTTCTGCCGGGCCGCCTTGATGTACGCGCGGACCTCCGCGCCGCGATAGAGGCCTAACACATGGAACACGTCGTTCCCCGCGTGGGGATACCCCAGTATCTCCAGCGGGCGAAAGCGGCTATAGGGCAGGGCGAAGGGATCGCACGTCTCGCGCCACTTTTCGGGGTGGCTCATGCCCTGGCCCCGCGCTCGTCCGTCACAAAGTGCTTCACCGTCAGCACCGGGCGCGTGAGCTCCGTGCGGTAGAATTCCGGGTAGATCGTCCTGGGGTCGTCGGGGGTCACCCACTGCATCGTCTCGCGCACGCGGCCCTCGTCGGTGGCGCTCTCGCCGACGGGCTCGAAGTCCTCCGGCACCTTCATGTAGAAGTAGAAGGACACCTCGTAGATCAGTTTGCCGGCGTTGACCCCGGGGATGTCGCCATAGAAGTAGTTCTCGTGCACAAAGCCCAGCCGGTCGATCGCAAGCGCCCGGCCCGTCTCCTCGCGCACCTCGCGCACCACGGCCTCCTCCGCCGTCTCGCCGAAGCGGATGCGCCCGCCCACCGAGTAGAGGTAGGCGTCCCGCGCGTTCCCGGCCATCAGGAACTTGCCGTCCTTCAGTATGATCGCGCCGACGCGCAGGTTGATGAGCCCGTTGTCACAGGGCACGGTCATGTTGGCGGACATGGTTTGCCTCCTTCACAGGACATAGCGAACGGATGGGCATACCAAGTATGCCCATCCATCCTATTGTTCAATCGTATCAGTCCCTGCGGCGTGGCCTGCGGTCGCGGTCGCCGCCGCGGCGCTCGCCCCGGTCGCCATCGCGACGCGGAGGACGGCGCACGGGCATGGAATCGTCGTCGTAGACGATGTCGTTGCGCACCAGGTTGATGCGGCCCTGGTCGTCGATCTCGCCGATGCGGACCTCCAGCGTGTCGCCGATGTTCACGACGTCCTCCACCTTCTCCACGCGCTCGTTGGCCAGCTTGGAGATGTGGATCAGGCCGTCCTTGCCGGGCGCGAACTCCACGAACGCGCCGAAGGTCATGATGCGCACGACCTTGCCGGTGTACACGTCGCCCACCTGGGGATCCTTCGCGATGCCCTCGATGATCTGACGGGCGCGCTTGGCCGCCTCGTCGTTCTCGGTGGCGATGAACACGCTGCCGTCGTCATCGATGTCGATCTTGACGCCGGTCTCCTCGATGATCTTGTTGATGGTCTTGCCGCGGGGGCCGACGACCTCGCCGATCTTCTCCGGGTTGATGAAGAAGTGGACGATCTTGGGCGCGTACTTGCTAAGGCTCTCGCGCGGGGCGGGCAGCACCTCCAGCATCTTGCCCAGTATGTGCATGCGGCCGTCGTAGGCCTGGGCCAGCGCCTGGCGCAGTATGGCCTCGTCGATGCCCTTGATCTTGATGTCCATCTGGATGGCGGTGATGCCCTGGGCGGTGCCGGCCACCTTGAAGTCCATGTCGCCCAGGAAGTCCTCCAGGCCCTGGATGTCGGTCAGCACGGCCACCTTGCCGGTGTTCTCAACGTCCTTGATCAGGCCCATGGCCACGCCGGCCACGGGGCGCTTGATCGGCACGCCCGCGTCCATCAGGGCCAGGGTGCTGCCGCACACGGAGGCCTGGGAGGTGGAGCCGTTGGAGCTCATGACCTCGCTGACCAGGCGCAGGCAGTACGGGAACTCCTCCACCGGGGGGATCATCGGCAGCAGCGCGCGCTCGGCCAGCGCGCCGTGGCCGATCTCGCGGCGGCCCGGGCTGCGGGCGGGCTTGGCTTCGCCGGTGGAATAGCCCGGGAAGTTGTAGTGGTGCATGTAGCGCTTGCGGTCCTCGGTGCCGATGCCGTCGATGATCTGCTGCTCGGACACCGGGGCCAGCGTGGCCACGGTCATGACCTGGGTCTGGCCGCGGGTGAACACGCCGGAGCCGTGGGGACGGGGCAGCACGCCGACCTCGCACCAGATGGGGCGGACCTCGGTGAGCTTGCGGCCGTCGGGGCGCACGCCCTTGTCGATGATGTGGCGGCGCATGACTTCCTTCTGCACGTTGTACAGCGCGTCGGCGACCTCCTGCTCGCGGCCCTCGAATGCCTCGGCGAAGTGCTCGGCGACCTCGGCCTTCACCTGCTCCTCGCGGGCGTTGCGCTCGGAGCGGTCGAAGGTCTCAAACATCCACTCGACCTTCTCAAGCGCGTACTCGCGCACGGCGGCCTTCACGTCGTCGCCCGGCAGGGACAGCGGGAACTCCTTCTTCTCCTTGCCGATCTCGGCGACGATGTCGTTGATGAAGGCGACGATCTTCTTGATCTCTTCGTGGGCGAACAGTATCGCGCCCAGCATGACCTCCTCGGAGACCTCCTTCGCGCCGGCCTCCACCATCAGCACGGCCTCGGAGGTGCCGGCCACCGTCAGGTTCATCAGGCTGACCTCGCGCTGCTCGACGGTGGGGTTCACCACGTACTCGCCGTCCACGTAGCCGATGTTCACCGCGCCGATGGGGCCCGCCCACGGGATCTGGCTGGTGGCCAGCGCGGCGGACGCGCCGATCATGGCGGGAATGTCGGGGATGTTGTCCTGCTCCACGGACATCACGGTGCACACGACGGACACGTCGTGGCGCATGCCCTTGGGGAACAGGGGGCGCAGGGGCCGGTCGATCAGGCGGCAGGTCAGTATGGCCTTCTCCGCCGGGCGGCCCTCGCGGCGGTTCCAGGAACCGGGGATGTGGCCCACGGAATACAGCTTCTCTTCAAAATCCACGCTCAGCGGGAAGAAATCGATGCCCGGGCGCGGGGCGTCGGCCACCGTGGCGGTGACCAGCACGCAGGTGTCGCCATAGCGCACAAAGGTGGCGCCGCTGGCTTGCTCGGCATACTTGCCGAATTCGAGCGTGAGCGTGCGTCCGCCCAGCTCCATGCTGTAGCTCTTGAACATTACATTGCCCTCCTTGGGTGTTCTCTCTATGATAATTCTATTGAAACCAATGATAGTGCGGGAACCGTATCTCCTGTACCCTGTACCCTGTTCCCTGTACCCTGTTCCCTGTTCCCTGTACCCTGTTCCCTGTACCCTGTTCCCTGTTCCCTGTTCTCTGTTCCCTGTTCCCTGTTCCCTGTTCCCTCATAACCGCGATGTCCAGACGCGCGCTTGCGGGCGATTCCCCGCACCCTGGCGTCCGCACACCGCGGTTTCACGCAGCGAAATACCGGCGACTCCACATCCGGCAATCCGCACAGCGCCGCCGCTCGGCAAGCCGAAGCGGCGGCGCGAAGAGTCAGGTCGTTTACCGGTGCCCTTGGGCTTACTTGCGCAGGCCCAGCTTGGCGATCAGGGCACGATAGGCCTCGATGTCGGTGCTCTTCAGGTAGTCCAGCAGACCGCGGCGCTGGCCGACCATCAGCAGCAGGCCGCGACGGGAGTGGTGGTCCTTCTTGTGCACCTTCAGGTGCTCGTTCAGGTGGTTGATGCGCGCGGTCAGCAGCGCGATCTGCACCTCGGGGGAGCCGGTGTCGCCCTCGTGGCGGGCGTAGGTCTCCATGATTTCCTTCTTGTTGATCTCCATGGGTATGCCTCCTCTTTCAATATGCCGCAAGCCGGGTGAGCCGTCGGAGTCCTCGGCGGACCAGGCAAACGGTGCTGCGGTCAACCGGGCTTTGCCCGCATTGCCACAAATTGTATTGTACCACAAGCGCTTTGGCTTGTAAACGGCATCACACTGGATTTATCGAAAACTTAAGGTTGGTATGGTTTTTACCTTGCATTCTGAGGCTTCGAGAAAACAAGCTCATCCATCTAGCCAACAGCCAGCCCTGTTTCACTGAAAGGGACTCTTTATACGGTTAGTATCAGATTGCCTTCCTATTGTGAACATAAAGAGTGGATCAGGGGAAGATAATAGCGCAATATGCTGATATTATAACTCACAAATAAACCGTGCTTAGGAAGTCCAAGCACGGCTAGCGTATTCACTATTGTATTATAGTCCAAGTGCATTACTTATATCATTATATACCATGTAAATATCTTCAATATCATTTTTATAGTACCCATCGACGCACACCGTTTGCATCATATAATCTGCTTGTGTATCAGTCGGTATATTTTCAAGTATTAGATAACTCGCTTCGCCTGTGATAGGCCTAAAGATAACAGCCAATCGGTCTGTTGTCAAGTCAGACTTGTATATCACAACCAAATCCAGTCCTGTTTTACCAATATAACTTGTTTCAAACATATTCGGAGTAAAATCAGGAGTTCGATCATTGAAAGAGATCATATAATCCAACGCCAAGCTAATAGTCGCATAAGCACGACTTTCTGCGTTCTCCATCCATTCTTTTCCAGTTTTCCCCATTCCATAACAGATAGTTGGTGAAAACGATACCCCAGTATCTTCGGCGTTACAATCTATATTCGAAAAACCTGACACGCTATCACATAACGATTATCGTTACTCAAAGTTCAAAGGGGCTGTTTCAAAACGAACGAGAGTTCAAGGTTGTACATGCTGTAGGGGCGGCGATGCGCCGCCAGCCGAGTGGTACGAAGCGTATCGTACCCGGGCGGGTGGCCATTGGCCGCCCCTACACATGTTTCACGCATGCAACACGTGTTTTAAGACAATCCCTTCTTTCTGGGAGACACTGAACAGTAATCGATTCTCGAATGTCATCTCAAGATTGCTCGGATTCGTGTTGCAACAGCCGCTGGCAGTTTTGCCGCAATTCCGGAATCCTGACCACGGCTGTCTGCCAGATCAGGTTAATGTTCATGCTGCCATATTGATGTGCAAAGAATGTGCGCATGCCCTTGATGGCCTTCCACGGAATATCCGTCGTTTCTTCAATGAAGTCATCTGTCAATCTTGTTGCCAATTCTCCGATTTGCATGATGGGCATGCTCACCGCGTTTCTGAACACAAAGCTCTCCCTGAAGGTTTCCTCTGACGCGCCAAACAGCCGGAGCGTCTCCTCGACCTCATCGCAGTAACGCAGGATGTGCTGGAGAATGGATTTGTCTCTATCGTTCATACAACAGCACCTCATCCTTCCGAATTCTGGACAGAAAGTCGGCGTCCAGGCCCTCCGTCGTCACAAGGTCCAGCGTTTTTTTCAATTGCTCCTGCAAATCAACGTAGAGCGCGCCCATGCCGAACAGATCGTTGATCTCACCGCAATCGACGCGCAGATCAACGTCGCTGTCCTCCGTGGCGCTGCCTCGGGCATACGAGCCGAAGAGGCCGAGCCTTTCGACCTTGTGGCGCGCGGCGATCGGCGCGGCAATGCGCCTGATCTCATCGACCGTATAGATCACAGTGCCACCTCCCAACGCCTCTATTGTATCGCAAACGCGACGGCATGTCAATCGTCCCGTCGCGTTTGCGCTATCTCCATCAACCTCTTGGCGTGCTCCAGCTCCCCTATCTTCAACAGTTCACGAATCCGCGTGGACGAGCACATCACGTCGCCGTCCATCACCGGGGGGACGATCTCAGCGCGATAGCCGAGGGGACCGGCCATCTCCCGGATCAGCGCGGCGTCGCCCCGGCCCCTGGCGCCGAAGGTGTAGTTCTCGCCGGTGACGATGGCCGCGGCGCGCAGGCCCTCGACCAGCGCCCGCAAAAACGCCTCGGGCTCGGTCGCGCCGTACTGCGGGGTGAAGGCCTGCACCAGCGCCCAGCCGGCGCCGAGGGCCTCGAACTTTTTGAGATTTCCCTCCAGCGGAAGCAGCGGCACGGGGGCCTTCTCCGGGCACAGCACCGACAGCGGATGCCGGTCGAAGGTGCAGACCACGCACTCGGCGTCCAGCTCCCGCGCCAGCGCCACGGCCCGGCGGATCAGCGCCTGGTGGCCGATGTGCACGCCGTCGAACATGCCCAGCGCCGCCACCGCGGACCGGCCCGTGAATTCGGACATATCGCGGATGATGTTCATGCGCCGTCCCCCGTTCTGTACAGCATGGCCTTGAACTTCACGTCGCCGCTGGGCTGCGGCGCGCCGATGCCGGCGAACGCGTCGTTCAGGTACACCCGCACCGCGTCCGCCGCGGGGGCGGGCGCGTCCAGCCAGGCGGCGCGCAGCGGGTTGCCGTTCAGCACCGCGTGGCGGCACTTCTCCCCCACCCGCACCGCGGGCAGGTGCCCCAGCGGCGCGTCCAGCGGGATCAGCGCTTCCTCCAGCCGCCCTTGGGCAGCGAGGGCGTCCACCTGAGCGGGCGTCAGCGCGTCCTCGATCCGGAAGATCCCCGCCGCGACCCGCTCCAGCGATTGCATGTGCGCGCCGCAGCCCAGCGCCCGGCCGATGTCGTGGCACAGCGTGCGGATGTACACACCCTTGCCGCAGGTGATTTTAAGCAAATAGGTGTCGCCCGGCTCCGCGCCCAGGTATTCGATGCCGTCCACGCGGCACTTGCGCGGCGCCACGGCCACGGTCTCGCCCTTCCTGGCCAGCTGGTACAGCCTGCGCCCGTCCCGCTTGATGGCGGAATACATCGGCGGGACCTGCTCGATCTCGCCGGTGAACCGGGGCAGCACGGCCATGAGCTGTGCCT
The DNA here is from genome assembly GCA_902777335.1 of uncultured Eubacteriales bacterium. Classification (GTDB taxonomy): domain Bacteria; phylum Bacillota; class Clostridia; order Christensenellales; family Aristaeellaceae; genus UBA2862. The sequence goes on from CACYTF010000073.1 coordinate 12,201, forward strand.
CGCCCGCGTCTACGGGGCGCTCGGCCACCACCCGGCCCGTGGCGTCCTGGGTGTCCGTCTCCACGCCCAGGCGGATGCGGGCCACGTAGGCCTTCTGCTTGTCGATGATGTAGTCGAACAGCCGCGTGGCCGAGCCCACGCAAACCGGCAGCACGCCGGAGGCCTCTGGGTCCAGCGTGCCGCCGTGTCCCACCGCCGTGCCCTTGGGCAGGCTCTTGCGCACGAACACCACCAGGTCGGAGGAGGTGATGCCCGTGGGCTTGTTCAGGTTGATAAATCCGTTCATAGGTGATGCTTCGCCCGTTCTTCCGTGTGATCGAGGGCCGCCCGCGCCTGGGCCAGCACCTTTTCCAGGGCTTCTTCCAGGGGCAGCTGCAGCGTGACGCCGGAGGCCAGCTCGTGCCCGCCGCCGCCCAGCGGCGCAGCCACGTCCCGGGCCACGTTCACCGGAGCCTTGCTGCGCAGGGAAAACTTGGTGGTCGCGCCGCGCTGCTCGGCCAACACCGCCAGGCGCACGCCCGCCATCTCCTGCAGGTAGTTCACGATGCCCTCGTTGTCCTCCCGGCGCGCGCCGGCTTTGCGGAGCATGTCCTCCGTCAGCCGCGCCCAGGCCAGCCGTCCGTCCGATGAGCGCTCCAGGCCCGACAGCACCAGGCCCAACAGCCGCGTGCGGCCCTCGGTGCGGGTGCGGTACAGGCCCTCCGTGATGGCGGCGATGTCGATGCCCGCCTCGACGCAGCGCGCCGCGGCGCGGAAGGTCTCGGGGCGGGTGTTGGCGTAGCTGAAGTGGCCGCAGTCGGTGGAAATGGCCACGAACAGGCACTGGGCCATCTCCCGGCTCAGGGGGACGCCCAGCGCGGCGATCAGGTCCACGACCATCTCGCCCGCCGCCGCGGCCTCGCCGTCCAGCGCGTACAGCTGTCCGAAGCCGGGGTTGGTCTGGTGATGGTCGAGGGCGGCCCGCTCCGGGCAGGCGTCAAACAGGCTGACGCCCGCCTCGCCCAGCCGGTCGCGCTCCGACACGTCCACCGCCAGCGCCGCCTTCGGCGCAAAGGGCAGCTCGTCCTCCGGCGTCCGCGCCACATCCGCGCCGGGCAGGTTCGCGTACATGCCCGGCACGCCCTCCGGCAGGCACACCACGGCGCGCTTTCCGAGGCTTCGCAGGGCATGCCACACGGCCAGGCTCGAGCCCACGGTGTCGCCGTCCGGCGATATGTGGCCCAGCAGCACCACGTCGTCCCGCCGCTTCAGCCAGTCGGCCAGCGCCTCAATCGTCACTCTTTTGCTCATGGGTGTGCTGCTCCTTCAGCAGCTGGTTGATGTGGGCGGCGTATTCGATGTTGGTGTCCAGCTCGAACAGTATCTCCGGCACGTAGCGCAGGTCCACCCGGCGGCCCAGTTCCCGTCGTATGAAGCCGGAGGCCTTCTTCAGCGCCGTCATCATGTCCTTGCGCAAATCCTCCTCCAGTATGCTGACCCGCACCTTGCAGTAGCGCAGGTCGCGGGTGACCTCGCAGCGCACGATGGACCAGGTGCCGCCGATGCGCGGGTCGTTCAGATCGTCGCGTATGATGGCGTCGATCGCCTTGTGCACCTCCTGTGAGATGCGGTCGATACGGTCAAATGATGGCATGTTGTCCTCCATTGATACCCTCACACGTTTCAGGGGGCGCCTGGAGGCGCCCCCGAAACGTGTGTGAGGGGTATTACCTTTCTATTTCCTCCATCACGAAGCACTCGATGACGTCGTTCTCCTTGATGTCGTTGTAGTTCTCGATGCCGATGCCGCACTCGTAGCCGGTGTTGACTTCCTTGGCGTCGTCCTTGAAGCGCTTCAGGGAGTCGATCTTGCCCTCGTGGATCACGATGTTGTCGCGCAGCAGGCGGATCTGGGCGTTGCGGGCGATCTTGCCGTCGGTGACGTAGGAGCCGGCGATGGTGCCCACGCCGGAGACCTTGAAGGTCTGCCGCACGCTGGCGTGGCCCAGCAGGACCTCCTTGAACTTCGGGGCCAGCATGCCCTTCATGGCGGCCTCGACGTCTTCGATGGCCTGGTAGATCACGCGGTACAGGCGAATGTCGATCTTCTCGCGCTCGGCCATGTCCCGGGCATTGTTGTCCGGGCGGACGTTGAAGCCCACGATGATGGCGTTGGCCGTGGAGGCCAGCAGCGTGTCGGATTCGTTGATCGCGCCCACCGCGCCGTGGATGCAGCGCACGCGCACCTCGTCGTTGGACAGCTTCTCCAGGCTCTGGCGCACCGCCTCGACGGAGCCCTGCACGTCGGCCTTGATGATGATGTTCAGGTCCTTGACCTCGCCGGCGGAGATCTGGTTGAACAGGTCGTCCAGCGTGGTCTTGGTCTGGGTCTTGACCAGGGCGGCGCGCAGCTTGTCCTTGCGCTCCTCGGCCACCTGGCGGGACAGCTTCTCGTCGTCCACCGCGGTGATCTGGTCGCCCGCGTCGGGCACGTCGTTGAAGCCGATGACCTCCACCGGCTCGGAGGGACCGGCGCTCTTCACGCGCTCGCCGCGGTCGTTCACCATGGCGCGCACGTGGCCGTAGGCCGTGCCGGCGACGATGGCGTCGCCGATGTTCAGGGTGCCGTTCTTCACCAGCACCGTGGCCACCGGGCCGCGGCCCTTGTCCAGCTTGGCCTCGATGATGATGCCGCGGGCCTTGCGGTTCGGGTTGGCGCGGTAATCGTTCACGTCGGCGGTGAGCAGTATGGTCTCCAGCAGATCGTCGATGCCCTGGCCGGTGACGGCGGACACGGGCACCATCTCGGTGCTGCCGCCCCACTCGGTGGTCACCAGCTCGTACTCGGTCAGCTGCTGCTTCACGTGGTCGGGGTTGGCGGCGGGCTTGTCCATCTTGTTGATGGCCACGATGATCTCGACGCCGGCCGACTTGGCGTGGTTGATGGCCTCGATGGTCTGGGGCATGACGCCGTCGTCCGCGGCCACCACCAGCACGGCGATGTCCGTGGCCTGCGCGCCTCTGAGGCGCATGGAGGTAAAGGCCTCGTGGCCGGGGGTATCCAGGAAGGTGATCTTCCTGCCGTCCAGGTCCACGGTGTACGCGCCGATGTGCTGGGTGATGCCGCCCGCCTCGCCCGCGGTCACGCGGGTCTTGCGGATGTAGTCCAGCAGCGAGGTCTTGCCGTGGTCGACGTGGGTCCTCCACGTCCTCCTTCTCCAGGGCGTCCTCGGCGGTCTCCGCCAGCTTCATCTCCAGCTCCACGCCGAACTCCTGGGCCACAAGCGTGGCAGTATCGAAGTCCAGCTCGTTGTTGATGGTGGCGATGATGCCCAGCATCATCAGCTTCTTGATGATCTCGCCGGCGGGCTTGCCGATGCGCTCGGACAGGTCGCGCACGGTGATGGTCTCGGCGGTCATGAAGGCCTTTTCGATCTTCACCGTGGGGATGGCGGCCTTCTGCTGCGACGCCTTGCGCTTCTTGCGGTTGCGCACGAACTCGTCGTCGTAGTTGTTCAGGTTGGCGGCGCCGCCCCTCTGGCGCGCCGCGGCGCGGCCCGTGCTGCGGTTGCGCTCCGGGTCGTTCTGGCGCACGTACTGCTTCTTGTTGGGGTCGTAGTTGGACACCCGCTCCTTCTCCACGGAGGGCGTCAGCTCCGGCCCCTTGCGGCCGAAGCCGGGCCGCGCGCCGCCGCCGAAGCCGCCGCGCGGGCCGCCCATGCCGCCGGACGGACGCTGTCCGG
>CACYTF010000074.1 GCA_902777335.1 uncultured Eubacteriales bacterium
CTGGCGCAGGGCCGCGGCGCGGACGCGCTGAAGGCCATGGAGGACGCGGCCTATCGGGAGGCGCTGTACGCCGAATTCCAGATGGCGTAGCCGTCCAAAATCCACAAGGCCCCGCGCTCCAGACGGAGCGCGGGGCCGGTTTTGGGTTTGCGGTATTATTCCTTTTCTTCCAGCGTCACTTCCACGTCGAAGGTGGTGAAGCCGCCGCCGACGGACACATCGCCGCTGTAGTAGCTGTAGGTATTGCCGTTGTTGCCGTCGTTGCCGTTGCCATTGTTCCCGTTGCCATTGTTCCCGTTGCCGTTGTTGCCATAGCCGTAGCCGTAGCTGAAGCCGTAGCTGCCGAAGGGGAAGCCGTAGCCGAAGGGGCTGCTGAAGTAGCTGTCGTAGTTGTTATTGTTGTACGTCTGCACGTTGTTGTAGCGCACGATGGTCAGCGTGACGGTGTCGCCGGGCTTGAAGGTGTCCAGTATGGTGGTCAGCTCGCGCCTGGAGGTCACGCGCTGGCCGTTCACGGCGGTGATGAAGTCGAACTGCTTCAGGCCGGCCGCCTGGCCCGCGCTGCCCTCGTTGACGCCGGTGATGCACACGCTGGCGGGGGCGTACTCGTTCATGGGCTCGTCCGGGCCCTCCTGGTCGCGCACGGTCACACCGATCTGCGGACGGATCACCTTGCCGTGCTCGATCAGCTGCTGGGCGATCGGGTAGGCCGTCTCAATCGGGATGGCGAAGCCCAGGCCCTCGTAGCTGCCGCTGGAGTAGTAGCTGCCGCGGTACTTCAGCGTGTTGATGCCGATCAGGTTGCCCTGGTAGTCGAACAGGCCGCCGCCGGAGTTGCCGCTGTTGATGGGCGCGTCGTGCTGGATGTAGTTGACGTTGCGGGTGGTGTTGCTACCGCTCATGCTCGTGCGCTCCAGCGCGGAGATGATGCCGCGGGTGACGGTGTTGGCCAGGATCTCGCCGCCGGGGTTGCCGATGGCGATGACGGTGCTGCCCACCGGCAGGCTCTCGGAGGCGCCGATGGTCACGGGCACCAGCGTGTCGGCCTTCTCGGTGACCTTCAGCACGGCCAGGTCCATCGCGGGATCCGCGCCCACCAGCGTGGCGTCGACCTTTTCACCGTCGGGCAGCAATACCTGGAAGGCGCTGCCGTCCTCGATCACGTGGTTGTTGGTCAGCACGTAGCCACCCTCGGCGATCACCACGCCGCTGCCCTGGGACACCATGGTGTTCTGAACGCCGGTGCTGCGGCTCCAGCCCTCGGTGTTGGTGATGATGCCCACCACGGATTGGGCGTTCTTCTGGGCCACGTAGATGGCGGGGCTGTCGTCCACGGTGGGGGCGGCCGCCTCCGGCTGCGCCGTCTCGGCGGAGGCCGCGCGGTTCACCGCGCCATTGCCAAGCGCGAACGCGCCGCCGATGGCCAGCGCGCACACCAGCACCAGAGACATCAGCAGCGTCGCGCCGCCGCGATTGTGATTTTTCCTCATGGTCTTCATAATCTATCTTCTCCTTTCGAAGCGATTTTTCGATGGTTTTCGTCCGGCCGGGCTCGCTCTCCCAACCGACGCGATCATTATAGATTTCCCCGGTGTCAAAGTCAATAAACAAACATCCGATGATTTATGAACGAATTTAAAACAATGCAAATGAGATAGGGGACGGTTCCTTGTCTCACTTAAAAAGTGAGACAAGGAACCGTCCCCTATCTCATTTTCGGTCTACACTCTGCGTATGATCGTCGGGTCGATGTGATTGAGGTCCGGGCAGCCGGTGAAGGCCATGGCCTTTTTCAGCTCGCCGTTGGCCTTCAGCAGGTAGTCCCGCACGCCGTCCGCGCCGCCCTGCTTGATGGCGGTCATCAGCGGGCGGCCGATGCACGCGCCCTTCGCGCCGAGGGCCAGGGCCTTGAAGGCATCCATGCCGGTGCGAAGCTCGCAGTCCACGAACAGGGGCGTGTCCCCCGCCAGGGCGGCGATCTCCGGCAGCAGCGCCAGCGGCGGCAGCGCGTATTCGATGCGGTTGTTGTGGTGCGAGAGCACCAGGCCCCGGGCCCCCGCGGCCAGGCACTTGTCGGCGTCCCGGGCGCTGAGCACGCCCTTCACGATCAGCGGCAGACGGGTGGCGGCGCACAGCTGGCGCAGCTCCTCGGTGGTCAGGGGGAACATCACGTCCTCCCCCACCACGTCCAGGCCGCCCTCCGGGCCGAAGGCGTGGTCGATGTCCACCCCCACGGCCAGCAGCCCCCGGGCCTCGGCATGGCGCAGCTTTCGGTAGATGGCCTCCCGGTCGCGGTAGGGCTTGATGATCTCGATCATGCGGGCGCCGGTGTCCGCCAGGCGGTCGATCTCGTCCTCCCCCGCCATGCCGTACCACAGCACCGCGCCGGCGGCCGCCGCGCCCTGGGCCAGCGCCAGCGCCGCGCCCTCGAACATGAAGTGGTCCAGGTGGGAAAGCGCCGCCGTCATGACCGGCGAGGCAAAGCGCTCGCCGTACAGCTCAAAGTTGATGGTCGGGCAGACGGCGTCCAGGTAGCGCGTCTCGACGCGCAGCGAATCGATGTATTCCCGGCTGATGCGGTTGGAATTTCCGATGTCCATGGCAGTGCCTCCTCTATTTGTTCAGGCGGTCGATGACCTGGCGCGGCGTCAGGCCCTCCCGGTCCGCGATGGCGGCCACGTCGTCAAACTCGGGCTTGACCCGGTCCACGCCGAAGCCGTGGGAACGCTTGCCGCGCACCGCGCCCCAGGGGCTGTCCAGCGTGACGGCCTCGCGCCGCAGCGTGTAGCGGCGCACCAAACGGGCGCGCACGCCGATGGTGGCGGTGTGCTTCAGCAGCAGCGCGGCGAACTCCGATTCCCGCTCGGGCGGGCACAGCACGCTCAGCAGCGTGCCCGGCCTATCCTTCTTCATCTGGATGGGCTGGGTCCAGACGTCCAGCGCCCCGGCCTGGCGCAGCGCGTTCACGGCGTGGCCGATCTCCTCGCCGGTCATGTCGTCCAGGTTGCAGCTCAGCTCCGCCGCAGAGTCGGTCGCGTCGGCGGTGTCGCCCAGCATCGCCCGCACGCAGTTGGTCCACTCGAAGTCCTTGGCGCCCATGCCGCAGCCCGTCCTGCGCAGGGTCATCACCGGCATGTCGCCGAAGGCGTCCGCGAAGTGGCGCAGCAACGCCGCGCCGGTGGGCGTGCACAGCTCGCCGCGTATCGCGCCGCCGTAGATCGGCAGGCCCTCCAGCAGCAGCGCCGTGGCCGGGGCCGGCACCGGCAGCACCCCGTGGGCGCACCGCACCTCGCCGCAGCCCACGTGCACCGGCGACACCACCACCCGCTCCGGCGCGATCTCGTGCATCAGCATGCACACGCCCACCACGTCGGCGACGGCGTCCAGCGCGCCCACCTCGTGGAAGTGGACCTGGTCGACGGGATGGCCGTGCACCCGGGCCTCCGCGTCCGCGATCAGCGCGTACACCGCGTTGGCGTCCGCCCGCACCGCCTCCGGCACCGGCAGCGCGGAGATGATGGCATGGATGTCCGACAGCGTGGCGTGGTGGTGATGGGGATGGGGATGGTCGAGAGTGGAGAGTGGAGAGTGGAGAGTGGAGTTGGAGTCGAGAGTGGAGAGTGAAGAGTGGAGAGTGGAGTTTTGGTAGTGATCATGGTCGTGGGGATGATCATGGTCGTGGGGATGAGCGTGGTCGTGGCCCGGGCACGCCTCCTCCCCTGTTCCCTGTTCCCTGTTCCCTGTTCCCTCTTCCTCCCCTGTTCCCTGTTCCCTGTTCCCTGTTCCCTCTTCATCCCCTGTTCCCTCTCCGTGTTCATGCACGTCCTCAGAATGCTCCTCCTCGCCGTCGACGGTCACGGCGATGTGGGTGCCCGTGACGCCGCACTTCTCGGAGGGATGGCGGTCCAGGCGCACCCCCGGCAGGCCCAGGGCGTTCATGCGGTCGATAAAGGCCCGGGGGTCGTCGATCAGATCGGACAGCGCGGCCATCAGCATGTCCCCCGCCGCGCCCATGTTGCACTCGATGTATAGCGTCTTCATCCGTTTTCCTCCTGCGGCTGTATGCCGCCGATGTAAGTCGGGAGAGCTGTCCCCAGCGGTTGGGGTGCCCTATCCCCCGCTTCGCGGGTACTTCCCCGTTGCGACGGGGAAGCTATTCGTGCCTCCCTGCCCGCAGGCGGGGAGGGAGACCGCTTGCGGGGGTGGGGGGCCTGTACGTATCGCCGTGCGCGGCGGTTCGTCCGGGGTGCCCTATCCCCCGCTTCGCGGGTACTTCCCCGTTGCGACGGGGAAGCTAAGAGTCTGTGACTCATTCTATGCCCTGCATGCGGTTGATGCGGTTGGCCAGGTAGCCGGCGCCGAAGCCGTTGTCGATGTTCACCACGCTGACGCCGCTGGCGCAGGCGTTCAGCATGGACAGCAGCGCGGAGATGCCGCCGAAGGACGCCCCGTAGCCCACCGAGGTGGGCACGGCGATGACCGGGCAATCCACCAGGCCGCCCACCACGCTGGCCAGCGCGCCCTCCATGCCCGCCACGGCCACCACCACCCGGGCGGCGCGCAGCTCGTCCAGGCTGGCCAGCAGCCGGTGCAGCCCCGCCACGCCCACGTCGTACAGCCGGGTGACCCGGCTTCCCAGGGTCTCGGCGGTCAGCGCCGCCTCCTCGCACACCGGCAAGTCGCTGGTGCCGCCGGAGGCCACCACCACGTGGCCCACCAGCGCATGCGCCGCGCGGTTGGCGACGCCCACCCGGGCCACGGCGTCGTAGAACAGCGGCACGGCCTTCTCCACCTCCGCGGCCTTTTCGGCGTCCAGGCGGGTGATCAGTATGTTCTCGCTGCCCGCGGCCGCCATGCGCGCGGCGATCTGGGCGATCTGTCCGGCGGTCTTGCCCGCGCCGTAGATCACCTCGCTGTTGCCGTTGCGCAGCCGGCGGTGGTGGTCGATCCGGGCAAAGCCGATGTCCTCGTAGGGGGCCTTCGCCAACAGCTCCAGCGCCGCCTCCGGCGTCATATCGCCGTCCCGGACGGCGCGCAGCGCGTCCAGCATCCGTTCCCTTTCCATGTATGCCCTCTCCTATCCCCGGTCCTTCAGGTCCAGCAGCACGGTGTCAAAGCCTGGCGACAGCGCCGCGCGTATGGCCTGCCGCTCGGCCACGGCCCGCGCCAGCTGCGCCGCGGGCAGTTGCAGCCGCGCCGCGCCGTGGAACACCCGCACGCGAAAATCCGCAAAGCCCATGTCAAACAGCGCGGCCTCCGCGGCCTCCACCCGGCGCAGCGTGGCGGCGTCGATGGGGGTCCCGGCGGGAACGCGCGTGGCCAGACAGGCGTAGGCCGGCTTGTCGGCGGTGAACAGAGCGGCCCGGCGGGAGTGCGCGCGCACCGCCGCCTTGTCGATGCCGCACAGCCGCAGCGGCGACAGCACCGACAGCTCCGTCAGCGCCCGCATGCCGGGGCGGTCCCCCGCGTCGTCCGAGGCGTTGGTGCCGTCCATGATCTCGGCATACCCGTCCGCCCGGGCGGCCTCGATGAGCGCGGTGAATATGGCCCGCTTGCAGTGATAGCAGCGGTTCTCCGGGTTTCGCCGCACGTCCTCCACCGCCAGCACGTCCAGGGGCACCTCGATAAGCGGCGCGCCCAGCTGCGCCGCCAGGCGCAGCGCGTCCCGCCGCTCGAATTCCGGCTGGAAGGCCGAGCGGGCGTAATAGGCCCGCACGTCGCAGCCGCAGGCCATGGCCGCGTACAGCAGGAATGCGCTGTCCGTGCCGCCGGAGAAGGCCAGCGCCGCCCGGGGATGGGCCGCGAAGAAATCGGCCAGCGCCGATGGCACCGCGTCGGAGTTCGGCATTGATGACACCTCCGGTAGGTTTTGTCCGTACCATCATACCACATCGGGCCGTGAATTGCAAATCAAAAGAGGCTGCCTCAAAGCGCACATGTGCTCTGAGGCAGTCATTTGATCATTCTGTTTGGGCGCATTACGGAAGCTTGTGGGAGGCCCCTCTCCGCCCTTCGGGCACCTCTCCCCCTCACGGGGGCGAGGCAAGGGGGATAAGCGCGGGGTTCGACGTCAGCGCACACGCGCGGCAGCCTTGGCTCGCCCCGGTGACGGGGAGAGCTGGCGCGCAGCGCCTGAGAGGGGTACCCCTCGGGAAAACGTGAAGCGCCTGTTTATCCCGCCACGTTGATGGTCACGGGGATGCGGCTGGTCAGCTGGGGCTCGCCGGCCTTGTCGTACACGGTGGTGATGGCCACGGCCTGATGCGTGCCGGCGCTCAGGGGCTTGTCCAGCACGATGCCCTCGATGGTCTCGCCCGGCTTCAGCGGGCCGGAGGTGTAGATCGTCTCGTCGTCCAGCACCAGCACGATGGTGGCGGCGTTGCCGCTGAGGTCGTTGTTGGCGTACTGCCAGGTGGCGGTGACGCCGTCGGCCTCCACCTCGATGGCGTTGTCCACCGCGGTGGACAGGTGCGCCTCGCCGGTGGCGGGCACGTGGTCCACCTTGTAGGCGTTCGCCGCGGACAGCTGCTGCTCGTAGTCGGCCTGGGTGTCGGCCATCTCCTGCTCGTGGGCAGACTGCGCGTCGGCCAGCGCCGTCTCGTAGGCGGTCTGGGCGTCGCTCATTTCCTTTTCATGGGCGGTCTGGGCGTCGGCCAGCGCCTGCTCGTGGGCCATCTGGGCGTCCGCCAGTTCCTTTTCGTGGGCGGTCTGGGCGTCGGCCAGCGCCGTGTCGTAGGCGCTCTGGGCCTCGGCCAGCGCCGCCTCGAAGCCGGTCTGGGCCTCGGCCAGCGCGTCCCGCTGGGCCTGGGCGTCGGCCTCGGCGACGGTCAGCTGCTGCTGCAGCGCCTCGATCTTCGCGGCGTCCGCGCCGGCCTGGGTGCTCATCTCCTCGATGGCGCCGCTCAGGGTATCGACCTCGGCCAGCTTCGCGGCCAGCCGGTTGGACAGCTGCTCCACCTCGGCCTCGGCAGCCTCCAATCGGGCCTGAACCGCGGCGGCCTCCGCTTCGGCATCGACGGGCTTCTCCTCGCCCTTCTCTTCGGCCAGTATGCCCTCCAGCTGCTCCCGGATGGCCACGATGGTCTCGGCCTGGGCCTCGTCCGTCAGGTCGGTGTCCTCGGCCACCTCGGAGAGCTTCTGGCGAATCGCGTCCAGATCCACGTCCTCGGCCTGGCCGACGGCCTGCATCCCGGCGACCTCCACGATGGCGCTCTCGATGCTGGCCATAGTGTCGGTCAGGGTCTCGCGGTCCAGCACAGGCTGCCTGGGCTCGGGCTGCTCGTCCTTGCCCGCCTCGGGCTGCTCGTCCTTACCAGTCTCGGGCTGCTCATCCTTGCCCGCCTCGGGCTTCTCTTCCTTACCGGCTTCGGGCTGCTCGTCCTTGCCCGCCTCGGGCTGCTCGTCCTTGCCCGCCTTGGGCTGTTCGTCCTTGCCCGCCTCGGGCTGCTCGTCCTTGCCCGCCTCGGGCTGTTCGTCCTTGCCCGCCTCGGGCTGCTCGTCCTTGCCCGCCTCGGGCTTATCGTCCTTGCCCGCCTCGGGCTGCGCGACGGCGCTCAGGCTCTCGATGAGGGCCTCCCGCGCGGCGGCGGCGGTCTCAAGCTCCGTGATCTTCGCCTCGCGCTCGGCGGCGGCGGTTTCAAGCTCGGTGATCCTGGCCACGCTGCCCTCGGCGGCGGTGGTCAGCTCGGCGATCTTCGCCGCGCTGTCCTTCGCGGCGGTCTCAAGCTCCGTGATCTTCGCGTCGCTGCTCTCGGCGGCGGTGGTCAACTCGGTGATCTTCGCCGCGCTGTCCTTCGCGGCGGTCTCCAGCTCTGTGATCTTCGCCTCGCGCTCGGTGGCCGCGGTCTCAAGCTCTGTGATCTTCGTCTCGCTGTCCTTCGCGGCGGTCTCCATCTCGGTGATCTTCGCCTCGCGCTCGGTGGCCGCGGTCTGCAGCTCGGTGACCTGCGCGTTGGCGGCGGTGAGGTCGTTCTGCAGCTGCTCGGCGGCCGCCTTGCCGTCCGCCACTTCGATGTCCAGCTGCACCGTCTTGGCCTTTTCCTGGTCCAGCTGCTCGCTGACCTGCTGATAATCGGCCTTGGTGGCGTCCAGATCGGCCTGCAGCGACGCGGCGTTCTGCTGTTCCTCGGTCAGCTGCGCCATGGTGGTGGAGAGCGTCTCCTTGCTGGCGTTCAGCTTGTTGTTGAAGAACAGTATCACGGCGATGGCGAGCACCAGCAGCGCCAGCAGCACAATCTGCCAGATCTTGCTTTTGGAATTCATAAAACGGCCTCCCTGCGTAATCTATCCAACCATATACCATTATAACACGGAATGCGGGTCTGTAACAAGACCTTATTCCACATTATTTACGTCGATGATCGCCCCGCCCAGGCACACCCGGTCGCTGTAGAACACGGCGGACTGGCCCGGCGTGACGGCGCGCTGGGGCGCGTCGAATTCCATCAGCGCGCGGTCGCCCCGCAGCGTCAGCCGGCAGCCTTGCAGCGGCTGGCGGTGGCGCAGGCGCACCTGGCAGCGCAGTGTCTCGCCCTCCTGAACCGGCGGGTGTCCGGCCAGCCAGGTCAGATCCGTGCCCTCGGCCCGGGGGCTGTACAGCATATCGTCCTCGCCCTGGCTGACCACCAGGCGGTTGTTCGCCAGGTCCTTGCGCACCACGAACCAGCGCTGGCCGTTGCCGCCGCCGCCGATGCCCAGGCCCCGGCGCTGGCCGAGGGTGTAGTACATCAGCCCGTCGTGGCGGCCCACCACCCGGCCCTCGGGGGTGACCATGTCCCCCGGCTGCGCGGGCAGGAAGCCGGACAGGAACTGCTTGAAGTTGCGCTCGCCGATGAAGCACACGCCGGTGGAGTCCTTCTTTTCGCTGACGGGCAGCCCCGCCCGCCGGGCGATCTCGCGGATCTCGGCCTTGGTGAGGTCCCCCACCGGGAACAGGGCCTTCGACAGCGCCCGCTGGCCCAGCATGTACAGAAAGTAGGTCTGGTCCTTGTTCTCGTCCTTCGCGCGCAGCAGCCGGTACTCCCCGCCCCGCATATCGATGTTCGCGAAGTGGCCGGTCACCAGCTTCTCGGCGCCCAGCTGCTCGGCGAAGTTCAGGAACACGTCGAACTTGATCTCCCGGTTGCACAGCACGTCCGGGTTGGGCGTGCGGCCCCGGCGGTACTCCTGGAGAAAGTGCTCGAACACCCGCTCCCGGTACTGTTTGGCGAAGTTCACCGAATAATAGGGGATGTCCAGCTTCTCGCAGACCGAACGCGCGTCGGCCCAGTCGCGCTCGCTGGTGCAGACCCCGTTTTCGTCCTTCTCCTCCCAGTTCTTCATGAACACGCCGATCACTTCATGGCCGGCGCGCTTCATCAGCAGCGCGGCAACCGAGCTGTCCACGCCGCCGGACATGCCAACGACTACGCGCATAGCTCCTCCCTAACTGACCAATACCTCGGTTTCCATGCCGTCGTTCTTGCCGTCGGGCTCGACCAGTATGGTCTTCTGCTGCATGCCGATGATCTTCCAGGTGCCGCCGGCCTTGACCAGCGTGATGTCATACCGGCCGCCCTGCCAGCTGGGGATGCGCTCGGAGACCTCCTTGCGGCGGCTGGAGATCACCTTGCCGTAGATGGCGGGCACGCGCTCCACCACGGTGCAGTTGGCGAAGTCGTCCCAGGGCCAGGCCCACAGCTTTTCGATGGTCAGCTCGTATTCAAAGCCGGTGATGTTGTAGTCCGAATAGGCGCTGATGCCATTCAGCGCGCCCTCCAGCGCCTCGTCGGCGATCAGGAAGTCGGCGTGGAAGTATTTGTTCAGCTCCTCGGCCTGCTGGCGGGTCAGTATCACGTCCACGCGCTTCTGCATGCCGTCGTTGAGCACCACGTAGATGTTGGCGGCGTCCATGGCCATGAAGAAGCCGCACACCAGCATGCCCACCAGCACGCAGATCAGCAGCATGCGCCCGGCGATGAACCAGGTCAGCCTACGAAAATACAGCACAGTACATTACCCCTACTCAATTCTGCTCCAGGATCGACTTCAGCTGCTCGATCATCTGCTCGTCCGTCAGGCGGAACTTGAACACCACGCGGCGGGAGGCGTCCATGTCCTCGCGGCCGAATTCGTCCAGCACCGGATCGCTGAAGGAGCGGCCGTTGGCGGTGGCCACCACGCGAAGCTGGTTCTTCTGCGCCTGGGTGATGCCGCGGTAGCCGTCGCTGAGCACATAGGAGGCCACCGCCAGCGCGCGGCGCTGGGACAGCTCCAGGTTGTCGATGTAGTTGCCGGTGGAGTCGGTGTGGCCCTCGATGATGATCTCGGCCACGTACTCCCGGTATTCATCGGAGAACAGCACGTCCAGGTACACGGGCAGGAAGCGGTCGATGAACCCCTCGCCCCGCTCGGACAGGTCGTAGCGCCCCAGCTCGAACAGCACGTCGGACTCCAGCGCGATGGAGCCGTTGGTTGGGTCCACCTGGGCGGAGATGTTGGCCGTCTTCAGCGCGCTGGACAGCGACGTGATGATGCGCGTGCGCATGCCCACCAGCGCCTCGATCTGCTGCTGCTGCTCGTCCAGCTTCGCCTGCTGCTGGTCGATCTGGGTCTGCTGGGTGCCCAGCTGGATGCTCAGGGCGTCCAGCTTCTCCTGCTGGGCGGCGATCTCCTTCTCCTTTTCGCTGACCAGCGACTGGGCCTTGCTCAATTCCTCCTGCTTGGAGGCCAGGTCGGCCTCGGTGGCGTTCAGCTTGATCTGCTGGGTCAGCATCTGCTTTTCGGCCTCGGTGAGCTTGGCGCTCTTCTCGTCCAGGCTGGCGTTGGCCTGATTCAGGTCGTACTGCTGGCGGGCGATCTCCGCCATCTTGATTTCAAGCATATCGAAATACTGATACATGATGTAGAACATGATCAGTATGAAAATCAGCAGCAGCGCGCTCATCAGGTCCGAAAAGCTGAGCCACTGAACGCCGCTGTTTCCGAACCGGCGACGCGCCTGCGGTCGGGTGCTTCGCACGCGCCCACCTCCTTTCATGCGCAGTGGGAAAGCGCGTTATCCGCGATAGATTCTGTCCGCCGTGACCTCCAGCGCCCGCTGGGCCTGTACCATGGCGTCGGTCATGCGATCCACCTGGTCCAGGAAGCGGTTGTTGGCCTCGTTCACGGCGTCGGGCATGGCCTGCAGCGCGCCGGAGATGCTTTCCGTCAGGTAGTCCACCCGCTGGGTGAACTGGTTGACGTAGTCGCGGTAGGCGTCCATGGTGCTGTTGAACTCCTCCTGCAGCGCCTTGTTGGCCTGGATGTGCGCCTTCTCCACATTGGCGGCGGAGGCGCGCAGGTCCGCGGCGGCCTTCTGCATGGCGTCCGCCAGGCGGCCCACGTCGGCCTGCATGGCGCCGACCGTCTTCAGGTATTCGCCCTGCTGGCCGGTGATCTGCTCCAGCTGGTCGTAGGCGCCGTCGGCGCTGCGGCGGCTGTCGTCCAGCTTCCGGACATAGTCGGTCAGGCTGTCCATCATATCCGCGGCCATGTCGCGCAGCTTCTGCAGGTCGGCCACGGCCTCCCGGGCCCCGGTCAGGCTGGCCCGCACCACCACGCAGCTCTCCTGCTGCTGGCGGCTCATCTCGTCCAGCATCTCGCCGAAGCGCTGGAGCTTGCCGCGCAGCGACTCGTCCAGCCGGTCCGCGAAGCGCTGCATCACCGCGTCCATGAAGCGCATCTGCTCCTTGGTGGACACGTTCACGAAGTTCTTGAAGGACTGGTTCAGCGGGTCGATGGCCTCGTGCACCGCGGCGGTGATGTTCTCGGTGAACGCGCCGTTCAGGTCCTTGGCCATGGTCTGGATCAGGGCGGTCTGCTCCTGCTGGTAGATGGCGATCTGGGTCATCGGGTCGACGCTCAGCACGCCGGCGACGCCTTCAGCGTGTGCTCGCTGGAGCCGTACACCGCACGGGTGATCAGCGTGAACAGCACGCTGCCCACCACGCCGAATATCGAGGTGGTGAAGGCGTAGCGCATGCCGGGGATCAGCGTGACGATGGACTGCTGCACCGCCGCGGAGTCGGTCATGTCGAAGCCGGAGAGGCCCTGCGCCAGGCCGATCAGCGTGCCGAGGAAGCCCAGCGAGGTCATCAGCCCCGGCAGGGCGTCGGCGAACGAGGCCCGGCCCGGGCCGTACATCACCGTCTCCTCGTTGATGTAGTCCTCTACGTTGCTGGCGTTGTGATACACGCCGTCGGCGAAAAACAGGTTGTTCAGGTATTCGCTCCAGTGGGGGTACAGCGTGCCCTTGCCCAGAAACTCATCCTGCTGCCAGGCGTATTTCTTGTCGCCCTGGGAGCGGATGCTGCGGATGGCCCGGCGCAGCGTGCTCCGGGTGTGCACCACCGGCGCGATGCAACGGATCAGCCCCACCACAAACAGCACCACGATGCCGATGTACACCAGCAGATTGGACACGCCGCTGAGGGCGTTGGCGAAAAAGGTTTGAAAAAACTGACTCATAGGCACCTCCCGGTCGCTTCCCACGCCCGGGCCCAGGGCCCCGGCGCGTTCTCCGATCGCTACAAGTATCCGCCCATCAGACGCGCGCGGCGCCCCGGCGGTTCCATTTCCTTCCACAGCGGCGGGCACTGCTGCCCCACCCTGTACATAGTTATTCGTTTATCAGTATAACATCACAATGGAGAATTGTTGGGGAGAAAAAAAGACTTAATCATGACAAATTGGATGACAACGGGGACGGTTCTCATTGTCATCTTTTGGGAAAAAAGATGACAGCGAGAACCGTCCCCTGTGTCATCCGGAAATCGCTGTGGACAAGCGGCGCGGGTATGTGATATCATGATGTCGTCACCCCGGAGGGCGGATGTCACAATAGGAGACATTCGACCGGCACGACCGACGCAGCGACAGGGAGTGAGGGCCTTTGAAGGACTGGTGTCTGTCGGATCCCGCCGTCAGGAAGGGCGCCTATTGGCCGAGGATCGAGGCCTGCTATTCGCGCACCTGGGATCGATACGATATGCCGCCCCATTTTCACAACCGGGCGGAGCTCATGTACGTGCTGAAGGGCTGGGGCCGGGTCCATCTGTTTGATTACGTCATGGACCCGCTCACCCAGGACATCCGGATCACCGGGGGCAGGACGGAGCGCCTCGGGCCGGGGGAGTTCATCTATCTGGAGCAGGGGCGGCTGCACGCGCTCGAGGTGCCGGAGACGAGCTACATGCTGAACGCGGAATTCCGGGTGACGGAGGACGCCAGCGCGCTGTTGACCATCGGCGGGCTGGCCGAAAAGTCCCCGGACGTGAGCGCGCTGCTTGGGCGCGAAGCCGCCACGCTGCGCGGCAACGACGATTCCGGCCTGCTCTTGCGCGCCATGGAGCAGGCCATCTTCGAGTTTTCGAAGCCGCTGCACGGCGACCCGGTGCTGGCCGACGTATTGATGGCGGAGATGCTGCTG
The DNA here is from genome assembly GCA_902777335.1 of uncultured Eubacteriales bacterium. Lineage (GTDB taxonomy): Bacteria > Bacillota > Clostridia > Christensenellales > Aristaeellaceae > UBA2862. The sequence continues at coordinate 13,448 of CACYTF010000074.1, forward strand.
CGCATGGCCGGCATACTCCGGGCCCACGCGCTGAAATCCAACGCCCTTGTATACGCCCGGGGCGCCGCCGATTATATCAGCGCGCACATCGACGAGGACATCCGCATCGACGCCGTCGCGGCGCGGGTCGGCGTCGCGCCGGGCTACCTGCAGCGGGTATTCAAGCAGGCCATGGGCATGACCATCATCGAATACCTGAACCACCTGAGGGTCGAGCAGAGCAAGCGGCTTTTGATGTACACCGACGATTCGATCATCGACGTGGCCGTCGCCTGCGGCTTCAATTCAAGGCAGCACTTTTTCAGGGTTTTCAGCGCCACCACGGGTATGTCTCCGCAGCAGTACAGGCAGGAGCATCCCACGCGGCACGTTCAGCACGTGTTCCTGTTTGACGACGTGGAGGATCATTCCTACGATCCGAACGGCAGGCGGCGGTGAACCGGCGCGCGGCGGCGCGATTTATCGTTCGGCGCGACAATATGTCAGAATAAGTTGCATAGCTGCCGAATCTGTGCGCATATGGTAACGCATCGTCACCCGGGTTATGTTATATTCTGGCTAAGAAACGATCACCGGGCGCGCCGCTTTCGGCCATGCCGGAGCGTCTGAGCCGGTTCCGAACAGACAGGAGAGGTTGAATCGTGATCATCGCCCTGAACGAAGGCAAACTGCACATCCGGTTTCGCGTGAACGACGATGAGACCGTGGAGCTCGTCGACTTTTCGGCCCTCCCCGACTCAAAGGAGATGCCGATGATCGCCGCGCGGCCCGAGGCGGGCTTCTTCGCCCCCTTCAAGCCCCGCCAGTTCCTGGCGGTGCAGGTGACCGGCGAGTGCGCCGGGGGCTTCCACGCCGGCAAGCACGACGTGGGCAGCGTGTCCGCCCGGTGGCGCTACGTGAGCCACGGCATAGAGCGGAACGCGCTGGGCCAGCTGCTGACGCTGTCGGTCAAGGCCCCCAACGGCCTGGCGGCGGACTACTTCATGCAGACCTATGAGGGGCTCTGCGTGGCGCGCTGCTGGACCACGCTGACCAACGCCTCGGGCGCGGACATGGGCATCGAATACGTGTCCTCGTTCATGTACGAGGGCGTCGGCAAGGACCGGACCAGCGCCGGGTATGATCACCTTGAGTTCCACATCCCCCACAACGGCTGGTGCAACGAGGCCCAGTGGCAGCGCTGCGACGCGGTGGACCTGGGGCTTTCCCACATGCCCTCGGTGGGCTACAGCCTGCCGGACAAGGGCAACAGCCGCTTCCACTACGGCAGCGCCGATTCCTGGTCCTCCAGCGAATACCTGCCCATGGGCATCGTGCGCGACCCGGAGAGCGGCGAGGCGTTCTTCTTCCAGATCGAGCACTCCGGCGCGTGGGAGATCGAATACGGCATGGCCGACGGCCGGAACCTGTACGTGTGCCTGCTGGGCCCCAACAACGAGAGCTTCTGGTGGAAGAACCTGAAGCCGGGCCAGCGCTTCACCACCGTGCCCGCCGCCTTCGGCGCCTGCGTGGGCGGCATCGACGAGGCCGTGGGGCAGCTGACCCGCTACCGCCGGCTGATCCGCCGCCCCAACGAAGACGACGAGCGGCTGTACGTGGTGTTCAACGACTACATGAACTGCCTGTTCGGCGACCCCACCGAGGAGAAGGAGAAGCAGATCATCGACCGGGCCGCGGCGCTGGGCTGCGAATACTACTGCCTGGACTGCGGCTGGTACGACAGCGGCATCTGGTGGGACAGGGTCGGCGAGTGGCGGGAGAGCCCGGAGCGCTTCCCGAACGGCCTGAAGTCGGTCTACGACTACGCCCATTCCAAGGGCCTGCGGATGGGCATGTGGCTGGAGATCGAGGTGATGGGCACCGAGTGCGACCTGCCCAAAAAGCTGCCCGACGACTGGTTCATCTGCACCCACGGCAAGCGCCGCGTGGAAAACAAGCGCTACCTGCTGGACTTCCGCAACCCCGAGGTCCGCAAATACTGCTCGGACGTGGTGGACCGGCTGATCGCCGACTACGGCTGCGAATACTTCAAGATCGACTACAACTGCACCACCGGCCCCGGCAGCGACCTGAACAGCGACAGCCTGGGCGACGCCATGCTGGAGCACTGCCGCGCGCTGTACGACTGGATCCGCGGCGTCTACGAAAGGCACCCGGACCTTGTGATCGAGAACTGCGGCTCCGGCGCCCAGCGCATGGACTACGGCATGCTCGCGCTGCACAGCCTGCAGTCCACCAGCGACCAGACGGACTATGTGAACAACGCCTACATCGCCGCCAACGTGGCCAGCGCCGTGACGCCGGAGCAGGCGGGCATGTGGGTGTACCCCTACGTGGACGACCGGGAGCACGTGATCTTCAACGTGGTCAACGGCATACTGCTCAGGCCCTACGTCAGCGGCATCGTGTGGAGCATGTCCGAGGCCAGCATGGCCATATTTAAGGAAGGCATTTCCACCTACAAGGCCATCCGCGGCGACCTGAAGCGCATGGTCCCCTTCTTCCCGCTGGGCTTCGGCCGCGTGAACGACAAACAGCTGGCCTACGGCGTGAAGGGCGAAGGCAAGGCGTACCTGTCGGTATTTGCCATCGGAACCGACACCGTGAAGATCCCGCTGGACAGCCTGGGCGCGGTCAAATCCGTAAAGGCGATCTACCCGCAGAGCCAGGACTGCGAATACGCGCTGGAGGGCGGCGCGCTGAAGGTGCGCATGCCCTCGGACACCTGCGCCAGGCTGTTTGAAATCGAGCTGGCGTGACCGCGCCGGGCGCACAAAAAACCGCGTTCCTTATCGTCGAAGACTTGACAAACATTGATTATGTGTTACAATAATAACGTTAATGGGCTTCGCGATGTCGCGCGCCCCATCCCCGCGTATTTGACGCCGAGCGCGTTCAAATAAAACAAAAAGGAGGGTATCCAATGAAGGCAAGAAGACTGATTACCTTGGTGCTTGCTCTGCTGATGGCGCTGTCGTGCTTCAGCGCGCTGGCCGAGTTCAAGCCGACCCCCATCGGCGAAGTCGGCGACGCCACCCGCGACTATGTCGAGCCGCCGGAGGGCGACTGGCTGACCCCCTATGACCCGGTGGTCAACATCCGCCTGGCGAAGGGCCAGGGCTCCGACGTCGTGTTCGAGGCCGGCGAGGACCAGACCAACAACGAGTGGATCCGCGCCTGGTATGACAAGCTGGGCGTACAGGTTTCCTACGACTGGATCGTCGATACCGGCGAGTATCAGCGCAAGCTGAACAACACCATCGCCTCCGGCAACCTGCCGGACGCCTTCCGCGTGAACTACATCCAGTTCCGCCAGCTGGTGAAGGCCGGCATGATCCAGGACATCACCGACGTGTACGCGAAGTACACCTCCCAGCGCGTCCGTGATTTCGAGAAGACCGACCCCGACACCATCAAGACCTGCATGGTGGACGGCAAGCTGTACGGCGTGCCGATCTACTATTACGGCGTCATCGACAACCCGCGCTACATGTGGGTGCGCAAGGACTGGTATGAAGAGGAAGGCTCCCCCGAGCTGAAGACCGTCGAGGACTTCGAGAACCTCTGCAAGACCATGATGGACAAGCACGGCTGCTACGGCGTGGCCGTCGCCAACAACTTCGAGCACCTGTTCATGACGGGCCCGATGTTCGGCGTGTATCTGGGCAACCCCGACCAGGGCGCCTACTTCTGGTACAAGGACGACGAGGACGGCCTGATCAAGCCCGGCATCGCCCACAAGGAGTTCAAGACCGCTCTGGAGTACTGGGCCAAGTGGTACCAGGAGGGCATCCTGAGCCCCGACTTCGTGAACATGAGCTATGACGACATGAACGAAGAGGTCGTGAACGGCCGCGCCGCCTTCCAGCCCTTCTATCAGTGGCAGGGCTGGCAGAACGGCCCGAACCTGGTGGCCGCGCAGGGCAGCAACGACGCCTTCATGATCCCGCTGCAGTTCCCGACCGTGGACGGCAGCCAGGTGCTGGGCCAGGTCGGCTTCCCGAACGGCGAGATGGTCGTGGTCAGCAAGGACTGCAAGAACCCCGCCGCCGTCATGAAGCTGATCAGCTACACCGACTACATCATGTTCGATCCCAACACCACCCTCACCGAGGAGGAGTTCAAGGCCTACACCGACGGCCAGCGCGAGCACGTGCCCGGCACCGTCGAAGTGCTTGACCCCCTGGCCGACATGATCCAGTTCGAGCACGTGCTCGCCGCCATCGAGACCGGCGACACCAGCGACCTGTTCACCGCCGGCATGAAGAAGAAGTACGGCGACTCCATGATGTGGATCAACGAGAAGAACCCGGGCGGCCTGGGCGCGTACTGCCAGCAGGGCTTCGAGGGCTGCTCCTACGACTTGGCCAAATATCTGCTGGACAATGACTTCATCAAGAAGACCGACATGTGGGGACCGCCGCCGGAGGAATTCGACGAGACCGTCAACATCATCGACATCATCTCCACCGGCGTCTCCGAGATCATCACCGGCATGCGCCCCGTGGACGACTATGACCAGATCCTCGCCGACTGGTACGCCGCCGGCGGCCAGCTGATGGTGGACGCGGCCAACAAGTACTACGGCGACGCGCAGTAAGCGCACTTGCCGAAAGGCTTGACCGACAGTGACCCAGAGGGGGCTGGCACAGAGGCTGATTGCTGCTTCCGCGCCGGCCCCCTGCCTGCTTTCGGGCAGGGACGGCGATTTGCCGCCTGCGATCGACGCGCTTCGCACGGGCGGCAAATCAGCGTCCCTGAACGGTTTGGCGCTGTTAACGACCGGATCTCATCGATAACGACAGGGGGTATGCTTTCGTGCTTACCAAACTCAAGGAAAGGTTCCGGAAGGAATGGCTGTTCCTGCTGATGATGCTGCCCGGGCTGGTATTGACCGCCATATTCTCGTACGGCCCGATGTACGGCATCATCATGGCCTTCCAGGACTTCAACCCCGGCCTGGGCTACGGCGGCTCGCCCTGGGTGGGCTGGGACAACTTCAAGCTGATCTTCTCGCAGGCCACCTTCCTCAGCGCCGTGTGGAACACGTTCTTCATATCGTTCATGAAGATCATCTTCAGCACGCTGGCCTCGGTGATCTTCGCGCTGCAGCTGAACGAGATCCGCCAGAACGGCCCCAAGCGCGTGTTCCAGACCATCGTGTACATCCCGAACTTCATCTCCTGGGTCATCATGGCCGGCATACTGACGGACATCCTCGGCACGAACGGCATCGTGAACGAGGCGCTGAAGGTCATCGGCATGAAGCCGGTGCAGTTCATCTCCAACCGCCAGGTATTCCCCTGGACGCTGATCTTCACCGACATGTGGAAGACCTTCGGCTTCGGCACCGTCGTATACCTGGCCACGATGACCAGCATCGACCCGGAGCTGTACGAGTCCGCCGTCATCGACGGCGCGGGGCGCTGGCGGCAGACCTGGTCCATCACGCTGCCGATGCTGGTGCCCATCATCATACTGATGACGGTGCTGGCCCTGGGCAACGTGCTGAGCGCGGGCTTCGACCAGGTGTACAACCTGTACTCCCCCGTGGTGTATCCCACCGGCGACATCATCGACACCTATGTGTACCGCCTGGGCCTGCAGAACGGCAAGTTCGCCATCGGCACCGCCGTCGGCCTGTTCAAGTCGGTGGTCTCCAGCGTGCTGATCTCCATCTCGCTGTTTGTCGCCTACAAGTTCGCCGGCTATAAGGTATTCTGAGAAAGGAGGACGCCTGCATGCATTTCAGATCCAAGGGACAGAAGATATTCAATGTCGTCAACTACATACTGGTCATACTGGTCTGCCTGACCTGTCTGCTGCCCATCGTCAACACGCTGGCGATCTCCTTCAGCTCGCCCACCTACGTGGCCGCCGGCGACGTCTATTTCTGGCCGAAGGGCTTCACCACCCAGTCCTATGAGTTCGCCATGAGCAACGGCAAGTTCCTGCAGGCCTTCCTGATCGCCATCGAGCGGTGCCTGCTGGGTGTGGCGATCAACCTGTTCTGCATGATCACCACCGCCTACCCGCTGTCCAAGACCACCAAGCAGTTCCCGGACCGCAACTTCTTCATGTTCTTCTACGTGTTCACGATGCTCTTCGGCGGCGGCCTCGTGCCCTGGTACATACTGATGAGCAACCTGCACCTGCTGAACAAGATCTGGGCCCTGGTGCTGCCGCTGTCGGTGCCGGTATCCAGCATGGCGATATTGATGAACTTCATGCGCTCGCTGCCCAAGGAAATGGAGGAGGCGGCGTCGATCGACGGCGCGGGCAACTTCCGCATACTGTGGTCGATCCTGCTGCCGGTGCTGACGCCCTCCCTGGCCACGGTGGGCCTGTTCGCCTTCGTGTACCACTGGAACGACTGGTTCTCCGGCGCGCTGTTCATCAACAACCCGGCCAAGTACCCGCTGCAGACCTATCTGCAGACGCTGCTGACCAACATGCGCGACATGATGCGCCAGTCCGGCTCGAACTACTACGAGCTGCTCCAGCGCATGAACGAGCAGACCGGCCGCGCCTCCCAGCTGTTCCTGGGCCTGGTACCGATCCTGGTGGTGTACCCCTTCGTGCAGAAGTACTTCACCACCGGCCTGGTGATGGGCTCGGTGAAGGGTTGAGCGATATGCGCAAAGACGCCATGCGAAAAGCATGGCGTCTTATTTTAACGTGAGGTATTGATCATCTGTATAAAATACGGTATAATAACATCGTACTTTGGATCGCCGTTCATCAAGGAGGCGCAGTATGGATTATATCGTTCGTGAGCTGGAAAGAAAATTCCTGGAGGCGGACCGCTTTTTCAAGGCGGTGCTCGTGATCGGCGCGCGCCAGGTCGGAAAATCCACGATGCTGAAGCATCTGGCGGAAAGGCAGCACAGGACCGTCGTCACGATGGACGACGATTTCATACGGGAGCTGGCGGTCAACGACCCGCGGCTGTTCTTCCAGACCTACAAGCCCCCCATACTGATCGACGAGATCCAGAAGGCGCCCAACCTCCTGGCGCACATCAAGATCATGTGCGACGAGAGCGAGGCGCGGGGCCGGTTTTGGCTCACCGGTTCCCAGCGCGGAAAGCTGATGGAAAAATCCCGGGAGACGCTGGCGGGCCGCCTCGGCATATTGCGGCTGTACGGCCTCTCCCAGCGCGAGAAGGCGGGCGTGCTGGACCCCGCGCCGCTGGATTTCTCGATGGAATGCCTGATGAAGCGGAAGGCCCTGCTCCCCGACAACGACATCGCCGCGGTGTTCGATCACATCTGGAAGGGCGGCTTTGCCGACGTGCAATCCGCATCGGAGGAGCTGTCGCAGGCCTACTACCAGTCCTATATCGACAACTATCTGATCGCCGACGCCGTGAACGACGCGGGCATCCGGGACGTCGCCGGTTTCAAGCGCTTCATCCGCGCGTGCGCCGCGCTGGTGGGAAATCTGGTGAACTACCGCACGCTGGGCGAAGCCGCGGGCGTCTCCGAGGTCACGGCGAAGAAGTGGCTGGACACACTGCAGGACATGGACGTGGTCTATCTGCTGGAGCCCTACTCCAACAACGAGCTGCAGCGGCTGGTGAAGACGCCGAAGCTGTACTTCTGCGATACGGGGCTGTGCGCCTATCTGACCCGGTGGCTGACGCCTGAGTCACTGCGCGACGGGGCCGCCAGCGGCCACTTCTATGAAAACTACGTGGTGATGGAGCTCGTGAAGAACTACGCGTATGCCCGAAGCGGCGCGCTTATGAGCTTCTATCGCGACGACAACGCCCGGGAGATCGACCTCTTCATCGAGGAAAACGGCATGATCCACCCGCTCGAGATCAAGAAGAGCGCCAACCCCGAGAAGAAGGAGATCCGGAAGTTCGCCGTCATCGGGAAGACCTCTCTGGCAAAGGGCAGCGGCGGGATCGTCTGCATGTTCCCAAGGCCCTTCCCCATCGACGACAGCAACAGCCTGATCCCGAGCAATTTGATATGACGTTTGATGACAGCGGGGACGGTTCTCATTGTCATCTTTTGCCATGACAGCGGGGACGGTTCTCATTGTCATCTTTTGCCAAAAAAGATGACAGCGAGAACCGTCCCCGCTGTCATCCGGCGTCTTTGCGTGGATTGGTCAGTGGTACTTTGGCAGCCAGTCGCCGTGGGCCTCGATCAGGTCGTCGCACATGGCCACGATGTCGTCGATGGACAGCTCGCTGGCGGCGTGGGGGTCCATCATCACGGCCTGGTAGATGTAGTCCTTCTTCAGCGTGCGGGCGGCCTCGATGGTCAGCAGCTGCACGTTGATGTTGGTGCGGTTCAGGGCCGCGCACTGCTCAGGCAGGTCGCCGATGTAGGTGGGCTGCACGCCGTTTTTGTCCACCAGGCACGGCACCTCCACGCAGGCGTTTCCCGGCAGGTTGGTGATCAGGCCGTTGTTCAGCACGTTGCCGCCGATCTTCGTGGGCGCGCCGGTCTCCATGGCCTCCATGATGTAGCTGGCGTACTCGTGGGTGCGCTTGTGGGTGAGCGTGGGGTTCTGCGTCAGCTCGTGGCCGCGCTTCTTCCAGTCCTCGATCTGGTGGATGCAGCGGCGGGGGTACTCGTCCAGCGGTATGTTGAAGCGGTCGATCAGCTCCGGGTAGCGCTCCTTGATGAACCAGGGGCAGTACTCGGCGTTGTGCTCGCTGGACTCGGTGATGTAGTAGCCGAAGCGGCGCATCAGCTCCAGGCGCACCATGTCGCCGTGCTTGCCCTCCTTCTTGTACAGGTCGTAATCGGCCCTCATGCGCTCCATCCACCACTCGGGCAGCTCCTCGCCCTGGGAAAGCCCCGCGATGCGCTCCTCGAAGGTGCCGATGTCCAGCTTGCCTTGGTTGTACAGTAGCGCCCGGCGCTTGGCCTCGGGGTACAGGTCCACGCCGTTTCGGGTCAGCTCCAGCAGCCAGGCCTGGTGGTTGATGCCGGCGATCTTCCACTGCACGGCGTCGTCGCAGGGCATGCCCAGCTCCTTTAAAAGCGTGCTGGCGCACACCTGCACGCTGTGGCACAGGCCCACGGTCTTCACGTTTGTCAGCCGCAGCATGGCGCCGGTGAGCATGGCCATCGGGTTGGTGTAGTTTAAAAACCAGGCGTTCGGGCACACGGCCTCGATGTCGCGGGCGAAGTCCAGCATCACCGGGATCGTGCGCAGCGCCCGGAACACGCCGCCCACGCCCAGCGTGTCGGCGATGGTCTGCTTCAGGCCGTACTTCTTCGGGATCTCAAAGTCGGTGATGGTGCAGGGGTCGTAGCCGCCCACCTGGATGGCGTTGACCACGTAGTTCGCGCCCATGAGCGCTTCGCGGCGGTTCTCCACGCCCAGGTACTTTTCGATGCGGGCCTTCGAGCCGTTGTTGCGGTTGATGGCCTCGAGCATCGTTGCGGATTCCTGAAGCCTGGTGGCGTCGATGTCGTACAGCGCGATGGTGCTGTCCTGAAGCGCCGGCGTCATCATGCTGTCGCCCAGCACATTCTTGGCAAACACCGTGGAGCCCGCGCCCATAAATGTGATCTTTGGCATGTTGCCCTCCTCCGTCGCCCGGCGCGCGGCCGGGGCTTTCATTGTATTGTACGGTTTGATTATAGGTCATCGCGCGCCGCGTGTCAACACGGAAATCACACCGCCGAAAAGGTTTGTTTCCGGCGATGATCGGGGGCACAAATCTATTGTGAAACCGCGCAAAATCGTGTATAATAAAGCTGCGACACGGCGTCGACACCCCACCGGGAGGCGGTTTTGTGAAGTACTGTTTGGCCATAGACATCGGCGCGTCCAGCGGGCGGCACATCGTGGGCTGGACGGAAGGCAATGAGATTCGCACGCGGGAGGTCTACCGCTTCCCCAACGGCATGACGGAGAAGGACGGCCGCCTGACCTGGGACCTGGAGGCGCTGCTTATGCACGTCCGATCGGGCATCGACGCGGCGCTCACTGCGTACCCGGAGCTGGACAGCCTGTCCATAGACACCTGGGGCGTGGACTACGTGCTGATGCAGGGCGACGAAGAGGTGCTGCCCTGCTACGCCTACCGGGACGGCCGCACCACAGGACCCATCGGGCAGGTGCACGCGATTATGCCCTTTGAGGCGCTGTACCGCCGCACCGGCATACAGTTCGAGCCGTTCAACACCATCTACCAGCTCTACGCGGACAAGCTGGCGGGCAGGCTGGAGGGCGCGACCGACTTTCTGATGATGCCGGAGTATTTGATGTACAAGCTGTGCGGCGCGAAGGCCCACGAGTACACCGACGCCACCACCACGGGCCTGGTGAACGCCGAAACGGGCGCGTACGACCCCGAGATCATCGACGCGCTGGGCCTGCCGCCGCGGCTGTTCCATCCGCTGCAGCAGCCGGGCGCGGTGATCGGCAGCCACAAGGGCGTGAAGGTGATGCTCTGCGCCACCCACGACACCGCCAGCGCCGTGGAGGGCATACCGATGGAGGGCGACGCGCTGTTCCTGTCCAGCGGCACCTGGTCGCTCCTGGGCGTGAAGCTCGCGCGCCCGCTGACCGACGACGCCAGCCGCGTGGCCAACTGCAGCAACGAGGGCGGCGTGGGCTACATCCGCTACCTGAAGAACATCATGGGCATGTGGGTGGCCAACCGCCTGCGCGCCGAGCTCTGCCCGGACGCGCCCTGGGACAAGATCACGCGGGCGGCCTCCGAGAGCCGCTTCGACGCCGTCGTGGACGTGGACGACCCCGCGTTCATGGCCCCCCGGAGCATGCGGGCGGCCTTCGACGAAAGGCTGTCCCCGTCCCCCGGCGGCCCGGCGGACTACTTCCGCTGCGCCTACCGGTCGCTGGCCGAGAGCTATCGGCGCACCATCGCCGAGATCGAGCGCAACACCGGCCGCGCCTACGACAAGCTGTACATCGTGGGCGGCGGCGCGAAGAACGCGTTTTTGAACCGTCTGACGGCCGAGGCCACCGGCAAGACAGTGGTCGCACTGCCCATCGAGGCCACCTCGCAGGGCAACCTGAAGCTGCAACTGAATCGCAAGGAGGCATAGACGTGAAAGACATACTGACCGCGCCCTTTATGGTGGAAATGATCCGAACGCTGACCAACATGTACGACCACGGCTGGGACGAGCGCAACGGGGGCAACGTGTCGCTGCTGCTGGAGGAGGCGCAGCTGCGCGACTACCTGGACCTTCAGGCCGCGCCGGTGCGCGACATCCCCACCGGCTTCACCGCCCCCGAGCTGGAGGGCAGGTGCTTCCTGGTCACCGGCACCGGCAAGTACTTCAAGAACGTGCAGTACGCCCCGGAGGTGAACCTGGGCCTGGTGCGCATCGCGGACGGCGGGGCCCGGGCCGAGCTGCTGTGGGGCTTTGCCGACGGCGGCAAGTTCACCAGCGAGTTCCCGGCCCACATGATGAGCCACGTGGTGCGCCTGGGCATCGACCCAACAAACCGCGTGGTGATGCACTGCCACCCAGTGAACCTGCTGGCCATGACCTTCATCCACCCGCTGGACGAGCGGGAATTCACCCGCACGCTGTGGCAGATGTGCTCCGAGTGCATCGTGGTGTTCCCGGACGGCGTGAACGTGCTGCCCTGGATGCTCTGCGGCACCAACGAGATCGGCGAGGCCACCGCCGAGAAGATGAAGACCGCCCGCCTGGTGGTGTGGGCCCTGCACGGCATCTACGGCGTCGGCCGCGACCTGGACGAGGCCTTCGGCCTGATCGAGACCGCCGAGAAGGGCGCCGAGATCTACATGAAGATCGCCCACCTCCCCCGCCTGACCACCATCACCGACCCCCAGCTGCGCCAGCTGGAAGCCCACTTCGGCGTGAAGGCAAGGGAAGGGTATTTGGAGTGATATGGTGATATCAAGTTTTTGCAATTCATTGCAAAAACTTGATTTTTTTTCGTTTTTATGCTATGATGCATGGGGCTGGGGGGGATGCGCCGTGATCGAAAGCCATGCGCTCAAGAAGAGAGACCTCTATCTGAGCGGGCGATGACTTTGCTGGACGGCATCTATGCCACCGTGGTCATCCGCGACATTCTTGAACGCGAGAAGCGCAGAGGGCAGCGGCAGATCACCGATCCCGCGCTGCTCAGAAGGATCATACGCTTCCTGGCAGACAATATCGGCTCCAGCGTCTCCATCGCCTCCATCGGAAACACACTCGTCAACGAGGGTCTGCTGGAGGACGGCAAGCGGAAGGGCTCGCCCAGCGCGCACACCGTTCAGGCCTATGTCGACGCACTGCTGGAGAGCTGTTTCTTCTACGAGATCAAGCGGTTCGACATCAAGGGCAAGGCGTATCTGCGTACCCTCGGCAAATACTACATCGTCGATATCGGGCTGAGAAACTATCTGCTCGGCATCCGCGACCGGGACAGCGGCCACATCATCGAAAACGTGGTGTATTTCGAGCTTCTGCGCCGGGGCTATGACGTATCCATCGGCAAGGTGAACAGCGCCGAAGTCGACTTCATCGCCACGACAGCCGGCGAAAAGCTCTACGTGCAGGTCACCGAATCGATGCAGAGCGAGGATGTCAGAGCCCGCGAGCTCGCCCCGCTGAAGATGATACGCGACAACTACGAAAAGATCGTACTGTCGCTGGACCCCGGAATGGAATCCTGCTTCGACGGCATCAAATCGCTCAGCCTGATCGACTGGCTGCTGGACGCGTGACAGGACTCAATCCTTCAACGCTGTGATCGGAACCACGATGGAGTGAGGAGCGAGGCGTTAGGAGTGAGGAGCATAAGGATGCCGGGGACCGGATTGCCGCGTTGGCCTCACAATGTTCGGCCGCCTCGCAATGACATGCAGGGAGGAGCAGCCCCCGCCCTGTCATTGCGAGAAGCAGGCGACGCAGGAGCCTGCGACGTGGCAATCCGGTCCCCCGGTTCTCTGTTCCCGATATGCAGTATGAGTCAAGGAACCTGTCCCCGTGTACACACAAATCCCTGCGGAATTTGTTCTGGTTGTCACCGGGACCGTCCCGGTGACAACGGTGGGGAGGCATAGAATGCGGACGCCGCCCAAAAGCTTCCCCGTCGCAATGGCAGCGAACGCCCGGAAAACAGCACAGTGTGCTGTTTTCAGAGAGCTGGGGCCGAGGCAGGCCCGTGGAGAAGTACCCGCGCCCGCGAAGCGGGGGATAGGGCACTCCAGACGAACCGCAGCGCACAACGATGTGTTCAGGACCCCCACCACCGCAAGCGGTCCCCCTCTCCAGGGGCCCGTCCGTGCGCGATGGGGAGGCACGAATAGCTGCCCCGTCGAAACGGGAAAAAACTTGTCACCGGGACGGTCCTGTTGACAAGAGAAGTTGTCAACAGGACCGTCCCGGTGACAAGAAAAGTTGTCAGTAGGACCGTCCCGGTGACAAAAGGAATCTGTCCCCAATGGCATTCAGTTAAGTGGTTGAGGTGCCCTATCCCCCGCTTCGCGGGTACTTCCCCATTGACATGGGGAAGCTTTTGGACGGCAGGCCCTTGGAGAGGGGGACCGCTTGCGGTGGAAGGGCACCCCGGACGCTCCTTAACTTAATGCCATTGGGGACAGAACGCAGTGAGGCCACCGCGGCAATCCGGTCCCAGGCTATTCCTGTTCCCTGTACCCTGTTCCCTATGGGCGTCGACCCCTTCCGTCAGCGCCCATATTCCCTATTGCCTATTGCCTGCCGTCTACTTCACAACCACCTTCACCTTGGCCTTCCTTCCGTTCTCGGCCTTCACCGTAATGGTGACTGTCCCCTTACTCAGCGCCTTCACGACGCCCTTCGCGTTGACCTTCGCCACCGTTTTGTCGCTGCTCTTCCAGGTGTAGGTGGTCTTGGTGTCGCTGGGCGTGACCTTCAGGCGCTTGGCCAGGTTCAGGGTC
>CACYTF010000075.1 GCA_902777335.1 uncultured Eubacteriales bacterium
TGCTGAATGTTTCGACTTCTTCTCGTTTTATCCTTTTGGTTAACACAATGTTAACTATCGCGCTCACTCTTCCTCGCTAAGTAAATGATGTCGCCCTGATTGCGGCTTTGGCCGTTGACGGGACCCCGAATCGCTGCTATAATTTGGTCGGTGAAATTCATTACAGGACGGGAGGAATCCACATGAAGAAGCTTATGACTTGGTTGCTCGCGCTGCTGCTGGTCGCGGCGCTGACCTGCGGCGCATCGGCGGAGGGCATCGTTTCCGAGGGCATGGAGCCGGCAGTTCCCGAGACGGAGGCGGCGCTGCCGGAGGAGGATGCCGCAGCGGGAGACATGGCCGTCTCCGAGGTGGAATACCTGGACGACGACAAGGCGCTGTACATCTACGACGAGGGCCTCACCTCGCTGGACGACTACAAGCTGGTGCCGGACCTTTTGCAGCTGGGCGTCTCCGACAACAAGCTGACGCGCCTGGACGCGAGCAGGGTCCCCCTGCTGGAATCGCTGTGGTGCGAGAACAACAAGCTGACGAGCCTGAACGTGAGCAAGAACACTGCGCTGATGCAGCTGAACTGCGACACCAACCAGCTGGCGAGCCTGGATCTGAGCAGGAATACCGAATTGCTGTATCTGTGGTGCAGGCACAACCAGCTGACGGGCCTGGATCTGAGCAAGAACACCAGGCTGCGGGAGCTGTACTGCTCCGGCAACCGGATCGCCGTGCTGGACCTGTCCAACTGCAAGGGCCTTCTGGCCGCGGTGCAGAAGGGCAAGAAGAAGGAGAAAAAGGGCGCGATCCTGTTCGAGTACTACGAGGAGAACGAGGAGGGGGACGAGCGGCTCTATACCGTGGAGATCGACCCGTCCACCGCGATCGTCGCCAACGGCAAGACCATCTATGGCAAAGCCGCGGTCGATCAGACCGACATCGCCGGGGCCAAGGTCACCGTCAAGGCCCAGACCTGGACCGGCAAGGCGCTGGAGCCGAAGGCGACGGTGAAGCTGGATGGCAAGACCCTGGTGGCGGGCACGGACTACACGCTGTCCTATAAGAACAACACGGCGATCGGCAAGGCCACGATCACGGTGACCGGCACGGGCAATTACACCGGCGCGGTCAAGGCCGCTTTTGCGATCAATCCGAAAAAGGTCTCCGGCCTGAAGCTGCAGCCCGGCGCGCGGAAGCTGACCGTCAGCTGGAAAAAGGCCGCCGACGTCACCGGCTATGAGATCGAGTACGGCCTGAAGCAGGACTTCAAGGGCGCGAAGAAGGTGAAGGTCCAAAAGGCCGAGACCGTCCAGAAGACCCTGACCCGGCTGAGCGCGGGCAAGAAGTACTATGTGCGCGTGCGTGCCTACAAAAAGGTGGGCACCGCGAAGTATTATTCCGCGTGGGCGAAGGGGTATAAAAAGACGAAGTAGCCAGTAGGGGCGGCGATGCGCCGCCCGCCCTGTCATTGCGAGGAGGCCGGCCGTCAGGCCGGCCGACGTGGCAATCCGGTCCCCTGAATCAAAGAAATCCGAAGGATTTCAACCCCAATTCCTCATTCCTCATTCCTCATTCCCCATTCCTCATTCCTCATTTCACTCCCTCCTCGCCGCGCCCCCGCGCGCCGGTCAGCCGGCGGCGGGGGCGCGGCCTGTTATATTCTTATTATAAACAACGGTAAAACAACATAAAACAGGTTGACGTTTACAGGTTTTGTGAGTATAATAGCACGATGTATGATATATGCTGACATGGCTGTGTCCACAGTCAAGAGCAGGGAGGACAGACCGAATGAAGAAGAGCTTGATCAAACTGGTGATCGTCGCGGTTGTGATCGTCATCGCGGCGTTCCTGGCGCTGCACGGCTTGCAGGTGGGCAAGTACATCCTGAAGCCGGTGTCCAGCGCCATCAGCCTGGGCCTGGATTTGCGCGGCGGCGTCTCCACCGAGTACATCGCCACAGATACCACCATCGAGAACTATGACAGCCTGCTGGAGGGCACCGTGAGCGCGCTGCGCACAAGGCTGACCAACGCCGGCTTTACCGAGGCCAACGTGGCCGTGCAGGGCACCGACCGCATACTGGTCGAGATCCCGGACGTGGACGACCCGCAGGAGGTCGCCCGCATCATCGGCACCCCTGCCCACCTGGAGTTCCGCGACCCCAACGGCAAGGTCGTCGTCGAGGGCAAGGACATCAAGGCCGCCGGCGTGCAGTACGCCAACGACGAAAAGACGCTGTTCGGCGTGGGCTTCAGCCTGAACGCCGAGGGCTCCAAGGCCTTTGAGAACGCCACCCGCGAGTTCATGGGCCAGGCCATCTCGATCTACCTGGACGACGAGCTGATCTCCGCCCCCACGGTGCAGGCCGTGATCGCCGGCGGCAACGGCATCATCACCGGGTCCAAGAGCGAGTCCTCCGAGGATTCCTACAAGTGGGCCAGCAACCTGGCGATGCTGATCCAGTCCGGCGCGCTGCCGATGGACATCGCCGAGGTTGAGACCCGCGCCATCTCCGCCACGCTGGGCATCGAGGCCATCGACGGCGCCGTCATCGCCGGCATCGTGGGCCTGATCCTGGTGCTGGTGTTCATGCTGGTGATGTACAGGCTGCCCGGCGTGGCCGCCGACATGGCGCTGCTGATCTACGTGCTGATCGTGTTCTACGCGCTGGCCATCTCCGGCGCGCAGCTTACGCTGCAGGGCATCGCCGGCATCCTGCTGGGCATCGGCATGGCCGTCGACGCCAACGTGGTCATATTCGAGCGCTTCCGCGAAGAGCTGAAGGAGGGCCGCACGCCGCTGAACGCCGTGAAGTTCGGCTTCCGCAACGCGGGCCGCGCCGTTCTGGACTCCAACGTGACCACCCTGATCGCCGCCGTCGTGCTGCTGATCTTCGGTACCGGCACCATCAAGGGCTTCGCCACCACGCTGATGATCAGCATCATCGCGTCCTACTTCACCGCGGTGCTGATCACGCGCGGCCTGCTGATACTGATCTGCAAGCTGGGCGTCAACGACCGCAGGGCCTATACGCGCTAAGGAGGAGGGAACGAGCATGAAAAAGACGTTTACCGGCAATACCCGCCTGTTCCTCTGCATCTCCGGCGCGATCATCGTCATCGCGTTGATCATGCAGATCGTCGGCGTTGGCCTGAACCTGGGCATTGACTTCACCGGCGGCTCCATACTGAACTATTCCGTCGGCGAAAACTACGACAGCAACGATGTGGAGACCATATTGAACGCCTCCGGCTACACCGACAACCAGATCACCAAGGCCGCCCCGTCCGCCGCGTCCAAGGCGCTGCAGGCGGAGATCGCCGCGGCCGCGCAGGCCGCCACCGAGGCTGCCGCTGAGACCGCGGAAGCCGCCGCCGAGGCCGCCGAGGCCGCGACTGAAGCTGCCGAGGAGACCGCCGAGGCCGCCGCCGAGGCTGCTGAAGAGACCGCCGAGGCTGCCACCGAGGCTGCCGAGGAAACCGCGGAGGCCGCCGCTGAGACCGCCGAGGCCGCCACCGAGGCTGCCGAGGAGACCGCGGAAGCCGCCACCGAGGCTGCCGAGGAGACCGCGGAAGCCGCGGCCAAGAGCCCCGAGGAGATCGCCAAGGAAGCGGGCATCAGCCTGGACAAGTCCGGCATCAACGCCGACGGGCTGACCGACCTGCAGATCCGCCTGAAGCTGGCCGACGCCACCGAGGGGATGGAGGACGTGGTGAAGGCCGCCGTCGCCGGCGTGGTTTCCGGCGCGAAGGAGACCAGCTACCGCACCGCCACCAACATGGAGATCAGCAACCTGGGCTATGAGCTGATCTACGCGGGGGGCAACATCTTTGAGTTCGACATGGGCGGCGACTTCGACAAGGAAGCCGTGCAGGCCGCGGTCACCAAGGCCCTGGAAGAGGGCGGCTACGGGCTGAACAGCATCCAGTTCGTCAAGTACGACGCCGAGGCCGAGGCCGCCAGGCTGGCCGCCGAAGAGGCTGCCGCCGAGGCAGTGGAAGCCGAGGAGACCGAAGAGACCGAAGAGACCGAAGAGACCGAGGCCGAGGGCGAGACCCCCGCGCCGGATGAGAACACCGAGTTTGAGGAAGGCGACCCCGAGGTCGTCGAGGAGACCGGCAGCAACCTGCGCATACTGGTGGACATGGACGACGTCACCAGCCAGGTGCGCGACAAGCTGGAGACCGCCATGCGCGCCAAGTATCCGAACTTCCGCTTCGTGTCCATCGACCACGTCAGCGCCATCGCCGGCCACGACCTGCTGTCCAACGCCATCAAGGCGCTGTTGATCGCGTTCGTGTGCATGCTGATCTACATCGCGATCCGGTTCAGCCCGCTGTCCGGCGCGGCCGCGCTGTTCGCGCTGGTGCACGACATACTGATCATGTGCTCGTTCATGGTGTTCTTCCGCGGCCTGTTCCAGATCAACAGCCCGTTCATCGCCGCGATACTGACCATCGTCGGTTACTCCATCAACAACACGATCATCATCTTCGACCGCATCCGTGAGACCCGCTCCAAGCCCGGCTACACGCAGGTCGACTTGATGGACGTGGTGGAGGTCTCCGTCGCCAGCACGCTGTCGCGTACCATCAACACCACGCTGACCACGCTGTTCACGCTGGTGTGCCTGTACATCTTCGGCGTGTCCTCCATCAAGGAGTTCGCGTTCCCGCTGCTGGTCGGCATGCTCGCCGGCACCTACTCCTCCGTGCTGCTCAGCGGACAGGTCTGGGCCATGTGGGACAAGAAGCTGATCGCGAACAAGGGCAAGAAGGCATAATCGAATAAAACAAAGCGAATTAGGAATCGACGTACGCCGGTTCCTAATTCTTCTTTCCCGGGCACTAAAAACCTTCCCCTTTAAAGAAGGCTCAGGAAACCACCGACACTCTATAAGCCTTCCCCTTTAGGGGGTTCGAGCGCCCGGAAAACAGTCCGGTGGACTGTTTTCAGCGAGAACGGGCCGGTAGGCCCCCGGAATGGTGGCCCGCCGAAGGCGGGTCGAAAGAGGTCGTTCCCCGCAACAACACACCCGCGCCGGACAGGCCGCGAGAAGGAATGGATCATGCTGCAATACAAGCTGCGCGCGGAAAATCCTGTCGGATTTCCCTGCCCTCCGGACATGCCCCCGGCGCTGCACCGGCTGCTGGTGGGGCGGGGCATCGCCTCTGCGGAGGAGGCGGAGGCCTTTTTGCACCCGGGCGCGAAGCAGCTGCACGACCCGATGCGGCTTTCCGACATGGGTAAGTCCGCGGACCGCATCCGCGCGGCGCTGGCGGCGGGCGAGGTCATCTGCGTGTACGGCGATTACGACGTGGACGGCGTGTGCGCGGCGGCGATACTCTCCCGGTACCTGATCGGGCGCGGCGGCGACGCGCGGGTGTACCTGCCCTCCCGCCACAGCGAGGGTTACGGCCTGAACGAGGCGGCGGTCCGCCAGATCGCCGGCTGGGCCGATCTGCTGGTGACGGTGGACTGCGGCATCGCCAGCGGCGAGCTGGTGGCGCTGGCGCGGTCGCTGGGGCTGGACGTCATCGTCACCGATCACCACCGGCCCGGCGACGTTCTGCCCGACTGCCCGACGGTGAACCCGCTGCTGAGTGACTATCCGTTTCCCCACCTGTGCGGCGCGGGCGTGGCCTGGAAGCTGGTGTGGGCGCTGGGGGGCGAGGAAGCCGCCATGGCCTGGGTGGACATTGCCGCGCTGGCCACGGTGGCGGACGTGGTGCCCCTGACCGGCGAGAACCGGGTGATCGTGCGGCTGGGGCTGGACGCCGTCAACCGGGCGCCGCGGCCCGGCGTCGCCGCGCTGATCGACGCGGCGGTGCTGTCCGGCAAGCCCGTCACGTCCACCGCCGTGGGCTTTCAGCTGGCGCCCCGGCTGAACGCCGGCGGGCGGCTGGGCTCGGCCATGCGCGCGCTGGAGCTGCTGCTGGAGCGGGACCCGGCAAAGGCCGCCCGCGGGGCCGCCGAGCTGGACGCGGAGAACACGCGGCGCAAGGCCGTGGAGAACAGAATACTGGCCGAGGCCGAGGCGCAGCTTGCGGACTTCGACTTTCCCGCCCACCGGGCGCTGGTGCTGGCGGGCAAGGACTGGAACCCCGGCGTGATCGGGCTGGCGGCCTCGAGGCTGGTGGAGAAGTACAACTACCCGGTGGTGCTGCTTTCAGACCAGGGCGACCGGCTCACCGGCTCCTGCCGCAGCATCGAGGGCGTGGACATATTCGCGGCGCTGACCGGCTGCGCGGATACGCTGCAGCGCTTCGGCGGCCACCGCCAGGCGGCGGGGCTGACGCTGCTGCCCGAGCGCCTGGGCGATTTTCGCGCTGCGCTGGACGGCTGGCTCCTTCGCAACGTGGACCCCTGGGCCTACGTGCCCGCCCGGGCCTACGACGGACCGATGGACTTCGGCGAGGTCACGCCCGGGCTGATCGCGGCGCTGGACGCCGTGCAGCCCACCGGCTTCGGCAACCCCGCGCCGCTGTTCAGGGCGTCGGCCCAGGTGGTGGAGGCCCGGGCCGTGGGCGCGGAGGGCGCGCATCTGAAGCTGACGCTTGCCCAGGGCGGCCACCGGCTGGGCGGCATCGCCTTCCGGGAGGGCCGCCGGGCGGGGGAGCTGACCGGCGGCGTGGACGCGCTGTTCGTGCCGAAGCTGAACACCTGGATGGGCCGCACGGAGGCGCAGGTGGAGGTGCGCGCGCTGGCGGACGCGGACGCGTTGCGCAGGCTCGATTCAAAACTTGAGGACGAGCCGCGGATGCAATGCGAATTCTTAACAGAGGTATTCTATAATAAAAAAATCCCACCCGTCGCGGCGCTGCCGGCCATCGACGCCGGCGCGCTGGCGGACCTGCTGACCCGGCGGCCCCAGGGCACGCTGATCGTCACAACGGACCTGGCCTGCGCCGGGCGGCTGCTGCGCGGGCTCTCGGACAACCCGCCCGACCTGTATCTGGGCGCGTACCCGCGAGACCCCCGGGCCTTCAACGCGCTGTGCGTGTGCCCGGTCGGCGGCGGGCCGCCCAGGGGCTACGACCGCGTCGTGCTCTGCGGCGCGCCGCCCGAGTGCCTGCCCGAGGGCGCGGCGGCGGTGGCGTGCGCGTTGGCGGAGGAGGCCGCCCCGGCGGCGTGGCTGCCGGATGTGGACGGCCTGCGGGCGGCGTACACGGCGCTGATGCGCGTGACGCGGCGGCCCGTGTGGTGCGGTTCGCTGTGGCAGCTGGCCGGCGAGGTCGCCGGGGAGGCGGGCATGCCGCCCGTGGCCGCGGCCGCGGCGGTGCTGGCGATGGCCGACATGGGCCTGTTTGAGCTAACGCTGGACGCCCAGCCGGTGTCCGTGCGCCGCAGCGATCGGGCAAAGGCCGACCCCGGGCAGAGCGCAGTCTGGCGGGCCGTCTGCCGCTGGCGGGACGAACCGCGCACATGAGGGAAGGAGGGAGCGTCGATGACCGAAGGCAATCCGTGCCCCTATATCAGCGCCGAGGAGCTGATTTCGCGCATCCGGAAGTACCATCCGGACGACGACATGGACCTGGTGCGGCGGGCCTACGCGTTCGCCGAGAAGGCCCATGCCAACCAGGTGCGCAAATCCGGCGATCCCTACTTCATGCACCCCTGCGCCGTGGCGGTGATCCTGACCGACCTGATGCTGGACGCCACCACCATCGCGGCGGGCCTGCTGCACGACTGCGTGGAGGACGTGGAGGGCTGCACGCTGGACGTGGTGCGCCAGAACTTCGGCGACGAGGTGGCGCTGCTGGTGGACGGCGTGACCAAGCTCTCCCAGCTGAACTTCGCCAACCGGGAGGAGGCCCAGGCCGAGACGCTGCGCAAGATGTTCCTGGCCATGGCCAAGGACATCCGCGTGGTGCTGATCAAGCTGGCCGACCGGCTGCACAACATGCGCACGCTGAAGTACCAGCGCCCGGAGCGCCAGGTGCCCATCGCCCGCGAGACGCTGGACATCTACGCCCCGCTGGCCCACCGGCTGGGCGTGTACGCGGTGAAGTGGGAGTTGGAGGACCTGTCCCTGCGCTACATCGACCCGGAGGGCTACTACGAGCTGGTGCGCCTGGTGGGCATGAAGCGCGAGGAGCGGGAGCAGCTGATCGCCCAGGTGACCCAGGAGCTGAAGGCGCGCCTGAACGAGGCGGGCATCACCTGCGAGATCGACGGGCGGCCCAAGCACTTCTACTCCATCTACAAGAAGATGAAGACCCAGAACAAGAGCTTCGATCAGATCATGGACCTGATCGCCGTTCGCGTGCTGGTGAACACCAAGCAGGACTGCTACTTCGCGCTGGGCATCGTGCACACGATCTGGCCCCAGGTGCCGGGCCGGTTCAAGGACTACATCAGCATGCCCAAGGCCAACATGTACCAGTCGCTGCACACCACCGTGGTGAACCAGGGCCGCCCCTTCGAGGTGCAGATCCGCACCTTCGAGATGCACCGCACCGCCGAATACGGCATCGCGGCCCACTGGCGCTACAAGGAGGGCAAGGCCGCGGACGAGCTGGACACCAAGCTCAGCTGGCTGCGGCGCATACTGGACTGGCAGTCCGACGCCAAGGACCCCGGGGACTTCAGCGAGCTGTTGAAGTTCGACCTGTTCGCCGACGAGGTGTTCGTGTTCACGCCCAGGGGCGACGTGGTGTCGCTGCCCCGGGGCGCGACGCCGCTGGACTTCGCCTACCGCATCCACTCCGCCGTGGGCAACCGCTGCATCGGCGCGAAGGTGAACGGGCGCATCGTGCCGCTGGCCCACCAGCTGGAGACCGGCGACTTCGTGGAGGTCATGACCTCGTCGTCCTCCCACGGGCCCTCCCGGGACTGGCTGAACATCGTCAAGACCAGCGAGGCCAAGGCCAAGATCCGCGCCTGGCTGAAGAAGGAGCAGCGGGACGAGAACATCGTCCACGGCCGCGAGCTGCTGGAGCGCGAGGCCAAGCGGCTGGGCTACAGCATGTCGCAGCTGTCCAGGCCGGAGTTCGTGGAGACGCTGTACAAGCGCTATTCCGTGCAGAGCTACGACGACGTGTGCGCCATGGTGGGCTTCGGCGGGCTGAGCACCGTGCAGGTGCTGAACCGGCTGATCGACGAGTTCAAGAAGACCCAGAAGCCCGAGGACATCGCGCCGCCGCTGAATGAGAACAAGCCGGAGGAGCCGGCGCGCCGGCCCCACACCAGCAGCTCCAACGGCGTGATCGTGAAGGGCGAGAGCGGCATGCTGGTGCGCTTTGCCAAGTGCTGCTCGCCGCTGCCGGGGGACAAGATCATCGGCTACATCACCCGCGGGCGCGGCGTGTCCGTGCACCGGGCGGACTGCCCCACCCTGAAGGACCCCGGCGTGGAGCAGGGCAGGCTCATCGAGGTGGAGTGGGAGGACAAGGATTCCTCCGGCACCTACGAGGCGGAGATCCGCATCGTGTGCTACAACCGCACCGGGCTCCTGGCCGAGCTGAGCGTGCTGTTCGCGTCGATGGAGGTGCCCGTCAGCGCCATCTCCGCCCACACGCTGAAGGACAACACCTTCCTGTTCCACATCTCGCTGGTCATCAAGAACACCCAGCAGCTGGCCAAGATCATCCGCGAGCTGAACAAGTGGCCGGATATCATCGAGGTCAATCGGATGAATGGGTGAGGGGACAGGGTACAGGGAACAGGGGACAGGGGACAGGGTACAGGGAACAGGGGACAGGGTACAGGGAACAGGGAACAGGGAACAGGGGACAGGGTACAGGGTACAGGGGACAGGGTACAGGGAACAGGGAACAGGGGACAGGGTACAGGGGACAGGGAGTAGGATATCTATGCGTTGTGTGATTCAGAAGGTGACCCGGGCACAGGTGGACGTGGACGGGGAAACGGTGGGCAGGATCGGCGACGGGTTCATGGTGCTGGTGGGCGCTCAGGACGGCGATACCGAGGCCGACGCCCGCTACTGCGCGGAGAAGATCGCCGGCCTGCGCGTGTTTGAGGACGAAAACGACAAGATGAACCTGAGCCTTCAGGACGTGGGCGGCAGCGTGCTGCTGGTCAGCCAGTTCACGCTGCTGGCCGACGCCCGCCACGGCCGCCGGCCCGACTTCATACAGGCCGCCCGGCCCGAGGTCGCAGAGCTCCTGTGCGATATGGTGAAGGCCATGATCGAAAATAAGGGCATCCGCGTGGAGACCGGCCGCTTCCGCACCCATATGCAGGTCTCCCTGCTCAACGACGGCCCAGTGACGATATTGCTGGACAGCAGGAAGTTGTTTTAGGGTGCAGGGTATGGATATCAATGTTGAAAAAGTCATCTGCGGCATGATCCAGGAAAACGCCTATATCGCGGCCATCCCAGGGCGGGACGACTGCGTGGTCGTCGATCCCGGCGACGAATATCCGAAGCTGGAGCGGGCGCTGAAGGGCCGGCGGGTGGGGGCGATACTGCTGACCCACGGCCACTTCGACCACATCATGGCGGCGGGGCCGCTGGCCGGGGCCCACGGCGCGCCGGTGTACGTGAGCGAAGCGGACATGGAGATGCTGAACGACGCCGCCATCAACGGCTATGCCGGCCTGATGGGCGGCGGGACCTGCTGGCCCCGGATCGAGGCCGCGCCCTACCCGGGCGGGGCGCTGTCGGTGTGCGGCCTGGACTTCAAAATATTGCCCACGCCGGGCCATTCGAAGGGCTCCGTGTGCCTGTACCTTCCGGACGCCGCGGCGCTGTTCAGCGGCGACACGCTGTTCTGCGCCGGCTATGGCCGGCTGGACCTGCACGGCGGCAGCGTGCATGACATGCTGAACTCACTGAGGGCGCTGTTCGACCTGCCCGCGGAAACGGCGGTGTACCCCGGCCACGGCGAGGGCACCACCATCGGCGCTGAAAGGAACAGGTACCGCCTATGATCCGGCTGCAGACCGACACGCCGCAGTTCTTCTCCGACCTGGGGGACGTGCTGCGCCTGTTCTACGGCGACGTGACCGTCAGCATGAGCGACGGCGACGTGCTGTTCGAGCATCATTTTACCGACGCGGACGGACAGTGGACGGACCGCTGGACCTCTCAGGGCCACGAGAGCGCGCTGACCCAGCCCGCCTGGCCCGGCACGCCCTTGGAGGTGAAGCGCCTCAGAAAGCGGCAGGTGAAGTCCGCGCTGTACCGGCTGCTCCGGGAGCTGACCGGCATGCACCCGCCCTGGGGGAGCCTCACCGGCATACGCCCCACCCGGCTGATCTACGAGGCCATGGAGGCCGGCATGTCGCTGGAGGAGGCCGAGGGGCACGTGGTGGAGGTGTTCGACGTCACGCCCGAAAAGGCGCGGCTGCTCACCGACATCGCCCGGATGCAGCAGGGCATCCGCGAGGCCGCGCCGGGCATGTTCGACCTGTACATCGGCATACCGTTCTGCAAGACCCGCTGCGCCTACTGCTCGTTTTCCGCCGGGGAGATCGGCGACGGCAAGCTGGTCGCGCCCTACGTGCAGGCGCTGCTCAGGGAGATCGAGCTGTGCCGGAAGCTGATGGACGAGGCCGGCATGAAGCTGCGCGCCGGGTACGTGGGCGGCGGCACGCCCACGGCCATCCCCTGCGCGGATCTCGAGCGCATACTGGCGGCGGCCCAGGCGGCGTTCCCGGGGGCCGTGGAGTGGACGGTGGAGGCCGGCAGGCCGGACACCATCGACGCGGAAAAGCTGCGCATGCTGAAGGCGCGGGGCGTGGGCCGCATCTCCGTGAACCCCCAGAGCTTCTCCGACGAGACCCTCCGGCGCATCGGCCGGGCCCACACCGGGGAGGAGACCGTCGAGGCCTTCCGCCTGGCCCGGGCGCTGGGCTTTGACGACATCAACATGGACGTCATCGCCGCGCTGCCGGGGGAGACGGTTCAGGACTTCGCCCACACGCTGGACGTGATCGAAGCGCTGGCGCCGGACAGCGTGACGGTCCACTCGCTGGCCATCAAGCGCTCCAGCCGGCTGCACGAGCAGCTGGTGACGGCGGGCAACGGCTACGGCCAGATCGAGGCGGAGGGCGCGGCGGAGATGATCGCCCTGGCCCGGAACCGCCTGACGGCGGGCGGCTGGCGGCCCTACTACCTGTACCGGCAGAAGTACATGGCCGGCAACCTGGAAAACGTGGGCTACGCGAAGCCGGGCAAGGCCTGCCTGTACAACATCGGCAACATGGAGGAGACCGTCAGCGTGCTGGCGCTGGGCGCGGGGGCCATCACCAAGTGGCTGTTCGCCGACCGCACGCTGCGCATCGAGCGCGCCCCCAACGTGCGCAACATCGAGGAGTACATCGCCCGGGTGGATGAGATGGCGCAGCGGAAGCGCGATGTGGTGCTGGGGAACAGGCAGTAGGGAGTAGGGAGTAGGGAGTAGGGGCGGCGATGCGCCGCCCGCCCAAAGGATGTATCGGAGGCGAGGCGACATGGGTTCCCGCAGGCGAACGGGCGGTTTCTTCAGCGACTGGCGGCGCGTGGCCGCGGTGGCGGCTGGCGGCGCGGTGCTGCTGGCCGCGCTGTTGATACTGATATTGAAGCTCTCCGAACCGAAGCAGCCGGAGGCGCCCAGGCCCAACCCGGTGGCCACCATCACCATGAGCGCCGGCGGGCAGATGCGCTTCACGCTGTTTCCCGACCAGGCCCCGAACACCGTGGCGAACTTCATCCAGCTGGCCAACAAGGGCTTCTACGACGGGCTGCAGTTCTACCGGGTGGTGGCGGGCGTGTTCATACAGGGCGGCGACCCGAAGAACGACGGCACCGGCGACCCGGGCTACGCCATACGGGGCGAGTTTTCGGACAACGGCGTGAAGAACACGCTGTCGCACATGCGGGGGACCATCTCCATGTGCCGGCAGAGCGGCTTTGACACGGCGGGCAGCCAGTTCTTCATCATGCAGGGCAGCTACCCCGAGTACGACGGCCGCTATGCCGCCTTCGGCACCGTCGCCGATGAGGACAGCCTGAAGGTGCTGGACGCCATCGCCTCCGAGCCCACCGACAGCAGTTATGTGCCGCTGACCCGGCAGGTGATCGCGAGCATCCGGGTGGAGACCTTCGACGTGGAGTATCCCGAGCCCGTGACGCTTGATCGGGAATAACGCGCAAACCGACAGAAAGTATTGGAGGACATCATCATGAGCAATCCCATCGTCACCATCGAAATGGAGAACGGCGGCGTCATCAAGGCGGAGCTGTACCCCGAGATCGCCCCGAACACCGTGGCGAACTTCGTGAACTTGGTGGAATCCGGCTTCTACGACGGCCTGATCTTCCACCGCGTGATCCCCGGCTTCATGATCCAGGGCGGCGACCCCCAGGGTACCGGCATGGGCGGCCCGGGCTACTGCATCAAGGGTGAGTTTGCCCGCAACGGCTTCCGGCAGAACAATTTGCGCCACAGCCGCGGCGTGCTGTCCATGGCCCGCAGCATGATGCCCAACTCGGCAGGCTCCCAGTTCTTCATCATGCACGCCGACGCGCCCCACCTGGACGGCGACTACGCCGCCTTCGGCAGGGTGATCGAGGGCATGGACGTGGTGGACGCCATCGCCGGCACCCCCACGGGCTTCCAGGACCGCCCGGTGCAGGAGCAGCGCATCAAAAAGGCCACCGTGGACACCTTCGGTGAGACCTACAGGGTGGAAAAGTACGGGCAATAATTCAGAGACGGGCAGGGCCCTCCACTGTCACAGCCGACAGGGGAGGGCCTTTTGGTGCTTTCACGGAAAGTGGGTTGAAATCCATTTTGGCATAGGCGGGTTCATTGGAGTGTGGGTTTTGCGTTCAATCCAGTTTCGAGCAGATATACCTGGCTGCCGCCTCTGAAGCATTGCCCGTCTCATGCGCCTTGTAGTACCCAAGAATCTCCCGGCAGTTCTCCCGTGCCTTTTCCGGGGTCGTTCGGCGTATCAGCGTATCCAGCTCTGAAGGCGTCCTTGCGCACCAGTAGGGTGTGTCCAACGGGTTGACATAGAGCTCCCGGCTGGTTCGGGTGTATTCATCGATGTCCGCGACATAGAGCCAGATGGGCTTTCCGCGCAATGCGAAGTCCCCCGCAGTACAGGAATAGTCCGAGATCAGCGCGTCGGAAACCCGGAGCAGCTCCGCCATCTCCGGATAATCGGTCACATCCATGAGCCGCGGGGATGTGGGGGTTTGATCCATGTTCAGCCCCAGGGAGAGGTAATGCGCCCTGTACAGGCACACCCAGCGCGCCTGGGTGGTCTGCTCCAGCACATCCAGCGCGTGATGGATATCCAGCGCGACGTTCTGC
>CACYTF010000076.1 GCA_902777335.1 uncultured Eubacteriales bacterium
AGACGGTCGAGGCGAAGCCGGAGAGCGTGTTCACCTTCAAGGGCCTGGATGACGGCGACTACATCCTGACCGAGACGACGGCGCCGAAGGGCTACAAGGCGATCGGCGAGATCAAGTTCACCGTGAAGGCGGGCCACAAGGTTGCCTGGAACGGCGAGACGCGGACGACGATCCTGGAGAGCCTGACGGGCGACGTGACGACCGGCGCGCTGAAGCTGACCGCGGACCTGGCGGCGGGCAAGCTGACCGGCGACGTGAAGAACGAGAAGCCCTCTGTGAAGGTGAGCAAGGTTGACGTGGCCAACGGCGAGGAGCTGGAGGGCGCGAAGATCCAGATCATCGACAGCAAGGGCAACGTGGTTGACGAGTGGACCTCCGGCGAGAAGCCGCACGAGATCACCGGCCTTAAGACCGGCGAGGAATACACGCTGCGTGAGACCGTGGCGCCGGAAGGCTACACGGTGACCACCGACACCACGTTCTCGATCGACGAGAACGGCAAGGTCACCAGCACCGGTACCGTCTCCAAGGACGGCACGCTGCTGGTGGAGGACGCCAAGACCTCTGTGAAGGTGAGCAAGGTCGACGTGGCAAACGGCGAGGAGCTGGAGGGCGCGAAGATCCAGATCATCGACAGCGAGGGCAACGTGGTTGAGGAGTGGACCTCCGGCGAGAAGCCGCACGAAATCACCGGCCTTAAGACCGGCGAGGAGTACACGCTGCGCGAGACCGTGGCGCCGGAAGGCTACACGGTGACCACCGACACCACGTTCACGATCGACGAGCATGGCAAGGTGACCACGACCGGCAGCATCACCGAGGAAGGCATACTGCTGGTGGAGGACGCCAAGACCTCTGTGAAGGTGAGCAAGGTCGACGTGGCCAACGGCGAGGAGCTGGAGGGCGCGCGGATCCAGATCATCGACAGCAAGGGCAATGTGGTTGAAGAGTGGACTTCCACCAAGAAGCCGCACGAGATCACCGGCCTGAAGACGGGCGAGACCTACACGCTGCGCGAGACCGTGGCGCCGGAAGGCTATGACGTGACCACCGACACCACGTTCACGATCGACGAGCATGGCAAGGTGACCACGACCGGCAGCATCACCGAGGGAGGCATACTGCTGGTGGAGGACGCCAGGAAGGCCACCGCGGCGCCGACCGTGGCACCGACCGTCGCGCCGACCGCCACGCCGATTCCGACGACCAACATCAGCGGCCGCAAGATCTGGGTCGACGAGAGCAACAAGCACAATGTGCGCCCGGACAGCATCACCGTTGAACTGCTGGCCGATGGAACCCCGGTGGAAACCGAGCCGGTTTGGACCGATACCAAGGGCAACACCTGGAAGTACATCTTCCGGAATGTGCCTGCCGTGACGGCCGATGGCACGGAGATCATCTATACGGTGCGCGAGAAGCCGGTGGAGAATTACGAAACCAGCATCGAGGGTACCGACATCACCAACAAGCTGATCCCGAAGGAGAGCGAGAAGTTCATCACCATCTCCGGCACCAAGACCTGGATCGACAACAATAACGCCGACGTCACGCGGCCCGAGTCGATCACCGTGCAGCTGATGGTTGAGGGCAAGGAGGCCTACGCGGTCGAGGTCAAGGCCGATGAGAAGGGCAACTGGACCTACGCCTTCGAGGACATCCCCGCGGACGACGGCTTCGGCAACGAGATAACCTATGAGCTGAGAGAGAAGTCCGTGCCGGGCTACTTCACTCAGATCAAGGGCAACGATCTGATCAACACTCTGTTCGAGCTCAGTCAGACGGAAACCAGCAACGGCGACACGCCGAAGGGCACTGACGTGACCAACCGGAACACCGCGACGCCCGGACCGGACTTCGGCAGCAAGGGCGAGGGAGAACTGGAAGAGCTGTTCGACCTGTTCGACTACAACACGCCTCTGTGGGGCATGATGGGTACCGGCGATGAGACGCCTGTCTATCCGTACGTGTTCGGCGGCGTGGGCGTGCTGGCCGTGGTGGCACTGCTCGTCTTCAGCAAAAAGCGCAAGAAGACCCGTCAGTAAACCGAAGAAAAACATGAACTGACCGACCAATATGGGGCGCCGGGCTATTTAGCTAGGCGCCCCTGAATTATCGCAGGCCAAAATCAGGGGGACGGTTCTCTGTGTCAATGACACAGAGAACCGTCCCTCTGATTTTGGGAGCCGCCCGTCAGCCCTTTTTGATCAGGCGGTGATAGCTCTTTTTGCCCTTGCGGATCAGCAGGCCGTCGCCCTCAAGCATCTCGGGGGTGATGCGGTATTCCACGTCGGTGATCTTCTCATCGTTCACGGTCAGGCCGCCGGCGGTCATGGTCTGGCGCGCTTCCTTGTTGCTCTTGCACAGGCCGACCTTCGCCACCCA
Source organism: uncultured Eubacteriales bacterium (assembly GCA_902777335.1). GTDB lineage: Bacteria > Bacillota > Clostridia > Christensenellales > Aristaeellaceae > UBA2862. Next base: position 2,386 of record CACYTF010000076.1, read on the forward strand.
GGCCAGCAGGCGGTTTTCGCTCTGCAGCTCGGCGGGGTCGATCTCGGTGGTGGGTACGCTGCCGGCAACGGCGCCGCCGCCGAAAAGCGCCTCGGCGGCCTGCTGGGCCTTGCGGGCCTCCTCCTCGCCGTGAACGTTCTTGGTGACCTCGTAGGCCAGCACGCGCTTGGCCTCGTTGATGGCGCTGTCCTTCAGCGCGCCCAGGCGGCGCACCTCGTCCATCGGCAGGAACGTGAGCAGGCCCAGGCACTTTTCCACGTCCTGGTCGTCCACGTTGCGCCAGTACTGGTAGAAGTCGTAGGGGCTGCACTTGTTCGGGTCCAGCCACAGCGCGCCCTTCTCGGTCTTGCCCATCTTGCGGCCGTCGTGGGTCAGCAGCAGCTGGAAGGTCAGCGCGAAGGCGGGCTTGCCGTCCTTGCGGCGGATCAGGTCCGCGCCGGAGAGCATGTTCGACCACTGGTCGTCGCCGCCGCACTGCAGCGTCACGTTGTGGCGGTGGTTCAGCTCCAGGAAGTCGTAGCTCTGCATCAGCATGTAGTTGAACTCCAGGAAGGTCAGACCGCGCTCCAGGCGCTGCTTGTAGCACTCGGCGGTCAGCATGCGGTTCACCGAGAACAGCGCGCCCACGTCCCGCAGGAAGTCGATGTAGTTCAGATCCCGCAGCCAGTCGGCGTTGTTCACGATCTGGGCGCAGTTGGGCTTGGAGGGGTCAAAGTCCAGGAAGTTCTCCATCTGGGCCTTGATGTGGGCCACGTTGCTGTCGATGTCCTCCACGGTCAGCACCTTTCGGAGGTCGCTCTTGCCGGAGGGGTCGCCGATCATGCCGGTGCCGCCGCCCATCAGCGCGTAGGGCTTGTGGCCCGCCTGCTGCAGGTGCGCCATGGCCATGATCGGAATGTAGTGGCCGATGTGCAGGCTGTCCGCCGTGGGGTCGAAGCCCACGTAGAAGGACACCATGCCCTCGTCAAAGGTCTTGTACAGCTCGTCCTCAAAGGTGATCTGCTTGACAAAGCCGCGCTCTTTCAACAGGTCCAGTGCGTTCATATCGTATCATCCTTTCCTGATTCCTAATTCCTGATTCTTCCAATTACCATGCTCAGCCGCTCCATGCCCGCCTCGATGGTGGGAATGTCGCACATCGAGAAGTTCAGGCGCAGCGTGTTCAGGTGGCCGCCGTCCGGGTAGAAGTGGGTGCCGGGCACGAAGGCCACGCCCGCCTCCACGGCGGCGTCGAAGGCCTTCATGCCGTCCATGCCCTCCGGAAGCTCCGCCCACACGAACAGGCCGCCCTCCGGCACCGTGTGGCGCGTGCCCGCCGGGAAGCGCTCGAAGCCCTTCAGCATGGCGTTCAGCTGCAGGCGGTAGTCGCCGCAGATGCGCTCAAGGTGCGCGGGCATGAGCCCCTTGCGCAGGTAAGCGTCCACGATGGCCTGGTTCAAAAGCGGCGAATGCACGTCCGCCGACTGCTTGCCGATCACCATCTTCCGCAGCAGCAGCGGGTTGGTCACCGCCGCCGCGCCCAGGCGCATGCCGGGGGAGATGTACTTGGAGAAGCTGGACATGTACACCACCCAGCCCTCTTCGTCAAAGGACTGTATCGGCGGCAGCGCCTGGCCCGAATAGCGCAGGTCGCGGTAGGGGTCGTCCTCGGCGATGACCACGCCGTACTTCGCCGCCAGCTCTGCCAGCGCCTTCCGGCGCTCCAGGCTCAGCGTGATGCCGGTGGGGTTCTGGAACGTGGGGATCACGTACATCAGCTTCGGATGGTGCTGCTTGATCAGTTCCTCGGCGGCCTCCACGATCACGCCGTTGTCGTCGGTGGGCATGTCCACCAGCTTCGCGTTGTATTCCCGCATGGCCTGTATCGCGCCCAGGAAGGTGGGGCTCTCGCACAGCACCACGTCGCCGGGGTCGATCAGCGCCTTCAGCAGCAGATCGAAGGCCTGGGAGCCGCCCTGTACGGGCAGGATCTGCGTACTATCGCACTTCACGCCGTCGCCCCGCAGGAATTCCGCGGCGCTCTCGCGGAACGGCCCGAAGCCGTCCGTCGCGCCGTACTGCAGAAGCGTCGTGCCATACTGTGCCAGCACCTCGCGGGCAAGGTCTGAAATCACGTCCGGCTCCAGGGCCGTGTTGGACGGATTGCCGCCCGCGAAGGAGATCATGCCCGGCCGCGCCAGCAGCTTGAAGATCTCGCGGATGGCGCTGCCGTTGATGGGCCGCATGTGTTTTGCGAATTTCTCCTCGGTAAACTTCATATCGTCGCCTCCTGAACAAAACAATCGCCTTCCCCTCAGGGAAGGCGATTGCGAATCGCGGTACCACTTCCGTTCGCCGCGCATGCGCGGCCTCGTGTGCGCTGTTTCGGGCGCGCCCGGATGGCCTACTGCCGTTTCAGCCACCTGCTCCGGGATGTATTCGTCCGCGCGCCTCCGACCCCTCGCACCCACCGGGGACTCTCTGAATCCGGCCGCGCGGCCTACTTGTTCCCATCATCGCTCGCTGTTTGATTGTAAACCGATGATAACATGACAAATCGGCGATGTCAAGTATCGCGGGGGTTAAATCCTGAGCCGCGCGGATCACAGCAGCGGTATCATGTCGCTGAGCCTGCCGAACTTCAGATCCGGCTTCGTGGGCGATTCGGCCAGCATCTGCTCGGTGGTCTCGCCGCTCATCACCAGTATGGACAGCATGCCGCTGCGCAGGCCGGTCTCGATGTCGGTGTACAGCCTGTCGCCCACCATGGCCAGCGCATTGGGCGCAAGGCCCGTGCGGCGCAGCACCGCTTCGACGATGCCGGTGTTGGGCTTGCCCACCACCAGGTCGGGCCTGCGGCCCGTGGACGCCTCGATGAAGGCCATGATCGCGCCGATGTCGGGCATGAAGCCCGTCTCGGTGGGGCAGTTGAAATCCGGGTGGGTGGCCACGTAGGGCAGCCCGGCGCGCACCAGGTCGCAGGCCCGCCACAGGCTGTCGTAGGTCAGCGTGGTGTCAAAACCGATCACCACCATGTCCGGATGGGCGTCGTCCACGGCAATGCCCGCCTCGTCAAACTCCGCCCGCAGGAATGCGTTGCCCAGCAGGAACACCCGCTTGCCGGGATACAGCGCCTTCAGCTGCTCGCAGGTGGCCTCGCCGGAGGTCATGACCCGGCGGCGGTCGATGGCAAGCCCCATGCCCGCCAGCTTCTTCACGTAGAATTCGGCGTTGTGGCTGGAGTTGTTGGTCAGGAACATGAAGTCCCGCCCCGTGGCCAGCACCCGGTCGATGAACGCCAGCGAGCCGTCGATCAGCTTCCCGCCCAGGTAGAAGGTGCCGTCCATGTCCAGCAGGAAGCAGCGGACGTCCTTCAGGCGCGCGGTATCGGCCATCACGCAAACTCGATCACGCCGTCGGCCATGCGGCTGACCGGCGCGAGCGCCTCCACGCGGTAGCCCGCGGCGCGCAGCTTTTCCATGCCCGGCTGGAAGGCCTTGGCGATCACCGCGCCCACGCCCACGACCTTGGCCCCGGCCTGCTCCAGCAGGCGGATGCCCCCGAAGGCGGCCTCGCCGTTGGCCAGGAAGTCGTCGATCAGCAGCACCCGGTCGCCGGGGTGCACGAAGTCGGTCTTCAGCGTCAGCAGGTAGGGGGTGTTCTTCGTGAAGGAGAATACCTCCGTCTGGATGATGCCGTCCTTCAGTATGCTGGACACCGATTTCTTCATGATGACCATCGGCAGGCGCATCGCCAGCGCCGTCATGGTCGCCGGGGCGATGCCGCTGGACTCGATGGTGACCACGCGGGTGATGCCCGCGTCCGCGAAGCGCCGGGCGAATTCCTCGCCGCAGGCCTTCATCAGTTCGACGTCCACCTGGTGGTTCAGGAAGGAATCCACCAGCAGCACGTGCTCGCTGAGCGCGCGCCCGTCCTTCAGGATCCTCTGCTTCAGCAATTCCATGGTCGATCACTGCCTTTCGATAGGATTCAGGGAACAGGATAAGCGAGGAGTGAGGAGTTAGGAGTTAGGAGCATAAGTTGGCTGATTTGTACTCCTCACTCCTCACTCCTAACTGAACAGCCGCGGTCAGTCATCTGTAGGTTTGTCGGTGGCATCGTCCGGGGAGAGCACCTCTACGATGGCCCATTCCACGCGGCGCTCGGCGATCTCCTCCACGCTGATGCGCAGGCCGAAGCACTCCACCACCGGGCGCTCGCCGTCGGCGGGAATCTCGGTCAGTCGGCTGAAGATCAGGCCGCCGAGGGTGTCGTATTCCTCGTCGGTGGGCAGCTCGATGTTAAGCGCCTCGGCCACGGTCTCCAGCTCCGCCGAGCCGGACACGCGCCATCGGCCCTCGGAGAGCTTTGTGATCTCGGGCTCCTCCTTGGGGTCGAATTCGTCGTAGATGTTGCCGACGATCTCCTCCAGCAGGTCCTCCAGCGTGATCAGGCCGCTGGTGCCGCCGTATTCGTCCACCACGATGGCCATGTGCTGCTTGCGGGACTGCATCTCCTGGAACAGCACGTCGGTGCGCACCGATTCCGGCACGAAGTGGGCCGGGCGGATCAGCTTGCGCAGCGGCGTGCGCTTGCCCTCCACCTGGTTGATCAGATAGTCGCGGGTGGTGAGTATGCCCAGCACGTTGTCGATGCTGTTTTCGTACACCGGGAAGCGGGACAGGCCGCTGTCGGTGATGGTCTGCAATATCTCCTCGTCGGTGGAGCGGATGTCGATGGCGGTGATGTCCTTGCGGTGGATCATGCAGTCGCTGGCGTCCATGTTGTTGAACTCGAATATGTTCTCGATCATTTCCCGCTCGTCGGCCTCGATGGCGCCCTTCTCCTCGCCGATGTCCACCATCTGCATGATGTCCTCCTCGGTGACGGCGTCGCCGGCGTCGGCGGGCTTGATGTGAAAGGGCTTCAATATCAGCGCGCCGAGGAACAGGGAAAGCCGCGTGACGGGGGAGAGGATCGCCAGCGTCCATTCACAGATGGCGCTGACGCGGTCGAACAGGCCCTCCCGCCAGTGGGCGGCCAGGTGGCCGGGCATCACGCCGGCGAAGATCAGGCTGACCAGCATAAAGGGCAGCAGACCGCAGAAGACGGTCATGGTGATGGCGACGGCCGTGCCGCTGTTCTCGGCGACACGGACCATGAATTGATTGTACAGCAGGGGCCACAGCGCCGCCAGCGCGATCAGCACCAGGCAGATCCACGCCATGCGGAACTCGCCGAACTCCGCGCGCTCCGAGCGGCGGATCAGGCGCAGGGCGCGGCGGGCCTTGGCGTCGTTCTCCTCCGCCCGGCGGTTGATCTCGCCCTCGTCGAGAAAGGGAATGGCCGCGTCGGCGATGCGCACGATGGCAGCCAGCAGAAGCGCGAGCAGCGCGATAATACCCGGACCGAACGGGTCGTCCATGAAAGGGAAACCTCCTAAACAGTAATGCATGGTATATTATAGCATATTTTTGTGCCGTTTCATTCAGTTGAAGGAAATTTAATGTAAGGAAGCCGTGACGGGCCGCGCCGTTTGCGTTGTGGCGGCAGCCGTGCTATAATACCTCTGGTGATGATCGTGAACACATTCGAGCAGGACATGGCGCTGGCGCGTGAGATCGCCCGGCGCGTCGGGGAAGCGGGCGGCAGGGCGATGCTGGTGGGCGGCGTGGTGCGCGACGGCCTGATGGGGCTTGCGTGCAAGGACATCGACATCGAGGTCTACGGCCTGGCGCCGTCGGCTCTGAAAACGGTGCTTTCCGGGCTGGGCGACGTGGTGGAGAAGGGCGCGAGCTTCGGCGTGTACGGGCTGGCCCATACGAACATCGACGTGGCCATGCCCCGCCGGGAAAGGCGCACCGGCGACCGGCACACCGATTTTGACGTGTCCGTGGACCCGAACCTGTCCTTCGAGGCGGCCACCATGCGCCGGGACTTCACCGTCAACGCCATGATGCGCGATATACTGACCGGCGCGCTCACGGACCTGTGGGGCGGGCAGGCGGACCTTGAAAACCGCGTCATCCGCCGGGTGAACGACATGACCTTCCGGGAGGACGCGCTGCGGGTGTTCCGGGCGGCCCAGTTCGCCGCGCGGCTGGAGGCCGAAATCGAACCTCAGACGCTCATGCTGTGCCGGGAGATGGACGTGACCTGTCTGTCGGTGGAGCGGGTGTTTGAGGAGCTCTCCAAGGCGCTTCTGAAGGCACGGCGGCCCTCGGTGTTCTTCCGGGCGCTGCGGGAGATGGACCACCTGAAGGAGTACTTCCTGGAGCTTGAAGCCTGCGTCGGCGTGATGCAGAACCCGGTCTATCACCCGGAGGGGGATGTGTTCGAGCACACGATGCAGGTGCTGGACTGCGCCGCCGCGCTGCGGGATGAGGCAAAGTGGCCGCTGGCCTTCATGCTGTCGGCGCTGACCCATGACCTGGGCAAGGTCGTGGCCACGCAGACCCAGCCGGACGGCAAGATCACCTCCTACGGCCACGAGGTGCAGGGCCTGCCGCTGTGCGAGACGCAGCTGCGGCGGCTGACGAACCAGGCGAAGCTGATCGAATACGTGAAGAACATGATGTGGCTGCACATGCGGCCCAACGTGCTGGCCAAGTGCCGGTCGAAGAAGAAAAAGACCCGCCAGATGTTCGATCTGAGCGCGTGCCCGGAGGACCTGATCCTGCTGTCCCGGGCGGACGCCTCGGGCAAGGGCGGCGAAGCGTATGATGAGGCCAACGAGGCCTTCCTGCGCGAGCGGCTGGAGGACTACCGCCGCGTGATGGAGCGCCCGATGGTCACCGGCAAGGACCTGGTGGCCGCGGGGCTGAAGCCGGGCCCGGCGTTCTCCCGGTGGCTCGACCGCGCCCGCCAACTGCACTTCGCGGGCCTGGACCGCGAGCGCGCGCTGAAGCAGGTGCTGGCGGAGGCGAGGGGGCGGTCGACGGGTATTCCTGCAGGATAAAATGCATTTTATCCTGCAGGAATCAAATGCTAACGCAAAACTTCATTCACATTAGATATTGTTTGCCACCCATAAGCAGCGGGTGGTTTTTTCATCTGATCTGTTAAATTTTAGAATTTGGCCGGGTTTTTGGATGGAAAATGGATAAAAGCGCGGCTGGCGGGGCTTGACATTCAAAAATAGTTGTGATATAGTCTTATATTGCGTTAGTATGGAGCAAAAGCCGCTTGCGCAGCCAAAAGCCTGAAAACACGGGCATTTTGAGGCAAACCGGGTTTTCCGAGTGAACCGAAAATTCACACAGAAGCCCGTGTTTAACCCAAAATTAGCAATCGCGTTTTCAAGGGCCGGGGCTGTGCGCCGCGGGCCGGAAGACGCGCGGCAAGACGACGAAGAATAGGGGTGATTAAGGGTATGGCTCATCCGATGCAAATGGGCAAACGCACGCGCATGTGCTTTGCGCGCATTGAAGAGGCGCTGGCAGTACCTGATCTGATCGAGGTTCAGAAGAAATCCTACGAACACTTTCTGAAGGAGGGCCTTCGCGAGGTGCTGGCGGACGTTTCGCCGATCACCGACTACAGCGAGAGCCTGATTCTGGAGTTCACGGATTATTCCCTGGACGACAAGCCGAAGTACACCGTGGACAAGTGCAAGGAGCGCGACACCACCTACGCCGCGCCGCTGAAGGTCACGGTGCGCCTGACCAACCGGGATACCCATGAGATCAAGGAGTCCGAGGTGTTCATGGGCGACTTCCCGCTGATGACCGAGCACGGCACGTTCATCATCAACGGCGCCGAGCGCGTCATCGTGTCCCAGTTGGTCCGCTCTCCGGGCGTGTACTACTCCAAGGCCATCGACAAGACGGGCGCGAACCTGTTCTCCGCCCAGATGATTCCCAACCGCGGCGCGTGGATCGAGTATGAGACCGATTCCAACGGCGTGGTGTTCGCGCGCATCGACCGCGCCCGCAAGCTGCCGGTGACGGTGCTGCTGCGCGCGATGGGCATTGAGTCCGACGAGGAGATCACCCGCATGTTCGGCGAGGACGAGCACGTCACCGCCACCATCACCCGCGACGCGCCTTCGGTGAACGACAAGGGCGAGCTGCGCTACAAGTCCCGCAAGGACCAGGCCCTCATCGAGATCTACAACAAGCTGCGCCCGGGCGAGCCGCCGTCGGTGGATTCCGCCACCAACCTGATCAATTCCCTGTTCTTCGACCCCAAGCGCTACGACCTGGCCCATGTCGGCCGCTATAAATACAACAAAAAGCTGGCGCTGGCCCTGCGCCTGTACAACCAGGTTCCCGTGGAGGACGTGGTGCATCCCTACACCGGCGAGGTCATCGCGCCCGCCGGCGAGGCGATCTCCCGCGCGGTGGCCGAGGCCATCCAGAATTCCGGCGTGAACATGGTTTGCGTGCGCGCGGGCGAGAGCGAGATGAACATCATCGGCAACAACTTCGCCTTCTTCCGCCCCTTCATGGAGGGCTACGACCCCGAGCTGCTGAAGCAGTACGACGAGGAGGCCGTGCGCTTCTCCGAGCGCGTGCACGTGCCCACGCTGGTGAGCGTGCTGGAGCGCGTGAAGGAAGACGGCGCGCCGCTGAACAAGGCCCTGAAGGAGGCCGCGAAGGACCTGATGCCCAAGCACGTGCTGGTGGACGACATCATCGCCTCCGTGTCCTATCAGTTCGGCCTGTTCTACGGCATCGGCGATGTGGACGACATCGACCACCTGGGCAACCGCCGCCTGCGCAGCGTGGGCGAGCTGCTGCAGAACCAGATCCGCGTGGGCATGTCTCGCCTGGAGCGCGTGGTCAAGGAGCGCATGGCCATACAGGACATCGACAAGGTGCGCCCGCAGGACCTGATCAACATCCGCCCGGTGAGCGCCGCCATCAAGGAGTTCTTCGGAAGCTCCCAGCTGAGCCAGTTCATGGACCAGCCCAACCCGCTGGCCGAGCTGACCCACAAGCGCCGCCTGTCGGCCCTGGGCCCCGGCGGCCTGAACCGCGAGCGCGCGTCCTTCGCCGTGCGCGACGTGCACTACAGCCACTACAGCCGCATCTGCCCCATCGAGACGCCTGAAGGTCCGAACATCGGCCTGATCGGCTCGCTGGCCACCTATGCGTGCATCAACGAATACGGCTTTATCGAGGCGCCCTACCGCAAGATCGACAAGGCCACCGGCAAGGTCACCGACCAGATCGACTACATGACCGCCGACGAGGAGGACCAGTACATCATCGCCCAGGCCAACGAGCCGCTGGACGACGAGGGCCGCTTCGTGAACGAGCGCGTCACCGTGCGCCGCAAGGACGAGATCATCCAGGTGGAGCGCGAGCGCGTGGACTACGTGGACGTGTCCCCCCGCCAGCTGATCTCCGTGGCCACCGGCATGATACCGTTCCTGGAGAACGACGACGCCAACCGCGCCCTGATGGGCTCCAACATGCAGCGCCAGGCGGTGCCGCTGCTGAAGCCCGAGGCCCCGCTGGTCGCCACCGGCATCGAGTACAAGGCCGCGTGCGACTCCGGCGTGGTGCTGCTGGCCCGCGAGGACGGCGTGGTCACCCGCGTGACCGCCAACGAGATCGTCATCCGCGGCGATGACGGCGTGGACCAGGTCTACCGGCTGCAGAAGTTCGCCCGCTCCAACCAGGGCACCTGCATCAACCAGCATCCCATCGTCACCGAGGGCGAGGCCGTCAAGAAGCGCCAGCCCATCGCCGACGGCCCCTCCACCGACCAGGGCGAGATTTCCCTGGGCCGGAACGCGCTGATCGGCTTTATGACCTGGGAGGGCTACAACTACGAGGACGCCGTGCTGCTGTCCGAGCGCCTCGTGAAGGAAGACATGTACACCTCGATCCACATCGAGGAGTACGAATCCGAGGCCCGCGACACCAAGCTGGGGCCGGAGGAGATCACCCGTGACATCCCCGGCGTCGGCGAGGACGCCCTCAGGGACCTGGACGAGCGCGGCATCATCCGCATCGGCGCCGAGGTCCGGGCCAACGACATACTGGTCGGCAAGGTCACCCCGAAGGGCGAGACCGAGCTGACCGCCGAGGAGCGCCTGCTGCGCGCCATCTTCGGCGACAAGGCGCGCGAGGTGCGCGATACCTCGCTGCGCGTGCCCCACGGCGAATTCGGCATCATCGTTGACGTCAAGATATTCACCCGCGAGAACCGCGACGAGCTCTCTCCCGGCGTCAACCAGATGGTGCGCGTGTACATCGCCCAGAAGCGCAAGATTCAGGTGGGCGACAAGATGGCCGGCCGCCACGGCAACAAGGGCGTCGTGTCCAGGGTGCTGCCCGAGGAGGATATGCCCTTCCTGGCCGACGGCACGCCGCTGGACATCGTGCTGAACCCCCTGGGCGTGCCTTCCCGAATGAACATCGGCCAGGTGCTGGAGGTCCACCTCGGGCTGGCCGCCAAGGCCCTGGGCTGGCACGTCGCCACGCCGGTGTTTGACGGCGCGCGGGACGACGACATCAACGACATGCTGGACAAGGCGGCCCAGGCCCAGGACGGCCCGCTGTTCGACGAGGTCGGGCATCCCACCATCCAGTTCAGCAAGATCGGCATCAACCGCACCGGCAAGCTGTGGGTGTACGACGGCCGCACCGGCGACCGCTTCGACAACCCGGTCACCGTGGGCTACATGTACTACCTGAAGCTGCATCACCTGGTGGACGACAAGATCCACGCCCGCTCCACCGGCCCGTACAGCCTGGTGACCCAGCAGCCCCTGGGCGGCAAGGCCCAGTTCGGCGGCCAGCGCTTCGGCGAGATGGAGGTGTGGGCCCTGGAGGCCTACGGCGCCAGCCACGTGCTGCAGGAGATTCTGACGGTCAAGTCGGACGACACCATCGGCCGCGTGAAGACCTACGAAGCCATCGTGAAGGGCGAGAACATCCCCGATCCGGGCGTGCCGGAGTCCTTCAAGGTGCTGATCAAGGAACTGCAGTCCCTGGCCCTGGACATCAAGGTGCTCTCCGAGGACAAGCAGGAGATCGAGATCCGCGAGCTGGAGGACGACATCTACGCCACCGAGAGCGAGTTCAAGGACGAGCTCGGCCCGATCATCCCGCCGGAGGCCATGACCGAGGAGGAGGAAGCCGTCGTGGAAGACTTCGACTTCGACGACCTCGACCTGGGCGGAGACGACGACCTGTTGGACGACGATTTTTGAGAAGAGTGGAGAGTGGAGAGTGGAGAGTGAAGATGATCGCCATGACTGCGCAGACCGTCTCCTGTTCCCTGTTCCCTGTACCCTGTTCCCTGGCTGATGAATAGAAAGGAGAGAGCTCCTTGTTTGAATTGACAAATCTGGATTCCATACAAATCGGTCTGGCGTCGCCGGAGAAGATCCGCAAGTGGTCCCACGGCGAGGTCACCAAGGCGGAAACCATCAATTATCGCACGCTGAAGCCGGAGCGCGACGGCCTGTTCTGCGAGCGCATCTTCGGGCCCACCAAGGACTGGGAGTGCAACTGCGGCAAGTACAAGCGCACC
>CACYTF010000077.1 GCA_902777335.1 uncultured Eubacteriales bacterium
TATGGATGACAGTACACGGTCAGCACGGTTTATTGGAATTGCTTGATAGGCTAAATGGCGGAGCAGATTTCACCACTGCGTATGACAGTTGAATTCCAGCTTGTCGAGTTGATTGGAGGCCAAAATGAAGCAGATTTCAAATAAAGAATATGAGAAGTATCAGCAGTACCAGATCGACAAGCTGCATGGCCGCATCCTGACGCCGGACGGCCTCCGCGTCATCTGCGCTGGTCTGGACAATGATCCGGAGAAGATTGGCATCCACATGCTGGAGATGCTGGCCAAGTTCAGAAGTGAAGGAATCGTGGAATGAAAACCATTGGTTTGCATACACTGAGATTCCAAAGTACTGGGATGAGATATGCGAGAAATATGCATTCAATGTATATGCCGGGAATGCACCGGCGAATCCTTACGAGCAGGCACTGGTGGACAATTGTATCGGCGAGTATGGTATCTGCATAGATGATATAGGAGACGGGAAGTTCCGGTATCTCGTTGCCGGTAAATACACAGGCGGAAATGTGCCGGAAGGTATGGTCGTCTATGAATTTCCCCGCAGTGACTGGGCAGTATTCAACTGTATCGGACCAATCCCGGAAGCGCTTCAGGCTGTGAACACTCGAATCTTTCAAGAATGGCTCCCCGGCAATCCAGAGTATGAACTGTGTGGAAATGCCAGTGTAGAGTGGTATGACTGTGTCAATGGCGAAAAGACGGACCCGGATTATCATAGTGCAATCTGGGTACCGGTAAAGAAAAGAACATAATTCCAGCTGCATGAAGATGCTCCCGGTCACCGGCGTATAACCGATGATCGGGAGCTTGCTTTAGCTTAATCCAAGCTCCTGTAGTAATCCCTGATGTACTGTGCCATTATCGTCCGGCGAGTATCCAAGAACAGTGCGTAGTCGAAGATATCCATCTCCATGAACTCAACCGGAATGCAGTTCTCAGCGAGATTGGGCAAAAAATCGTTCTACCATTATTGTATGAAACTACTGTAGCAGAAATGAAAGAAAGATATCCTGAACTCGAGGAAATTCAGGCATTAGAAACAAAGAATCATACAAATGAAGAGGTATTGCGTCTATACCAACAGCGACATCGACGCGCTGATATCCGAGTACACCCGCAAAAAGGACAGCATGGGCCGCATGAGCAGCGCGCTGAAGCCCGTGGCGGATCGCTACAACCTGATGAAGCCGGACGACCGGTACCAGTTCCGGCGGCTGTGCCGGAGCCTGGTCAAGTGGTACGGCTACATCTCGCAGGTGGCGCGGATGTTCGACGCCGATCTGCACAGGGAGTATATCTTTCTGAGCTACCTGCTGGGGCTGCTGCCGGAGGACAAGGCCGCCATGCTGGATCTGGAGGGCAAATTACAGCTGGAATACTACAAGCTGCAGAAGACATTTGAAGGCGCGCTGGAGCTGGACCAGGCGACGGGCGTCTGTGAGCCCGCGAACGCCCGGAGCGTCACCCGCCCGGAGGAGAAGCAGCCGCTGGACGAGATCATCGAGAAGATCAACGAGCAGTACAGGGGCCTCTTCACCGAGGCCGACCGCGTGATGACCGAGACCATCGTGCGCACGATGATGGCCGACGAAAAGGCCGGCAAGCTGGCGCGCTCGTCCGACCCGAGGATATTCATGGACAGCATACTGCCCAAGCTGTTCGGCGACGTCGCCATCATCGATGAGGCGCAGAAGGCGCCGGAGATATTCGACGCCTTGAAGATGGCGGTGGACGGCAAGCCCGCGGAGCCGGGGAAATTCATCCTCACGGGTTCCAGCCAGTTCCGGCTGCAATCGAACATGACGGACAGCCTCGCGGGGCGGGCCGCCTTTCTCAGGCTGCTGCCGTTCTCCGTCGCCGAGCTGAAGGCGGCGGACTGCCTGCCGGAGACGGCTTACGATTTGATCTATAACGGCCAATACCCGCCGCTGTACGATTCGGACAAACACTTTATTCCGGAGGACTGGTACGAAAGCTACATCGACACCTATCTGGATTTGGATGTGCGGGACCAGATCAACGCCACGAACCTCGCCACCTTCCGGCGCTTTATTCAGGTCTGCGCCGCGCACAGCGGGGAAATCTTTTCGATGGAGAAGATCGGGCGCGAGGTGGGCGTGTCCGGTCCGACGATCAAGAAGTGGCTCTCCGTGCTGGAAGCGTCGTTCATCATCCATTTCCTGGAGCCGGATTCCAACAACCTGGGCAGGAGCGCCGTCAAGACGCCGAAGCTGTACTTTGTGGACACGGGACTGCTGTGCCACTTGCTGCGGCTGGAGGGGAAGGACGAGCTGATCCTGAGCAGGCAAAAGGGCGCGATCGTGGAAACCTTCGCCGTGGCGGAGTTTCTGAAGCATCGCATGAATCAGGGGAAGAAGGCCAACCTGACCTATTATCGCACCTCCAAGGGCGAGATCGAGGTGGACATGATCGCCGACTGGCGGCACACCTTCGCGGTGGAGATCAAGAGCAGCACCGACCCGGAGACCGGCAAGGCGTCGAAGGTGCGGAAATACGCCGCCGAGCGCGGCACGGACGACATACGCAGCGCGGTGTTCTACCTGGGGGATATGAGCATGAAGGTGGCCCAGACCCAGTTCGTCAGCTGGCGGGACTGGGGAGACTTCTTTGGGTAGCTCCAGCGGCGCCGGCTTTCTGCCGCGTTCTCACTAATCATTATTCAGAAACGGCGTTTGTACAGATTGGTACAGGCTAATCGCGGCCTACGGGGACATACCGCTGGCGGCCATGGGCATCGTGCTGAAGCTGGAGCGGATCCCCGTAAACATCGGCCTGGGCGTTTGCCTGGGCATGGTGCCCCTCGTGGCGTACAACTATGCCGCGGGGAACCGTGGGCGCATGAGGCGGTTTGTCGATCTGGCGCGGATCGCCATACTCGCCTTCTCCTGCGCCTGTGTCGCGCTGTTCTGGGTTTTTGCGCGGCCCATCGTCGGCGCGTTCATCGAGGATGAAGAGACGGTTCGACTGGGGGCGCGGTTTTTGCGGGGGCGGTGCTTTGCCCTGCCCTTCATGATGATCGGCTATCACATCGTGAATACCATGAACGCCGTGGACAGGGGGAAGGTGTCCTTCCCGCTGGACAACGGCGGTGTCTGTATGATATACTGAGATATGAGCGGTGTGGGATGAAACGCCGCCGTCCGGGAAACCGATCATGGGGAGCCGTGGAGATGAAGAGCAGATCGATGGCGGATGCGACGCGGGAAGAGCGCCGGCGCATGGACAGGGAGAAGGATACGATCACCCGCGCCTTCAAGGGCATGCTCGTCGTACAGGTGATGAGCATGCTGGTCGGCATCGCCGGGTGCGTGATCGACGGCATGATCATCGGGCGGTTTCTGGGCGAGGATGCCATGGCGGCGTTTGGATTTGCCAGCAGCGTTACGCTGATCCCCGCCATAGCCGCGACCATACTTGGCACCGGCGCTTCGGTGGTGTGCAGCAGGAGCCTGGGGAAGGGCAGCCTGGAACAGACGCGGGCGCGCTTTTCCGCCTGCTTCAGCGCGACCGCCGTGATCTGCGCGCTGCTGGCGGTGCTGATCGCGTCCCTCGCCGTGCCGGCGGCCCGGCTGGTGGGGGCCAGGGGCGCCCTTTCTCCAATGGCGGCCGACTACATACGCGGCTATGGCTTTGCCTGTCCGGGCATCGTGCTCGTGGCGCTTCTGATGCCGCTGATGCAGATGGACGGCGAAATGAAACGGCTGCTGATCGCCGTCGTGGCGATGACCGCCGGGGACATCGCGGCGGACCTCATGAACGTGCTGGTGTTTCACGGCGGCATGCTTGGCATGGCGCTGGCGACGGCGTTCAGCTATGCCCTCGCGCTGGGCATACTGCTGCCGCATCTCTGGAAGAGCGGGGCGATCTTTTCACGGCCCGCCTTCGCGCTTGACCGCGATACGACGGCCAATATGATCGCGGAGGGCTTTCCCACCGCGACGAACCAGCTGGGGCGGCTCCTTCTCACCTTTCTGCTGAACCGCTATCTGCTGTCGCTGGGCGGCAGCATCGCGGTGGCGGCGCATGCCGTGATCATGTCGGCGGCGAACCTCTGCATGGTACCGGGCTCCGCGCTGGGCGCTTCCACGCAAATGATCACCGGCGTGCTGTACGGCGAAGAGGACCGCCGGCAGCTGACGGGCCTGATGCGCGCGGCGATGCGCTGCAACCTGCTCTTAAACGGCGGAGGGACGCTTCTGTTCCTGGCGCTGGCCGCGCCCATCGCCGGATTATTCTATAAGGGCAGTCCCGACGGGCTGCGCCTGGCCGTCGCCGGCTTTCGCTTCTTTGCGCTCAGCATGGGCTTCTATGGCCTTAATTCGACCCTGCGCAGCTTCCTCCAGAGCGCGGGGAAGGCGGGCGCGACCTACGCCATCACATTTCTGGACGGCTTCCTGGGCCCCCTGGCGGCGGCGCTCCTGCTGGGAAGCCTCCTTGGCATTCCCGCGGTATGGCTGTGCTATGCGCTGGGCGAGGGGCTTGCTTCGGCGCTGGCACTGGTGGCGCTGAAGCGCGGGAACCCCAACGCGAGGGGCGTCGGGGCGATGGTCCCGTTCCCGGAAGGCTTTGGCGGAAACATCGAGGCGCTCATGGAAGGGAGCGTCTGCGAAAACGACATGTCGCGGGTCGCGGCCCTGTCGCGGGAGGCGGAGGCCTTTGCGCGCGCAAACGGCTCGGACAGCCGAACGGCCTACTGCATCGGCCTCGCCGTGGAGGAGGCCGCGGGAAACGCGCTGGAATACGGCTTTGCGGACGGGAAGCCGCATCGGATCGAGCTTCGGCTCCTGAAAAAGGAGGGCGCGTGGGTCCTGCGGTTGCGGGATGACTGCCCGCTGTTCAATCCGCGCGATTATTTGGATCAGTTTGCCGGGAGCGATCCCGCGGCGAACATCGGGCTGAAGCTGCTCTACGGGACCGCCGCGGACGTGACCTATCTGAACGCGCTCAAGCTGAACAACCTGTTGATACGCATGAAACGACCCGAAGGGAAGGAGTGAAACCCATTGAAGCGCCTCCAACAGCTGCTGTATGCCGCCTTTCAGACGCACGCGAACCGCCGGGCGATCCTCGACCCCGCCAGCGGTTCGACCATGACCTATGCCCAGCTGTACGATCTCGCGGCCCGCGCGGCGGGCTTTTTGCAAGCGCGCGGGGTTCGGGAAGGGGATTTCGTGGTCATCGCGCTGGGGCGATCGATCCAATACATCGTGGCGGAGGTGGCGTGCGCGCTGTTTGGCTTCGGCGCGGTGCTGATGGACGCGGGCTATCCCAGGGAGCGCATTGACTACGCGACGGGCGACGCGGGCGCGAAGCTGGTCATTGACGCGGCGCTGATGGACGAGATGCTCGCGTACCCGGGCCGCGCCGAATACCGGGAGGTGGCCGGGGACTGCCCTGCGGTGGTCATCTACACCTCCGGCTCGACGGGCAGACCCAAGGGCATATTGCACGACCAGGCGAGCGTGGGCGGCGCGGTGCTGCGCAACCACTCGGTCTTTCATCCCACGCCGGACGACGTCGAGGGGCTTGTGGCGCCGTTTACCTTCATCGCCGGGTGCGCGCTGATCATGCACCCGCTGTGCGCGGGCGGCTGCCTGACGATCATACCGCGCGAGGTGATCGTCGACCCCTTGCGCCTGGCTGATTTCATCGAGCGGACGGGCGTCACCTGCACGTACATACCGCCCAAGGCCCTGAAGGTGTTCAGGGCGAAGGGGAAATCCCTGCGGCTGGTCGCCACGGGCTCCGAGCGCGTATCGGGGATCGGGCCGAGAGAATATGAGATCATCAACCTGTACGGCATGTCGGAGACGTGCTCGGGCGTGGCGGCCTTCCGGATCGACAAGGCCTATGAAAACACGCCCATCGGACGGCGGATGGAGGGCTGCGCCGTCTACCTGCTGGATGGGAACGGCCGCAGGGCCGGCGAGGGCGAGATCTGCGCCGCGGGTCACTTCATGACCGGCTACATCGGCATGCCCGGGAAGACCGCCGAGGTGATCGTCGCCAATCCCTTCTTCGGAGAGGACGGCTTTGCGACGATGATTCGCACGGGAGACATCGGCAGGCTGGACGAGAACGGAAACCTGGTGTATGTCAACCGGAAGGACTGGATGCTCAAGATCAACGGCCAGCGGGTGGAGCCGGGGGAGATCGAGGCGGTCCTCAAGGCCGTGCCCGGGGTTGCCGACGCCGCCGTGAAGGGCTTTACCAGCGACCGCGGCATCGCCTGGCTGTGCGCCTACTACGTGAAAAGGGGCGCGGTTTCGGAGGACGATCTGCGCACGGCCATTGCCGCGAACCTGCCGCCCTACATGATGCCCGCGCACTTTGTCGAGCTGGACGCGATGCCGCTGAACGCCAACGGCAAGCTGGACCGCCTGGCGCTGAAGGCCCCGGACGCGGCGCGGTTCGCCGAGGACTACGTCGCTCCGGCCAACGCGGTCGAAAAGCGCCTCTGCGACGCCATGGCGAGCGTACTGGGGCTCGAGAAGGTGGGCGTGAACGACGACTTCTTCCGCGTCGGCGGGGATTCCATCGCCTGCATGACGCTGATAGCGCAGATCGACGAGCCGAGGATCGGCGCGGGCCTCGTCTACCGCCACAGGACGCCGGCGGCCATCGCCCGGGCGCTGGAGGACATGGAGGCGAATCGGGAGGCGCTGGCCGCGGCCGACCGGGAAGCCATGGGTCGCCGCTGGCCGCTGCTGCAGGGGCAGGAGCTGCACATCGAGATGCAAAAGCTCGCGCCCCGGTCGCCCTTTTTGAACGTTCCGGCGCTCTGGCGGCTGAAGCCCGGGGTGGATCTGACGCGGCTCAGGCGCGCGTTGGAGCGCGTGATCGGGCTGCACCCCGTGCTCAATGTACGGCTGACGGAACAGGACGGACGCTGGAGCCAGCGGTATTGCGAGGCGTACAGCGCGCCCGTTCCCATCGAGGATGTGACGGCGGAGCGGCTGGACGGTCTGCGGCACGGGGGCTTTGACGTGCTCACGGGGCGCGGCAGGCTCTATGACATCCGGATACTGCGCGGGCGGGACGCGAACTGGCTGTACTTGAACCTGCACCACGCCAACTGCGACGGCACCGGCATACAGCTGCTGCTGGATCAGGTCGCCCGGTGCTTTTTGGAGGACGGGCCGGCCCTGAACCCCGATTACTACTTCGAGGCGCTCAGGCAGATGGCGGAGAAGAAGCGCGACGCGGCGGCGGTGGCGGCGGCGCGTGGGCGCTATGCCGCCGTGATGGGGAACGACGCCCCGCGCGGCAGGTCGATCCCGCTGAAAAAGGACGCGGAGGGCCCGATCTGCGCCGCCGACTGCCTCAGCGAGCCGCGCTTTGCGCGCATGGGGACCGGCCGCGACGACGCCTTCTTCACGGCGGCGATCCTTCGGGCCATGGCCCGGTACAACGGCGAAAACGAGGCGATGCTCTATCTGATCTACAACGGCAGGAACGATGAGCTGTGGGAATCGACGGCGGGGTTCGCCGCAAGATACCTGCCCGTGCGCCTGAATGACCCGCAGGCCTCCCCCGGCGACATCCGGCGCGAGATCGAATGCCTGAAGGCACACCCGGAGCTCGAGGACGCGATCTATCCCAGGGACGGCTTTTACGACGCGATCCACTACAACCACCTGGGCAGCCTTATGGAACAGGGCGCCATCGCGAACCTGACGGACAGCTACGAGGACCTGCGCGTGTTCGACATCACGCCTGGTTTGATGAACGTCGTTTTAGTGGATCGTCCCGAGGGGGACTGGATGGATATGAGCCTGTACTATTCCAAAAACCACTACCGGGAGGACAGCATGCGGCGATTCGTCCGGCTCATCCGGGAGGAAATCGACCGGCTGGACGGGGCGCGATGACGCCCGGAGAAGGAGGCAAAGACCGTGCTCTCGATCACACAATGGGACCGGAACAACAACTACAGGGAGCTTCAGAGCGCGCCGGGGGTATTCCACGAGGCGCTGAAGTACGTGCTGCGGGGGGAGACGCGCTTTCATGTCCGCAACGGCGGCGGCGCGGACTACGACCTCGTCTATACGCAAAATGACGCGTGGGCCAAGGCCGACGCGATGTTTCCGGACAGCGCGTTCTTCAAGAGCGAGCTGATCTTTCCGCCGTATTTTTTCTATGACGAGGAAGACCTGGGCCGGATCAATCTGGATATCCTGGACGGCTTCGACGAGGTGTTCTTCGAGGAGGCGAACGAGTACACCCTCGCGATTGCCCGCCTGGCCCTTCGGCACACGCGGCTGGCGGTGACCTTCGCCGATGAACACGCGCGCGTGTGCGCGTGGCTGGCGGGGAGCGCGAAGATTCGTAAGGCGCCGGAAGCGGCAAACGCGCTCTATGTGCAGAAGGCGTACTATCCCGTGTACGATACGCGGGACAGGTTCAGCTCGCTGGGGCTGTTTCACTCGATGTTCCTGCTGCAGTGGCTGACGGATCTGCCGAGGGAGAATATCCGGTATCTCGAGCTGACCATCCGGAAGACCGAGGGGATTGGCAGCATACTGTCGACCTACAGCAAGGTGAGCCAGGCGTTTGAGAAGCTGGGGATCGCCGTCTATCTGTCGCCGGGCTGTACGCGCTACAGCGATGACATGCTGGCCAGGTATTTCGCGCTCGGGGGGACGCCGAAGGACGCGACGCCATCCAACACGGCCTTCGCAAAGTGCTTCAACGCCTCTGTGCTCAATTACTTTGTCCAGCGCAACCCGGTCATGATGGACCTGAGCGTGATGCAGCCCGCCTTCGTAGAGCAGATGCGGGAATACGCGGACCAGGTGCTTGGGGAGAAAAAGGCGCTGGGCGTGCTGCTGCGGGGCACGGATTACGTGATCGCGAATTTCGCCGGCAGCTATCGCCCCGCCGACATCGACGACTGCGTGCGCGCGATCCGCAAACGCATGGAGCGCTATGGCTACGACCGCATCTTCCTCGCCACGGAGGACCAGTCCTATCTGGAGAGGATGCTCATGGAGTTTCCGCGCCGCGTCATCGCCGTGTCGCAGGAGCGGCACTCGGTGTCGGATTTCAAAGCGGTCAAATACATCTCCGATCTTGAAAAGAGCGAGCGCTCCGGCCGGGATTACGAGGCGATGGTGGAGGACACGACGGTCAACTACCTGTACGCCATGTACATGCTCTCCCGATGCGAAAGCCTGTTGGCAAACTGTATGTGCAACGGGGTGAATTTCGCCACGTCCTTTAACGGGGGCAAGTATGTCCGCAATGAGATTGTCAATGAAGGACGGGATCGAGATTAAGTTTGTCCCTGGACGGCACGCGCAGGACGACGCGATACCGGAACATCGAGGTTGAATACCGGAACGCGGCCTGGAAGAAGCGCCGCGAGCGCTATTCCGGGTGGATCGCGCAGATCATACAGCACGAGATGGACCACCTGGACGGCGTGATCATCTGAGGCGTGAAGGACGGCGCGAACCCTGCGGGTCAGGTAAAAGGGAAGCGCTGTTCCGGTAAAGTGGACACTGGGGACAGATACAGAAGAACCGTCCCCATGTAAACCCGGTGAAGTGGACACTGGGGACAGATACCCGAACCGTCCCCATGTAAACCTGAATGTCGTGAGGAAGGCGGATGAATATGCTGTTGTTCATATTGGCGTGTGTTGTAAGCTTTATTCCAACCTTAGCCCTATTTTTCTGGCTGAGGAATTGCAGGAAGGCGGATATCGCTTATCGGAAGCTCTGTGTCGATGCTCTGGTCAAGGGCATGCTGAGCGTGTTTCTGATCGTTTTGCTTTCGGGGGCGAGTTACTTTCTCATCAGGCTGACTCGATTGCAGAACGTGAATCCGCTTCTGTATGAGATGATATACAATTTTATCGTACTTGCCTTGGTGGAGGAAGCGGTCAAGGGCCTGGCGTTCCAAAGGGCGCTGAAGAAGACGGACTATGCCTGTTCATGGCAGGATGTCGTCGTTCTGATGACCATTGTGCATATCGGATTTGAACTGATAGAATCCCTCATCTATACGATCGGAACGAGCATACCGATCGTCCTCGTTCGGGGGATTTGCATTCCGCATGCCGGGTATGGCTTTATCGTCGGCTATTTCTGCGGGAAGGGGATGAAAGAGGGGAAGGCATACAAGAAGTGGATCGGTTTTGTGCTGTCGTGGCTCATCCATGGCCTGTATGACTTCTCCCTGTCCGAAGCGTTCATCGCAATCAACGATAATCTTGTGTTTGTCGCGATCGCGCTTGCACTTCTGGATATTCTGCTGGTGATCAATTTGATCGTCTTTGTCCGCAGAACGAAAAGAGCAGGTATATACCGCATACAGCCGTGAAACCGACCGCCGCAAATACGCTGAAGCGCTCGACGACGCCGAAGTATTGCGGCGGTACGGCGCCCTGACCGATTGCGCCGACCAGCATCATGGTCAGCGCGACGGCGGCCCAGACGCCGATGCCCCGGATGCCGCTCTTTTTGAACCCGGCGACGATCAGGCAGACCAGCGAGACGACGGACAGCAGCACCACGGCGACCGTCACGACCATGTGCATGACCTCTTGAAAGGAGGCGATATCCTTTCCGCTGTCCGAGAGCGGGAACATCGCGTACCCCACGTTGGAGACCCAGTTCATGACGGTGAAGAGATGCATTCCGACCCGGAACAACCGGGTGGAGACCCTGTTTTCGGAGATAAAGACCGAGACGCAGGTCATGCAGACGACGCTGCAAACCCCGTACAGCGCCGCGATCTGATTCCAGAGCATTCTGGAGGGCGCGCTTTCGGCGGAGAGATCGCTGACGGCCTGCCCCATCCAGTTGTATCCGGGGAAGGCGGACGGGGACAGGATCACGGCCAAAGCGTAGGAAATGAGCGCGATGATGCCGGTCAATCCAAGCCAGTTAATGAGTTTTCTGCTCATGACGATCTCCTCCGACCTGTAGACTGAACCACTTGACAAAATCCGCCAGCGCCTCCGGGCAGGGGCTTCCGTTGTCGCCGAATTGATCTGTGAGCCCGGCGGTGATTTTGTCCATCCTGTAGTCGATCAGCGAATGCACGGTGAGGGCGAATGCGGTCGCCGCGGTGTCAATGCCCTCCGTTTTCATCTTTCCATGGACGGCCAGCGCGTAGAACAAGCGCTTTGTCGACTGGATCATGTGATCGGTTTCTTCCAGCACGATCTCCGCGGCCAGGGGATCGATGGATCTGACGGAATAGAGGACGCGGAAGAACAGCAGCATGTTTCTGTCGGAGATGATTTCAAGATAGGCGAGGAGGGACTCCATGAGGATCTGCTCCAGGCGCTTTGACGCCATATCGCCCGTATCCGGAAAGCCGTAGGAACGGTTCTTTTGCGCCGCTTCTCTGAGAAAGCCGTACATCGCTTTGAGTATCTCGTCCTTTGACTTGAAGTGATTGTAGAGCGAAGGGGCTTTGATGCCGACCTTTTCGGCGATCTGCGACATGGATATGGCCTTCAAACCACGCTGGGAAGCGAGCTCCAGCGTGGCGTAGATGATCTCTTCTTTCCTGCCCATCGTTCAGCCTCCCACAACGAACTCAGGATCGTTAGCTATTATACTAATAAACGTTAGTTTTGTCAAGAGGTGGAGGTTCGTTTTTTAAACCGCTTGCGTTATCAGCCTGTTCCGGATATAATTCAGTTAAAGATTAACGGTCGGAAGGGCCGACAGGAGGATGAGAGAATGGATCCGCTGAGAAGGATACTGAGCGTCGCGATTGCACTGATCATAACGGTGTTGCCCGCCGCGTCTGCTGAAGCGGCAGACCCGGAGATCACCGCGGAAAGCCCTTACATGCAGGTCGCCATCGAGGAGGCGCTGGAGGGCATTGCCAACGGAGACGGCGGGCCCTTTGGCTCGGCGATCGTGAAGGACGGCGTCATTGTCGGGCAGGGGCACAACCGCGTGCTGAAGGACAACGACCCCACCTGCCACGGCGAAGTCGCGGCCATCCGGGACGCCTGCGCCAAGCTGGGCACGTACGACCTTACGGGCTGCGTGATCTACACCACCGGGGAGCCCTGCCCCATGTGCCTGTTCGCGTGCAAATGGGCCAACCTGGAGACCGTTTACTACGGCTGCACCATCGACGACAACGCCATCATCGGGTTCCGGGACGAGGAGTTCGACGCGCTGGCCGGCGGCCGGGACCAGCTGGCGGACTACCTGATCTGCGTGGACCGGGACGCGTGTCTGCAGCTCTTCCAGCGCTACAGCGAGATGGCGCACGAGCTTTACTGACGGAAGAGAAAACACACGGGGACGGTCCTTTTGTGTTTCACTGAACACATAAGGACCGTCCCCATGTGCATAAGGACCGTATCCATGTGCACTTATTATGGTTCTTCACGGAAAGTTGTGGGATTCGAGCCAGGCAACAGGCAGGGCGAGATAGCGGATGAGAGTAAAGAAATACCCGTCATTCCTGTAGCCGTAGCC
>CACYTF010000078.1 GCA_902777335.1 uncultured Eubacteriales bacterium
GTATACCTGCCACCCTCAACAACAGTATACACTACTTCGATGGCACCGCGCTCGGTTTCATCCCTCGTTGGTGCCGGAAAGGAATGGTCATAATATGGAGCGACAGGACAAGGGCCTCGCCTTTATGCTGCAATATGAAAACGTGGCCTGGTTCGACGGCCGCGAGGTGCGCATACTCGACCGCCGCGTCTATCCCGGAAGGGTCGAATTCGTGACCTGCAAAACCCATCAGGAGGTCGCCCGGGCCATCACCGACATGGTCACCCAGAGCGCCGGGCCCTACACCGCCGCGGCCATGGGCATGGCCCTGGCCGCCCATGAGTGCCGCGACAGGAGCGCCGGGGCGCAGCTTGAATGGCTCGAGGAAGCCTCCCAATGCATCAGCCACGCCCGCCCCACCACCGTTTCGCGGATGAAGATCATCACCGAGGGCTGCCTCGCGGCGGCCCGGCGGGCCATCGAGGCCGGGGGCGACGCGGCGCAGGCCGTGATGGACCACACCATCGAGGCCAACAACCTGCGCTACAGCAGGGTCAGAAGCACCGCGAAGTACCTGGTGGACATGTTCCCCGACAACGGCACCGTCATGACCCAGTGCTTCGGCGAGACCATCGTCGGCATGATGCTGAAGGAGTGCCGGGAGCGCGGCAAGGCCATCCGCCTGTTCTGCCCCGAGACCCGCCCCTATTTCCAGGGCGCGCGGCTGACCGCCACCGTGTGCAGCGACATGGGCTTTGACGTGACGGTGATCACCGACAACATGCCCGCCGCGGTGATGCGAAACGAGAAGGTGGACGTGTTCACCTCCGCCGCCGACGCCATCTGCCTGGACGGCTACGTGGTCAACAAGGTGGGCACCTTCCAGATCGCCATCGTCGCCAAGTACATGGGCGTGCCCTATTTTGTCACCGGCGCGCCCGACCCGGGGCACCCGACCGTCGACACCGTGACGATCGAAATGCGCGACCCGGAATTCGTGCTGCAGGCCATGGGCACGCGCACCGCGGCCCAGGGCGTGAAGGGGTATTACCCCAGCTTCGACATCACGCCCCCGCACCTGGTCTCCGGCGTGGTGACCGACAGCGGCATCTACGCGCCCTACGATCTGAAGCGCTACTTCGCCCGCGGGGAAGGCGAATTCAGCCCGAGCGGCCTGAACCTGTAGCGCAAAAAGTGAGTCACTTGAGTCACTTGGGGACAGGTCCCTGTGACTCACTTTTTGTTGCGCCTGAGTGAGTCACTTGGGGACAGGTTCCTGTGACTCACTTTTGGTTATGCTCACGCGCGGCCCAGCATGTACATGAGCAGCGCCTTCGCCGCGCCGTCGTGGTCGCAGTCGTCGGTGACGGCGTCGGCGGCGGCCTTCACCGCTTCGGCGGCATTGCCCATGGCCACCGAGAAGCCCGCGGCGCGCATCAGCGGCTCGTCGTTGCCGCCGTCGCCCACGGCCATCGACCGCTCGACGGGCACACCCAGGTGCTCGCACAGCGCGATCAGGCCCCGGCCCTTGGTGGCCTCGGGCGGGGAGATCTCGCAGCCCACGCCCAGCGAGCCGGTGATGGCGAGCCCCATGTCCCCCAGCGCGTCCAGGAACTGCGCCCGGCCCCGTTCCGTGGCGAAGTACAGGTTGATCTTCTCCATCGGCTGGCCGCTGCGCCGCCATGCGCCTTCAACATCCGGCGTCTCGGTCGAGCCCTGCCGGAACACGGGCAAGAAGTCCAGCACGTGGCAGCGCTCCAGGTCCTCCGGCCGCATGGTCTGAAGGTGGGAGCGCTCGCCGTAGAAGCACTGCACGCACACGTCGTATGCGCGCGTCAGCGCCAGTATGCGCTCGGTGGCCGCGTCCGGTATGGTCAACTGGCTGAGCACCCGGTCCGCCCGCACGTCGTACAGGCTTCCGCCGTTCTCGCAGATGGCGTAGGCGACGGATGGCAGCGCCCGCAGGTGCTCCCCCAGCTCGGACAGGCACCGGCCGGTGCACAGCGCCAGCACGCCCCCGGCCTCCGCCACCCGCCCCAGCGCCTCGCGGGTAAAGGCGGTGGTCTTGTGATCGGTGTTCAGCAGCGTGCCGTCCATGTCCAGCGCCGCCAGGTCGTACTTCAAACGGTTCATCACGTCAATCCTTCCCCTATCAGCTCTCACGGCCATTATGCGCCATCCGGCGGCGCGTTGCCACCTTGGGGTGTAAAATCTCGATGGCTTTGGGCCGCTTTTGGGCGCAATTCGCGTTTTTTCTTGACAATCCGGGCCGTTCGCCTTAAACTTATAGCCATGCGAAAAGCGACGGCGAGGCGAATTGAGGCATGAATGACAGCAATACCACGTTGGATATGCTAAAGGAGCAGGTGCACCAGCTGTGCCTGCGCAAGCGCTGGGGCGAAAACGGCGTCCAGAACCCCCAGCACGTGGCCATGGCCATGACCGTGGAGATGAGCGAGCTGCTGGAGCACTTCCAGTGGCTGAACCCGGAGGACGTCCGGGCCCTGATGGAGGGGCGCGACCCGGAGCGCCGGGCGATGATCGCCGAGGAATTCGCGGACGTGATGATGTACGGCCTGCAGCTGATGCGCACGCTGGACATCGACATCACCGGCCAGATCCTGCGCAAGATCGACATCGTGGACCACCGGCCCCCGAAGCCCTACAACCCGAAGCGGTGACGCGCGGAGGTGACGCAAGTGACGAACGACTTCATACTGGTGCTGGACCTAGGCGGCCCGGAGGCCATACAGATGGCCCGCAAGCTGCGCTGCCAGCACTACTACACCGAGATCATCTCCCGAAGGGCCGACATCGGTCTGTTCAGGCGCAAGTCGCCAAGGGGCATACTGATCGCCGGCGGCGAGGACGGCGCGGCGGCCTCGGCCTTTCCCCGCGCGGTGCTGTCGCTGGGCATACCGGTGCTGGCGCTGGGCGGCGCGGCGCGGATGCTGGCGGCGGCCGAGGGCGCCCAGTCCGAGGGCGTGCTGCTGCGGGAGAGCGCCGCGCAGATCACCTTCCAGCCCTGCCCGCTGTTCGACGGCCTGACCGGGAGCGACCGCTACTTCACCCGCGTGGACGGCTTCGCGCTGCCCGAGGGCTACCAGCCCATCGCCACCACGCTGGACGGGCTGGTGCCGGCCTTCGCCGACTTCGGGCGCAGCCTGTACGCGCTGCAGTTCTACGCCGAATCCAACGACCCGGACGGCGCGACGATGCTTTCGAACTTCGCTGAGAAGATCTGCGGCTGCACCCCCATGTGGACGCTGGAGAACTACGTCGACGAGGAGCTGCGCTTCATCCGCGAGCGGGTGGGCGACAAGCGCGCCGTGGTGGCCGTGTCCGGCGGCGTGGACTCGGCGGCCTGCGCCCTGCTGATGCGCCGGGCCGTGGGCGACGCCATGACCTGCGTGCTGGTGGACAACGGGCTGCTGCGCGAAGGCGAAACCGACCGGGTTCTCAATACCTACAAATACGACCTCGGTCTGGACGTGACGCGCATCGACGCGGGCCGCCGGTTTTTGGACCGGCTGAAGGGCCTGACCGAGCCGCTGGAGAAGCACCGCGCCGTGCACGACGAGTTCATCAACGTATTGTCGGAATACACCGCGTCCCGGGGCGACGCGCCCTTCCTGGTGAAGGGCACCATCTACAGCGACCTGCTGGCCAGCGGCGCGTCCGACGAGGCCTACGCCCGCAATTTCGACTCCGGTCTGGTTCTGGAGCCGGTGCGCATGCTGTTCAAGGACGAGGTGCGCCAGGTGGGCCAGGCGCTGGGGCTGCCGGAGTCCGTCGTGGGCCGCCAGCCCTTCCCCGCCCCCGGCCTGGCGGTGCGCTGCTGCGGCGAGGTCACCGAGGGGAAGCTGGAGGCGCTGCGCAAGGCGGACGGCATACTGCGCGAGGTCATACTGGAAGCCGGGCAGGGCAAGCGCCTGTCCCAATACTTCGCCGTGATGACCGACACCCGCGCCCTCACCGCCCAGGAGGGCTTCGGCTGGGTGTGCGCGCTGCGCGCGGTGACCGAGCAGGGCACGGGCTTCACGCCCGGCAAGCTGCCCTACGACCTGCTGGACCGGGTGGGCGAGCGGATCCTCGGCGAGGTGCCGGGCGTCGGCCGCGTGGTGTACGACATCAGCGGCGGCGCCCGCGGCGCGGTGGAGTGGGAATGACGAACGACCGATCACATGAACAGAGGTAAACCCCTATGATGCTGAAGCATTCCAGAGAGCCCGTGGCCGGGCAGCCGGTCGAAAACACCTTCCTGGCCGTGGACGAGCGCACCGGCAGCCAGCTGGGCGCGTGCACGATCTTCTGCGACGACAACCCTGCGCTGTATCCGGCGCGGCCGCTGCAGGTGCGCCTGCAGCTGGAGGGCAGCCCCATTCCCGACGCGCTGCTGGGCGCGGCGGTAGCCCGGGGCCGGGAGATCTGCAACGCCTCCGGCAAGTTCTGCCGGCTGTACACGCGCTGCGACCCGGACGACACCGACATGCTGGACAGCCTGGCCCCCATGGGCTTCAAGGACAACGACGGGCTGGTCCAGCTGGAGCTGCGCCTGCCGCTGGAGTACGACTACCGGCTGCCCGCCGGCTGCGTGGTGGTGAAGGATGACCTGAGCGACCCGGTGGAGCAGAAGTTCTTCCTGGAGCGCTACAACGCGCTGTACAACACCGACCACGACTTCGACTGGCTGCACAGCTACATCGACCGGGACGGCTTCACGCGGATACTCACCGTCTCCCCCACCGGCATGGCCGGGGAGATACTGATCTGGCGGGAGAGCTACTCGGGCATCATCGGCTACATACAGACCAGCAAGCGCTGGCGGCGCATGGGCGTGGGCACCTGCATGCTGGGCCTGGCCTGCGAAGAGTTCGAGCGCGCACGCCTGTTCTGCGCCCAGGCCAATGTGCGCGCCCGAATCCCTCACGTATTGAAGATGATGGAAAAGGTGGGTTTTAAGCAGACCCAGCTGCTGATGCGCTACCCCGGGGTGGACATCAACCCCGCGGACGTTGAGCGCGGCGACCAATAGGCCGTCATACACGCCTCTCGGAGACGGTCAGTTCGCCCTTCCCGATGCGCTCGTACAGGGCGTCCAGCGGGATCGGCCGGCCAAACAGGTAGCCCTGCAGGCGGTCGCAGCCGACGCTGTGCAAGAATTCCGCCTGCGCCTTCGTCTCCACGCCCTCGGTGAGCGTGAGCATGTTGATCCGGTTGGCCATCTGTATGATGCAATCGATCAGCGTCCTGGATTTCTCGCTGTTCTCCAGGTTGGACAGGAAGCGCATGTCGATCTTGACCACGTCAAACTGATAGTCCTTCAGCACGTTCAGGGAGGAATACCCGCTTCCGAAGTCGTCCAGCCACAGCGAATAGCCCAGCGCCTTGATGCGCTCCATCGCCTCGTTCAGCTTGCTGTAGTTGTCCATCAGGGCGCTCTCGGTCACTTCCACGTGGACCAGCTCCTTGGGGATGCGGTACTTCGCGGCCAGCTCGTCCAGTTCCGTGACCGCGTCCATCAGTTCAAAATCCAGCCTCGAAAAATTCAGCGAAACCGGCACCACCGGCTTGCCGGCGTCCATGGCGGCCCGCAGGTCTCTGAACGCGAATTCGTAGATGGCCCTGTCCAGCTTGTGGATCAGGCGGTACTCCTCCAGCACCGGTATGAAGTCATTCGGGAACAGGCGGCCGTACACCGGGTCCATCCAGCGGGCCAGCACCTCGCAGCCGCACATCTCGCCGCTGTCCGACCACACCACCGGCTGATAGAAGGGCACGATCCAGCCGTTCTTGACGGCGTTGTCGATGTTGTTGATGATGTACAGCCGCTTGTGATACGCTTCGCTCATCCGCTCGTCGTATTCGATGTAGATCGTCTGGTAGCGGTTCTTGATCAGCTTCGCCGCGTAGCGCGCCCGGTCGATGGACATGCGCGGGTCCTCGGCGCTGCCGCTCAGGTGATAGGCGCCGCAGTTGATGCCCAGCAGGATCTCGTCGTCGTAGCCGTGGACCAGGGCGTTGACGGCGTTCAGCCTGTCGGAGAGGCCCTCCGCCTTCGTCAGCACCACGAAGTGATCGTCCGCCTGCCTGCCGCACAGGGAATCGCGGAAGACGTCGGAGATGCACTTCGAGATCGCGACCAGGAACCTGTTGCCCGCCTCGAAGCCCCTCTGGTCGTTGAAGGCCTTGAAGTTGTGAACGTCGATGAACAGGAAGACATGATCGCCGGTGAGGTTCTCAATGCTGTCCTTGGCGAGCTTGGTGAAGTAGCTGTAGTTGTACAGGCCGGTGAGCGGGTCTTCCTTCGCGCTCTTCTCCAGCGCCTTGGAATTTCTCGCCTCCGTCAGGCGGCCGTGGTAAATGGCAAAGCAGATCGTCGCCAGGGAGATGAAGAAGGTGATGTAGTTGACGGCGTCGCCGGAGATAATCTTATACGCCACGCCGCTGATGACGACCTCCTGCCGCGCGAAGGTCAGCCCGCCCTGATAGGTGAGCAGTATGAAGTAGAACCCCAGAAAGCTGGTTCCGAGGATCAGCAGGGTGACGTAGGGGCGATAGATGAGCAGGCAGCCCACGTACAGCACCATCGTCAGATAGCAGATGATCTCCTTGCCGGCCCAGAAATCGCTGTAGGACACGAATATGCCGAAGGCGAGGCAGACCAGCGTGAAGGCGATGATCGCCAGGTGCTCCAGCGGCACGACATTTTTGTTTTTCAGGTACTTGAACAGGGCGTACGCCACGATGACCGCGCCGATCACGAACAGGAACACGTACACCGATACCAGCATGATGTTCATGATGGCCGCCATCACCGGCGTGATCGCCTCGCTGGTGGCCATGAACGTCTCCAGCTTCAGCACCAGCGTGTACAGCATGCAGGCCGTGCCGACGGACACGAGCGCGATGAAGCGCCCCTTCGACAGCTTCTTTTCCCGGTTGTAGAACAGGCAGAACAGCATCAGCCCCACGCCGATCAGCAGGAACAGCCAGTATTTGGAGGTGTACTTCACCAAGAGGTCGAACAGGTCTCCGCCCGCCTGGTATTTCGGAATGATCTTCGAATACGTCTGCCGGATCAGCATCCACAGCTCAAGCAGCACCACGATGAAGCCCATGTAGCTGCAGCTGCGGATGTTGGAGTCGTGCAGGTAGTCGCTCTCATATTTGCTCAGCTTTTCAAAGCCGAATATACGCGCGAAAAAGCCGGAGGCTCTTTTCATACTGAAGCTCCCCTTTTATCGTCGAAACAGGATTTTGACAGGCCTGTGAATGCAAAGACGCGGTGTGCGGGTATTTCCCTTTTTATTGTACCACATATTTCCCGCCAGTTCAATTCCTTTTTCGTGCTATTTTATGTTGAACAGCCCCGCCGGGTGTGGTAAAATACTGCCATTCAGACAGGACCGTCGAAGGGGGTGTCCAACATGCGCGAAATACCGACTGCCGGCGCCGAAGACCGCTCAAAGGGCGAAGCGGCGATGACCGGCGACAACACAGCCCTGCTGGCCCGGGAATTCTCGCTGCCGCCCGAGCGCGTGAAGGCCGTCATAGCGCTGCTGGACGCGGGCAACACGATACCGTTCATCGCCCGCTACCGCAAGGAGGCCACGGGCGCGCTGGACGACCAGCTGCTGCGCCGGCTGGCGGAGCGGCTGGAGTACCTGCGCGGCCTGGACAGGCGACGCGACGAGATCGTCAGGGCCCTCGGCGAAATGAACGTCCTGACCGACGCGCTCGCCGCCCGCATCGCGCAGGCGGCCACGCTCTCGGAGCTGGAGGACCTCTACCGCCCGTTCCGGCCCAAGCGCCGCACCCGGGCGACCGTGGCGAAGGAGCGCGGGCTGGAGGGGCTGGCGACCTGGCTGCTGGTCCAGCCGGCGCAGGGCGACCCCGCGGCGAAGGCCGCCGAATTCATCGACCCCGAGAAGGGCGTGCCGGACGCCGACGCCGCGCTGGCCGGGGCCCGGGACATCATCGCGGAAACGGTCAGCGACGACGCCGGCCTGCGCAAAACGCTGCGGGAGTGCCTGACGCGCGACGGCGTCGTGCGCACCCGGGCGGCGAAGGACGAGGACAGCGTCTACAGCAACTACTACGACTTCCGGGAGCCGGTCCGCAGCATCGCGGCGCACCGGATACTGGCCGTCAACCGGGGCGAGCGGGAAGGGTTTCTGAAGGTCGACATCGAGGCCCCCGAGGACCGCGCGCTGGAGGCCGTCCGGCGCGCCTTCGTGCGCGGCGCTTCGCCGGCCGCCCGGCAGGTGAGCCTAGCCTGCGACGACGCCTGGAGCCGCCTGCTGTTTCCGTCGCTGGAGCGGGAAGTGAGAAGCGCGCTGACCGACCGGGCCAACGCGTCGGCCATACGGGTGTTCTCCGAGAACCTGCACCAGCTGCTGATGCAGCCGCCCATCAAGGGCAAGGTGACGCTGGGCGTGGACCCGGGCTTTCGCACCGGCTGCAAGCTGGCGGTGGTGGATGAGAACGGCAGGGTGCTGGACACCGGCGTCGGCCACTTCACGCTGCCCGGCAACGATGCGGGCAAGGCGGCGGCGGCGCGGCTGATCGAGGGCTTCGTGAAGAAGTACGGCGTGACCGCCATCGCCATCGGCAACGGCACCGCCAGCCGCGAGAGCGAGCAGTTCATCGCGTCGCTGCTGCCCCGGCTCCCGGGCGTCGCCTACATGATCGTCAGCGAGGCGGGCGCGTCGGTGTACTCGGCCAGCAAACTGGCCGCCGAGGAGTTCCCGGACTTCGACGTCACCCAGCGCAGCGCCGTCTCCATCGCCCGGCGGATGCAGGACCCGCTGGCCGAGCTGGTGAAGATCGACCCGAAGGCCATCGGCGTGGGCCAGTACCAGCACGACCTGAAGCAGAACGAGCTGGCCTCGGCGCTGGACGGCGTGGTGGAGCAGTGTGTGAACCAGGTGGGCGTGGAGGTCTCCACCGCGTCGGCGGCGCTGCTCTCCCACGTGGCGGGCATCGGCCCGGCGCTGGCGAAGAACATCGTGGCCTACCGGGACGAGAACGGCATTCCCTCCCGCGCGGCGCTGAAGAAGGTGCCCAAGCTGGGCCAGAAGGCCTTCGAGCAGTGCGCGGGCTTCCTGCGGGTGCGGGACAGCAAAAACCCGCTGGACGGCACCGCCGTGCACCCGGAGAGCTACGACGCGGCGAAGGCCGTGCTGACCCTGCTGGGCTGCGACATCAAGGCCGCGAAGGGCGGCATCCCCGGCATCGAGGCCCGGGCCGGGCTGTACGGCCTGGAGAAGCTGGCCCAGGCGGCCGGCGTGGGCCTGCCGACGCTGCAGGACATGCTTTCAGAGCTGCAAAAGCCCGGGCGCGACCCCCGCGACGATCTGCCGGGGCCGGTGCTGCGCACCGACGTCATGGACATGAAGGACCTGAAGCCGGGCATGGAGCTCACCGGCACCGTGCGCAACGTGATCGACTTCGGCGCGTTCGTGGACATCGGCGTCCACGAGGACGGTCTGGTGCACATCTCCCGCATGGCGGACCGGTTCATCCGCCATCCCTCCGAGGTGGTGAAGGTCGGCGACGTGGTGAAGGTGTGGGTGGTCCATGTGGACGAACAGAAGAAGCGCATCGCGCTGACGATGGTCCGGGACAAGATGTGAGGCCGCCCCAATGAAAAGCCCTGCCGGCGACGGCAGGGCTTTTCATTGGAAATTCAGTTTCTCAAACTGTGCAGCGGCGCGGGGATCCGCCCGCCCCGGCGTATGAACGCGCCGGAATTTAGCTCGCGCACCGGCACCACCGGCGCGTGGCCCAGCAGGCCGCCGAACTCCACGTTCTCCCCCACCTTTTTCCCGGGGGCGGGGATCACGCGCACGGCGGTGGTCTTGTTGTTGACCATGCCGATGGCGGCCTCGTCGGCGATGATGGCGGCGATGGTCTCGGCGGGGGTATCGCCGGGAATGGCGATCATGTCCAGGCCGACGGAGCAGACGCAGGTCATGGCCTCCAGCTTCTCCAGCGACAGCGCGCCCTTGCGGGCGGCCTCGATCATGCCGATGTCCTCGCTGACGGGGATGAACGCGCCGGACAGGCCGCCCACGTGGGACGAGGCCATCACGCCGCCCTTCTTCACCGCGTCGTTCAAAAGCGCCAGCGCCGCGGTGGTGCCGTGGGCCCCGCAGATCTCCAGGCCCATCTCCTCTAAGATCGCGGCCACCGAGTCGCCCACGGCCGGGGTCGGCGCCAGCGACAGGTCCACGATGCCAAAGGGCACGTTCAGCCGGCGGCTGGCCTCCCGGGCCACCAGCTGGCCCACGCGGGTGATGTGGAAGGCCGTGCGCTTGATGGTCTCGGCCACCTCGTCGAAGGCCGCGTCCTTCACGCCCTCCAGCGCCACCTTCACCACGCCCGGACCGCTGACGCCCACGCTGACGGCGCAGTCGCCCTCGCCGGGGCCGTGGAACGCGCCGGCCATGAAGGGGTTGTCCTCCACGGCGTTGCAGAACACCACCAGCTTCGCGCAGCCCAGGCCGCCCCTGTCGGCGGTGCGCAGGGCTGTGGCCTTCACCGTCTCGCCCATCAGCCGCACGGCGTCCATGTTGATGCCGGCGCGGGTGGAGCCCACGTTCACCGACGAGCACAGGAAATCCGTCTCCGACAGCGCCTCGGGGATCGACTCGATCAGCCGCCGGTCGGCCTCGGTCATGCCCTTGTGCACCAGCGCGGAATAGCCGCCGATGAAGTCCACCCCCGTGGCCTTCGCCGCGCGGTCCAGCGTCTGCGCCACCTTCACGGGATTCTTGACGCCGCCCGTCACCAGCGCCGCCGGCGTCACCGAGATGCGCTTGTTCACGATGGGCACGCCGAACTCCCGCTCGATGTCCCTGCCCACCTGCACCAGCCGCGAGGCCCGGTGGGTGATCAGGTCGTAGATGTTGTCGCACAGCCGCTGTTCGCTGTCCGTCACGCAGGAGAGCAGCGATATGCCCATCGTGATCGTGCGCACGTCCAGCTTCTGGTGGTCGATCATGTTCAGGGTTTCCAGGATCTCAGAGGTATTGAACATATGCATCGGAACACCTCCTCAGATCTGGTGCATCGCTTCGAAGATCTCGCTGCGCTGCATGCGAATCTGCACGCCCAGCTCCGCCCCCAGCATCTCCAACTGGGACTTCACCACGTCGAAGGAGCACTGCTCCGAGCCGATGTCCGCCACCAGTATCATGCTGAACAGGCCGGACACGATGGTCTGCGAGATGTCCAGTATGTTCGCGTCGTTCTCGTACAGCACGCGGCTGACCCGGGCGATGATGCCCTTCTTGTCGGTGCCCAGCACGCTGATGACCGCCTTCTTCATGTCGCTCATGGGACAAACCTCCCGTATCATACTTGTATACCAGTATTGTATAGGCTGTTGTGTGATTTATCAAGGACTGCTGGGTGAAGTTTAACAAAACACACGACAGGCCCAAAATCATGGGGACGGTTTGCGTGGAAAGGAAAAGACAGAAAAGGCAACAAAAACAAGCCACCCATTGGCAGCCAACAGAGATAAGAGACGAATAGCCTTATTCAG
>CACYTF010000079.1 GCA_902777335.1 uncultured Eubacteriales bacterium
CCCCATCCAGCTGACTACCCTCTCAGATCTGCTGCTTCCTCCTGCTGGGGGTGGCTTGCTTTGCTATGTCTTTTTGTCATGTGGTGGTTTCAAACTTGTAGTCCTCCTCCTTTGCTATTCAAAGAGCGCTTTATACGCGCCATAGCCCTGGGCCTCCATCTCATCAAAGGGGATAAAGCGCAGCGCAGCGGAATTGATGCAGTAGCGCAGACCGCCGCGCTCGGCGGGGCCGTCGTTGAACACATGCCCCAAATGGGAATCGGCTCCCGCGCTTCGCACCTCGGTGCGAACCATGCAGTGAGACATATCCCTCTTCTCCCTGACGGCATTCTCCGTAATGGGGCACGTGAAGGCGGGCCAGCCGCAGCCGGAATCGTATTTATCCAGCGAGGTAAACAGCGGCTCGCCGCTGACCACGTCCACATAGATGCCCCTTTCAAAGAAATCGTCGTATTCGCCGGCGAAAGCCCGCTCTGTAGCTGCGTTCTGGGTCACGTCCCATGCAAGGTCGCCAATGCGTTTGCGCAATTCATCCCGTGTTTCCATCTCTTCCTGCCGATCCATTCTCATCCCCCTCCTAAAGCGACTGGCTTAAACCTCCCCCGTACACCTGCGTGCATAGGCCTTGAGGATGGAAAAGGTTCCCTCGCTGACATCATGCTCAATTCGACATGCGTCATCCTCCGCAATCCTGGGATCGACGCCCATCCGAATCAGCGCCTTTGTGAAAAAGCGATGCTTCTCATAGACCTCTTCGGCAATCGCCTTCCCGGCATCTGTCAGGCGAAGCGCCTTGTCACCGCCGATGATCAGATAGCCTTCATTCTCCAGCGCGTGTACCGCCACGCTGACGCTGGGCTTGCTGACGCCGAGCTTGTGCGCAAGGTCTACTGAGTATGCCACGCCTTTCTTTTCCTGAATCATCAGCACCGCCTCCAGGTAGTTTTCGCCGGAGTTGGACAAGGCTTTGCGAATACTGTTCTTCATGTTATCTCAGCTTCCATGCCAGGTCGTTCAGAAACAGCTGCTGCTCCAGCGTCTCGACGGTGGTGTCCTTCGTGATGTGGACAAATTCGACGTCCATCATTCGCGCCCAGTCCTTCATCTGCTCGGCGGTCACGTCGTAGCTAAGCACGGTGTGGTGCGCGCCGCCCGCGGCGATCCAGCACTCCACGCCGGTGGTCAGGTCCGGGAAGGCCTTCCACATGACCCGGGCCACGGGCAGGTTCGGCATGGGCAATATGGGCTTGACGCACTGGATGTCCTGCACGATCAGACGAAGCCTGCCGCCCATGTCAATGAGGCTCACCACGATGCCAGGCCCCTCATGCCCCTCGAACACCAGCCGGGCCGGGGGCTCGCGGTCGCCAATGCCCAGCGGATGTACCTCGATGCGGGGCTTTTCCGCCGCCACGCTCGGGCAGACCTCCAGCATGTGCGCGCCCAGGCTGTACTTGGCGTCCGGCTCCAGGTTGTAGGTGTAATCCTCCATGAAGGCGGTGCCGCCGGTCATACCCTCGCTCATGGCCTTCATGATGGCGGTCATGGCGCTGACCTTCCAGTCGCCCTCGCCGCCGTAGCCGTAACCCTGGGCCATCAGGTGCTGGCTGGCCAGGCCGGGCAGCTGTTTCATGCCGTAGAGATCCTGGAAGGTGTTGGAGAAGGCCATGCAGCCCTCCGCGTCCAGCATCTTCTTCATGGCGATCTCTTCCCGCGCCTGGTAGCGCACGGTGGCGATGTCGTCGGTGTTCATGGTGTACTCGCGGCAGTAGGTCTCCATCAACGCGTCGATCTCCGCCTCCGTGACCTCATCCATCGTCTTGACCAGCTTGCCCACCGGCCAGGTGTTTACCTGCCAGCCCAGCTTGATCTGCACCTCCACCTTGTCGCCCTCGGTGACGGCCACCTCGCGCATGTTGTCGCCGAAGCGCATGACCTTGAGGGACTTCGAGAACGCCACGCCCACCGCGGCGCGCATCCAGCTGCCGATCCGCTTCTGGATGTCCTCGTCCTCCCAGTAGCCGGCGATGACCTTGCGGGGCATCCGCAGCCGCGCCGCGATGAAGCCGTGCTCCCGGTCGCCATGGGCGGCCTGGTTCAGGTTCATGAAGTCCATGTCGATCTCTTCGTTGGGGATGGAGCGGTTGTACTGGGTGGCGAAGTGGCAGTAGGGCTTCTGCAGGTTCGCGAAGCCGTTGATCCACATCTTGGACGGGCTGAAGGTGTGGCACCAGGTGATGATGCCCGCGCACTTCGGGTCGTAGTTGGCCTCGCGCACCACGTCGGTGATCTCCTTGTTGGTCTTTGCGGTCACCTTGTAGACCAGCCTGCAGGGCAGGTTGCCGGAAGCGTTCAGCTTGTCGGTCATCTCCTGGGCGCGGGTCGCCACGGTCTCAAGCACCTCGGGGCCGTACAGGAACTGACTGCCCACCACAAACCAGAATTCATAATCCCTGAGCATGATAATCTCTCCTTGTTGTTGTTCTATCCCAGTGCCACGTCCAGCACCATCATCAATACAAAGCCCAGCGCGAAGGCCACGGTGCCCACGTTGGAGTGTTCACCCTCGGACATCTCCGGGATCAGCTCCTCCACCACCACGTAAAACATCGCGCCAGCGGCAAAGGCCAGAAGATAGGGGAGTATGGACACCACCGCGCTGGCGGCGGCGATGGTGACCAGCGCCGCGATGGGCTCCACGATGCCGGACAGCACGCCGTACCAGAAGGTCTTGCCCTTCGGCATACCCGCTGCCCGCAGGGGCATGGACACGATCGCGCCTTCCGGGAAGTTCTGCAGTGCGATGCCCAGCGCCAGCGCAAGGGCAGCCGCCCGGCTGACGCCTGTCTCACCCGCGACCCAGCCGGCGTAGACCACGCCCACGGCCATGCCCTCGGGGATGTTGTGCAGCGTCACCGCCAGGATCAGCTTTGTTGTGCGCTTAAGGCTGCTTTTCGGGCCCTCGGACTGCTCATCCATGTGCATGTGGGGCGTCACGTTGTCCAGCAGCAGCAGAAAGCCGATGCCCACCAGAAATCCCACGGCGGCGGGGATGAAGGACAGCCTGCCCATATCCTCCGCGCCGTCCAGCGCGGGCTGCAGCAGGCTCCAGAAGGAGGCCGCGACCATCACGCCCGCGGCAAAACCCGTGAGCATTCGCTGTACGCCGTCGGATATTCTGTCCTTTAGCACGAACACCATCGCCGCGCCGAGGCTGGTGCCCAGAAAGGGCAGCAGTATGCCCATCCAAACCTGTGCGTTCATATCTCAATACTCCTCTCAGGCTTTTATGCGCCTCAAAGCCACGCGATTCAGTATGAAGAGCACGCCGACCAGCAGCGCCGCACAGGCGACCAAGGCAATCCATGGTGTGAACGTGAAGCCAGCGATCAGGTAGCCCACCGCGCAGACAACGGCCACCAGCGTGGCGTAGGGCAGCTGGGTCTCCACATGCCTGATGTGTTCGCAGGCCGCGCCGGTGGAGGCCAGTATCGTCGTGTCGGAAATCGGCGAGCAATGGTCGCCGTACACCGAGCCCGCCAGCGTCGCGCCCAGCGTGGGCACCAGCAGCGCGCCCGCGCCGTCGGCGGCGCAAATCATCGTCACAATGGGGATCAGCATGCCAAACGTCCCCCAGGAGGTGCCCATGGAAAAGCTCATCAGCGCCGCCACCACAAAGATCAGGAAGGGCAAAAAGCCCAGCGGCAGATTCGTCCGCGTGACGAAGCCGGAAATGTAGACGCCCGTGCCGATCATCTGGCGGCACACGCCGCCCAGGCTCCAGGACAGGATCAAGATCAGCATCGGCGGCACGATGTTGCTGATGCCGGAGACGATATTCCCGATAAACTCCTTCGGCGTCATCAGCCTGCGGGGGATGTAGAGAATGAACGCCGTCACCAGCCCTGCGAACGCGCCCAGCGTGAGCCCAGCCGTGGGGTTCTCGCCGATGGCCTCGGAGAAGGGCACGCCCCGGAAGAAGCCGCCCACCCAGGCCATGCCCAGAATCGCGCAGACGATCAGCACCAGGATGGGCAGCGCCAGGTCGATCACGCGGCCCTTTGTGTTCCCCTCCGCGGTCTTCCCGCCCTCGGTCGCCTTCTCCGCCGCGGACAGCTCGGCCTGTTTCATCTTTCCAAAGTCCATGCCCGTCATGGATATGAACACCACCATGAGGATGGTCAACAGCGCGTAAAGGTTGTAGGGAATCGTGGACAGAAAGACGTTGAAGCCGCCCTTCTGGCTCACCTCGCTGGCCACGGCCACCGCCCAACTGCTTACCGGCGCAATGATGCAAACCGGCGCGGCCGTGGCGTCGATGATGTAGGCCAGCTTCTCCCGGCTGATCTTCATTCGGTCCGTGATGGGGCGCATCACCGTGCCCACAGTGAGGCAGTTGAAGCCATCGTCGATGAAGATCAGCACGCCCAGCAGCGACGTGGCGAAGGCCGCCGAGCGTTTGCTCTTGAGCCTTTTCTGCGCCCAGCGCCCGTAGGCCTCGCTGCCGCCGGACTTGGACACCAGCACCACCACCGCCCACAAAAGCGCCAGGAAGATAATCATGTAGGCGTTGTCGGCAATCTTGCTGGCCATCATGTCAAAGGTCGTCGCGGCGGTGTTGACGATCGTTCCCCCGCCCGCGAAGGTGTAGATCAGCATGCCCGAAAACAGGCCGATGAACAGCGAGGAGTACACCTCCTTGGTCAGCAGCGCCAGCGCGATGGCGATAATCGGCGGCAGCAGCGACAGCCACCCGGTCTCTATCATTGTGAATTCCATATTCTCCCCCAATTCTACAGGTTCAACCATTGCATTTGCCTTACTCACCGAAGCGCATGGCCAATCGCCCGATAGTCCCTGCGCGGGAGCGGTTTAGAATCGCTCCCGTGTCAGTTTGCTTTCATGGTTTAACGCGGTGGCTTACTTAAACAGCACCTCGTTCATCACCTGTTCCAGCAGCTCCTGTCTGCCGGAGGCGGGATAGGCAGGCTTCTTCATCTGCGCGGCGCAATCGGCCAGCTCGGCCAGCGTGGCGCTGTGATTGCGAATCTTCCTGCCGATCTCCGTATCAGTGTAGGAGGCGTAGCGCTGCTTCACGAATTCGTCGATCCTGCCGTCCTCGATCATCGCCGCGGCCTTGATGAGTCCCAGGGCGAAGGTGTCCATGCCCAGAATATAAGCGTGGAACATATCCTCGAAGGTATTGGAGGGGCGGCGGTTCTTGCTGTCGAAGTTGAAGCCGCCGTTGATGCCGCCTGCCTTCAGCACTTCGTACATAGCCAGGGTTGTGTCGTACACATTGAAGGGGAATTCATCGGTGTCCCAGCCCAGCAGCATGTCGCCCTGATTGGCGTCGATGGAGCCCAGCATGCCGTTGATGGCGCTGATGCGCAGCTCGTGCTGGAAGGTGTGCCCCGCGAGCGTGGCGTGGTTGGCTTCAATGTTCAGCTTGAAGTCCTTGTCCAGGCCATACTGGCGCAAAAAGCCGATGGCGGTCGCCGCGTCGAAGTCATACTGGTGCTTCATGGGCTCCTTGGGCTTGGGCTCGATCAGAAAATCGCCCGTAAAACCGATGGAACGGCCGTATTCCACCGCCATGCGCATCAGGTTGGCGATGTTTTCCTGCTCCAGCTTCACGTCGGTGTTCAGCAGAGTCTCATAGCCCTCGCGGCCACCCCAGAACACATAGCCCCGGCCGCCCAGCTTCACGGTGATGTCCAGCGCCTTCTTGATCTGCGCCGCCGCGAAGCAATAGACTTCAGCGGAATTGGTGCTGCCCGCGCCGTTCATAAAGCGGGGATTGTTGAACATGTTGGCAGTGCCCCACAGACACTTGATATTGGTGCCCTTCGTCTTCTCCAGGATATAATCGGAGATTTCGTCCAGGCGGGCATTGGTAACATTGATGTCCTCCGAATCCTCCGGCACGAGATCCACATCGTGGAAGCAATAGTACTCAATGCCCAGCTTCCGCATGAACTCGATGCCGGCATCCACCTTGGCTTTGGCATGCTCCATGGTGCCGGGCTTCGCGCCGAAGGACTTGTCCGCGGTACCCTCGCCGAACATGTCCTTCCCGTTGGCGCACAGGTTGTGCCACCAGGCCATGGCAAAGGGCAGATGTTCCTTCATCTTCTTGCCCATGATCACCTTCTCGGCATCGTAGTACTTAAAAGCAAAGGGGTTTTTGCTGGCGGGGCCCTCATAGGCTATCTGGGGAATGCTTGCAAAAAATGCGCTCATGGTTTTCTCCTCCTTGTTTCGTTCAGCTTCTGCGGTTTTCCTTCTTGACCCAGCAGTGCCACTTCGGGGCCTTGGGCATGGGCTCATGCTTCACCAGCGCCCGAATGACCCGGCGATGGGTGATGCAGCAGCAGACGACCAGAATGGCCACGATGATCAGTATAATGGTTCCTGCGCTCATTGCAGATTCCTCCCCTTATTTACGCCTTGTTGAACTTCTCCCTGGGCTGCCTGCAGCGCGGGCATCTCCAATCCTCGGGCAGATCCTCAAAGGCCACGCCGTCATGCTCGGCAGGATCGTACACATAGCCGCAGATGGAGCAGATGTACTTGCCCGTGCCTTCCTCCGTCACAAAGTAGTCCTCGGTGGGCCAGATCGTCTTCGGCGGGTTGTCCAAGTCCATGACATGCTTCGCTTCAAGGTTTTCATAGCCCAGAGGCGTGTGGGTGCCGCAATACACCGTCGGGTGGTTGCGGATGAATTCCCGGATCGTATTCTGCGTGCTCCTCGTCATATGGATGTCGTCGTACACAATGGACAGCTTGTCCGCATACATGGCTTCATCCGTGTAGGAGATATCGCCGTGGAACATGTAGAACAGGCCGTCGTCCTCCGCGATCACGATGCTGTTGCCATAGGTGTGCCCCGGCGCAGGAAGCATGCGCACGCCCGGCGCGATAATCTGGCTGCGGGTGAAGTTGTAATAGGGGCCGTCCGTGAAATCCACCGGCGTGATGCCCGGATGGTTCTTCAGTGCCCTGACTTCGTCCGTCTCCAGCTCCACTCGGTTCACATAGAACTTCGCGTTCGGAAAGCTCCTGATCTCGCCGGAATGGTCGCTGTGCTTGTGCGTCAGAACGATTTTCGTCACCTGGGAGGGCTCATATCCTGCCGTCTTTAGCGCAGACACATAGTCCTCGATCCATCTGCCCATATAGGAATGGGCCTTTCCATCCCAGACAGCGCCGGGCGTCTCTTTGGGAAGTCCCGTATCCACCAGTATGACGTCGTCACCCGTGTCGATCACATAATTCTGAAGGGACGCGCGGTATTTGACGTTGTTGTCAAAATGCTCCATACCATCCTCTCCGCCGAAAGCAAAGCCCTGGGCATGGAAGCCCTTTTCAAAGTACTTGACTGCCTTGATAATCATAGAACCTGTCACTCCTTCTCATTTCATTGATTCAGCATCCGTCTCTCACAGCAGC
Source organism: uncultured Eubacteriales bacterium (assembly GCA_902777335.1). Classification (GTDB taxonomy): domain Bacteria; phylum Bacillota; class Clostridia; order Christensenellales; family Aristaeellaceae; genus UBA2862. Next base: position 7,453 of record CACYTF010000079.1, read on the forward strand.
GCCTTCACGCAGGCTTCCACCTCCGCCATGTCGGCAGTGGGCTCGAAGCGGGCGACGACATTGCCCTCGCGATCGATGACGAACTTGGTGAAGTTCCACTTGATATCCGGCTTGCTGGCCCAGTCCGGGTCGGTCTCAGAGAACATCTTCTCCAGAAGCGCCTTGTACTGGTGTTCCTGGAAGCCCTCGAAACCCTTCTGGGACTTGAGGTATGTGTACAGCGGCAGCTCGTTTTCCCCGTTGACATCGGCCTTCTTCATCTGCTGGAAGGTGGTGTTGTAGTGGACGGTGCAGAACTCATGAATGTCGTCGTCCGAGCCGGGGGCCTGGCCGCCGAACTGGTTGCAGGGGATGTCCACGATCTCCAGCCCCTTGTCGTGATAGTCCCTGTACAGCTGCTCGATGGGCGCGTACTGCGGAGTGAAGCCGCAGCCGGTGGCGGTGTTCACAACCAGAATCACCTTGCCTCTGTAATCCGAAAGATTGAGCTCTCCACCCTTGCCCGTCTTCAAAGCGTAATCATAGATCATGTCCTCGTCCTCCCCATTCTCGATAATGCCTTGTCCAGCAGGGTTTTGAGCTGCATCAACTCCTCCGCCGGCAGGTCGATGCAGCCGTTCATCTGACCGGGCACCTCCAATGCGCGTTCCCGCAGTGCCGTGCCCTTCTCCGTCAGCGACAGGAACAGTTTGCGCTCCCGGCTCTCCGGGTGGGTGCGCACGATCAGCCCCTGCTTCTCCAGGCGCTTCAAAAGCGGTGTCAGCGTCCCGGAGTCCAACCGCACGGTGTGGCCCAGTTCGCTCTCCGTCATATTGCCCAGCTCCCACAGCACCATCATCACGATGTACTGCGTGTACGTCAAGTCCAACGCCTCCAGCGGCCTCCGGTACTGGCGGACGACCTCTTTGGCACAGGCGTACAGCGGAAAGCACAGCTGGTTTTCCAGCCGCAGGGCCTCGTAATCCCTTTCGATCGCGTTTTCCATGTCCTCTTTCCTTCACAAAGGGCTGGCGAAACGTCGTCAGCCCCTTGCCTTCTTGCCTGTTCCTTACTTCTCAGTGGGTTCCCACTTGCAGCGGACGGGAGACACGATGGCGCCTTCCTTCTTCATCGCCGCAAAGGCCTTGTCGACCACCTTGCGGTCCAGACCCGTCAGCTCCGCAACCTTGCCCGCGTTCAGCGGCTCGCCCGCCTTGCGCATGGCCTCGAGGATCATTTGCTTCTCGTCCATGTTGCTCACCTCATTCTCCCAGCTGCTCGATCAGGTAGTTCTCCATCCCGATCTCCTGCATCAGGTTCAGGTGCTGCCGAACCCAGTTGAAGTGATCCTGCTCGTCCACGATGAATTCCTGGATCATGCTGCGGGTCACATAGTCGTCCTCGAACATCGCCAGCGCCTTGCTCATCATGGGCAGCGCCTCGGCGGCATCCTTGCAGTCGTACTCCAGCATTTCCTTCACATCGGTGAACACGGGATACTCCTGCAGCTCCACCTTCGGGGTCACGCCCAGCTCGATCAGGCGGGCGTTTGCCTTCTTGGCCTCGTCCCACTCCTCGTCGGATTCCGCCATGATCTTGTCCGCCAGCTTGCCGAAGCCGCGCTGCTTCAAGAGCTGCGCCTGGATGGAATGCTGCTGGGAATTGCCGAACCAGCCCTTTGCCAGCGCCTGCAGAAACTCGATTTTCGTCATGGTATTTCCCTCCATATCATAATAATCATTGTCTTGCGCTTGGTTGCGCGCAATCACATTTATTATTGTAATGATCGAAGGGAAGAAATCAATTCAGGATGTCGCCGGAATTTCTCATAATGAGAAAAAACAGCGACATCCTGTCATTTCTATTGGAAATAAATGTGCAGCGGCTCCGGCAGCGAGGCAGCGTACACCTCTGTCAGCGTTTCCCGGCTCACTGGGTATTTCCCCAGGATCCACTCGCAGGTGAGCATGACCGTGCCGAAGGCGTACAATCGGATGAGCATCTCCGTCTTCCTGTCCGGGTCATCAGGATCGGAAGCCGCCCGGATGCGGTCCATCAGGGCGCTGAAGTGGATCTCCGTCATATACCGGATAAACGAATCATATCCGCTCGTGTTGGTGAGCAGGTTGGCGAGGTACTCCCGCTGTTCATCGAAATAATCCGCCGCGTCGGAAAGGGATTGCCGCCAGTCCTTTTGGGTACCGTCCTCCTGCTCCAGGAGCTTTTGCACGTCTCGGGCATAGTCCCAGGCGATGAGGTCGTACTTGTCCCTGAACTGCCGGTAGAAAGTCGCGATGGAATATCCGCAGTTTTTCGCGATGTCCTGCACCGTGATCCTGTCAATATCCCGTTCCTGCGCCAGCTCCCGGAAGGATTCTGCCAGCAGCTCCTTCGCCGTCTTTCGCTTCACCCGAATTCCTCCCCGCATGTTGTCTCTGAACAAGCTAGAATCCATCTCATTTCATCTCAGCCTGTGTAAGTATCTTATGCTGTAGGGGACACCGGGGACGGTTCTGCTGTGTCTGTCCCCAGTGTCCCTTTTATCCCACTTCGCTTCCGCCCCACTCCACGGCGGTAAAGCCCGCGCGGGTCGGGGTTTCGGGGAGGGTCTGTTCCGGGACGTCCGCCGGTTCCTCCAGCGGGCGGTAGAGCATGTACACGCGGATCAGCGCGTCGGGCTCGGTGGAGAACGCCAGGGGCATGGCGGCGTCGATCTCGTCGACGGTCATAAACCGGATCAGGTTGTACGGGTTTTCTTGCAGATTCGGAAGCCAGTAGACGATGAACTCCTCGGCCTCGCGCTCCGTCAGGCCCAGGAGGGCGAGCTTTTCCTCCAGGAAGGCCGCCGCGTCCTCTCCCGCGACCACAAAGCCCTCGTCCATCGGGGGCACCGCCTGCGACTGCCCCTCCCAGTAGAGCGCGTACAGGCTTCTGCCGGTATTCAGGTCCTCCAGCGTGCCGTCGGGATGCGCCAGCACACGCCATCCGTCGCCGTAGGCCGGATAGGAGGTCGTCAGCGCCTCCGGCCTTCCGAGGGTCACGGTCAGCTCGGTGTCCGCCTCGGGGTAGAGGTAGAGGATGGGCTTTTTCACCACGATGATCGTCGGATCAAAGGGGAGCGGTTCGACCGCCGGACACTTGCGGACGACCACCTTGCAGGTATATTTCTTCTTCCCGACCTTCGCGGTGATCCTGGCCTCTCCGGCCTTCAGGGCCGTGACCAGGCCCTTTTTGTTCACCTTGGCGACGCGCTTGTTGGAGCTGGACCAGGTGACCTCGCGCTTCGTCCCCGACACCTTCAGCCTGTAGGTATCCCCCACGCACAGCCTGATTGTGCTCTTGTTCAGCTTGACCTTCGACGCCGCCTGCGCGGAAGGGATCATGCCGGCGCCCGCCGGCAATACCATATCGGCGATCAGGCCGACCGCCAGCGCCAGGCAGACGATCGCCATCAGCTTTCCCAAAACCTTCACGGGTCACAACCTCCTTCTGAATGCCCTGAATCGCGGGCGCCTCACGCCGCCGCCTTCATGCCGGTATCAGCATATCATATTTTCATCCGCAAATCAAGGCGGCCGCGGAAACGGCCCGGCAAAAGCCCCTTTTATCCCCGGTAAAAAATTCACCGAATCGTGTAACCGGCGCTTGCCTTCCCCTTGATTTCCGTGGTATAATAATATTGGTATAATGTAGCAATTTGCTTCCGAGGGGGATGCTGCGATGAAGAGAACGCTCTGTCTGATCCTGGCGCTGTGCCTGCTGGCGGCGGGGCTGTCCGTCACGGCGGAGGAGCCGGTCTCCGCGGCCGTGGAGGCGCCGGTGGGCGAAGCCTGGACCGCCGGCGCGGGCAACGGCCTGTCCGTGGACGGCGGCGACGCGCCGACCGGCGACGACTTCGCCGCGCGGGGTGACGGAGCTCGTCGACGCGGCGCTGGAGCCCTCCGACCCGGCCCAGGATATCGCCGCGGACGAGGCCGGCGCCCAAGTCCTGGATTTCTTCCCCGGCACCCAGAGCCAGTTCTCCGTTGAGGACGACCGGGATCCCGACGAACTGTTCGCCGCCTACGTCAGGCCCATATTCTACGGCAGTCGCCTGCGCGTGCCGCTGGCCGGCAACAATGCCGGCCGCAATCTCACCGGGCTGGACCGCAAGATATACAATTGCCTGAAGGACGCCATACTGCAGATCGCCGACGGCAGCCGGGCCTCCACCACGATCGAAATACCCGTCACGGACATCGTGGGCAAGACCAGCTTCACCGCGCGCGAATTGGGCGTTTGGATCGATTACATTCAGGACAATACCGCGACGTCTGAGAGCAGGCAGCGCCTGGCCGACGCGTTTTATGCGCTGATCAAATGGGACATCGGTCTGGTATGCGACGCGCTGTGGAACGATTGTCCCTACGAGCTGTACTGGTTTGACCGGTATAAAAGCTACATCAACACCAGCGGTCCGGGGTGCTGGGTCAGCTACGACCCCGATTTCGAAGATTACGTGGTCACCGCCACAGACGATCCCATCGTCATCAATTTGCCCGTACTGCAGCAGTATGCCGGCAGCGAGGCGTACACCGTGAACACCGGTCTGATCGCCGGCGCGAAGCAGGCTGCCGCCAACGCCCGCGCCATCGTAGACCGCTACGCCGACTGCTCAGACTACATCAAGCTGTACAGCTATGCCATCGAAATCTGCAAGCTGGTGACCTACAACGGGCCCGCCGCCGCGGACGGCTGGGACATGACCGAGCAAAACCCCTGGAAGCTGATCTGGGTGTTTGACGGCGATCCCGACACGAACGTGGTGTGCGAGGGCTATGCCGTCGCCTTCCAGTACCTGTGTGAGCTGTCCGTGTTCACCTCCGGCATACGCTCCATCCTCGTAAACGGCAATGCCGAAGGCCTCCACGCCTGGAACGTGGTGCGCATGGACGACGGCAAGAACTATGTGGTGGACGTCACCTGGATGGATGAGGATTTCTGGGACCGCTACCAAATCGACGAAGTATATCTCAGAGGCTGGATCCGTCACGAGCAAGCCGGCCTGTTCCTCGTGGGTGGCTCCGGCAGCGTCTCAGGGGGGTACAACGTCTACTACCGCAGCGAGGGCAGCACGTTCCGCACCTACTCCGAGGGCACCCTGAAGAGCTATACCGCTTCGGATCTGCAGCTTGCGTCGAGCAAGTATGTGCTGAAGGGCTTTGTGAATATCTTTGGGAACACCTACTACAACGACGGCAAGTATTGGATGATTCTTGACAGTACCATCGACGGCGTCACCTACAATTTCAGCACCCTCGGCGTCCTGAACGACACCATCGAGCCGGGCTGGCACACCATAGACGGCAAACCATTCTACTTCGACGAAAACGGTCTGCACGCCAAGCACACCATCGTCACCGATCCCGCCGTCGCGCCCACCTGTACAGAGAGCGGCCTGACCGAGGGCAAGCACTGCTCGGTCTGCGGCATGGTGCTTTTGGTGCAGGAAGAGGAACCGGCGCTGGGCCACCTGTGGGGCGCGCCCTCTTACACGCTTGCCGACGACGGCAGTACGATGTCGGCCCGGCACACCTGCCTGCGCGACGCCGATCACCAGGAGGCCGAGACGGTGAATACCTCCGCCTTCACAGCGCTGCAGCCGACCTGTACCGAGGCGGGCAAGACGACCTACACCGCCACGTTCGACAACAAGGCCTTCGGCAGGCGGTCCACGACCCGCGAGGACATCCCCGCCAAGGGCCACGATTGGCGCACGGTCTACGAATGGTACAGCGACAACGGCTACGTGACCGCCACGCGCACCTGCGCCAACGATTCCGGCCACAGGGAGTGGGAGAGCGTGTACACCACCGCTGTGGTCGCCGTGGAACCCACCTGCACGGAAATGGGTCAGACGACCTACACCGCCACGTTCACCAACCCCGGCTTTACCCCGCAGAGCAAGACGGTCACCGACATCCCCGCCAAGGGCCACAGCTGGTTGAGTCCCACCTACGTATGGTCGGACGACCACGCCACCGTCACCGCCACGCGCGTCTGCGCCAACGACCCGGCGCACATCCAGACGGAGACGGTCAGGACCAGCTCCTACGTGGCGCGGTATCCCACCTGCACCGCCAAGGGCACGACCACCTATACCGCGAGGTTTGTCAATTGGGACTTCACCACGCAGTATCGGGACTTTGAGGACATCCCCCCGCTGGGCCACAGGCCCGTCACCGACGCGGCGGTCCCCGCCACCTACACAAGCACCGGCCTCACCGAGGGCAGCCACTGCGACAGGTGCGGCGAGATCCTGGTGGCGCAGCAGATCGTGCCCGTGCTGTCAAAGACGCGGACGAGCCTGACCGGCGCGAAGGTCACCGCCGCGAACCAGAC
>CACYTF010000080.1 GCA_902777335.1 uncultured Eubacteriales bacterium
CCCGCGCCCGGAGCCCGCCGCGCCCCCGGCGGACCGCCGCCCCGCCGCAGGGGGAAGGGGGAAACCGCCCGCGGACCTCCCGCCGCCCGACCGCCGCCGGCGGGGCCGTCACGGAGGCGGCGGCAAATCGCCGAATAGGCAGGAATCGACGCAAACCGCGTCCAAATAGACGCGATATTCGCCAAAAACAAGAAAATTGACACCAAATTCGGCCAATATGGTTTAAAAATAGAATAACGTGGTTTCGAAAGGCGCTTTAAAGCGACTATGTGACGCGGCCTTCAAAGGTTTGTCGCATTCCCGCCGGTCCAAAACTTAGTTGAAGCGCATTTCGGCCAGACCGCGGCAGGCAGATGCCGCCCGGCACAAGGCCGCGTTAAGATAGATCGCGCGCCGCCCGGCCCCCGCGGGATCCCGCCGCCCCAACAGGGAGGACCCCGCCGCCGCCATACCGGCGGTATTAACAATATATGACGCAAACATGACACGATATCGCATCCAACGATAATATAGACAGGATTTTCCATAAATTGACATATAAAATGATACACACGAGCGGAAGTAGACCCACGGCGCGCACAAAAATACGGCCCTTCCGTCGCTGTTTCCTGACAAAAGGACCGTCCCGGTGACAGGTTTTTGGGTCAGTGGAGGCGGAGGACGCGGGCGGCGAAGGCGGCCGCGTCGGCCTCGTCGTGGGTGACCAAGATCGCGGTGCGCCCGGCCAGTCGCGTGCGGGCGAAGGCCACGGCGCGGGCGCGGGTGTCGGCGTCCAGCCCCTTGAAGGGCTCGTCCAGCAGCACCAGCCGCGCCGGGTACACCAGCGCGCGGGCGAGGGCCACCCGCCGCCGCATGCCGCCGCTGAATTCCCGAACGGGCTTGTCCGGCGGCTCGGCGATGCCCAGCGCGGCCAGGGCCTGGGCGATGTTCGCCTCCCGGTCCGGGGCCTTCTTCAGCACGCAGCGCAGGCAGCCGGCGGCGCTCAGCTGAAGGGGCAGCCGGTCCTCCTGGAACACCATGGACAGCCCGTCTCCGGGCACGCCCAGGATCTGCCCCGAGTCCGGCGCCTCCAGTCCGGCGATCAGGCGCAGCAGCGTGGTCTTGCCGCAGCCGGAGGGGCCCAGCACGCAGGTGACGCTGCCCTCGGGGAAAACATGGCTGAAGCCGTCCAGCACCTGGTTGTCGCCGTAGGCCTTGCGGATGTTACTCAGTATCAGATCCATGCTCGTCCTTTCCAACCTCCGGCCTGCCCCCCTGGGACAGCCGCGAGGTCAACGCGCCCAGGCCCAGCCGCATCAGCTTTGTGCAGGCGGCGCTGATCAGTATGATGGTCAGGGTCCAGGCGAACAGGTCGGGGGTGGCCAGGTACACCTTGGCCCGGTACAGCTTTTCGCCGATGGAGCCGGAGGGGATGCCGATGACCTCGGCGGCCACGCCGGACTTCCACGCCAGCCCCATGGCCGTGGAGAGCGCCGCGCCCAGGCTGGGCAGCACGGCGGGCAGCGCCAGGCAGCGCAGCCGGTTCAGCCGGGACATGCGGAACACCCGGGCCATCTCGCTAAGCAGCGGGTCGATCTGGCGGATGCCGTCCAGCGTGCCGGCGTACACCACCGGCAGCACGATCACCGTGGCGATCAGCACGCTCAGCCGCTTCGAGGGCACCCAGATCAGCGCCGCGATCACAAACGACGCCACCGGCACCGAGCGCAGCACCGACATCAGCGGCGAAAGCAGGTCGTACACCGGGGCAAAGCGCCTGGCCAGCGCCGCCAGCAGTATGCCCGCCGACGAAGCCAGCGCGTAGCCGGCGAGTATGTGGCCCAGCGTGAACAGTATGGACCGCCAGAACTCTGCTGTGCGCGCCAGCGCGCCCAGCCGCAGCACCGTGTCCAGCGGCGAGGCCAGCAGCACCGGCAGATCGACGGCCATCGCCCCCGCCTGCCACACCGCCAGCCAAAAGGCCGCCGCCAGCAGGCCGCGCGCCGGGCGTCTTTGCTTGTTCATAGTCGCACCTCACATCTGCGCGCCGCCGTCCGGCCCGGCGCGCGGGGTAGAGAAGGGGCCGGACTGACCCAAGCCGGTCCGGCCCTTTGAATCCGGGAAGCTACCTATTAATAGTAGAAGTCTTCGCCCGGCACGGCGCCGCCCACGGCGGCGGGGTCCTGGTTGAACAGCTCGTTCAGATAGCCGCCCAGCATGCCGCGCATCTCCTCGCCGGTGATGAACACGATGTTGCAGTAGGGCAGGGCCTTCTCGGCCACGGCGGCGGGCACGATCTCAAGCTCGCCGATCAGCTGGGCCGCCTCCGCGGTGTTCTGCTGCACGAAGGCCACGCTGTCGGCGCAGTCGGCCATGAACTGCTGCACGGCCTCGGGGTTCTGGTCCACAAAGTCGGCCCGGGCCACGATGGCGCCGGTGATCATCGCCGAGGGGGCCTCGGCGCCGGCCTGCAGCGCGTCCCACTCCTTGGTCAAATCCAGCGCGATGCGCAGGTCCTCGGCCTTGGACTGGGCGGTGGCGGCAAAGGGCTGGGGCAGCATGGCCACGATGGAATCGTCCTGCAGCATGGCCGCCAGGCACTCCGCGTGCTCGGACTTGAATTCGATGGTCAGGTCCTTCTCCGGGTCCAGGCCGTTGCCGCGCAGGATGTAGTTCAGCGCGTATTCCGGCGTGGCGCCCTTGCCGGCGGTGACCAGCGTGCGGCCCTTCAGGTCCGCCACGGTGTGCACGGTGTCGCCGCGCTCGGCGATGTACAGCACGCCCAGCACGTTCACGGCCAGCACGCGCACGCCGATCTTGTTGTACAGCACCGCGCCCAGGTTGGCGGGCACGGCAGCGATGTCCAGCTCGCCCTTGGCCAGGGCCGTCACCATCTCATCCGGCGCGCCGGCCAGCGTATAGGCGTAGGCGTCGGTCTTTTCCTTCATCATCCGGGCCATGCCCATGCCGGTGGGGCCCTTCAGCGCGCCCACGCGCACGGGAGCGGTCTCGGCCAGGGCGGCGGTCAGCGTCAGCGCCAGGCACAGCGCGACAAGCAGTGCGATCATTTTGCGAAGCATCGAAAATTACCTTCCTTCTGTTTGCTATCGGGGCGGTTTGCGTTCCCGACGGTGTCATTATATCACCCGCATGGGGAGAAAGCAATCCCTATGACGGTCGGACCGATTTGTCTATAATTGTAACATTATTGCAACAAAACGCGCAACCGATGGACAAACACAACAATATATGATAAAATGGGTGGGTGAATGTAAAAGGCCTTACTGTGGGCTGATGCGCAAAGCACGATCCGTCTGCCTCCGGGCGCCGCCGGGCGCCTGAGCACATAAGGAGGAAAACCATGAGGGGAAAAAAGATCCTGGCGATTTTCTGTGCCGCCATCCTGTGCTGCATGAATCTGGTCTGCGTGGCGCCGACCCTGGCTGAGGGAGGCAACGCGAAGGCCACGACGAGTGCCGAGAAGGAGGCGGCGAAGAAGGCCGAGAAGGAAGCCAAGAAGAAGGCGGAGAAGGAGGCCAAGAAGAAGGCCGAGAAGGAAGCCAAGAAGAAGGCCGAGGAAGAAGCCGCCGCCAAGAAGGCCGAGGAAAAGGCCAAGAAGAAGGCCGAGAAGGAAGCCAAGAAGAAGGCCGAGGAAGAAGCCGCCGCCAAGAAGGCCGAGGAAGAAGAGGCCGCCAAGAAGGCCGAGGAAAAGGCCAAGAAGAAGGCGGAGAAGGAAGCCAAGAAAAAGGCCGAGGAAGAGGCCGCCAAGAAGGCCGAGGAAGAGGCCGCGAAGAAGGCCGAGGAAGAGGCCGCGAAGAAGGCCGAGGAAAAGGCCAAGAAGAAGGCTGAGAAGGAAGCCAAGAAAAAGGCCAAGGAAGAAGAGGCCGCGAAGAAGGCCGAGGAAGAGGCCGCCAAGAAGGCCGAAGAGGAAGCCGCCAAGCAGGCGGAGGAGCCCGCGGAGAAGCCTGCGGAAGAGCCCGCCGAGGAGCCGTCGAAGGAGCCCGCCGAGGAGCCTGCGAAGGAGCCCGCCGAGGAGCCGTCGAAGGAGCCCGCCGAGGAGCCGTCGAAGGAGCCCGCGGAGGAGCCGTCGAAGGAGCCTGCCGAGGAGCCGTCGAAGGAGCCCGCCGAGGAGCCGTCGAAGGAGCCCGCCGAGGAGCCTGCGAAGGAGCCCGCCGAGGAGCCTGCGAAGGAGCCCGCCGAGGAGCCTGCGAAGGAGCCCGCCGAGGAGCCGTCGAAGGAGCCCACTGAAGAGCCGTCGAAGGAGCCCGCCGGGGAGCCGACGGAGGAGCCCACCGAGGAGCCCGCGGAGGAACCCGCCGAGAAGCCGACGGAGGAACCCACCGAGAAGCCCACGGAGGAACCCACCGAGAAGCCGACCGAAGCCCCGACGCCGGAGGAGCAGGGCGAAGTGCTGCCCATCGAGGAAGATGAGAATGAACTGAAGCTGGGCCAGCTGAGCGCGAACCACGGCGAGGTCAAGACGGACAAGAAGGTGAAGTTCACCTTCAAGGTGGAGAACGCGGACAAGGTCACCTGGAAGGCGGTCCGCAGCGACGGCAAGAAGGGCGGCTCCGGCACGGCGAGCGGCAGTTCGTTCGAGTGGACCCCCAAGAAGACCGGCGTTTACACCGTTACCGTGAAGGCCACCGCCGGCGACGCGCAGAAGACCGCGTCCTGCCAGGTGATCGTGCGCAACGGCAAGCTGACGGCCTACGCCAAGTCGCCCACGGCCTACGCCATGGAGGGCGAGCGCGACCTGCACTACGACATGAGCATCAAGGGCGGCTGCGAGCCGTACACGGTGAACGTGGTGGTCGAGCGCAACGGCAGCGTGATTTACATGTCCGACAAGCTGGTCACCCCGCTGACCGGCAGGGTGAAGGGCTATGGCGTCCACAAGCTGTACCTGGAGGTCACCGACGCCGCGGGCGACACCGCCAGCGCCAAGGCCACCATCCGGGCAGCCATACAGAAGAAGAACGACCCGTTGCCGCTGCCCAAGCTGAATCGAAAGATGACCTTCGCGGAGCGCCTGGTGGCCGTGGCCGAATCTCAGGTGGGCTACCGCGAGGTGGATGAGAACTTCATACTCGACGAAGACCGGAATCCGCAGGGCTGGAGCTACTACGCCGCATGGTACGGCCTGCCCTACAAGGAATGGTGCGCCATGTTCGTGGTCTACTGCCAGGACAAGGCGGGCATCCGGGACCTGATGGGCACCTACGCCAACTGCAACCGCTGGCGCATGGGGCTGGGCAGGGAGTACATCGACAACGAGGACGAGTACATCCCCGAGCCGGGCGACCTGATCTTCTTCCACCACGACCGCGTGTCCAAGGACCCGAATTTCCCCAACCACGTGGGCATCGTCACCGGCTATGACCCGGAGAACGAGATCGTCTCCACCGTGGAGGGCAATTCCGGCCTGGCCGTGCGCGCCAAGACGTACGAGCGGTCCGACACCTCCATCGTGGGCTATGTCAGCATCCGCAAATACATGCGCCGCTGGGATCCGGTGTATCGCCAGCGCCTGTACAGCGCCCGCGCCGAGGTCATGACCCAGATCCGCAACCGCGGCAAGGAAACGGTGAGCACGCGGGAGTAATTGCGAAAACAACGCAACGCAACAGAGGGATGGCCCTTTTACAGGACCATCCCTCTGAAATTTTTGCCATTATGGGGCCGCCAAAATCAAGGGGACGGTTCTCTGTGTCAATGACACAGAGAACCGTCCCCTTGATTTTGGCAGTCTAACCGTGCACAGTGGCTTACTGCGCAATAGCTTCCCCATGTCAATGGGAAGTCCCCGCGAAGCGGGGGATAGGGCGCCCCAAACGAACCGTAGCGCGCGGCAAAACGTTCAAGCCCCCACCATCGCACACTCTGAACCTGTCTCCGTATGACACAGAGAACCGTCCCTGTGATTTTGGACCAGACAATGGGGCGGCATTGCGATGAACAATGCCGCCCCATTTTCAGATTCCGTCAGGGATTTGCACCGGTGCGCCTCATTCCTCACTCAACACCGCCCCGGGCCATTCCTGTTCCCTGTACCCTGTTCCCTCCCGGTGTCCCGGCAATTCCTACTCCCTATTGCCTATTGCCTACTCCCTATTGCCTATTGCCTACTCCCTACTCCCTTACCCCCTCGCCATCCGCGCTTCAACCTCTTTAAGCTCCGGCACGCTGGAGATGCCGCCGTGCTTCTGGGTGGAGAGGCTGGCGGCGGTGCAGGCGAAGCGGGTGACGTCGGCGAGCTCGTCGGGGGAGAGGGCGTCCGGGGCCTTGTTCAGACCCAGGAAGCGGCTCATGGCGCTGCCGCCGAATATGTCGCCGGCGCCGGTGGTGTCCACCACACGGATGCCCGAGGGCGAGGCGACGGTGACGCTGCCGTTGCGGTTGGCGGTGTGGCAGCCCTTCGGCCCCAGCGTGGCGTACACCAGCTTCATGCCGTAGTCGTTGAGCAGCCGCTGCGCGCCGTCTTCGGGGCTCAGGCCCCACAGAAAGTCGATCTCCTCGTCGCTGATCTTCACGATGTCGGCCTGCTTCAGGCTCCACTCGAGGGCGGCCTTGGCCTTGTCCATGTCGGGCCACAGGGGCTTGCGCAGGTTCGGGTCCACGCTGATCAGCGCGCCGGCGTCCTTGGCCAGCGCCACGGCCCGGCGGGTGGCCGTGCGGGCGGGGTCGTCGGTCAGCGACAGCGTGCCGAAGTGGAACACCCGGCTCTGGCGGATCAGCGCCTCGTCCAGCTCGTCGTCCCGCAGGCAGGTGTCCGCGCCGGGCTTGCGGGCGAAGCTGAAGTCGCGGTTGCCGTGCGCGTCCAGTGCCACGAAGGCCAGCGTGGTGAACTGATCGGGATCCACGACGATGCCCCGCGTCTCGATGCCCGCGGCGCGCAGCGTGCCCAGCAGCAGGCGGCCGAACATGTCGTCGCCCACCTTGCCGATCATGGCGGCGGTGCGGCCGAACTTGTTCAGCGCGGCCAGGAAGTTGCCCGGCGCGCCGCCGGGGTTGGCGGACAGCACCGGATAGCCGGCGTCGTTGGTGGAGTGGGGCGCGAAGTCGATGAGCAGCTCGCCCAGGGCGGTGACGTCAAACATACAATTCCCTCCTTACTATACCTGTTCTGAAGCGGCGGGGCGGTCGTCTTCACGCCTTTCCGCCGACAGCATGTCCCGGTTGGGGTTGTAGGTGGGCACGAGGGCCTTCAGCGCCGCGACGATGGCGCCGTCGTCCTCGCCCTCCACGGCGGCGGCGAGCGCGTCCAGCTGGCGGCGGAAGGTTTCCTCGCTGAAGTCGATGGGCGGGGCCACGAATATCTTGTCGTGGGCGGTGCGGGTGACGCCGGCGCTCTCCTTGTCCATCATCAGCTCCTCATACAGCTTTTCGCCGGGCCGCAGGCCGACGACGGTGATCTCCATGTCCACGCCGGGCTCGTAGCCGTAGAAGCGGATCAGCTTGCGGGCCAGGTCGATGATCTTCACCGGCTCGCCCATGTCCAGCACGTAGATGGCCCCGGACTGGGCCAGGCCCCCTGCCTGCAGCACCAGCTGGGCCGCCTCGGGGATGGTCATGAAGTAGCGGGTGACCTCCGGGTCGGTCAGCGTGACGGGCCCGCCGTGGCGGATCTGGGCCTCGAACAGCGGTATCACGCTGCCGTGGCTGCCCAGCACGTTGCCGAAGCGCACGGCCATGCACTTCATTTGCGTGGCGCGGGCGCAGGACTGCAGCAGCATCTCGGTGACGCGCTTGGTGGCGCCCATCACGTTGGCGGGGTTCACCGCCTTGTCGGTGGACAGCTGCACGAAGCGCTCCACGCCGTGCGCCGCCGCGCAGGCCAGCAGGTTGCGCGTGCCGAACACGTTGTTCTTCACGGCCTCGCCGGGGCTGATCTCCATCAGCGGCACGTGCTTGTGGGCCGCCGCGTGGAACACCACCGTGGGGCGATAGGCCCGGAACACCTCGTCCAGGCGCTTGCGGTCGCGTATGGAGCCGATCAGCACCTCCACGGGGCAGTCCCGGCCGTAGCGCTGGCGCAGCTCGTACTCCAGCTCGTAGGCGCAGTTTTCGTAGATGTCGAATATCAGCAGCTTCTTCGGCGCAAAGCGCATGATCTGGCGGCAGATCTCGCTGCCGATGCTGCCGCCGCCGCCGGTGACCAGCACCACCCGGCCGGTGATGTACCCCCGGATCATGTCGGTGTCCAGCGCCACCTCGGCCCGGGACAGGAAGTCGCTGGTGTTCAGCTCGCGGAAGGCGGTGGCCCCGCCCTCGCGCTCCACGTCGTTGGGGTCGGAGAGCATGCGCGTGCGGCAGCGGGTGGACTTGCACAGGCCGATGATCTCGGTCAGCCGCTCGCCGTGGGTGCCCGGCACCGCCACGATGATCTCGTCGATGTTCTTCTGCGCCACGATCTCCGGGATGTCGGCCACCGCGCCGCACACCGGTATGCCGCCGACGCGCATGCGCCTTTTCAGCGGGTCGTCGTCCACGAAGGCCACCGGCACGCCCAGGTTGGCGCGGCTCTGCTGGCAGATGCGGGCGGCGTAGGCCCCGCCCTCGCCGGCGCCCACGATCAGTATGCGGGCCTTGCGCCGGCTGCCGCCGCCGAAGGCGTCCCGCAGCCCGCGCCACGCGAGCCGGGAGGCCGCCACCAGTATCATCATGATCAGGGCCGTCATCACCAGCACCGGGTTTGATATGCCCCAGCCCAGCGCGTGCTCCAGCACCAGCGTGATCAGCGACGATACGGCGCAGGAAGAGCCCAGCCGGAAGAATTCCGGCCCGCTGGCGTAGCGCCAGATGACCTCATACAGGCCGAACAGCACCCCCGCGGCGGCGTAGATGAGCATGATGACCGGCAGCCGGGCCATCGTGTGGCTGTACTGCAGGGGCGGTACGGTGCCGTTGAAGCGCAGCAGCATCGCCGCCCGGGCCGACAGCCATACGCAGCACAGGTCCGCGACGAACAGCGCCGCGCGCCGGATCCACTTTCCCGATCTTCCGTACAGTATGCGCTTCATGCATTGCTCCAGTGCAGTGTTCTTGAGTGCGGTTCACTACTATATATATTATACCCCCGCCGGGGGGGCGGGGGCAAGAAAAATCTTTGATTTGGCGCCGGGGAGATTCAGCTGTAGAAGCTGTAGCCGTCCACGGTGGCGACGGGGGCGTCCGGGCGGGGGTTCGAGGCGTTCGGGGCCTGGTAGTACACCGCGCCGGCGGACAGGGCGCGCCTTCCGGACAGCACGGCGTGGGCGGCGGAGAGGCTGTCCGCGTCGTAGCGGCTGCCGATGGGGAACTGGTGCTGCTCGTTCAGCACGCCCCCCAGGGTGTCCGGGAACCAGGCGCTGTCCAGCCGGTTCATCGCCACGGTGCCCACGGCCAGCTTGGCGTCGTAGGAGGCGTTCTTCGCCACCGCGTAGATGGCCCGCGCCAGCAGCACCGTGTCCTTATCCTCGGTGAAGCTGACCCCCGGGGCCAGCACGCAGCAAAGCAGCGCCGCCAATGCCGCCAGCGCTATCCACTTTCGCATGTGCCTCGCCCCGCTTTCGTTCCGGTTTCCCGAGGATTATACACCATTTCGTAATAGCTTTCAATTGTTCTGTAATAAATGTGAAACAATTGTCCAGATTGACGGCTTTTGTCACAATTGGATGACAGTGGGGACGGTTCTCGCTGTCATCTTTTTGGGAAAAAGATGACAATGAGAACCGTCCCCGTTGTCATCTGGCGTAGAACCCAAAATTTTTCACAATGTTCCCTTGCCTGAGGGGTGATTTTCATGTATAATAATGTTTGGCGCATCCTTGCCACGGTTTACCGGCCGTGGCCGAAGTCCATAAGGAGGTGAAAAAGAATATGAACCAGTATGAAGTCATGTACGTCATCGACGCCGCGCTGGAAGACAGCGCCAGGGCCGAACTGATCAACCGTTTTTCCGACCTGGTGAAGAAGAACGGCGGTGAGGTGGACCGCGTGGACGAGTGGGGCAAGCGCCGCCTGGCTTACGCGATCCAGTACAAGACCGAGGGCTACTATGTGCTGATGTACATCAAGGCCCCCGCCGAGCTGCCCCGCGAGCTGGAGCGCAACATGCAGATTTCCGACAGCATCCTGCGCTACCTGACCGTGCGTTACGAGGGTGAGCTGCCCGCCAAGCGCGAGCCGCTGAAGCCCTACGCGCCCCGCGAGAACGCGTTCGCCGACGCTGCCGACGCCCCTGAGGCGCCCGCCGCCGAGGCCCCTGTCGCCGCTGAGCCCGTTGTCGAGGAAGCCGTCGAGGCTCCCGTCGAAGCGCCGGTGGACGACGAAAAGCCTGAGTCGGAGGCCGAATAACCCAGCCCCCGCAAAGGATGGTGTGAAGTATGAATAAGGTCATATTGATCGGCAATCTCGCCAACGATCCCGAAGCCTTTACCACGCAGTCCGGAGTGTCGCGTTCGACGTTCCGCATTGCCGTGCAGCGCCGCTTTGCCAACGCGCAGGGCGTGCGCGAGGCCGATTTTCTGACCGTCGTGGCCTGGCGCCAGAGCGCCGACTTCTGCAACCGCTACCTCACCAAGGGCAGCAAGGTTGCGGTGGAAGGCAGCATTCAGACCCGTTCCTATGATGCGCAGGACGGTTCCAAGCGCTGGGTGACCGAGATCATCGCCGATCATGTAGAGTCGGTGGGAAGCCGTGGCGATGCCCAGGCCCATTCCATGGACAACGGCCCCACGCCGCCGCCTGCCGCCCCCTCGGGACCGGCCAGCAACGACTTCACCGAGGTTGACGACGACGAGCTCCCGTTCTGATCCGGTGGTCGGAAAGGGGTTTGGCAACCTGTCAACCTCCCAGGCCCGTGACGCGATCACGGGGAATTCTTCTTTGGGAATGCCGAACGAGCATGCCCTATAATCCAAAAGGAGGAACGCAACATGTCTGAAGATAGAGGCGAACGCATTCGCCGTCCCCGCGGCCGCAAGCCGCGCCGGAAGGTCTGTGCATTCTGCGTGGATAAGATCCAGCACATCGATTACAAGGATGTCGCTCGGCTCCGCCGCTTCACCAGCGAGCGCGGCAAGATTCTGCCCCGCCGCATGACCGGCACCTGCGCGAAGCACCAGCGTCAGCTGTCCACGGCCATCAAGCGCGCTCGCACGATCGCCCTGATGCCCTA
>CACYTF010000081.1 GCA_902777335.1 uncultured Eubacteriales bacterium
GTAGAATGAGCGCTAAAGCAAAAATGTCTAAGGCCGCCCTGAATCCCGACTTCCTTACCGTTGCTTTGTTTGGCAAGTAAATGATGTCGCCCTGCTTTTCGCGCCGGGGTATAGACACGGCCCCGGTTTACGTGGTATGATGATATTTGTGGGAATGGAAAAAACTGGATCAATGCCCGCCGCGGCGCCTGGACGCGCCGCATGGTTTTCACGCAATATACGCCTGAGGTTGATGATCATGACCAAGAGAAGAAGACCTCTGAACAGAAGCATACTGATCGGGACGGTCGGGTTCATACTGATACTGTGCGTCATACTGGGCATCTCTCAGCTGTACACCGACAGAGAGATGCTGTATTCCCGCTATGAGGCGTACATCGAAAGCATACTGGATTATGTCGCGGCGGAGATCGACGCCGATGATCTGGCGGAATGCATGCGCACGGGCGTGGAGTCGGAAAAATACCATGCGCTCCAGACGCTCCTGGATCAGTTCAGAGACCGCCTGGACATCCATTTTATCTACATCATCGAACCGCTGAATACCGAGCCCACCGACAATATCCAAAACGTCATCGCGGGCGTCAGCAAATACGAATATGAAAACATGGCCGATCAGCTGGTGCAGCTGAACATGCTGACCGGGGATTCGTATTCCCCGGAGACGGCGGGCAAATACCTGAAGGCCTATCGCTCCGGCGCGCTCTCGTTCTTTGAGGAGATCAGCCAGTGGGGAGACGACTACACCGGTCTGCTGCCCCTGTTTGACACACAGGGCAACCCGGTGGCCGCGCTGTGCGTGGACGTGGACATCGCGCAAATCCATACGACGCTGCGCAACGGCATACTCAAATGGCTCGCGCTGATCCTGCTGCTGGGCGTCGGATTTGTCACCGCGTTCTTCCTGTGGACGAAACGGAATGTCACAAAGCCCATCGAGCGGCTCGAGGCCGGCGTCGTGGCGTTTGCCGCGAAGTGCAAGAATCAGAGGGACCCCGAGGCGCTGGTGATCGACGTTCCGCCGGTTCACTCCGGGAACGAGGTGGAAACGCTGTCGGAAGCCGTAACGCAGATGAGCGAGGCGATGCAGGATTATCTCAAGGGCATGGTCACGGCCGAGAACGCCGCGCACGCGGCTGAAACGATCGCCGAGCTGAGGGAATCCGTCAGCGCGCTGTTCGACAACATGCCCGGCCTGAATTACTCCAAGGACGCGCAGACCGGCGTATACCTTGCCAGCAACCAGGCGTTTGCGGAATTTGCGAACAAGGACGCTCCCGCGGATCTGATCGGCCTGACGGATCATGACATATTCGATCCTGCGACGGCGCGGCATTTTGTGGAGGACGACAAGCGGGCGCTCTCGGTGGATACGCCGCTGGTGTTCTATGAAGACGTGGTGGACGCGCAGGGCCATCCGCGCAAGTTCCGCACGACCAAAATGCGGTTCTTCGATTCCGCCGGCAGGATGTGCCTGCTGGGCATGTGCATGGATGTCACGGAGCTGGAGCGAATCAGGCAGGAGAACGATTTGACGAAGGCGGCCTATCAGCAGGCCCTGACCACCAGCGCCATCTATGAAAACGTCGTCGACGCCCTGTCGGAGGACTACTTTGACCTGTACTATGTGGATATTCAGACGGGCGACTACATCGAATACGGCGCCTGGACCGAGGAGGGCCAGCGGGCCACCGAGCGTCAGGGGAAGGACTTCTTCACTTCAAGCCGGGAGAACGCGAAGCGCTTTATCTACGAAGAGGACCTGGATTACTTCACCGCCGCCTTCGACAAGGAGAAGCTGCTGAGCGAGATCAAGCGGCACGGCGCCTTCATCTTCCACTATCGCCTGATGATCGACGGCGTTCCGACCTACGTCAGCATGAAGGCGACCCGCATCTCCGGCGACGACCGGCACATCATCATCGGCGTCAGCAATGTGGACACGCAGGTCAAGGACCGCATGGCCGCGGAGCGCGCCGAAGAGGAGAGAAAGACCTACATGCGGCTCAGCGCCCTGAGCGGAAACCTGATCGTGCTGTACTACGTCGATCCCGAAACCGAGGAATACACGAAGTTCAGCGCTTCCACCGGGTATGAAGACTATGGCATCGCCAAGCAGGGCACCGGCTTCTTCCAGTCTGTCTACACCAACAGCCTCAGGATGGTCTATCAGGAGGACCTCCAGCTGGTGCATTCGCAGATCACCAGGGAAAACGTCCTCTCCACGATCGAGCGGGACGGCATGTTCGTGCTGGCCTATCGCCTGATGCGGGGCGACCGCCCCACCTACGTGCGGATGAAGGCCGCCCGGGTCGAGGAAGACGGGAAGGCGCTGCTGATCATCGGCGTGCTCGATGAAGACGCCCAGATCCGCCAGGAGAAGGAATACGCGCAGAACCTGTCCGCTGCCAGGCAGATGGCGACCGTCGATTCGCTGACGGGCGTCAAAAACAAACACGCATACGCGCAGTGGGAAGCCAGGATCAACGCCACGATCGAGCAGGGGCTGCAGGAGCCGTTCGCCGTGGTGGTGTGCGATGTCAACAACCTGAAGGCCGTCAACGATCAGTACGGACACAAGGAGGGAGACGCCTACATCCGGAAGGCGTGCGCGCGGATCTGCAATATCTTCAACCACAGCCCCGTGTTCCGGATCGGAGGCGACGAGTTCGTGGTGATACTGTCCGGGGAAGACTATGTCCGGCGGAAATCCCTGATGAAGCAGGTCAACGCCGTCCCGGACGAACGATCCAGGACCAGGGCCGGCGAAACCATCGCCGCCGGCATGGTCGAATACAGCGAAGACCGGCACGCCAATCTCCTGAGCGTCTTCGAAGAGGCCGACAAGGCCATGTACGAGCGAAAACAGCT
This sequence comes from uncultured Eubacteriales bacterium, assembly GCA_902777335.1. Classification (GTDB taxonomy): domain Bacteria; phylum Bacillota; class Clostridia; order Christensenellales; family Aristaeellaceae; genus UBA2862. Next base: position 2,872 of record CACYTF010000081.1, read on the forward strand.
GATGAAGGTGGCCGTACCCTCGGAGGAGGCGCAGGCCAACGGCGACTTGGAGAGCGAGGACATTCCCGTCATCAACGTGCGCAAGCATATCCTGATCGCCGACGACATGGAGATGGGCCGCGAGATGCTGGGGGAGCTGCTCGAGGACGACTACGACATCTTCTACGCCGCCGACGGCGTGGAGACCCTGGAAGTGCTGCGCAGCCACAGGGACGAGATCGACCTCGTGCTCCTGGATCTGCAGATGCCGAAGATGAACGGCCGCGAGGTCATCGCACAGATGCAGCTCGACGAGGACCTCATGACCATTCCGGTGGTCTTCCTGACCGTCGATCAGGCGGCGGAGTTGGATTGCCTGAAGATCGGCGCGATCGATTTCATACCGAAGCCGTACCCGGACATCGAGATCGTCAAGGCCCGCGTCGCAAAGAGCATCGAGCTGTCCGAGGACCGCGACCTGATCCGGCACACCGAACGGGACAAGCTGACGGGGCTGTTGAACAGGGACTATTTCTTCAGGTATGTCAGCCGGCTGGACCACATCTACAGGGATACCGATTTGGACGCGGTCGTCTGCGACGTCAACCACTTCCACGCGGTCAACGAGAAATACGGGCGGCAGTTCTGCGACCTCGTGCTGCGGAGCATCGGCGTCGCCATCCGCAGGCTCGCGCGGAAGACCGGCGGCATCGGCTGCCGGCTGGGCGGGGACACGTTCCTGCTGTACTGCCCGCATCGGGACGACTACGAGCAGCTGCTGGGCGATTTCGCGGCCGATGTGTTCGCCGATCAGGAGATGGCAGACAGGGTCAGCCTGAGGTTTGGCGTCTACGCAAGCGCGCAGCAGGAGCCGGATGTGGAGGAGCGGTTTGTCCACGCCATAACGGCCGCGGACAGCGTCAAGGATCACCCCGGCACAATCTGTGGGTTCGCGTGATCAGATCGTATATTTCACCGAGAGGCTGTTCTGACAGACGGCCCCTTTTGTGGCTCATCACGGAAGCTTGTGGGGAGCCCCCTCTCCGCCCTGCGGGCACCTCTTCCGGGGGTCTATTCGACCCGGCCTCGCTGAAAACGCTCCACTGGAGCGTTTTCCGGGCGCTGCGGCCCCCCTCACGGGGGCGAGGTAAGGGGGATAGCGCGGAGTTCGAGGTTAGTGCATCCGCGAGGCAAGGGGGATAGCGCAAGGTTCGAGGTCAGCGCACCCGCGCGGCAGCTTGGCTCGCCCCGGTGACGGGGAGAGCTGGCGCGCAGCGCCTGAGAGGGGAATCCCACAAGAAAACGTGAAGAGCCCCTTTTGTCAGGCCAGCCGGCACAGCACATCGAGAGGAAGCGAGCAAATGGACACAATTGAAAGATGGGGCATGTTTGAAATCGCCGTCCGGGGCGTCGAAACGGGCAACCCGTTTACCGAGCGGACCGTGGCCGCCACCTTCACGGGCGACCACGAGACCGTGACCGTGGACGGCTTTTACGACGGCGAGGGCGTGTACAGGGTCCGATTCATGCCGTCGTATGAGGGCGAGTACGCCTACGAGCTGGACGGCAATTACGGCGGCGGGCGCAAGACGGGGCGCTTTCGCGCAGTTCCCGCCACGGGGAACAACCACGGACCGGTGCGCGTGGCGAACCAGTATCACTTCGCTTACGCGGACGGCACGCCCTACTATTGCCTCGGCACCACCTGCTACGTGTGGGACCTGCAGTCCGACGCGCGCATCGCCGAGACGCTGCAATCGCTGAAGGACAGCGCCTTCAACAAGCTTCGCTTCTGCGTGTTCCCGAAGCACTACGACTACAACCTGGGCGAGCCGCGCTCCTACCCCTACGCGGGCACGCCGATGGACAGCGGCGTGCTGACCCGCGAGAACTTTCAGCAATACACCTTCAAGACCGAGGGCAACCGCTTCGACTACACCCGCTTCAACCCCGCCCACTTCCGGCACGTGGAGTGGTGCATCCTGCAGCTGCAGGCGCTGGGCGTCGAGGCGGACATCATCATGATGCATCCCTACGACCGCTGGGGCTTTAGCACGATGACGAGGGAACAGGACGACCTGTACTGGAAGTACGCCGTCGCCCGCTTCGCCGCGTACCGCAACGTGTGGTGGTCGCTGGCCAACGAGTACGACCTGTTTCCCACCAAGACGATCGCGGACTGGGAGCGCTTCGCCGGCATCCTCGTGGACCGGGACCCCTACGGCCACCTGCGCTCCATCCACAACTGCCGCCCCTTCTACGATTACACCCGCCCCTGGGTGACCCACTGCAGCATACAGCGCCAGGACCTGTACAAGTCCGCGGAGCTGGTCGACGAATGGCGCGAGCGCTTTGGCAAGCCGGTGGTGCTGGACGAGATCGCCTACGAGGGCAACATACAGCACGGCTGGGGCAACATCAGCGGCGAGGAGATGACCCGGCGCTTCTGGGAGGCCGCCTGCCGCGGCGGCTATCCGGGGCACGGGGAGACGTATATGAACCCGGACGATGTGCTGTGGTGGTCCCACGGCGGGAAGCTGGGCGGCGAGAGCTGGAAGCGCTTCGCCCTGCTGCGCGAGGTGCTGTCCCAGACGCCCGGGCTCGGCCTGATGCCCTGGGAGGGGCGCGGCTGGGACGAGGTGTGCGGCGTGCCGGAGTGCGAGTTCATGCAACCGGTCAAGAGCTACTACCTGTTCTACTACAGCTTCATGCGGCCTTCGTTCCGGGAATACCACTTCGACGACACCACCGAGTTCGAAGTGCGCGTGATCGACACCTGGGAGATGACGGTGGAGGATCGCGGGGTGTTCCGGGGCAAATTCCGGGTCGATCTGCCCGGCAGGTGCTACATGGCCGTGCAGATCCGGCGGCGCGGCTGACCGGGCCTGCCCGGAAAAAACGATGAGCCGGCCGGAAAAGGTCCGCTTCAGCGCCCCTCGACCCAGTCGCGGATCTCCGCCAGCCGGTGTTCCGCCTCCGACAGGCCCAGCCGATAGACCCGTTCCAGCGCGTCCGGGTCTTTTTCCGTACGGCTGATCCCCAGGGCGCGCGGCGGGCGGATCACCAGGGACCGCCCCGAGGCCTCCCGCCGGTCGATTTCCTCCATCTGCCGGTTGTACATCTCGTGGCGGCGGGCCATGGCGTCCGCGACCGCGGGGTACTTGCGCAGCAACAGGCGCATCAGCGCGGGATGCGAAGCGGGCTTTTTGCGGTAGCCCTTCGGCTGCGTCAGCACGATCAGATCGCGCGTGTAGCCCAGCTCCTCCATGTAGGCATAGGGCACCGCGTCGGAGATGCCGCCGTCCAGCAGCAGGTATCTGTCCGCCGCGACGGGCCGCGACACGACGGGCATCGACGCGGAGGCCCTGAGCCACAGCATGTCTCCGTCCCCACCGTCGGTGCATTCGTGGTAGACGCACTTTCCCGTTCGGACGTCCGTCGCGCCCACGTAGAACGCCATCGGGTTCTCCCGGAAGGCCCTGCGGTCGAACACGTCCAGCTCGTCCGGCAGCTTGCGATAGCAGAAGTCCGCCCCATAGAGGTCGCCCGTGCGCAGCAGGGACCGAACGCTGCAATACCTTGGATCGCGGCAGTAGCGCTTGTTGTAGCGGAGCGGGCGGCCCGGCTGACGGGACTTGAAGTTGCACCCAAACACAGCCCCCGCGGAGATGCCCGCCGCGCCGTCGAAGCGGATGTCATGGCGCAGCAGCACGTCGATCACGCCGCAGGTGAACATGCCGCGCATGGCCCCGCCCTCCATGACGAGGGCCGTTCTCCGGCCGATTGTGTGGTCCTCTTGTGTTTCATTTCGCGGCTTGTTCATATGCGGCCCTCCTGCCGAACAGTATCAGGGAAACGATCAGCACCAGCGGGAACACGCTTCCGGCCAGCATGCCGGATTGCAGGCTGTCGCCGGCCTGTTGGGAAACCGTCCCGACCAGGCTCGGCCCGAACGCGCCGCCCAGGTCGCCGGCCATGGCGAGAAGCGCGAACAGCGCGGTGCCGCCCTGGGGCAGGCGGGGCGACGTGATGCTGATGGTTCCGGGCCACATGATGCCCACGGAAAACCCGCAGAGAACGCAGCCGATCAGGCCCAGGACGGGGCTGGAGGACAGGGACGCCAGCAGATAGCAGCACAGGCACAGTATGCCGGAGGCGATCATATACCGGCTCAGATTGATCTTAGCGCCGTATTTCCCATAGATCACCCGGCTGATGCCCATGGTCACCGCGAACATGCAGGGGCCGATCAGGTCGCCCACGGATTTTGAGAAACCGAGCGCCGCCTCCGCATAGGCCGAAGCCCACTGCGCCATGGACAATTCCGACGCGCCCGAGCAGACCATCAGCACGATCGCCACCCAGAACAGCGGCTTGGTGAACAGCTGCCCGATGGTCATGCCCTTGCCGTCCTCCGTCAGGTGCTCGATCGGGCATGTGGCAAAGTTGAATATGTTGTACAGCGGGATGAGCGCCCACACACACGCCAGAATTCGCCAGCTGCCGATGCCGAAGGCCGTGAAAAAGAGGGAGGACAGGAGTATCACGCCGACAGAGCCCCAGCAGTAGAACGAGTGCAGCAGGCTCATGACCGCCTCCTTATGGTCGAAGGGGCAGGCTTCCACAATGGGGCTGCCCAGCACCTCGATCAGCCCGCTGCCGATGGCGTACACAATGACGCAGGCGATGATGCCCACGAAGGGATCGGCGCACAGATCCGGTATGAAGGCCAGCCCGATCAGACCCAGGGCGGACGTTACCTCCGAGGCCACGGCGCTCTTTCGATAGCCGATCTTGTCCACAAACCGGGCGCAGAGCACATCCACCACCAGCTGCGTGAAGAAAAACGTGGTGGAGATCAGGGCGATTTTGCCCAGAGAGATGCCGTAGTCGGCATGGAATTTCAGAAACAGCAGCGGCGCGAAATTGGCCGCGATGGCCTGGGTGATGAAGCCCAGGTAGCAGGCCTTCAGTGTCCTTTGGTAGTTCTTTTGCATGATGGCTCTCCCTTTACTGCGCTTTCGGCTTCATTTTGAATTATATCCCATTTGCCTTATGTTTTCATTGGACAAAATGCCAGAATCATAGTATAATATACCATATTTTTAGCAGGAGGGACCTGAATGCCCGCGCCAACGCCTTTTTCCCGGATCACGACGGATGAGACGCTGCTGGAAAACGTCCGGCATGGCAACCCGGCTTTTCCGCTTCAGTATTATTATGAGGATATATGGGATTTTGACCTACACTGTGTGGACTGGCACTGGCACCCGGAATTGGAATACATGTATGTGCAGTCCGGCCGGGCCGTCTGCTTTGTGGGTGAAGAAAAGTTCATCGTCAGCGCCGGATGCGGCCTGCTGATCAACAGCCGGGCGATCCATCGCTTTGAGGCAGAAGCCAGCACGGTCATCCCAAACGTGGTGTACTCTCCGCTTTTGCTGGCGCCTGAGAACAGCCTGATCTACCAGAAGTACCTTCAGCCGTTTATCGGCGGCGGCGCGGATTTTGTACTGTTCGATCCCTCCGTTGAATGGCAGGCCGCGTGTATTCAGAGGATGACGGAGGTCTTTGCAAGCCAGGAGAGGGAGGACGTGGATGAAATCGTCACGGTGACCTCCCTGCTTGGGTTCTGGAATGAACTGTATCGGCACAGACAGCCAAAAAGCGATTCCTCCGGAAAAAAGCAGGATCGCATCAACCAGACCCGCCTGCAGATCATGATGCAGTATATCCAGGCGCATTACCGGGAGAATCTTCGACTGGAGGATATCGGCGCGGCCGTTCATATCGGCAGAAGTTTGGCGCTGCAGGTGTTCCAGCAGGGCATCCGCCAATCCCCGATCGCGTACCTGATTGAGTTTCGCCTGAAACAGGCGGCGAAGCTGCTCACCTCCACCGAAAAAACCGTCGCCAGGATCGCGGAGGAAACCGGCTTTGAAAGCGCCACCTATTTTTGCCGGAGATTCAAGGCGCTCTATGGGATGACGCCAAAGGATTATCGAAACAGACAGTGAGCCAAGGGGGAGGACCGTTCCGCGTGCGCATGAAGAGTGGCGCAAATGCTTTTCTTTGTCGCAGTGCTTGACATCCCCGGGGAAACGCCATATAATATAAGCGAAGAGCGAACCACGCACGCGGTTGCCTCTTTGGGTTAATCAGTGCCTTGTGATCGAAGGATCACGCAACAGCCGTTCACTTGCCAGAGTGGGCGGCTGCGTTGCTTTTGCGATCCTTCACAATTATCATGATATTATTCTGCACGACGCCGCATAGGGTGTCAAGCAGATTCAGATTGCCCTTACTGCACCGGCATGTATTTGTCCAGATAGGCCTCGACCGCTTCCATCCACAGCTTCGACACGGCGCTGTCGTTCTGCAGGCCGTGGCCGGAGTGCTCCAGCACGAAGTATTGATGGTCCACGCCGCCTACCTTCAGCGCCGCCTCCAGGCGCTTGGACGCAAGGAAGGGCTGCACCTTGTCGCACGCGCCGTAGGCGACGACGATGGGGACGGGGTTTTCCCGCACCCACTCCGCGGCGGCGATGGCGTGGACCTTCTCGCGATAAGTGCCGTCCGCCATCTCCTCCGGCGATATGGCCTCGCCGCTCATCACGCTGAACAGTGCGGCCCCGGCGGCGCGGGATTCGTCCGTGTCCTTGCCGACGCCGAATATGCCCCAGTCCTCGGCGACGAAGCTGGACGGCCCCACCGCGCCGTAGGTGAACACGACGGGCACGGGCGCGTCCCTGCCGTCGCGGTAGGCGTAGATCATGGCCAGCGCGTGCCCGGCCGAGCCGCCCGCCACCGTCATTTTGTCGATGGGGTAGCCCGCCGCCTCCGCCGCCTCGACGACCTTCGGCACGGCGGCCTTGATCTCGTTGGACTGGGAAAGGACGCTGGCGCTGTTCTCATCGGTGCGCAGCGTGTAGTTGATGCCCGCGGCCACATAGCCCTTGCCGCACAGCCAGGCGAGGGTATCCCGGTCGCCGGCCTTGTCGCCGCTGGTGAAGCCGCCGGCGTGCAGGTAGATCACCAGGCCGTAGGCGTCCTTGGAGTCGTCCTTCGGCAGGTAGAGGTCAAATTTGTTCGCCGCGCCGTCGCCGTAGGGCAGATCGCTCATCAGCGTGCTGATCCCGTCGTTCCATTTGACAGAATACTTCTGCGTCCACGCGGGCTTGATCACGAGCTTGGACGCGACGCCCGCCGCGAAGGCCAGCACAAAGATCAGTATGCAAATCCCAATGGGCACGGTGCGCGCCCTCCTTTCCTTTGCCTTGTTCACAGGATGATATGGTTGAATAAGATGATACGAAAGTATCCGTTTCAATTATAGAGAAGCGCCATCCCCTTGTCAACGCAAATGGGGGCGGCGCAGGGCGACATCATTTACTTAGCGAGGAAGAGTGAGCGCGATAGTTAACAATGTGTTAACCAAAAGGATAAAACGAGAAGAAGTCGAAACATTCAGCA
>CACYTF010000082.1 GCA_902777335.1 uncultured Eubacteriales bacterium
CGTCACCGTGTGGGCAGCCGTGTTGGAGATCAGTACGGGCAAGGGTGTCGCCGCCAACGCCGGTCACGAGCATCCCGCGCTGCGCAGGGCGAACGGGGCGTATGAGCTTCAAATCTACCGCCATTCGCCGGCTGTCGCCACGATGGAGGGCATGCGGTTCAGGGAGCATAGCTTCCAGCTCAACCCGGGCGACAGCCTGTTCGTCTATACGGACGGCGTCGCTGAGGCGACCAACGCCCGGAACGAATTGTTTGGAGCGGAGCGCACGCTGGATGCCTTGAATCGCGATCCTGGCGCTGAACCAAAGGCAGTCCTTTCCAACGTCATGGAGGGCATCGACGCTTTTGTTGCCGGTGCAGAGCAATTTGACGATATCACCATGCTGTGCGTTAAGTACAATCGAACAGTACGGGAAGGACACGAAATAACGGGAGTTTGATTCGGAGATTGTAAAGGACATCCATAGGGCATTCCGGGCACGAGACTTGTCCCGCACTGTGGAGCCTGGCCGATTCTGATTGTATATCATGTGATGAAAAGATAAATTTTTATAACGGCTTGCGATATAAAGCGGTTTGGTGTATTATTATTATGTATTTATGAGCAGGGTGGTAGGCATTGGGGACTCGATCAAAAGGGTTGGGTCCCATCAGTTTTATATAGAAACACCATAATTGGATTGCACAGGAGAATAGGGACATGGTTAATGAAACGAAGAGTAGTCTGTTATCAATGCGGCTGTGCCGGGACTACCCGGGCCGTCTGGCCATCGTGGGCAACGGCGGGAGCTGCACATACGAGGACATGCGCAAGGGCATCCGGGGGCTTGAGAAGCGACTTCGGGGGATGGGCGTCAAGCAAGGGAGCCGGGTGGCGCTGTGGAGCTACAACTCCGCCAACTGGCTGATCGCTTTTTTCGCCATCGTTCGGGCGGGCGGAACTGCCGTGCTGGTGAATTACAGCATGAGCAGCGCCGACGCCGCCGGGCTGCTGGCCATGACGGAGACTGGCTTCCTGCTCTGCGGCGATAACGGGGAGACGAAGAAGGACCCCGACGCCATGCATACGCTGGCGTCCCTGGTGGGCATCCCGGAGGATCATTGTCTGGACATCCGTCCCGTCGCCCTGGACCTGGGGTATGTGTTCCGGGATGAAGCGGAGGACGACGCGCCTGACGATTCCGACGAGGACGCCACCGCCTTCATCATCTTCACCTCCGGCACCACCTCCCAGCCCAAGGCGGTGCAGATCTCCCAGAAGGCGCTGTCCTTCGACGCAGACGCCTTCAACGCCAACATTGGTGAATACGCGGGCCGCAGCGTGTGCGTTGCCGTGCCGCTGTTCCACATACTGGGCCTGCTGATGAGCTACGCCTATCTGTGCCAGGGTGCGACGGTGTGTCTGCCTGCAAACTACAAGCCGGAAACACTGCTTCGGGAGATTGACGCCTACCGCATCTCTGACATGGCGGCTGTGGGCGCCATCTACCTCAGCCTGGCCGACGCGGAGGGCTTTGAGAAGAACGTGGTGCCCAACCTGCACCTGTGCATGATCGCGGGCGGCATGTCCACCCCGGTTCAGATGATGCGGCTGGAGTTGCAATACGCTAATGCCACCTTCATCAACATGTACGGCCAAAGCGAGGCTGCGCCGTTGACCATGGTGCGCCCTTCCGACATGGTGGAGAAGCGGGCCCAGACCGTGGGCCAGGCCATCGAGGGCATGGACATCCGCATTTCCGACGGCAAGGGCGGCTTCCTGCCCCGGGGTGAAATCGGTGAGGTGGTGGCTCGGGGCGAAAGCCTGATGAACGGCTACGACAAGCTGCCCACGGACAAGCAGCCTATCGATGAAAACGGCTGGCTGCACACCGGCGATCTTGGCTACTTCGACGAGGACGGCTACCTGTATCTGGTCGGGCGCATCAAGGATGTCATCATCCGGGGCGGCGAAAACATATCGCCCTCTGAGATCGAAAGCGCCCTGAACCAGATGGAGAACATCCGGGAAGCCAAGGTCATGGGCGCGCCCCATCCCATCTATGGCGAGAGCGTGGAGGCCTGCGTCACCATGACCGACGGGGGCAAGAGCTTCGATCAGGAGGCGCTGAAAACCGCCCTGCGCAAGGTGATTGCCCGCTTCAAGGTGCCCTCCCACATCTTCCTGTATGACAGCTTCCCGCTGAACGTGAACGGCAAGCTGGACCAGCGCACGCTCCACGCGGACATGCTCAACCGTCTGCTGCGCCTGGCGGTGGACGAGGAGCTGGCGGGCGGCGTGACCGTGTTCGACGTGGTGGTGCGCAACAGCGACTACGCCATCGTGCCCGTCACCAGCATGGCCAGCGAGCTGGCCCAGTCCGTGGGCTTCAGCCGCCGACGCCTGATGTCCATTCGCCTGGCAGTGGAGGAGATGCTCACCGAGCGCATCATGGACGCCTACTCCGCCGCCGGCAACATTCGGGTGCGGATTACGCTGATGCCCGAATGGCTGCGCATCACCTTCAGCGACGACGGCGCGGAGTATTTCATCGACAAGCGCCGGGACACCTCCATGAGCGCGAAGATCATCCTGAAGGCCGTCAGCGACTTCCACACCGACTATCCCGGCGGCAAGCCTGTCTACTGCATGGACTTCCTGTATGAGAACGAATTCAGCATCCAGGAGTTTTTGATGAAGAGCAAGGAGGAGATGGACGCATGACACAGACGAGCCCATCGCCTCGCTTCGCTGCCAGAGAATGGAACGCCAGCGGTGCTACCCAGTTTTATGGGAAGGACAGGAAACGCAGCTATATCGTCGAGGTCAGCCTGTCGGAGTATGTTCACGGTGACCTGCTTCAACAGGCAGTGGACAAGGCGCTCCAACGCCTGCCCTATTACGGCTCCACCTTTGTGCGGAAAAAGGGCCTCTATTACTACGCGGACGACGATCTGCCCCTCCTGGTGGCCGAATCCGAAGCACCGCGCGTCATCGGCGGCGAGATTACCAATTACCATATGCTGGACGTGACCTATTGGAAGAACAAAATTGCCTTCGCCATGTTTCACGGCCTGTGCGACGGGCTGGGGTTCAATCGCTGGATCGAAGCTGTGCTTTATCACTATGTCTGCCTCAAGGATGGCAGGCAATACAGCGACGAAGGTATCTATACCGACAGGATTCCCTATGATCCCGCCGAACGGGCGGACATTCACGCCGAGCGGCGCAAAGCCAGCGTCAAGAAGGTAAAGGAGATGATGGGGAAGGAGAAACGCTTCCGCCTGCCGGAGCTTATGGAGAACAAGGTTGAGAAGATGTATTCCCTGCCCATGAAGGTAAAGACTGAGGACTTCCTGGGATGGTGCAAGTCCAACGGTGCTTCCCCGGCTGCCGGGGCGGCCGCCATCATGACCCAGGCCATCGCACGGGAGAATGATGTTCGCGATAGCGTGATCATGAGCGTGGTGCCCATCTCCCTGCGCAAGGCCCTACAGGTGGAAAAGACCTTCAAAAACTGCTATGCCGCCATCTTCCTCCCCACTGCGCCGGAGGATGCCCGCAGCCTGTCCACGGGGGAATTGGCCGCGAAGCTTCGCGCTGGCATGCGCGCGCAAATGAGCGGCGAGTTTCCGAAGCTGATATGCGCCGGCATGAACACGTTGATCCACCTGGGCGCGAAGATGCCTGGCTATTATTTGAAAACCAAAGTGCTGGCCATGAGCGACAACAATCCCCAGGATACCTTCTTCGTGGACTATGTGGGCGGGCTGCGATGCAACGACTACACCGACCAGATCACCGGGGTGCGCTATCTAAACGCGCCTCCGGCCAACGGTGCTTCCTTCGTGCTGATGAGCGAAACCGCCGGCTGCTTCCACATCAACATTACCCAGACCATCGAGTCCGATCGCTACTATCTGGCTTTTGCCGCCATACTGGATGAACTGGGCATACCCTATGAAAAGCTGCCCTATGAATCCTATCTGAATCCGGTGGTGGAATTGCCTCGGGAGCAACATTAACCATGAACGACAGGAGGAAATCAACGTATGAGTACCCAGCGCCCCAGCTTTGAGAAAAAGGAAATGGCCATTTCCAGCAGTCCCTACGTCTATTTGCCGGTGGATATTCCCGCTTACACCGTGGAGGTCACCCACCAGGCGCCCATTGACGGTGAGCTGCTCCAGCGCGCCCTGGACCGGACGTGCCGTCGGATGCCCTATCTGACCGACACGATGACCATCGATCATGGCGCCGTGTATTACGCGAAGAACCCGCTGCCCATGGAGGCGGCGCATGTGGCGGGCATCCGCCACGTCGGCGGCAGCGAGACCAACTATCACCTGCTGGACCTTACCTGGGACGGCAACGTGACCTGGTTTACCATGTACCACGGCTTCTGCGACGGTCAGGGCATCAACGCCTTCCTCGAATCCGTGCTGTATCACTATTATTGCATGAAGGACGGCGTAGAATACGACCCCAACGGCATCCGTTCCGACAGTACCCAGGCGACGGAGGCGGAGACTTTTGAACCCTTCTCCAGGCAGTATGAGGTCTCTCCAGACTTCGCCATGCCGGAGCAGCGGCAGCAGCCCGCGTGTTATCACCTGCCGGAAATCGTGCCCAATCCCGGTGGGGAAGTGCTGGAATATGGCTTCCGCCTGCCCTCGGAGGCGTTTATGCGATTCGTGAAGGCCAACGGCGCGTCGCCCTCCGTGATGCTTTCCATGCTGGTGGGCGAGGCCATCCAGCGGGCGCACCCAGACGCCGACACGCCGGTGATGGTCAACATTCCCATGTCTGTCCGACGGCAGCTGGGCTGCGAGGAGACCTTCAAAAACTGCTCCAACCGCATCGTACTGCCCGTCGGCGGCACCCCGATGGACGCACTGCCCTTTGCCCAACGGGCTGCCCAGCTTCGGGCCATGCAGAAGCAACAGATGAACGCGGACAAATTCCGCGCCATCTATAATATGATGGGCAATATGTACCGCGGGCGAATGGAGCAGGCCACGGATTACATGGAGGAGCTGAAAAAGCCCGCCGGCTTCATGTCCGTATGCCATGATACCTTCTACATTGACTACATTGGCTCCATGCACAAAACCGGCTATTCCGATCAGATCACGGACATGCGCTTCCTCTGCAAACCTGCGGTGGGAAAGACGCTGCACCTGAACGTGATTGAGCACAACGGGGAATTCCGCATCACCTGCCTGGCCTGCAGCGACGTATCTGCCATTGCTGACGCGATCGAACAGGTGATGAAGGACCATGGCCTGCCCGTCAGGAGCCTCCCCGTACAGCGCTTCACCCTGCCGCTGACCTGTTGGCGGGAAGGCATCATTTGACATACAGAGAGGATCATTCCATGAATCAGCCGGATTTTCAGATCAAAGAGATGAATTACAGCGGCGTATCCCAGTTCTACCGCAGCACACCTTCCCGCGCCTATGTCGTGGAGGCGGGCCTGAGCAGCTGCATCCGGGGCGACTTGCTTTTTTCATGGGCGCATCATTGCATAATCCGGAAGGATATATCCTGATGGTTTTTTGACATCAATATTCCTCCTGCGTCTCGGAAGCAGGGCCTTGGACCGGGTGCTTGTCTACAGTTGCTACTGATGGAATCAGGGAAAGAACCGCTGGATTGCTATGCTGACCTTCTTTGGGAAAGATGCATAAACGTATGGGCTTTAAGGAAACACCGCACAATACGGCGGCACATTCCCAAAGGGACTTGCTTCGCGGCGCTGGCGGTGCCTTTTCCGCCGGTCATCTGATGCAGTTTTCTTGATTTATCGCCAGTAAACCTGCGAAATCTGCATCAGCGCCTGACGGAAAATTCACTCGCCAGCTGATCACCTGTTAAAGCTCAGAGTCCCACTCCCTCAGTCAAGCTACGCGTGACAGCTCCCTCTGAGAGAGCCTTTTGGTGTGCGTGTGTGCCTCTCCCTGAGGGAGCTGCGACACGCAGTTAGTGGCCGAAGGCCAGACTGAGGGAGTCAATCCAGAGGGACGCTGAACTGTAACGACCACCTTAATTGCGCGGTATTTCCTTAAGGATCGCAGAGAATTCGAATCGACTTGGGACAGTAAAAATGGGCAGGTGGGTGCGCTATGCTGTGATGGATGACTATCGGACGACCTGGCGGCCATTGTGAATGCGCTGAAGAGAAGCGAGGATGCGTTGAAATGATATCAGGAAAGTATGCACGGGTTCTTCATCAAGGAGGTGGCGCAATGTCGCGCGAACAGGATTGCTTTGAAACCGGGAGAGCGGCCTTCGTCATGCCCCATTGGATGGCGGACGATGACATGGCACTGCGCCACTTTGACGAGGCGGTGGCGTCGGTCCTGGAGCAGACGGACCCGAATTGGATGCTGGTCATCGTGGACGATCACACCGGGCGCGAAGTGCCGCTGGCCCATCTGAGGGCAGTTGAGGCGGTGCTGGGACCGCGGGGGAGAGTCATCTATTCCGATCGGCGACTTGGTCCCGGGCTGGCGCGTAACCTGGGCATACGCGCGGCCGCTGAGCTGGGCGCGCCCTTCATACTGTTTCTGGATGCCGACGATCTGGCCGATCCCAGACGGTTGGAGCGCACCCGCGCCGCCTTCTGTTCCGGAAGCGATGTCAACGTGGTTTACAGCAGCCACGATTTCATCGACGAATACGGTCATCCCATACCGCTGGACAGCCTGGCACCCACGGTGGGGAAGCGGTGGACGGCCACCGCAATAATCCGGTGGATGGGGAGGACGCCTGGATACAGATCGCCACCCGAAAGAACTACGCCAACCTTACTTCCTGTACCGCGGTACGCACGTCTTTGGCTCTGGCCGAGCCCTTTCCTGATGCTAAGGTCTCTGAAGACGCCCATACCTGGATGCGTTACGGAGCTCACCCCGGAAGGTTTGTTTTCCTGAGAGACATACGCAACCATTACAGAATACGCACGGGCACCCAGAGCCAGTCCCGCAGTCGAAACCCCGATTTTTACGCGATAAAGGCCGCCATGGACAGGGACGGTTTCGAGCAGGCCCTTGTCATTGCCGCGCGTCATGAGCGCGTCGAAGAGCAGGCTGCGCAGGATATTCGGACGCGGTTCTATGTCCGACTGGCGTTGAGCATGCTGCGCGGGCCAGATATCGAACAGGCGACGCTGCAACACATGGGGACGGTCCTTTTGTGTTGACAACTGCAGTCAATATGATCTGACATAGCAAAACAACGATGAAAAGGAGACGTATCTTATGAAAAGAAGGATTATTGCGCTGTTCCTCATCCTGATGCTGGTGCTGACCGGCCTTCCCGGGCTTGTCGAGCCTGCTCTGGACATTGACCTGCCGCGCTCACAGGCTGCGCTGTCCATGATGGAATATCTGGAGAACGATCCGGAGCTGATGGCGCTGATGGAAGCGTCCATTGCCAGGGCCCATGACATCAACCCCGATCCGAATACCAATCCCGTAAGCACCGTCGAGGCATTCTACGACTATATCGACTGGATGGTGACCTGTATGCCCTGGAATGTGCTGACGGATGTGGAATACCCCACGCTGTACGACCATATCGACCAGAGCATCGACTACATCTGGTTCCTGCTGGATCAGCCGCTGGAGCAGCTCGAAGGCCTCGGCTATTACTATCCCTCGCTCCAGTACCACGAGCCGATCGCCTCCTGGTTCAAGGCGTATTCCGATGAATGGGGCGCGTTTCTTTCCACGGAGGAGAGCTGGAACGACATCTATTTCCAGCGGATCATGGATGACCCAAGCATGAATATGCAGTACGGCTGGTACGGAGATAAAAACATCTGGCACACCTTCAACGAATGGTTTTCCCGGGGCCTCGTCGATCCGTCGGTCCGGCCCATCTCCGACAGCGCCGTGGTCGCCCCAGCCGATTCCAAACCCCAGGGCGTCTGGTCCATTGACGAAAACGGCGATCTGGTTCACAGGGAGGGCGTGGTCATCAAGTCCGCCAGCTTTACCTCCGTCCAGCAGCTCATCGGCCCGGATTCTGAATATGCGGACGCCTTCAACGGCGGCACGCTGACCCACACCTTCCTCGATGTGAACGACTACCATCGCTATCATTTCCCGGTCAGCGGCACGATCAAAGAACTGCGCAAGATTCCCGCCGTCAACGGCCTCGGCGGTATTCTCGAGTGGGACGCGGATCAGGGCCGTTACCTCCTCTTCGACGCCATCCCCGGGTGGCAGATGATTGAGACGAGGGATTGCGTCATCATCGAAACGCAGGATTATGGACTGGTTGCGGTTCTCCCCGTCGGCATGTCGCAGATCTGCTCCTGCAACTGGGAGGAAGGCGTGGCTGTCGGCGCGAACGTCGAAAAGGGCGATCCCATGGGGTATTTCCTGTTCGGGGGCAGCGATATCGTAATGGTGTTCCAGTCCTGCGTGGACGTGGAGCTGCTCTGCAATCCCAGCGAATCCGGCGACGGTTACGAGCATCTGCTGATGGGCGAACCGTATGCCAACCTTGTCATGCGGTAAATGCTTATTTGAGTCACCGGGGACAGGTTCCTCCTGACTCAGAACACATGGGGACGGTCCTTTTGTGTTGACCTCCATGGTCAATATCATCTGACATTTGGAGAAAACAGCCAGATCATTGAACACAAAAGGACCGTCCCCATGTGCATATGCGTATCGCTCCTCATCTGCCTTGACTTCTCATGCAGTATAGCCTATAATCGAATCCAAAAACCGGACATATGTCCTGTTTGGACGCGGAGCATGAAGAGAATCCACCAGGCAAAACGGGTGAACGAGGCGCTGTCGAAGAGCCGGTACAGGGAAATTCTCGAAGGCCTGCCGGTCAAGCTGTTCCTGATCGAATATGAGGTGGGGGAGCTGCTGTCCGCGCCGGAGGACGGCGGCCATTTGCTGCAGATCGTGGTGGAAGGCGCGCTTTCGATCTACTAGAACACATGGGGACGGCTTCAGGGCGACATCATTTACTTAGCGAGGAAGAGTGAGCGCGATAGTTAACAATGTGTTAACCAAAAGGATAAAACGAGAAGAAGTCGAAACATTCAG
>CACYTF010000083.1 GCA_902777335.1 uncultured Eubacteriales bacterium
TGACTGATTTACGGACATGCAGTCCTTGGGGAACGTCGCCAGACCGTTTGCATCCTCATTATAGCAGCTTAGGCAACAAGATGGTCAGCATTCTGACTGACTGTCAAAACTCCAACCAAATATATTGTAGTAGGGGGACGGTTCTCTGTGTCAATGACACAGAGAACCGTCCCCCTGATTTTGGTCACCGCCGCTTGCTGAAGAAGCCGTCCAGCAGCGCCCGGCATTCCCGCGCCAGCACGCCGCCGTCGCTTTTGCAGAAGTGGGGGAAGGCGGGGTCCTCGGGGATGCGGTACAGGCTGCCGGCGCAGCCCTGCTCCGGGTTGGCCGCGCCGTACACCAATCGCCCCACCCGGGCCTGCACGATGGCCCCGGCGCACATGGGGCAGGGCTCCAGCGTGACGTACAGCGCGCAGTCATTGAGCCGCCAGCCGCCGGCAGCGGCGCTGGCCCTTTGTATGGCCAGCAGCTCGGCGTGGGCGGTGGCGTCGCCCCGCTGCTCGCACTCGTTGTGCGCCCGGGCGATGATCTCGCCGTCTTTCACGATCACGCAGCCCACGGGCAGTTCGCCCGCCGCGGCCGCCAGCTTCGCCTGCTCCAGGGCCTGGCGCATATAGTCTTCATCCATCCTGTGACGCCTCCTGCGAAGGTTTGTCTCCTCTTCAGACAGTATACCACAGTTCCGCCCGCGGGGGAAAGTTTTCTTTTTATCGATTCGATGTGGAGATGTTGCCACAATTTGGCGGTATAATAGATGAATACAAGGAGTATAAGGAGGCAAAAAACCATGAGGAATACCATGACGCGGAACATAGCCCTGCTGCTGGCGCTGGCCCTGCTGCTGGCCGTGCCCTGCGCGCTGGGCGAGGCCGTGCCGGAGGAAACGGCGCGGGAGCTGCCCATCGGCGATTCCGGCTATTCCATCGTCGTGCCCGCGGGCTTTGTGCTGGGGGACATGACCGAAGCGGATTTGGAGGAGCACCAGGTCGGCTACTACTACAGCGAGGAAACGGCGCTGGACTTCGACGTCTACGTGATCCCCAACCCGGACGGCCAGAGCCTGGCGGACTTCACCGCGGCCTGCGCCACCGGCGGCGTCGTCACCGAGTGCGTGACCGATGATTACGAGATCAACGGCACGCCCGCGGCGTACTACCGCATGGTGGAGGAGTACGAGGAGGCCGAGTACGAGACGCTGACCTATGTCATAGACGCCGGCGAGGAGTTCGTGAAGATCGTGTTCTGGCTGGACGGCGAGGACGCCGAAGGGCAGGCGGACGAGATCATCCACACGCTGGCCGTCAGCGCGAAGGTCGACCCGGTGGAATGAACGCATACACGATAAGAGATGAAGGGAGCGCATCGCAACATGAAGAACATCATCAGAGCGCTGGCGCTGCTGCTGGCGGCGCTGATCGCGCTGTCGGTGGCCGCGCTGGCGGAGGGCAGCGTGACGACCACGGGCTCGGTGCACCTGCGCAAGGGCCCCGGCCTGGACTATCGTTCCATCTGCACGGTGTCGTCCGGCACGAAGCTCAGCTATGACCGGACGGACAAGGACGACCGGGGCGTCACCTGGTACCGCGTCTCCTACGACGGCAGGCAGGGCTGGGTCTCCGGCATGTACGCCAAGGAGGGGTCCTCGAGCACGGGCGAAAAGGTGACCACCACCAGCAACGTGCACCTGCGCAGCGGCCCGGGCAGCGATTACGCCTCCCGCACCGTCATCGACGTGGGGACGACGCTGACCTGCGACCGCACCAGCCTGGACGATGACAACGTGGCCTGGTATCACGTGAGCTACCGGGGCAAGACCGGCTGGATCTGCGCGCGCTATGCCAAGCGGGGCAGCGACCCGGTGGGCGGCCAGATCACCACCACCGGCGACGTGCACCTGCGCACCGGCGCGGGGCTGGACTACGCCTCCCGCCGCACCATCAGCTCCGGGACGACGCTGACCTACGACCAGACCTCCCGGGACGACCGCGGCGTGCTGTGGTATCACGTGTCCTACAAGGGCAAGAAGGGCTGGGTCTCCTCGATGTACGCCAAGGCGGGCGGTTCGGGCGGCTCCCAGGACGACGGCAAGGTCCGGCTCACCGGCTCCGCGAACATCCGCAGCGGCCCCGGCCTCGACTACGTCTCCCTAGGCACCGCTGAATCCGGCACGCGGTTGACCTACCGCGGCAAGACCCAGAAGGACGAGCGCGGCGTCGCCTGGTACGCCGTCACCTTCGAGGGCGAGAAGGGCTGGGTGTCCTCCAAGTACGCCCGGCTGAAATAAGACACCACCAAAATCAAGGGGACGGTTCTCCGTGTCAATGACACAGAGAACCGTCCCCTTGATTTTGGTCACTTCCGCCACTTCAGCATCAGGCCGATCTCCCACACCGTCATCAGCACCCAGCCGGCGGCGCAGGCTACGGGCACGGCGTCCAGCCCCATGCGGCCGATCAGCCAAAACGTGAACGCGGCGCGGGTGAACATCTGGGCGTAGGTGACGTACATGGTGATCTTCAGCTTGCCCACGGCCCGCATGTAGCCCTGCAGGCCGTTGGTGATGCCGGGCATGAAGTAGAAAAAGCCCATCAGCTGCAGATAGCGCGTGCCCAGGCGGATGACCTCGGTCTCCGACGGGTCCACGAACAGGCCCATCAGCGGCCGGGCCAGCGCGAACACCGCCGCCGACACGATCAGCCCGTAGGCCGTCTCCATCGCCATGGCCACAAAGAAGCCCCGCCGCATGCGCTCGGGCTTGTTCGCGCCGCGGTTCTGGGCGATCAGCACGGTCTCGCCCCCGGCGATGTCCCGCTCGGGGATCAGGGCGTAGTCGTCGATGCGGTTCACGGCGTTGAAGGCGGCGATGGCGCTGACGCCCAGCGGGTTCACCGCCGACTGCACCAGGAGCTTGCCGATGTAGATGCCCGCCTGCTGCAGCGCGCTGGGCACGCTGAAGCGCACGGTCCGGCCCAGCAGCGCCCGGTCCACGGCGAAGCCCCCGCGACCCGCGAACAGCATCGGCTCGTTCTTGCGCAGCAGCGCCGCGCACAGCAGCGCCGACAGCGCCTGGGCGATCACCGTGGCCCACGCGGCCCCGGCCACCCCCATGTGGAACCGGGCCACGAACAGCAGGTCCAGCCCCACGTTTGAAAGCGACCCCGCCACCAGGCAGATCAGCGGCGTCAGCGTGTCGCCGATGGAGCGGCTGGCCGCCGCCAGTATGTTGTACAGCGACGTGACCACCATGCCCAGCGCCACGATGCGCAGGTACCGGGCGGTGTCGGCCATGATGTCCGCGGGCGTGCGGCACAGCCGCAGCAGCGGCCCCGCCAGCGCGAACAGGCCCAGCGCGATGGCGGCGCTCAGGGCCGCGCCGAGGGCCAGCGTGGTGGCGAACTCCCGCCGCAGCGCCCGCGCGTCCCCCGCGCCGTAGAATTCGCTCATCAGCACCGACGCCCCGATGCCGATGCCGATGATGAAGAACATCGCCACGCTCATCAGCGGGCTGGCGACGCCCACCGCCGCCAGCGCGCCCGCGCCGGCGAACTTGCCCACGATCACCGAATCCACGGTGTTGTAGGTCACCTGAAACAGGTCGCCGAGTATGGCCGGTATCGAATAGCGCACCAGATGCCGCGCCACCCCGCCCTCGGTCATGTTGTGTGCTCTGACGGACATGAAGGCTCCTTTGGTAATAATATAGCTGAATTCTACCTTCATTCCATGACAAAGTCAATATAGATTCTGCCAGCACAGCGATTCGTCAAACCGCAGGTGCTCCAGCCCCCGCTGGGCGGTGGACATGGTGCGCAGAAAGTCGTCGTGGTCCGCGCACTCCAGGCAGATCTGGGCCTCGGCGAGGGCGCCGGCCACCTCGTTCAGCGCGTCGTGGTTCACGATGAACTCCAGCATCGCCGAGTGGGCCTCCCAGTATTCGGCCAGCTCCACCATCAGCGACTTGGCCTGGGCGACGCGCCGCTCCTCCACGGCCAGCACCGCCGCGCTGCACAGGTCCCCGGCCTCTGAAACGGCGTGGGTCAGCGCCGCCAGGGACAGCGCGCACACCGCCAGCGCGCAGGCCAGCACCGCCGCGGTCGTGATCAGCGTGCGCTTCATCTACCACGCCACCTTTCCCGGGTCCAGGGCCTGAAAGCGCAGCAGCCCGCCGCCGGACAGCTGCAGCGTCATGCGCCCCTGGGTGTCCAGCGAGGCCAGGAACACCCGCTCCGCCCGCAGGCCCCGCTTGCTCAAAAGCTGCGCGAGCCACTCCGGGCTCTGGCCGGTCTTGCGCAGGTTGTCCGGCTGTACCCGCCCGCTGGAGATCAGCGCCAGCGCCAGGCCCTCGTAGCCGGGGTCGATGTTCAACTCCGACGTCTTGGGGGGCCTGCCGCCGGCCGTGGGGAAGGCGGTGATGGCGCCGTTGGCCTCCACGATGGCCGTGCCCACCTCCGCCGGGTCCAGGTAGCCCGCGGCGCGCAGCCCTTCCAGCAGGTCCGATATGCTCAGGCAGAGCCGGTCCAGCTCCCGCTGGTCGATCTGGCCCTTGTTGATCACCAGCGCCGGCTTGCCGGACACCAGGGCCCGGAACCGGTCCCACTTCAGCGAGGCCAGCGTGATCGCGCCGTGCACCACGAACATCGCCGCCACCGGCAGCAGCCCGTGCAGTAGCGGCGTGGACACGCTCTCCATCGGCGAGGAGATCAGGTCCGCCAGCAGTATGGTCATGGCCAGCTCGTAGGGCTCGTACTCGCCCAGCTGGCGCTTGCCCAGCGCGCGCATCGTGACGATCATGATCGCGTACAGCAGCGCGCCGCG
Organism: uncultured Eubacteriales bacterium; assembly: GCA_902777335.1. Taxonomy (GTDB): domain Bacteria; phylum Bacillota; class Clostridia; order Christensenellales; family Aristaeellaceae; genus UBA2862. The sequence continues at coordinate 4,816 of CACYTF010000083.1, forward strand.
AATGAACAGGGTGAACATGCTATCCCTCCATGATGCTCCAGTATGGCCGCGATGGGGGTAAAACATGCGTTTATCGGCTGTGACCCCTTGATTTCTTGCGCAAATGGGTTTATCATAGATATAATAGGAATAATGCGCGCCTGCGGCGCGACGGGAGCGGAGCATGGATTTTTTCAAGGAATTCGGCAAACAGGTTTCCAACGTGGCCCGGTCGGTGACGGACCGGTCCAAGGAGAGCGCCGAGGCGACGAAGGCCGGCGGCGAGCTGCGCGCGGCGCGGGAGGCGCTGGAGCGGCTGTACGCCCGCTACGGCAAGGCCTGCTACGCGCTTCAGAGCGGCCGGGGCAATCGGGAGGCCGCCGACGCGCTGGCGCTGCGCATCCGCGCGGCGGAGCTGCAGGTGGCGGAGCTGGCCGAGGCCTACGACGCGGCGCGGGAGGTCAGGCGCTGCCTGAGCTGCGGCGCGGTGCACCCGAAGGAGGCGCGGTTCTGCTCCGCCTGTGGCAAGCGCCTGCCCGACGAGCCCATAAAGCCCGAGCCGATGGACGCCGCCGAGTACTGCCTGAACTGCGGCGCGAAGCGGGAGGGCGGCGAGGCCCGCTGCCCCGTGTGCGGCGCAGACTTCACCGCCCCGCAGGCGCTCGAGCCCGCCCCCCGGCCCGAACCCGCCCCCGCCCCGACCGGCCCCGACGCCGAGGAGCCGGAGGGGGAGTTGGAGTAGGCAATAGGCATTAGGCAATAGGCAATAGGGAGTAGGGGCGGCGATGCGGCGCCCGCCCGGGAGAGTACACCCGACAATCGGAGGAATACGAATGCAGCGAAGACCCAATCCATACGGGCCGCGGCGGATGACGCGCCAGCAGTACGAGGCGCTGCGTCGCCAGCGGCGGCAGAACCGGATCGCCATCGCGATAATTGCGGGCATCGCGGTGTTGATCGTCGTGGCGGTGGTGCTGATCCTGCGCCCGAAGAAGGGCGGGCCGGACGCCGTGACCGCCATGGTGGACGCCGGCGCGCCCGCCGTTCAGGAAACCGCCGTGCCCGAGATCACGGCGGAGCCAAGCGCCCAGCAGCCCCAGAACGGGGGCGTGGACCTGGCGGCGCTCACCGGCACGGAGCCCTCGTCGAAGGTCGAACAGGCATCGGAGCCTGAGCCGGAAGCGCCGGTCGAGGAAGCGGTCGAGGCCGCGGAGCCCACGCCGGTGCCGGCGCTGCCCGAGGCGGTGGAGCAGGTGACCAGCGCGCCCCGGCCCGCCGGGTCGCTGCGCTCGGTGCGCATGCGCGTGGCGGGGGACATCATGTTCTGCAAGGACCAGCTGTTGTATGCCCGGGACAGCGGCTACGACTTCCACAATCAGTTCGACCTGATCGCCGACCAGCTGGCGAACGCCGACTACACCATGGCCAACATGGAGGGCACCGTCGGCAAGTACAGGACCTCCAGCTATTCCGGCTACCCCCAGTTCAACGCGCCGGACGTGTGCCTGGCGCCGCTGAAGGACTACGGCATCGACTTTCTGACGCTGGCCAACAACCACATGCTGGACCGCTGGAGCGGCGGCGTCACGAACACCGTGGACAACGTGGAGAAGTACGGCTTCGACCACGTGGGCGCGTACCGCACCAAGGCCGAGAAGGACGCGCCGGTGATCTACGAGGTGGGCGGCATCAAGTTCGGCTTCGTGGCCTACACCCACAGCACCAACACCATGGAGCGGCGCGGCACCGACGAGTCCGCCGTGGCGCTGGTGCCCTACATCAGCAAGGCCGACTTTAAGGCCGACGTGCAGAAGCTGCGCCAGGCCGGGGCCGAGGTGGTCATCGCCTTCCCACACTGGGGCAAGGAGTACGTGCGCACCCCCGACGACAGCCAGAAGAAGTACGCCAAAAAGCTGGCCGAGGCCGGGGTGGACATCATCATCGGCAGCCACGCCCACATGGTGCAGCCCATGGGCTACCAGACCGTCTCGAACGCGGACGGCACAAGCCGCCAGGTGTTCACGATGTTCTGCATGGGCAACTTCATCAGCGACCACGTGAAGCAATACTGCGACAACGGCGTGATACTGGATTTCACCGTCAACGAGCATCCCGACGGCACCTTCACCTGCGACAGCGTCGGTTACATACCCACCTACACCTGGAAGCAGGACGGCGCGGTGCGGGTGCTGCCCTCCGGCAAGTACCTGAAGGACCGCCCCGCCGGCATGGATGACGCGAACTACAACCGCATGGTGACCAGCTACTACGAAATCATCGAGGTCCTCGGCGACAAATTCCAGCTGATCAACGGGTGACGACATGGAGCGCTATCTGACGAAAAACTCGACGCGAATGGCCTGGTGGGAGATCCCCAACACCCTGCTGTCGGCGCTGCTGATCTCGGTGTGCATGCAGGTGCTGTCGGAGGACATTGCCGCCAAGAGCCTGAACGATCCCTTTGTGGACGGCGCGGCCTACGCCACGGTGTTCTTCATGCTGCTGTTGCCGCTGCTGTTTGCCGTGCGGCGCATGCTCCGGCGGCGCATGGCGCGCAGGATCGCCCGGGCGCTGAGCCGCTGCGACGAGCCCGCGCTGCCGATCGCGCGGCTGGACGCCGTCACCGGCGTGCGCGGCGCGCTGAAGAAGATCGAGCGGCTGCTGGACAAGGGCTTTTTGCGCCGCCTGGAGCCGGATGCGCACGACGGCGTGCTGTGGCTGGACAATCCCCGCCCGACGCCGGAGCCCGCGCCGGAGCAGCCGGACGCCCACGCGGCCGTGCTTGAGAAGATCCGCGCGCTGAACGACGCCATCGACGACGCCGATGTGTCCGAACGCATCGAGCGCATCGAGGCGCTCACCGCCGGCATCTTCGATACCGTGCGCCAGCGCCCCGAGCGCGCCGACGACGCCCGGCGCTTCGTCAACTACTACCTGCCCACCACGCTGCGCCTGCTGGAGGCCTACCGGCTGATGGAGGGGCAGAGCTACCAGGGGCAGACCATACGGGAATCCCGCGGGAAGATCGAGGACGCGCTGGACCAGCTGGTGTCCGCCATCGAGCAGCAGCAGGACCGCCTGTTCCGCTCCGAGGCCCTGGACGTGGAGGCCGAGATCCAGGTGCTGGAGACGATGATGCGCAGCGACGGCAGTATCAAGTAGGGGCGCCGATGCGGCGCCCGCCCATCCGTGAGGAACAGGGAGCAGGGGTTGACATGAAACATATCTACAAGGCCCACGCCAAAATCAACTGGGCGTTGGACATACTGGAGCGCCGCGCGGACGGGTATCACCTGATGAACATGGTGATGCAGAGCGTGGCGCTTTGCGACGAGCTCACCCTCGAGCCCGCCCCGGCGCTGTCGCTGAGCGTGGACGGCGCGCCGGCAGGCGAGGACAACCTGGTGATGCGGGCGGCCCGGGCGCTGCAGCGGCACACCGGAACGAATCTGGGCGCGAAGATGGCGCTGACCAAGCGCATCCCCGCCCAGGCGGGGCTGGGCGGCGGCAGCGCGGACTGCGCGGCGGCGCTGAAGGCGCTGAACGAGATGTGGGGGCTGGGCCTGGACCGGGCATGCCTGTTGGCAATCGGCGAGCAGCTGGGCGCGGACGTGCCCTTCTGCCTGACGGGCGGGCTGGCCCGGGTGTCCGGCATCGGCGAGGTGATCGCGCCGGTCCAGGGCGCGCCCCGGATCCCGCTGGCGCTGGTGCGGCCCGGCGGCGGCCTGTCCACCGCGGCGGTGTTCAGGCTGTGGGACGGTGGCGGATTCCCGGCGACGCCCTTTGACGCCGCGGCCTTGACGGACGCCCTCGTCCGAAGGGACGCGCCCGCCGTGGGCCGGCTGTGCGTCAACGCCCTGACCGCGCCCGCCGTGCAGCTGCTGCCTGAGATCGGGCGCACCCTGGACGAATTGCGCCGCCTGGGCGCGTTTGCCGCGTTCATGACCGGCAGCGGCTCCACCGTGGTGGGGGCCTTCGAGAACGATGCCGCCGCCCAGGCCGCCGCCCGCGCGTTCCCGGATGGTATTGCCACACACACCTTGGCCGCGCTGCCGTGAGTCACTCGGGGACAGGTTCCTGTGACTCACGGCCCATTGCGGCTTCAGGGCGACATCATTTACTTGCCAAACAAAGCAACGGTAAGGAAGTCGGGATTCAGGGCGGCCTTAGACATTTTTGCTTTAGCGCTCATTCTACCCT
>CACYTF010000084.1 GCA_902777335.1 uncultured Eubacteriales bacterium
TATACTATTTCGACATCCTCACCCCGTTGTCCTTTTGGTTTTATAACTTCGATTGTTATGTTTGCATTAATCAGTGGTCTCGGACGGTTCTCTGTGTCACAGTAGATCCTGTCAGAGGGACGGTCCTTTTGTCAGGTTTTCCTGTCAAAAGGACCGTCCCTCTGACAGGGTCCCTCTGACAGGATCGAGACAGCCTCGTCCCCACAATCCTCGCCGAAATGAGTCAAGGAACCTGTCCCCGTGACTCACTGTAAAGCGTTGGATAATTTGCACCAAATCGCTTGACAAGCGCGGGTGGATGGATTAAACTTTAGTAAGCTAAATTGCAGCTTTAAATGCGATGAAGGCATTATGTCTCCTGCGGACCACTTCAGAGAGCCGGCGGTCGGTGAAAGCCGGTGTGCGCGCAGAGAGGCAGTCTCGTGCCAGAGCAGATCGCCTGAAAAGCCGGCCGGGCCGGTCAGTAGGGCGATCCGGCAGCCCCGTTACCATGGCTGAGCGCTTGATGGAGCGCTGACGAGTGGCCGCATGCGCGGCAATCCGGGTGGTACCGCGGTTTGACAGAGGTTGAATCGCCCCGAAAGGACAAACACGGCGTTTGTGCTTTCGGGGCGTTTTTTCAAAGCACACGAACAATCCTCACAGGACAAGGAGTGACGGGATGAAGACCATCAAATTGATCGACATGACGCTGAGCCAGCTGCCCGAGAAGCGCGAGGGCGCGCTGTCCTTCAAGGAAAAGCTGGAGATCGCCCGCGGGCTGGACCGCCTGAAGGTGGACGGCATCGAGCTTGCGCCCATCGACGGCGGCAAGGCCGACCAGCTGGCGAACAAGACCATCGCGGCCATGGTGGCCGCGCCGCTGTCGGCGTCGGTGGACGTGGCCGGCGGCGATATCGAGGCCGCCTGGGACAGCGTGCGCGGCGCGCGCCAGGCGCGGCTGAACCTGCTGGCCCCGCTGTCGCCCGCGCTGATGGAGTATTCCTGCCACAAGAAGGCCCCGGCCATGCTGGAGGCCGTGTCCGCCCAGGTGGCGAAGGCGCGCTCGCTGTGCGAGCACGTGGAGTTCTCCGCCGTGGACGCCACCCGCGCCGAGCGCGCGGTGCTGTGCGACGCCATCTCCCGGGCGATACGGGCCGGCGCGAACCGGGTGACGCTGTGCGATACCGCGGGCATACTGCTGCCGGACGAGTTCGCCGCCTTCCTGAGCGACGTGCGCGGGGCGGTGCCGGCGCTCTCGGGCGTGGAGCTGTTCGTGTCCGTCAGCGATTCGATCAGCATGGGCGCGGCCTGCTGCGCCGCGGCCATCGCCGGCGGCGCGGACGGCGTGAAGTGCGTGGCGGTGCCCTCCGGCTGGCCCACCCTTTCCCAGATCGCGCGGCTGGTGGAGGTCAAGGGCGTGGCGATGGACATCGCCTGCGGCCTGCGCACCACCGAGCTGAGCCGCGTGTCGGAACAGCTGCAGCGTATGCTGCAGCCGAATAAGGCGGAGCAGTCCCCGCTGTCCAACATGGCCGTCGGCGACACCGCCAATGTGTGCCTGGACGCGAACGACGAGATCGGCGAGGTCGTGAAGGTCGTGCGCCAGCTGGGCTACGACCTCTCCGACGAGGACAACGCCAAGGTCTACGAGGCCTTCAAGCGCGTGGCCCTGCGCAAGCACTTCGTGGGCACCCGCGAGCTGGACGCCATCGTGGCCAGCACCGCGCTGCAGGTGCCCAGCGCCTACAAGATCGAAAGCTATGTCATCAACAGCGGCAACGTGATCACCGCCACCGCCAACATACTGCTCTCCCACGAGGGCGAAAAGCTGCGGGGCGTGGGCGTCGGCGACGGCCCCATCGACGCCGCCTTCCTGGCCATCGAGCAGATCATCGGCCACCACTACGAGCTGGACGACTTCCAGATCCAGACCGTCACCGAGGGCCGCGACGCCATGGGCAGCGCGCTGGTGAAGCTGCGCGCCGGCGGCAGGGTGTACTCCGGCAACGGCATCTCCACCGACATCATCGGCGCGTCGATCCGGGCCTACATCAGCGCACTGAACAAGATCGTATACGAGGAAAACTGAGATAGGGGACGGTTCCTTATCTCACCCCAAAAATGAGATAAGGAACCGTCCCCTATCTCACGAGAGGTGCAAAATATGAAGCTATCCTTCTCCGTCCAATACTGGAAAAACATCTCCTGGTCCGACGCGGTGGCGGCGGTCATCGACGCGCGGCTGTGCGGCATAGAGCTGTACGACGTGAACGGCCCCATGTTCGCCGGCAAGGACAGCCCCACCAACCCCCAGCTGGCCGCCGCCACGCGGCGGGGGCTCACCAACCGGGGCCTGGCGCTGCCCTGCGTGGACACGGTGGGCGACTTCACCGACCAGGGCTTTGCCGACGAGCTTTCCGAGTGCGTGCAGGTGGCGGTGAACCTGGGTGCGCCCTGCGTGAGCGTGCACACCGATTCGGACAACCAGGCCGCCTGCGTGGAGCGCGTGTCGCGGCTGCTGGAGGTCGTGGGCGACAAGCCCGTCACGCTGATCGTGGAGACCACCGGCGCCTACGCCGACACGGCCCGCCTGCGGGACCTGCTGAACCGCTTCGCCGACGACCGGCTGGCCGCGCTGTGGAACATGCACGCCACCTGCGTGGGCGGCGAGGACGCCGAGGCCACCATCACCAATCTGGGCGCGTATGTGCGCCACGTGCACATCCACGACTTCCGGCGGGAGGGCAAGCTGTTCGTGCCGGAGCTGACGGGGGAGGGCGGCCTGCCCATCCGCGACCTGATGAACGCGCTGCGCTCGGTGAACTACGACGGCTTCATCTCCCTGCAGTGGAACCCGGACTGGGTGGACGGCCTTTCGGACATCGAGATATTGCTGACCCACTTCTACAGCTGCATGAACCGGTTTGAGAGCACCCGCCTGAACCGCAAGCACCTGTACTGGAACAACCGGCACACCGGCAACTACGTGTGGAAGAAGGAGACCCTGATCGAGAAGACCTTCCCCGAGGTGCTGGACACGATGGTGCGCGAGTTCCCGGACCAGCTGGCGCTGAAGTTCACCACGCTGGACTATACCCGCACCTACAGCCAGTTCCGCGACGACGTGGACGAGTTCGCCCGGGCGCTGGTGTCCCTGGGCGTGCGCGCCGGCAGCAAGGTGACCATCTGGGCCACCAATGTGCCCCAGTGGTTTCTGACCTTCTGGGCCACCACGAAGATCGGCGCGGTGCTGGTGACCATGAACACCGCCTACAAGATCCACGAGGCGGAGTACCTGCTGCGCCAGTCGGACACCCACACGCTGGTGATGATCGAGGGCTTCAAGGATTCCAACTACCGCGAGATCATCAACGAGCTCTGCCCGGAGCTGGAGGGCAACAGGCCCGGCCAGCCGCTGCACGCCCGCCGCCTGCCGTTTTTGCGCAACGTGATCACCGTGGGCTTCCGAATGCCCGGCGCGCTGGCCTGGGAGGAATCGCTGGAGTACGCCGCCCGCACGCCCATGGAGGAGATCCGCCGCATGGCCGCCGCCGTGGACGTGAACGACGTGTGCAACATGCAGTACACCTCCGGCACCACGGGCTTCCCCAAGGGCGTGATGCTGACCCACTACAACATCGTCAACGACGGCAAGATGATCGGCGACGGCATGGACCTTTCCACCGCCGACCGCATGATGATCCAGGTGCCCATGTTCCACTGCTTCGGCATGGTGCTGGCCATGACCGCCACGATGACCCACGGCGGCACGATACTGCCCCTGCCGTACTTCAGCCCCAAGTCCTCCCTGGCCTGCATCCACAACGAGCACATCACCGCCTTCCACGGCGTGCCCACGATGTTCATCGCCATGCTCTCCCACCCGGACTTTGAAAAGACCGACTTCTCCCACATGCGCACCGGCATCATGGCCGGCAGCCCGTGCCCCATCGCCGTGATGAGGGACGTGGTGGAGAAGATGCACATGCCCGAGATCGTGATCGTCTACGGCCAGACCGAGGCCAGCCCCGGCTGCACGATGAGCCGTACCACCGACCCGCTGGAGGTGCGCGTGGCCACCGTGGGCAGCGCCTTCCCGGAGGTCGAGTGCAAGATCGTGGACCCGGAGACCGGCGCGGACTGCCCCGACGAGGTGATCGGCGAGTTCGTGGCCCGGGGCTACAACATCATGAAGGGCTACTACAAGATGCCCAAGGCCACCGCCGCCGCCATCGACAAGGACGGCTGGCTGCACACCGGCGACCTGGCCTGCCGCACCCCCGAGGGCAACTACCGCATCACCGGCCGCCTGAAGGACATGATCATCCGCGGCGGCGAGAACATCTACCCCAAGGAGATCGAGGAGTTCATCTACACCCACCCGAAGGTCTCGGACGTGCAGGTCATCGGCGTGCCCGACAAGGCCAGCGGCGAGGAGATCATGGCCTGCATCATACTGAAGGAGGGCGAGACCATGACCGCCGGCGAGATGAAGCAGTACGTGCTGGACCACATGGCCAAGCACAAGGTGCCCAAGTACATCGAGTTCGTGGACGGCTTCCCGATGAACGACGCCGGCAAGATCCAGAAGTACAAGATGCGTGAGTGGGCCGTGGAGAAGCTGGGCCTGCAGCAGGACGCGGCGATCGAGACGGCGTAGATGAGAGTGGAGAGTGGAGAGTGGAGTTAAGGGCGGCTGTTCCGGCGGGGGGATCCGCATGATACTGATCGAACCGACATTGGACTATGCCGCGCAGATCTGGGCGTACCGCCGGGAATTCCTGGACAGCGTGGAGTCGATGGATGGGACGGGGGCGCTGAGGCGCTGCGAAAGCCCTGAGGAATGGGTCGCGTTCTGCGAGGCGGGCAAGGACCCGGAGACGGTATCCCCGGGGCGCGTCCCGGCGACGCAGTACATCTATGTGCGCGAGGCGGACCGCAAGATCGTCGGCATGATCCAGATCCGGCACCATTTCAACGACTTCCTGCGCGAATACGGCGGGCACATCGGCTATTCCGTCGCCCCGAGCGAGCGGCGCAGGGGCTACGCGGCGCGGATGCTGGCCCTGGCGCTGCCAAAGTGCCGGGCGCTGGGCATCGACCGGGTGCTGATCACCTGCGTCCGTGGCAACGAGGGCAGCCGCAGGACGATCCTGAAAAACGGCGGCGTCTATGAATCCACCGTTCACGAGCCCAGCGCGGGCGTGGACCTGGAGCGATACTGGATCAAAGTGAGATAGGGGACGGTTCCTTGTCTCACAAAGTGAGACAAGGAACCGTCCCCTATCTCAGATTTCCAAAAGCACCAAATCACACAGAAGGAGGTCCCCCCCATGACCGACAGCAAGCATCCCGTATACGTGACCCTGGACGGCAACGAGGCCGCGGCCTACGTGGCCTATGCCTTTACCGAGATCGCCGCCATCTATCCCATCACGCCCTCGTCGCCCATGGCGGGCAAGACGGACGCCTGGTCGGCCAAGGGCAAGCAGAACCTGTTCGGCCAGACGGTGCGGCTGGTGGAGATGCAGTCGGAGGCCGGCGCGGCGGCGGCGGTGCACGGCGCGCTGCAGACCGGCGCGCTGGCCACCAGCTTCACCTCCAGCCAGGGGCTGATGCTGATGATCCCGGTGCTGCACCGCATCGCGGGCGAGCGCCTGCCGGGGGTTTTGCACGTGGCGGCCCGCACCGTTGGGGCCCACGCGCTGTCGATCTTCGGCGACCACTCCGACGTGATGAGCTGCCGCAACACCGGCTTTGCCATGCTGTGCTCCGGCAGCGTGCAGGAAGCCATGGACCTGGCGGGCGTCGCCCACCTGGCCGCCATCAGGGGCCGCGCGCCGTTCATGCACTTCTTCGACGGCTTCCGCACCAGCCACGAGATCGACAAGGTGGCGCAGGTTTCCTACGACGACCTGAAGTCGCTGCTGGACGCGGACGCGCTGGACGCCTTCCGGGCCCGGGCGCTGAACCCGGAGCACCCGATGATCCGCGCCACCGTGCAGAACCCGGACATATTCTTCCAGATCCGCGAGGCCGCCAACGCCGACTACGCCGCGCTGCCGGGCATCGTGGAGGACTACATGGCCCGCCTGGGCGAAATCACCGGCCGGACCTATCACTGCTTCGACTACTATGGCGCGCCGGACGCCGAGCGCGTGGTGGTGGCCATGGGTTCCGTGTCCGGCTGCGTTCAGGAGACGGTGGACGCGCTGAACGCGAGGGGCGAGAAGGTGGGCTTTGTGCAGGTACACCTGTTCCGGCCCTTCGACGTGGCCCGGTTCGCCGCCGCACTGCCAAACACCGTGAAGGCCGTGGCCGTGCTGGACCGCACCAAGGAAATGGGCTCCGCCGGCGAGCCGCTGTACCAGGACGTGTGCACGGCCCTGAAGGACCGCGACGGCCTGACCATCGTGGGCGGGCGCTACGGCCTGTCCAGCAAGGACACCACCCCGGCGCAGATCGCCGCGGCCTTTGAGAACCTGCGGGCCGCCGCGCCGGTGAACAGCTTCACCGTGGGCATCGTGGACGACGTGACCCACCTGTCCCTTGCGGACGTGCCCATCGAGGTGGGCGCGGGGGAGGGCGTCGTCAGCTGCAAGTTCTGGGGCCTCGGCGGCGACGGCACCGTGGGCGCGAACAAGAACACGGTGGAGATCATCAACAGCCACACGCCCAAGTTCGCCCAGGCCTACTTCGAGTACGACGCCAAGAAGAGCTTCGGCGTCACCAAGAGCCACCTGCGCTTCGGCGACGCGCCGATCCGCTCGTCCTACTACGTGAAGTCCGCGGACTTCGTGGCCTGCCACAACTCCACCTACATCGAAAAGTACGACATCGCCGGCGAGGTCCGGCCCGGCGGCACGCTGCTGCTGAACTGCCCCTGGACGGGCGAGGCGCTGGAAAAGCACCTGCCCGCGAAGGCCCGGCGCGACATCGCGAACCGGGGCGTCAGGCTGTACGTGATCGACGCAGTGAAGATCGCCGAGCGCCTGGGCCTGGGCAGCCACACCAACACGGTGCTGCAGTCGGCCTTCTTCCACCTGATGCCCGTCATACCGGCGGAGGAGGCCGTGGGCTACATGAAGGCCGCCGCCGCGAAGACCTATTTCGCCAAGGGCGAGGATGTGGTGAACCGGAACCTGGCCGCCATCGACGCGGGCGCCGAGGGCCTGGTGCGGGTCGAGGCCCCGGAGGCGTGGAAGGACGCGAAGGACGAACCGGCCCCGGTGCGAAACGTGCCCGAGGTGGTCACGAAGCTGCTGGACCCGATCAACGCCCAGAAGGGCGACGACCTGCCCGTCAGCGCCTTCGCGGGCTACGAGGACGGCGTGATGGACATGGGCCTGACGGCCTATGAGAAGCGCGGTATCGCCACCCGCGTGCCGGTGTGGGACGCGGACAAGTGTATCCAGTGCAACAGGTGCAGCTATGTGTGCCCCCACGCGGTGATAAGGCCCTATCTGCTGAACGAAGAAGAAAAGGCGAACGCGCCCGAGGGCCTTTGTGCCGTGCCCGCGAAGGGCAAACCGGCCGAGGAGCTGTACTTCGCCATGGCCGTGTCGGCGCTGGACTGCACCGGCTGCGGCAGCTGCGAAAACGTGTGCCCGGCGAAGGAGAAGGCGCTGACGATGGTGCCCATACAGGACGTGCCGGACACCGCCGCGGCCTGGGACTACGCGCTGAAGCTCACCGACAAGGGCGACGTGTTCGACCCCTACACGGTCAAGGGCAGCCAGTTCCGCCAGCCGCTGCTGGAGTTCTCCGCCGCCTGCGCGGGCTGCGGCGAGACGCCCTACGCGAAGCTGCTGACCCAGCTGTACGGCGACCGGGTGTACTGGGCCAACGCCACCGGCTGCTCCCAGGCCTGGGGCAGCGCCATGCCCGGCATCCCCTACACGGTGAACAGGCAGGGCCGCGGCCCGGCCTGGTCCAACTCGCTGTTTGAGAACAACGCGGAGTTCAGCCTGGGCATGGTGCTGTCGGTCAAGCAGCAGCGCGAGGCCGAGCGCATGCGCGTCATGGCCTACCGCGCCGCCTGCGGCGACGCGGCGGTGAACGCCGCCATCGACCGGTGGCTTGCCACCTACGACGATTTCGACGCCTCCGCCGAAGCCAGCCGGGCGCTGATCGACGCGCTCCGGGGCCGGGAAGACGCCGCGGCGATACTGCGCTACGGCGACATGCTGGCCAAGAAGACCTTCTGGATGTACGGCGGCGACGGCTGGGCCTACGACATCGGCTTCGGCGGCCTGGACCACGTGATCGCCAGCGGCGAGAACGTGAACGTGCTGGTGGTGGACACCGAGATCTACTCCAACACCGGCGGCCAGTCCTCCAAGGCCACGCCCGTGGGCGCGGTGGCCCAGTTCGCCGCCAGCGGCAAGAAGCGGCCCAAGAAGGACCTGGGCGGCATGCTGATGACCTACGGCAACGTGTACGTGGCCCAGGTGGCCATGGGCGCGGACAACGCCCAGCTGGTGAAGGCCAT
>CACYTF010000085.1 GCA_902777335.1 uncultured Eubacteriales bacterium
TCTCTCAAGCACAGTATACCAGAAAACGGAAAATCACGCGGCATCCGTTTTCATCCCTATTTGTGCCGGTCGCCGCACCGGTATGGAGATTGATATGAATGAACGCGTCGCCGTCATCAGCATCATTGTGGAAAAGGAAGAGGCCGTCGAGGCCCTGAACGCGCTGCTGCACCGCTACGGCCAGTACATCATCGGCCGCCTGGGCATTCCCTACCGCCAGAAGGGCGTGAACATCATCTGCGTGGCCATTGACGCGCCCAACGACGAGATCAACGCGCTCACCGGCGCGCTGGGCCGCGTGGAGGGCCTGAACGCGAAGGCCACCTACTCCAACGTCTGACACCGCCCCGCCCAAAACCGCATACAACACCGACATTCCTGACGCCGAAACCCCCGGGGCTTGAGGCGAAAGATACGTCCGCGCCGAACAGGCCATCAATAGCGATGGCCGGCGGCGCGCGGTCGGACTGCGTTCGCAGCCGGCGTAACCCTCGGGGATGCGCCGGCTGTTCATTTGCATAGGAGGTAATCATTTGAGCATGAACGACACGCCGTCCGCCGAGCGGACGCACATCGGCTTCTTCGGCTGCCGGAACGCCGGGAAGTCCAGCCTGGTCAACGCCGTGACCGGCCAGGCGCTGGCCATCGTCTCCGACGTGAAGGGCACCACCACCGACCCGGTGCCCAAGGCCATGGAGCTTTTGCCGCTGGGCCCGGTGGTGATCATCGACACGCCGGGCATCGACGACGAGGGCGAACTGGGCGGCCTGCGGGTGAAGCGGGCCCTGGACGCGCTGCAGCGCTGCGACGCGGCGGTGCTGGTGGCGGACGCCGCCCGCGGCCTGCAGGCGGGGGACGAGCGGCTCCTTGAGATGATGCGCAACAGCGGCCTTCCGCACCTGATCGCCTGGAACAAGTGCGACCTGCCGCAGTCCGTTCAACCGCCGGAGGGGGCCGTCGCCGTGAGCGCGCTGAACGGCATGAACATCGAGGCCTTCAAGGAGCGCCTGGCGCGGGTGCTGCCGGACCGGGAAGAAAAGCGCCTCGTGGGCGACCTGGTGAAGACCGGCGACGCGGTCGTGCTGGTGTGCCCGATGGACGAGTCCGCGCCGAAGGGCCGCCTGATACTGCCCCAGCAGCAGGCGATACGGGATCTTCTGGATTCCGGCGCGACGCCGATGGTGACCCGCGAGACGGAGCTTCCCGCCGCGCTTCAGAGCCTTGCAAAGCCCCCGGCCCTGGTGGTCACCGACAGCCAGGTCTTCCGGCAGGTGAACGCCATCGTGCCCGGCGACGTGCCGCTCACGTCGTTTTCGATACTGATGGCCCGCTACAAGGGCTTTCTGGAAACCGCGGTGGCGGGCGTGAAGGCGATCGACGCGCTGCAGGACGGCGACCGGGTGCTGATGGCGGAGGGCTGCACCCACCACCGCCAGTGCAATGACATCGGCACGGTGAAGATTCCCCGGTGGCTGCGGCAGCACACCGGCAGGGAGATCGCCATCGACACCTGCTCCGGCCGCGACTTCCCGGAGGACCTTTCGCCCTACCGGCTGGTGATCCACTGCGGCGGCTGCATGCTCACCGAGACGGTGGTGCGCCACCGCATGCGCCGGGCGCTGGCCCAGGGGGTGCCCTTCACCAACTACGGCATCGTCATCGCCCGCATCACCGGGGCGCTGGAGCGCAGCCTGAAACCGGTGATGGGCCGCGACGCGGGAAGGGACGGCCTATGAACGCGGCGCTTCGGGAGCTGATCGACGCCCTGAGCCGCGGGGAGGCGCTGACGGAGGCGGCGTTTGAGGCATTGATCGAGCGGCGCGACGCCGAGGCCGCGGCGCTTCTGCGCCGGTATGCCGTGAAGGCGCGCAAGGCGGTCTACGGAGAGGCTGTGTATACCCGCGGCCTCATCGAGATCAGCAATCATTGCAAAAACGACTGCCTGTACTGCGGCATACGCCGAAGCAACGCCAATGTGAAGCGCTACCGGCTGACGCAGGCGGAAATCATCGCCTGCGCCGAGGAGGGCCACGCCCTGGGCTTTCGCACGTTCGTGCTGCAGGGCGGCGAGGACGCCTGGTACACCGACGAGCGGCTGTGCGCGATCATTCACGCGCTGAAATCGCGCTTTCCGGACAGCGCGGTGACGCTGTCGCTGGGCGAGCGGGGGCGGGCGAGCTTTCAAAGGCTGTACGACGCCGGGGCGGACCGCTACCTGCTGCGCCACGAGACCGCGGACCCGGAGCACTACGCGCGGCTCCACCCGCCGGAAATGCGCTTCGAGCACCGCATGCGGTGCCTGCATGATTTGCGGGAGATCGGCTATCAGGTGGGCTGCGGCTTCATGGTGGGCTCGCCCTTTCAGACGGCGAAGCAGCTGGCGAAGGACCTGGCCTTTATACAGGCATTCCGGCCCGAGATGTGCGGCATCGGCCCGTTCATACCGCACAGCGACACGCCCTTTCGGGACTGTGCCGCCGGCACGCTAAAGCTCACGCTGTACCTGCTGTCCATCCTGCGGCTGATCGACCCCACGGTGCTGCTGCCGGCCACCACGGCGCTGGGCACCATCCACCCCGGGGGGCGGGAGTTGGGCATCGAGGCCGGGGCGAACGTGGTGATGCCAAACCTTTCGCCGGTGGCTGTGCGAAAGGACTACGCGCTGTACGACAACAAGATCTGCACCGGCGAGGAATCGGCCCAGTGCCGGCACTGCCTGGACGCGCGGATGCGATCCATCGGATACCATCTGACCGTGGACCGGGGCGACGTGAAACGAACAACCATCAAAGGAGAATGAACATGGCCAAGTACGATCCCAAATCCCTGAAGGCTGAGGAATTCATCAACGACGAGGAGATTCGCGCGACGCTGGAATACGCCGAGGCGAACAAGAACAACGTGCGGCTGATCGACGAGATTTTAGAGAAGGCGCGCCCCGTAAAGAGCGGCGCGGGCTGCACCTGCGCGGGCCTTACGCACCGGGAGGCCTCGGTGCTGCTGGCCTGCGAGATTCCGGAGAAGATCGAGCGCATGTACCAGATCGCCGAGGAGATCAAGCTGGCCTTCTACGGCAACCGCATCGTGATCTTCGCGCCGCTGTACCTGTCCAACTACTGCGTCAACGGCTGTGTGTACTGTCCCTATCACCTGAAGAACAAGCACATCGCCCGCCGGAAGCTGACCCAGGACGAGGTGCGCGCCGAGGTCATCGCGCTTCAGGACATGGGCCACAAGCGCTTGGCCATCGAGGCGGGGGAGGACCCGGTGAACAACCCCATCGAGTACATCCTGGAGTGCATCGACACCATCTACAGCGTGCACCACAAGAACGGCGACATCCGCCGGGTGAACGTGAACATCGCGGCGACCACGGTGGAGAACTTCCGCCGCCTGAAGGACGCGGGCATCGGCACGTACATCCTGTTCCAGGAGACCTACCACAAGCAGAGCTATCTGAAGCTGCACCCCACCGGCCCCAAGCACGACTACGACTACCACACCGAGGCCATGGACCGGGCCATGGAGGGCGGCATCGACGACGTGGGCCTGGGCGTGCTGTTCGGGCTGGAGCTGTACAAGTACGAGTTCGCCGGGCTCATCATGCACGCCGAGCACCTGGAGGCCGTGCACGGCGTGGGTCCCCACACCATCAGCGTGCCCCGGGTGAAGCGGGCCGACGACATCGACCCGGACATGTTCGACAACGGCATCGACGACGACACCTTCACGAAGATCGCCGCGTGCATCCGCCTGGCCGTGCCCTACACCGGCATGATCGTCTCCACCCGCGAGACGGAGGCGGTGCGTCAGCGGCTTCTGCAGGTGGGCATCTCCCAGGTCAGCGGCGCGTCCCGCACGTCCGTGGGCGGCTACACCGAGGCCGAACGCCCCCACGACACCGAGCAGTTCGACGTGTCCGACCAGCGCACGCTGGACGAGGTGGTCCGCTGGCTGATGGAGACGGGCCACATCCCGTCCTTCTGCACGGCCTGCTACCGCGCCGGGCGCACCGGCGACCGGTTCATGAGCCTGTGCAAGAGCGGCCAGATATTGAACTGCTGCCATCCCAACGCGCTGATGACGCTGGCCGAGTACCTGGAGGACTACGCCACCGAGCCCACCAAACAGGTGGGCTGGGACATGATCGCAAGGGAGCTGGGCCGCATCCCGAAGGACAACGTCCGCAGGATCGCCGAGGAAAACATACAGGCCATCCGTTCTTCCAATAGGCGGGACTTCAGGTTCTGACGCAGGAAGAAAATAGGGCTCAACACGGAAACTTATGGTATAGGATATCCCCCCCCTCTCCGCCCTGCGGGCACCTCTCCCCCTCACGGGGGCGAGGCAAGGAGGATAGCGCGGGATTCGAGGTTAGCGCACCCACGCGATAGCCTTGGCTCGCCCAGCTGACGGGAAAGCGCGGAGTTCGAGGTCAGCGCGTCCGCGCGGTAGCCTTGGCTCGCCCCGGTGACGGGGAGAGCTGGCGCGAAGCGCCTGAGAGGGGAATCCAAAAAAAGACCTCCCCGGCGCTTGTGCGGCGTGCGATTGTCATGTATAATGGTGACAATATCAGGCGCAAGCGCCGGGGAGGTCTTTGTTTATGGAAACACGGAAGATCAAGTGGGGCGTGCTGGGCACGGCCAACATCGCGCGGGGCTGCACGATTCCGGGCATGCGGCTGGCGGAGAACTGCGAGCTCTACGCCGTGGCGGGCCGCACGGCGGAAAAGGCGGAGCAGTTCAAGCAGGCCTTCGGCTTTGAGAAGGCCTACGGCAGCTACGAGGCGCTGCTGAGCGACCCGCGGGTGGAAGCGGTATACATACCGCTGCCCAATTCGCTGCATGCCGAATGGGCGATCCAGGCCGCCGAGGCGGGCAAGCACGTGCTGTGCGAAAAGCCGCTGGCCGGGACCGAGGCCGAGGCGCGGCGCATGTTCGAGGCCGCCGAGAAGAACGGCGTATTCCTGATGGAGGCCTTCGCGTACCTGCACAGCCCGCTGACCGCGGCCATCAAGGAAGAGATCGACGGCGGCAGCGTCGGCGAGGTCCGGTATATTGAAAACGCGTTTATCGGCGGGGACTGCGACCTGTCGAACATCCGCATGCGCCGGGAGACGCTGGGCGGTTCGCTGTACGACCTGGGCTGCTACTGCGTCAGCCAGATCGTGTGGCTGCTGGGCGAGCCGGACGCGGTGACCGCCATGGCCGAATACACGCCCCAGGGCATCGACCGGCTGACCGCCGGCGCGCTGATCTACAACAGCGGCGCGAGGGCCGCCTTCACCTGCGGCATGGTGCTGGACAGGGAAAAGGGCGGCCGCCTGGACCGGCTGACGGT
Organism: uncultured Eubacteriales bacterium; assembly: GCA_902777335.1. Classification (GTDB taxonomy): domain Bacteria; phylum Bacillota; class Clostridia; order Christensenellales; family Aristaeellaceae; genus UBA2862. Next base: position 5,341 of record CACYTF010000085.1, read on the forward strand.
CTGCGGCACGAAGGGCCTGCTGAGAACGGAGGCGCAGTACAACCAGTCCGGCCGCCTCAGCTATCAGCTCGTCCGGGAAGATGAGACCGTCACCAAATACGTCCAGGCGCCGAACAACTACGCCCTGGAGGTGGCGCAGCTGGGCCGGTGCATAACAAGCGGCGAGCGCCCGCACGTGTCCCGCGAAATCAGCCTGACCAACGCCCGGACGATGGACCGGGTGCTGAAGGCCATCGGCTATGCGGGCAGGGGATGAGGCAAAATGACAGATTGTGATGGTTCGGGTATTGTGAATGTCCGTTGAATTCGGGCTGGACCGCCTTATATTGATCTCGTCAGGCATCTGTATCGTGCCGGGCTGTTTTCAGGGCCTTTTTGTTCTCATACATGCTTGAGTCCGCGCGTTCAAACACAGAGGCCACGCATTCATCCGCCTCGAACCTGGCCATGCCGCAGGCAATCGTGATACCGCCCGTGCGGGACGCCATCCCGTTGTGATCGCGCATTTTCGCCAGCATTGCATCCACGCATTCATAGTCGCTTCCCTGACAAATCACCGCGAATTCGTCTCCGCCGACGCGGAAGACAGGGCTGCGCTTGAAGGCGTCGCAGATGGTTTTGCAGGCGTCGCGCAGGTATTGATCTCCAGCCTGCCTGGCCGTATCAAAGAAACGCTCGCCCTCCTTCGATTGCCCGAAACGCTCGTCGTAACCGTCGGCGGAACCGAATTCGCGATAGCGGTCGGTCACGGGATCGACCACATAGATGGCGATGAAGTTTCAGGTGAGGGCGTGGATGCGTTCATAGGTCGTGCGCTCTTCCTTCATCCGCTCCTCTTCACGACGCTGCCGCATCTGATCGTCGATGTTCGTCACGCCAATGACGATATACCGGTTGTCGTCTTCCATGCGGGAAACCTTCATCCGCACATAAAACGATGCGGAGTTCTTGATTCTGCGATAGGTCATCTCAAACACCCGGGTCCGATCCAAGGCCTCTGTGAGAAATTGGCGGTTCATGGCGTTGATAAACGCCGCCTGATCCTCCGGATGGACGTAGAGCTTCACGTGCCGAGCATGTAGGCGATCGTATAGAGCGGCAGATACGGATACCACAGCTGAATGTACAGGAACGCGGCCATGATCAAACCGAAAGCCGCCAGCGCACGGTATTTTGGACGCTTTTCCGTTCCTCGCCGGACAATCGAAGCGATTGCGTAGTATGAAATCAGAAGCAGAAGCAGGACCTGGCCGCCAAGCATCACGTAGCGGACGGGCAGGGCATGGTATACGCAGTCGCGGTCCACCGTAAACAGAACCGGCACGAAGATATTGAATGCGGCGATGACCGTGATCAAGCCCGCGATCATGTGTCCGGCGCGAATGAGTATTCTGCCGAACGCGGTTTTATCCTCTACATAGGCGATGGTGTATTCCGCCCAGTACATCACCCCCGCGGCCATGGCGCCAAAGTAAACCGTCGTGTCGACAAACAGCAGTGTCGCCAGCTTGCGGCTTTCCAATAAGCCCCACAGAACATCCGCGACGTAATAGACCAGAACGGCAAACAGGAATCGCCTGTAAACGCCCTACGACGGCGATTCAAAAGCTCTGCGGCGATTCAGAAGGATATCGTGGTTGACGTTCAACAGCACGATGGTCGCGAGCATTCCAATAGCGGAATAGTACATACACAGTGATATCCGTACCATCGGGGACGATCCTTTTGTGTTGACGATACCAGGCGGTACGATCCGCCATGAACACAAAAGGACGGTTCGAGACCACTGAAGAACCCGTTCAAAAACCGGCAACCAAGCGTCAAATGCCGGCAACTTCACAGAGCGGCAAGTAGATTTTCAGCCAATCTCTATCCAATCGGTACAACTGACGCGATAA
>CACYTF010000086.1 GCA_902777335.1 uncultured Eubacteriales bacterium
GGATGGGCCCGCAGCTCGCCCAGCGTATCCTGGATGGAGAAGCAGTCCGGATTGATCTCCTCCGCGTCAAACCAGTTGGTGACGCTGGCGGCCGCCTTGTTGAACACATAGCTTTCATCCGGCTCGCTGACCCGGCGCACACACATCGTATCGCTGGCTTCCCCGGCCTCCGCCCGGATCAGATGCTCGCCCATCAGCGGCACCTCAAAACGGAACACCGTTTTCCCTTCCCGCGCGGCGATCTTCGTTCCATCCACATACAGGGTCACACAGGGCTGGTTGGAATACACCTTAATCTCCGTTTCGGATTCGCAGCGGTTCACATACCGCTTGCCGCACAGGTGCACAAAGGGCGCATCGTGGTTCCAGGCCGCCTTGTAAAGATAGAACGCGTCCTTCCGCATCGACCGGTCAAAGGTTACGAGTCCCTTCTGGTTTTCCCCGTGCTTGCCGCCCTCGTCCCGGCCGTCCGCCGCAAAGTCGAACAGGTTCCACACATGGGTCGCCCACAGATAGGGCCGCTCCTCAATCATTTTCAGCATCCGTGTAGTCGCCCTTCTCCGGACGGGAGGAATGGAAGGCCGGGTTCGCGTCCGCGCCGTATTCGGAGAAACCGATGACCCGGTCCGGATATTTCGCGTGATACTCGTCAAAGAACTCGTCCGTCTGTCCCAGCTCGCCCAGATACCAGCCGAAATACAGGTTGTAGCTGTTGATATCCGGGATTTCCAGCATGGGGCTGTCGATCTCCAGCATGAACACGTCCGCCATGGTGGTCAGCCGGGTGGGATCCATCCGGTGGCACAGATCATTCAGCTCCCGGTGGTTCTCCAGCAGGTCTTCGTTCACCGGGCTGGCGGCCGTAATCTCGTTGCTCAGGCCCCACACCGCAATGCAGGGATGGTTGTAGCACTGGGTGATCAGCTCCCGCATCTGACTCAGGGTGTTCTCCCGTCCGTTCGGCATGTGCTTAGTGATATAGGGAATCTCCGCCCAGACCACGATGCCGTTCTCGTCGCACAAATCATAGAATTCCTGAGCGTGCTGATAGTGGGCAAGCCGCAGGGTGGTCGCGCCCAGTTCCCGGATGATGGCCATGTCCGCCTCGTGATCCGCCCGGTCCAGGGCATTGCCCTTGCCCTTCAGATCCTGATGCCGGCTCACGCCCCGCAGCGGATAGCTGCGGCCGTTGAGGAAGAAGCCCTTTTCCGGATCGCAGCGGTATTCCCGACAGCCAAACCGTGCCGTAACGCAGTCGCCGCTGTCCAGCTGCGCCTCCGCGGTATAGAGGAAGGGATCCTTCACGCCGTCCCACAGCCGGACATCCGGGATATCGAACTCCGCCTGCGCGTGTCCTTCTGCCGAAGGCACCCGGCGGGTTTCCCCGCCGACCGTCACCGTCACTGCGTCCGCGTTCTGCCAGGTCTCCACCGTCACCCGGGCGCGGTGCTTCTCCAGGTCCACCTTCGGCGTGACTTTGATGCCGGGCGTTCCGTCCTTCAGCAGCTCAAAATGCTCCTCCGGCACGGCGATGATCCGCACCTCCCGGTACAGCCCGCCGTAGAAGGTGAAATCCGCCTTCTGGGGATAAACCGTATCGTTGTCCTCGTTGCTCACGGCGATCACCAGCACATTCTTTTTCACCCGTTCTCCCGTCAGTTCCGTCCGGAAAGTGGAATAACCGCCCGCGTGGCTGCACAGCAGCCGTCCGTTGAAATAGACGTCCGCGCTCATGGCTGCGCCGTTCACTTCCAGAAACACGCGTTCTCCCGCTGTCTCCTCTGCCGTCAGCTCCCGTACATACCAGCAGCGTCCGCGGTAATAGTCGTTCCCGCCGTCCTGGCCGTCCACTGCGTTCCAGGTATGAGGCAGGGAGACAGCCTCTCCCCGGCCGGCTGCCGCCAGCGCCGCTTCCGCGGACTCCGCTGTCTTAATAAACCGCCATCCATCCTTCAAAATCCGAATTTCACGCATGCCTGATTTTCTCCTTTGTTTCTGTCTGATTGAATTCATTCCGTCCGGAAATCCCCGAAAAGCGGCCCGACAAGGTTTTCGGACCGCTGATCATTTCATTCGCTTGTATTATCCGTTCGCTTTCGCCGCGGCCTTCTTGTCCGCAATTCGCTTCTGGACGCTGACCATCTCGCCCTTTGTCAGATTGCAGCGGCGCATGGCCAGCAGGGTGCAGATCCAGCCCAGGATCGCCAGCCCATAGCGCAGGAACATGGTCATGTAGAAGACCCCGGGGGTTGCGGGATCGCCCGGCTGGGGCATCGTGGCGGTATAGCCGATCAAGGCCACACAGCCCGTCGCGATGGCCGCGGAGAAGGAGGAAACGATCTTGTCCACCAGGCTGTAGGTGCCGCTGATCACCGCGGGAATGTACTTGCCGCTGCGGTCCAGCTCATAGTCGATGATGTCGGCCATGAAGCCGGTGTTCGCGGTAGTCACGCACATGGCGAATCCGTTGCAGATAAAGGTCAGCAGCACGAACAGGATCATGGTCACGCCCATGTGGGCAATCGTCTGGGTTCCCACCGTGTGCCGAACGATCATGAAGTAGGCGATAATCGCGAGGTTGGCGAAGATGCAGTTCCGGGTCCAGGTTACGATGCTCTCCTTGTGTCCGTGGGTGCCGGCGTACTTTGCTCCGTAGGCTGCGAACAGAATGGAGGGCAGCATGCCGATCATGCTCAGGGTGGTCGCCAGGCCCATGTCGCCGATCAGGATGCCGTTGAGCATCGTGCTGACGATGGAGGCGGAAGAAGCCTGCTGAGCGATCTTGTCGGAGGCGGCGGACAGAATGTAGCTCTGCAGCGGGCGGTTGCTCTTCAGCACATCCACCATATCCCGCACCTTCAGCCGTTCGTTCCGGATGCCCTTGAAGTTCTCAGGCTTATCATACTCGGAAATACCGACGCACACAAGCACCACGCCGATGAAGGAGATGGCCGCGCATACCCAGGTTACCACGTTCAGGAACTCCTGGTTGAAGCTGCCTCCGAAGGCGGGCATCAGTTTGGTGTACACCACGATGTTCAGCGCCATGGGCACCAGATAATTGAATACCGTCTGCCACACGCCCACGGTCGGCCGCTGCTTCGGATCGTTGGTCATCAGCGCCGGCAGGGTCTGGGCGGTCATGTTCACAACCGTGTAGCCGATCACGTAGATCAGGTAAAACAGCAGGAAGACCGGAATGCCGTGTCCCTTGCTGCTGAAGAAGTTGAACATGCATACCAGCCCGACGGTCTGGATCAGCCAGCCCAGCAGCATCAGCGGCCGCACCTTGCCGAAGCGGGTGTTGAACCGGTCATAGACGAAGGCCAGCAGCGGATCGGTAATCGCGTCAAAGATCCGCGTAAAGGTCAGCAGGCCGCCCACTACCACCGTGGCGATGCCGTATCCGATGCTTGCGGAATAGCTGGCCAGACCGATCAGAAAATACACCGCCATGCCGTTAAACGCATTGAAAGCCACCAGAATAATCTGCCAGAGTTTGGCGCGGCGATACTGAACGCCGTCCTGGGGAACCGGAGCTGCCTGAACCTGTGCCATCGTGATTCTCCTCTTTTCTTTCATGTTGCCGCGGAAGATCCGCTGTGCTTTACGGTTTCATGATAGACAGATCCGACAGGTTCGTAAAGTCAATATTCCCGAAAAAATATCAAAAATTCAGGAACTTTTCAGATTTCAAACAATTCTTTTATTTAAACGTCTTTCCCCTCTTTTTCCATTGTATATTCTTTATGAAAATGATAAAATTCAGCGGACAAGTCATCCGCATTCCGTTTGAGGAGCTGATCCCATGGAAAAATCTTCACGGGCCCCCGCTTCTACTCCGGCATCCGCCCCGCCTGCGGGAAGCACCCGGGCGGAGCGGAATCTCCTGCTGGTGCTGTCCTTTTGACGTTCGACGCGCTCGAAGCGCATTACAAAACTTTAGTCAGATATATCCATTTCGAGGATATGGGCATGGTGCTGGGCTTCGGCTGCGCCGGCGCGCTGGTGGGCCGTTTCTATTCCCGGTTTTTCCCGCCCGCAAGGCTCTTGAAGCTGGAGCTGGAGAAGGTGCCTTCGGACTGCCGCACGCTGGTGACCGTGCCGGTGCTGCTGTCGAGCCCGGCGCGGGCCGACGCGGTGTGCGACCAGCTGGAGGCGCTGGGCTGCCTGGAGCCGGATGAGAACATCGAGTACCTGCTGCTGGGGGACCTGGCCGACGCGCCGGGGCGGGACATGCCCACGGACGCGGAGATACTGGCCCGCGCCCGGCAGCGCGTCGACGCCATGAACGCCCGGGCGGGGCGGCGGAAGTACGCCCTGCTGTGCCGCGGGCGCGCGCTGTCGAAGCCCGACAACATCTGGATGGGCCGGGACCGGAAGCGGGGCGCGCTGACGGACCTGAACCGCCTGCTGCTGAGCCTGGAGGGCGGCGGCGCGGCCTTTGCCGCCGAGGGCGGCGACGCGCCCCGGCTGGCGGGGCGCTTTGCCTGTGTGGTGACCCTGGACGCGGATACCCGCGCGCTGCCGGAGGACATTCGCCGCCTGATCGGCGCGATGGCCCATCCGCTGAACCGGCCCGAGGGCGGCCGGGGCTATGCCGTGCTGCAGCCGCGCATGGAGCCGCTGCCCTCCGCCTGCGCAAACGCCTTTGTGCGCCTGTTCTCGGGCGCGGGCGGCGTGAACGCCTATCCCGTCGCGGTGTCCAGCCTCTGGCAGGACGTGACCGGGCGGGGCGTGTTCGCCGGCAAGGGCATCTACGACGTGGCGGCCTTTCAGCGCCGGCTGGACGGCGCGCTGCCCGAGGGGCGCGTGCTGAGCCACGACCTGATCGAGGGCGCGCTGGCCGGGGCGGGCTTTGTGGACGACGTGGCCTTCTACGACGGCGGGCCCACCTCGCTGGCCGCGGCGCTGGCGCGCCGGCACCGCTGGACGCGGGGCGACTGGCAGCTGCTGCCGCTGCTGGGCCTGCGCGGCCTCGGCGGGGCGGACCGGTTCAGGATGATCGACAACCTGCTGCGTTCACTGCGATCGCCGGCGCTGCTGGCGCTGCTGCTGGGCGCGCTGTGGACCGGCAGCGGCGGCGCGCTGGCGGCGGCGCTTGTTGTGAACTACCTGGAGCCGCTGCTTCGGCCCGGCGACGGCGACGCGCTGAAGTGGCGCAGGGCCACCGCCGCTCTGGCGATACTGCCCGTCACGGCCTGCGGCGCGCTGGACGCCGTGTTGCGCACGCTGTGGCGGCTCGCGGTGTCCGGCCGCCACCTGCTGCAGTGGGTGACCGCGGCGGACGCCGAGGGCCGCCGGGCGTCCCGGCGCACGGGGCGGCTGCCGGCTGTGGCCGCGGCGCTGCTGGCGCTGCCCGGGCTGTTGGTGCCCGCCACCGCGCCGGCGGCCCTGGCGCTGGCGGCGCTGTTTACGGTCACGCCGGGCTGGATCGGCGATATGGAGCATGAGCGCACGGACGCGCAGGCCCCCCTCTCCGCCGGCGAGCGCCGGGCGTTCCTCGGCCTGGCGCGGGACACCTGGCGCTTTTTCGTGGACAACGTGCCCTATCCCGGCGGCGCGCTGCCGCCGGACAATGTGCAGCTGGACCCGCCCGTCGGCGCGGCCAGGCGCACGTCGCCCACGAACATCGCGCTGTACCTGCTCAGCTGCCTCTCGGCGCGGCGGCTGGGCCTGATCGGCGTGCCCGAGCTGCGGGGGCGCGCCGAGGCGGCGCTGGACGCCATGGCGCAGATGGAGAAGTGGCGCGGCCAGCTGTACAACTGGTACGACATCGACACCCTCGCCCCGCTGCGGCCCCGCTACGTGTCCTCGGTGGACAGCGGCAACCTGGCCGCGGCGCTGCTGCTGTGCGGCGCGGCCCCGGAATTCGGCGCGGACCTGTCCCGCAGGATGGCGGCGCTGGCCGGGGAGATGGAGCTGGACGCGCTGTACGACGACCGTCGGGAGCTGTTTTTCATCGGCATGGACGCTCAGACCGGCAGGCTGAGCGACGCGCGGTACGACCTGCTGGCCTCGGAGGCGCGCCTGCTCAGCTATGTGGCCATGATGCTGGGCCAGGCGCCCGCGCGGCACTGGCAACGGCTGGGGCGGCCCTGCGTGCGGCTGGAGGGCGGCGTCGCGCCGCTGTCCTGGAGCGGCACGATGTTTGAATACCTGATGCCGGAGCTGTTTTTGGAGGAGCCCCGGCTGTCGCTGCTGGGCGAGGGCGTCCGCGCGGCGGTGCGGGCGCAGGCGGCGCGGGGGCGGCGGCTCGCGCGCCCCTGGGGCGTGTCCGAATCGGGCTACTGCGCGATGGACGCGGCGCTGAACTACCAGTACCGCGCCTTTGGCCTGCCGGCGCTGGCGCTGGACGGCGAGGCCTGTGCGGGCGTGGTGGCGCCCTATGCCTCGGTGCTGGCGGCCATGGTCGCGCCGAAGGCGGCGGCCCGGAACCTGGACCACATGCGGGCGCTGGGCTGGGCGGGCGACTGGGGGCTGTACGAGGCGGCGGATTACCTGCGCCCGGACCGTGCGGGCGGGCCTTCGCTGGTGCTGAGCCACATGGCCCACCACCAGGGCATGGCGCTGTGCGCGCTGTGCAACGCCCTCACCGGCAACTCCCTGCGCCGGGATTTCATGGGCCTGCCCCAGGCGCGGGCGCTGTCCCTGCTGCTGGAGGAGCGAATCCCCGTTGCCTGTGGCGCGGGCCGGGGAGACGCGGCGCGGCGCAGATCCGTGCCCCAGCCCGCGCCGCGGCTGGCCCGAAGAGCCGCGCCGGACGGGCTCGTGCCTCAGACGCATTTGCTCTCCGGCGGCGGCGCGACGGCGCTGTGCACCGGCGACGGGGCCGTGCACTACTGGCGGGACGGCGTGTGGGCCACCCGCTTTGAAGGCGTGCTGCAGGGGCGCCGGGACCGGGCGCGGACGTACCTGACCGACGTGGAGACCGGCGCGCAGACGGCCATCGGCGACGACGGGACCCGCGCGGCCTTCGAGCCGGGCGCGGCGCGATTCGCGGCGCGCCTGGGCGGGCTGGAGGCGAATATGACGGTGTGCGTGTCCTGCGAGGACGGCACGCTGATGCGCGACATCCAGCTGCGCAACGCCGGGGAGCGCCCGGTGCGGTGCGCGGTGACGGACGTGGTGCCGGTGGCGCTGTGCCCCGAGGCCGACTGGCGGGCCCACGCGGCGTTTCAGTGCCTGTCGGTCACAAGCCGCGCGCTGGACGGCGACGCCCTGGAATTCCGAAGGCTGCCGGGCAGCCGCGGCGCGGACGGCCCGCGGCTAATGCACCTGGCCGTCGGGGCGGGGGAGGTCACCTGGGAGGCGGACTATGAAAAACTGGCCGGGCGCATGGGCGACGCGGACGCCGCCGGGACCTTCGACGCGCCGCTGGGGGGCCATGTGGGCGCGACGCTGAACCCCGCCGGCGCGCTGCGGGTGGCGCTGACGCTGGACCCGGGCCGCCGGGCGCGGGTGTGTTTCGCGCAGCGGCTGCTGGACCCGGACGCGCCGGCGGAGGCCTGGCTCGCCCGCTGGCGGCGCGGGGACCAGCCGGC
>CACYTF010000087.1 GCA_902777335.1 uncultured Eubacteriales bacterium
GATGTGATGCAGCGGGTACTCCCACTTCGCCCAGAAGTTGAAGTCGCCTGTGAGCCACGCGGCGTCCGCGCCGGGCAGCCATTCGCGGAACACCCAGCCGGTCTCTGTCCTGTGAAAGCCAAAGTAGCGGTGGCCGTTGGCGAAGTCGGAGAGGAAACCCTCCCCCGCCAGATGCCAGCGCGTGTCGTTGAAGCGGTCCAGGTGCATTCGGATCTCCCCGGCCCAGGGATTCAGGGTCGGGTCCTTCTCCATCAGCAGCCACAGCGCGTTGTCCACGTGTATCATGGCGACCTCCTTACTGTTCATTCTCTTTCAGGTGATTCTTCTCGTGCTTTGATTCATACATTTTCTCATCGGCTCTGGCGATCAGATTTCGCAGCATATCCGAATCCGTCAGCATTGCGCGGACAAAACCGACGGAGAACCCTGCCCAGGCAATGCCATCGATGGCCGGCTTGTTTTGTTCCAGGGTTCCCAGCTTTTCATTGAATTCCGAAATTGAAATATCCGGCACGATGAGGAGGAATTCGTCACCGCCATACCGATAGCAGTATTCTTTCCCGAAAGTATCTGAGAGCAGTTTTCCGACCTCTTGAAGAACACGGTCCCCCTCCTCATGACCGCGGGTATCGTTGATCTGCTTGAAGTCATCCATGTCCATCATCGCCACCGTGACTTCATGCCCCTGATAGGAATTGTAGTCTCGCCTGAGCGCGTGACGGTTCCCAATTCGGGTCAACGCATCGACATAAGCCATATCATTCAGGCTCCTGATATCAAATACAATCGCGATCTTTGTGATCCATTTATGCCAGGCGGCATTGATCTCCTGGACAGGAACCGTGACAACGAGGCGCATTCCATTGCTTAAGGGAAGACAGGCCGCCCGCTTCTCAACGCCGTCGTAGAAATATCGGATGAACTGATCATTGCTCAAAAGTCCACTCGGCACCTGTGGCTGTGTTTCCATTGTCGTTACGTCCATCTGTGGATGATAGACAATATTGCCCTCATCGTCATTCAGGAAGGCATATCCATGGTCATAAAGCGTGATGTGATTCACGACTTCCGCCATTGTGGAGTAATCGATTTCAATACCAATAACGCCGATAAACTGCCCATCATAATATACGGGAACATTATAGGAGATCACGCGGGCATATAAATTCTCCGTAATATATGGCGGCAGCCAGACGCCTTCTCCGGTCGCCTTTGGCACAGTGAACCAGACCAGCGAGGAAGTGTCATCGGTGTCATATTCGGTGATATCCGTCACTTCATGCTCTATAAAGCCGTTGCCATCTGAATTCACGTACCAGAAACCCTTGACATTCCCGGAAACTTCCGGATCGATCCGGTAATAGTAGGTCAGAACGCCAATCGTGTTATAGGCCAGCTTCTGAAAGACGTCGCTGACCCGGTCTATATGGGCCTGAAGGTCTTCATCATCCACCCCGTCCAGGTCCGATTGGACAAAGGCCGCAACCGTTTTGACCGACGATTCCACGTTCTGAAAATAGTAGTCCAGGTCTTTATGCCCTTTTTCGCACAGCAACAGCAATGTCTGCTCCGCATTATAGTTTCCGATATCCCGAATGGCATTGACGCCAAGCGCTGTGGCGATGGCCATCGTTAAAACGACGGCACAGACTGTCATAGCGGTTATCTTGGTTTTGATCGAACGCATGTCCTGTTGTCCTCATTTTAAAAATTCATGTTGAATTTCTTTTCATGGTCAATCAGCCCTCTGTGTGATTCTCCATATTCGTCAGTATATTCCGTATTTGTTACGCTGTGAAGGGAATGTGTCAGTTTGTCACATTAACTCTTGATTAAGCGCCGGAAGCAGATTCGAATCGCTCAGCAGCATGTCCGTTGCGATATTGAAGTGCTGAAAAACAGAACTCATGCAATAAACCGCTGAACAACCACTCTGTCCGGATGGATGTGTTGGCGCGAATCTGATCAGCCCAAACCCAAAAACAGAAAAAACCCCGAAAGGCCTTGTGCCATCGGGGTCTTGGGGTTCTTTTAGCGCTTGGAGAACTGGGGGGCGCGACGGGCGGCCTTCAGGCCGTACTTCTTGCGCTCCTTCATGCGCGGGTCGCGGGTCAGATAGCCGGCCTGCTTGATGGCGGGCTTCAGATCGGCGTCCGCCTTCACCAGCGCGCGGGCGATGCCGTGACGGATCGCGCCGGCCTGGCCGGTAAAGCCGCCGCCCTTGCAGTTGACGATGACGTCGAACTTGCCGAGGGTTTCGGTGAGCACCAGGGGCTGACGGACCACGGTCTTCAGGGTCTCATAGCCGAAGTACTCTTCGAGGTTGCGCTTGTTGACGGTGATGTTGCCCTCACCGGGGATCAGACGAACGCGGGCGATCGCCTTTTTCCTTCTGCCGACAGCATGGAATCCAACATTACTCATTTCTTCGTCCTCCTCCCTATTACAGCTTCAAGGCTTCGGGCTTCTGGGCCTGCTGATTGTGCTCGGGGCCGGCATACACGAACAGCTTCTTGGCCATCGCGTAGCCCAGGGGGCCCTTGGGCAGCATGCGGCGGACGGCCTCGCGGAACGCGAACTCGCTCTTGTTGGCCATCAGCTTGCGATAGGTGATCTCCTTCAATCCGCCCGGATAACCGGTGTGATAGCGGTACACCTTCTTGTCCAGCTTGTTGCCGGTCAGCACCAGTTTGTCGGCGTTCACGACGATGATGTAGTCGCCGCAGTCGCAGTGGGGCGTGAAGGTGGGCTTATGCTTGCCGCGCAGCATGGAAGCGACCTGGGAAGCCAGGCGGCCGAACACCATGCCCTCTGCGTCGATGACGTACCACTTACGCTCGACGTTCTGGGGATTCGCCATATAAGTACTCACGAGTTTTTCCCTCCAATTTCGATCACCGGCGCGAATCGCCGGCTCGCACGGCGGCCCTGAGGCGCGCCCTGCCAATCTACAGATCTATGCTTCTTGCTTCGGGTGTGGTCAGTACCCTGCGCAAACATGTCACTGCCCGGGGCTATTGAGCGTATTGACACAAGGTGTATTATACCTAATTTCCGGCGGCGCGTCAACCGGTGATTCCCATGGGATAAAACATTTAACATCCCATGCGGCACGCCATTGCCCGCATGAGGTCGATGAGCCCGCCCAGCGCGGCGGTCAGCGTGGCGACGGCGCACAGATAGCCGAACCCCGCGCAGATCCAGAAGCCGGTCAGGCCCCATCGGGCGGCCAGCAGCACGGTGGGCAGCGCCTGCAAAAGCAGTGCCCGGCCGCCGCGGGCGATGGCCGCGTTGGCGCACTGCAGCAGCGCGCAAAGCAGCGCCCCACAGCGCGCGCCCAGGGCCGCCGGGCTGTCCGCAAGGCGTCCGAAGCGCGCCGCCGCGCCCGCAGCGAGGCAGGCGTTCATCGCCCCGTAGGAGAGCGCCAGCAGCAGCGCGGCGGGCACGCTGCCCTCCAGCGCCAGGCTGGCGTCGCCCCGCACGTACACGCGCACCGGCCCGGCGTCCAGCGTCAGCGCCGCGTAGAACAGTATGCCCAGCGCCACGACCGGCAGGCCCAGCAGCGGCAGGGCGCGCAGCCCGTTCCTATTGATGAGCAGCGCCGCCAGCAGCGCGAAGGTCAGCCCCCACAAGAACGCGTGCTCAAGCGGCAGCGCGATCGCCGCCGTCTCCCCTGCCCTGCGCAGCATCACCATAAAGGCGACGGCCAGCAGCAGAGCGTACAGCGCGCAGGCGGCCCGCGCCGTGCGCCTGCCCAGCATGCGGCGGCACAGGTCGGGAAAGCTCAGCGCGTCGTGCCGCACCGCCGCCCGGGCGGTCAGGCCGGTCAGCAGCGCGAATATGAGGCAGGCGAAGGGTATGCCCGCCCAGGCCGCCCGGCCCGTCTGGGAAAAGAACCACACGATCTCCCGCCCGGAGGCGAAGCCGGTGCCGGCCGCCGCCGCCACAATCGCAAAGGCCGGGCGCCATCGCTGCCTGTTCATCATGAAAAGACCCCCGTTTCACATTCATGATATGCGAAACAGGGGGCCATTACCCGGCCGCTTCGCGCCGGGCACGCGCTTTTTTATTTCATTATATCCGCAGGCCGCTCACGGGGTTCCCGCTTCCTCGCGGGCCAGCTCCTCGGCGGTCTTGTCCACCGGGCTCTGGGCCTCGTACACCCAGCCGAGGGACGGGTCCTCCTCCAGCGCCTCGGGGAGCGCGGCCTCGTCCGGCTCCGGCGGGCGGGTCACCGCCTCCGCCGTCGGCGCGAACTGAGGGTCCCGCTCCGAACCGCCGCGGCTCAGGCCGCCGATCATGCCGGTGATCAGCCGGACGATCAGCACCAGCGCCAGCACCGCCGCGATTGTCAGCGCCGCCACCAGCACCGCCCTGGGCCAGAGGGGCGGCCGCCTGCGCCTCTGCCGGCTCAATCCGCGTATTTCCGGATGAACTCGGGCACCTCATCGGCGGAGATGCTGATGGAAAGCACGAAGTTGCACCGGTGGGCGTTGGACACGGTTTCGAGGTTTTCAAAGAATTTCTGCATTTCGGGGTCGTCCAGGGGGGTCCGGACCAGCTTTTTGAACGCGTCCACCGCGATCAGCGACAGGTCGAAATCGGCGGAGAGCATGCCGCACACGAAGGCCAAAAACTCCATGGCGCCGCACTTGTAGGCCGCCGGGTACTCGCTGGCGTCCACGAAGCGGATCTCGTGGCGCAAATCGTACATGTAGCGCTTGTCGTCGTCGATGAAAATGATGTTGCCGTGCTCGCTCTTGAGCGCGTCGTTGGTCAGGTCGATCAAACGCTTGGTCTTGCCGCTGCCCTTGTCGCCCAGTATCACTTGAATCATGGTTATCCTCTCCTTCTTGATTTGAGGTGGGGCACCTGTGGTCGGGTCGGAGCCCTCCCCCGCCGGGGCCTTCTCCGTACACCCATTATACTATAGATTTCCGGAAAATACAAGCCGCGGTTTTTTATCGGCTTTCGCAGTTTGTAACCTCCGCATAATGACACTCGCGGCGCGATGATGATAGAATACACCCAGGAAAACACAAGAAAAACATCGAGGGAGGCACATTATGCAGCAGGATATGATCGTGATACTGGACCTCGGCAGCAATCAGAACACCCTGATCGCCCGCGACATCCGCGCGCTGGGCGTGTACACGGAGATTCATCCCCACGACATCACCCGGGAGCAGCTGGAGGCGCTGCCCAACGTGAAGGGCATCATATTGAACGGCGGCGCGAACCGCGTGGTGGACGGCGTGGCCATCGACGCCTCCGACGCCGTGTACGGCTGCGGCCTGCCCCTGATGGCCGTCGATCACGCGGCCCGACGCTCGGACGTGACGCTGGCCAAATGGCCCGCGGGCGATCCCTTCCGCAGGGAGGCGCTGCGCAGCTTCGTGTTCGACACCTGCAAGGCCCAGGCCAACTGGAACATGGACAACTTCATCGCCGACCAGATCGAGCTGATCCGCAAGCAGGTGGGCAGCCGCAAGGTGCTGCTGGCGCTGTCCGGCGGCGTGGACTCCTCGGTGGTGGCGGCGCTCTTGATCCGCGCCATCGGCGACCAGCTGACCTGCGTGCACGTGAACCACGGCCTGCTGCGCAAGGGCGAGCCGGAGCAGGTGGTGGAGGTGTTCCGCAACCAGCTGGGCGCGAATTTGATCTACGTGGACGCCGTGGACCGCTTCCTGGACAAGCTGGCCGGCGTCGCCGACCCCGAGCAGAAGCGCAAGATCATCGGCGCGGAGTTCATCCGCGTGTTCGAGGAGGAGGCCCGCAAGCTGGACGGCATCGACTTCCTGGGCCAGGGCACGATCTACCCGGACATCGTGGAATCCGGCACCAAGACCGCCAAGATGGTCAAGAGCCACCACAACGTGGGCGGCCTGCCCGAGGATCTGAAGTTCGAGCTGGTCGAGCCGCTGAAGATGCTGTTCAAGGACGAGGTGCGCGCCTGCGGCGTGGCCCTGGGCCTGCCGGACAGCATGGTCTACCGCCAGCCCTTCCCCGGCCCCGGCCTGGGCGTGCGCTGCCTGGGTGCGATCACCCGCGACCGCCTGGAGGCCCTGCGCGAGGCCGATGCCATACTGCGCGAGGAGTTCGACCTGGCCGGCCTGCGCGGCAAGGTGTGGCAGTACTTCACCGTGATCCCGGACTTCCGCTCCACCGGCGTGCGCAACAACGCCCGCTGCTTCGAGTGGCCCGTGATCCTGCGCGCCGTCAACACCGTGGACGCCATGACCGCCACCGTGGAGCAGGTGCCCTGGCCGGTGCTTCTGAAGATCACCGACCGCATCCTGGCCGAGGTCAAAGGCGTCAACCGCGTGCTGTACGACCTGTCGCCCAAGCCCGTGGCGACGATTGAGTGGGAATAAAAGCTCATACATGCAAATCCACAGCCAACCGTTTTTATTGAAGTCGGTTGGCTGTTTCTGTTGCCGTCGAAATCATGATTTAACAAAATTCCCGCCAACCTTCCACGTCCCCGGAAGCGTCCAACAAGTGTACCGGTACAATGGAGGGAACTTCCGATGCTGCAAGCCGACTTTATTCAGCGCGTGCGGGCCTGTGAGCGCAGGCTCTACCGCGTCGCGCGCACGATGCTCCCGCAGGAGTCTGACTGTGAGGACGCGGTCCAGGAGGCGCTGCTCCGGGCGTGGGACAGGCGGGACACGCTTCGTCAGGAGGCGTACTTTGAGACGTGGCTGATCCGCATACTGATCAACCAGTGCAAGAGCTTCTATCGCCACCGCCCGCCCGAGCCCGCCGAGCTCACCGAGGACATTCCCCAGGTGACCTCAGAAGAGACGCCTCTATTGGAAGCGCTGATGGCCTTGCCGCGCAAGCAGCGCGTCACGCTGGAGCTGCATTACATCGAGGGCTACAGCGTCGCGGAGACCGCCCGAATCCTGCGCCTGCCGGAGGGCACGGTGAAGTGGCGGCTGAAGCG
>CACYTF010000088.1 GCA_902777335.1 uncultured Eubacteriales bacterium
GGCGTCGTGACCAAGATCATCGACGACTGAGCCGGTAAAACGCGATAAAGCGACCCGCCCGCCCCGTACCGAATGGGGCGGGCGGGTGTGTTTTTGGAGACGGTTAGTTTACATGGGGACGGTTCTTGTGTATCTGTCCCCAGTGTACACAAAGAAGCCAAAAGTTTACATGGGGACAGATACAGTAGAACCGTCCCCATGTTAACCCACATGTAGACAAAACGGGCAGAAGTGAACACGGGGACAGATACAGTAGAACCGTCCCCATGTAAACCTGCGGGGGAAGGTTAATTTTTTGGTTGCGCATTTCGGCCCCGTATGTTATGATAATATCAACACATGACGGGGGGATTGTGACATGGACAAAAGCAATTGGGATCAGGTGTTTGCCGCGCGGTTCGCGCGCCACGAGGACGAGCTGAAATGGCTGTACTGCGAGCTGTACCACGGCGACATGCAGGCCTACACCTACTTTGTCGGCATGCTGTTTCGCGCGTGGCAGGCCCGGCCGGAGGCGCTGAGGCGCATCGACGCCGTGCGGGAGGCGAACCCCGACTGGTATCGGGGCCGGGACATGACGGGCATGCTGATGTATGTGAAGCCCTTCGCCGGCACGCTGAACGGCGTGCGCAAGCGGCTGGATTACATACAGGATTGCGGGGTAAACTACCTGCACCTGATGCCGCTGCTGGAGAGCCCGGAGGGCCGCAGCGACGGCGGCTATGCCGTCAGCGACTTCCGCAAGGTGCAGCCGGAGCTGGGCACCATGGAGGACCTGGCCGCGCTGGCGGGCGACTGCCACGACCGGGGCATCAGCGTGTGCCTGGACTTCGTGATGAACCACACCAGCGAGGACCACGAGTGGGCGCGCAAGGCCCGGGAGGGCGACGTCTCCTGCCAGAACCGCTACTTCTTCTACGACAACTGGGACGTGCCCAACGAGTATGAGAAGACCGTGCCCCAGGTGTTCCCCACCACGGCCCCGGGCAACTTCAGCTGGTGTCCGGCGCTCAATAAGGTGGTCATGACCACCTTCTGGCCCTACCAGTGGGACCTGAACTACGCCAACCCGATGGTGTTCAACGACATGACGGACAACATGCTGTTCCTGTGCAACCAGGGCGTGGACATCATCCGCCTGGACGCCACCCCCTACATCTGGAAGGCGCTGGGCACCACCTGCCGCAACCTGCCCGAGGTGCACACGCTGGTGCGGATGATGCGCATGGCCTGCGAGATCGTGTGCCCCGGCACGCTGCTGCTGGGCGAGGTGGTCATGGCCCCGGACAAGGTGGTGCCCTACTTCGGCACCGTGCAGAAGCCCGAGTGCCACATGCTGTACAACGTGACCACGATGGCCTCCATCTGGCACACCGTGGCCACGCGGGACACGCGGCTGCTGTGCCACCAGCTGCGACAGGTGTTCGCGCTGCCGGGCCAGTACACGTTCCTGAACTACCTGCGCTGCCATGACGACATCGGCTGGGGCCTGGACTACGACTTCCTGGCCCGCTTCGGCCAGACGGAGGTAGCCCACAAGAAGTACCTGAACGACTACCTGACCGGCAAGTGGCCCGGCAGCCCCGCCCGGGGCGAGCTGTACAACGACGACCCCAGGCTGGGAGATGCCCGGCTGTGCGGCACCACGGCGTCGCTGTGCGGCGTCCAGAGCGCGCTGGAGTCGGGCGACGCCGCGGCGCTGGACAGGGCGCTGACGCTGGACGTGGCGCTGCACGCGCTGATGTTCACCCTCAGCGGCGTGCCGGTGCTGTACAGCGGCGACGAGATCGGCCAGCTGAACGACGAGCGCTACCACGACGACCCGCTGAAGGCCGAGGACAGCCGCTACCTGCACCGGGGCGACATGGACTGGCAGGCCGCCGAAAAGCGGCGCGACGAGTCCACGCCCGAGGGCCGGCTGTTCCATGCCATCAAGCGGCTGGAGGCCCTGCGCGCCGGACACGTGGCCTTCGATGCCTCGGCAGAGGTCAGCCTGCTGCCCGCGGCCGGCGACAGCGCGCTGTGCATCGAGCGCCGCTACGGCGGCGAGCGGCTGGTAGCGCTGTACAACTTCTCCGACTGGCCCGTGCCCGCGCTGCCCGGCGAGTCCGGCGCGTTCACCGACCTGTGGACCGGAAACCGGGTCCAGGCCGAGGGGCTGACCGTGCCAGCCGGCGGATTCAGATGGCTCTGTGAGCGTTGAGATTTAAGAGTGGAGAGTGGAGAGTGGAGAGTGGAGATAAAAAGCGGATTTTGTGGGCGGTGATGGCGGCGCTGCTGGTGCTGACACTGGCGGGGTGCGGCGACAAGGTCGTGTCGCCGCCCGCGTCGGCGGAGATGGCCTCGGTGACGGCGGAGGAGGTCCGCGCGCGCGTCGCCTCCGAGCCGGACGCGGCGCACCTGTTCGCGGTGAACGTGGGCAAGGGCGACGCGCTGATCCTGCGGACGGGAGACTGGGTGGGCCTGATCGACGCGGGCAAGGCCTGGGCGCGGGGCCGCGTGCTGAGCGCGCTCGCGCCGATGCTGGGCGGCGGGCGGCTGAACGCGGTGTTTCTGACCCACGCCGACGACGACCACGCCGACGGTCTGCGCTGGATGGCCGCAGAGGGCCTGCGGGCGGACGACCTGTACGCCTCGGCCTTTTACAGTGGCACGAAGGCGGAAAAGCACCCGGCTGTCAAGGCGGCGGAGGCGATCACCGGCTCTACCGATGTGCGGTGGCTGCGGCGGGGCGACGAGGTATTCCTGGGAGACACCGGCGCGACGCTGCGGGTGCTGGCCCCGGCGTCGCTGCACGACGACGAGGACGACAACTCCCTGGTGATGCTGCTGGCGTGCGACGCCGGCAGAATGCTGCTGACCGGGGATATGGAGCTGCCCGGCGAGGCCGACCTGCTCTCCTTCGGCGACGACCTGCGCTGCGACGTGCTGAAGGTGCCCAACCACGGCGACGACGACACCACGAGCGCCCAATTCGCCGCCGCCGCCGGGGCGCGGCTGGCCGTGATCTCCACCGACAGCGCCCAGAAGCCCGGCACGCCCGATCCGGACGTCGTCGCGCGGCTTCAGGCCGCGGGCAGCCAAGTGGTCGCGACCCAGGACAGCGCGCTGGGCCTGTTCGTCACGCTGAAGGGCGGCGAGGTCACCGTGGAATCCGTGACCTTCGGCGCGCCTGCTATCGACGGCCTGTACATCGCCGGGGTGGACGCCTCGGACGACCGGGTCGTGATCGGCAACCGCTCCGGCGACGCGCTGTCGCTTTCGGGCTGCTACCTGTACTCCGACCGCGGCGATGAGCTGTTCGCCTTCCCGGACGGCGCGTCCGTCGCCCCGGGCGAGACCCTGACCGTCGGCACGTATTCCACAAAAGGCGGCTATGACCTGCTCTGGCCCGACAAGAAGGTCATCCATAAAAAGAAGGCCGACACCATTTATCTGTACGACGGGTGCGGCCGGGTGGTCGATTGGGGGGAGAACGGCCTGTAGCCGATGGACGATAAGACAGCGGGAACGGTGCTTTGACCCATCAAAGCACCGTTCTCGCTGTTTATTTGTGCGCCCTGCATGGGCAACAACTCGGCGGTGAAAGTCCGCTACGCGCTTGGCAGTAGGGAGCGTTAGCCGAAGGCAAGGGTGTCCGTCGCGAGGCGGAATCTGAAGGAAGCCGGATGTCGGAGGAAGGAAATAAACCCGGCGGGCAAAGTCCCGGCCTGACGAACAGGAACCGCATACAAGGCATGCATGAATGGATGAGTCTGCCACACAAGATGAAATCCAATACTGCCCGGGTTCATGGATGTAAATGCGGCAGGTGGATGGGATGAAGGTTGTTGCTCTTACCAGGGGAGGTCTGCGCGGAACGCCTCGAAAGAGGTAACCACGGTCATACAGTGAAAGCCGTGCTGAACGCGCAGGAGTCAGCAGAGGTCATAGTACCGGGGGAAAACTTCCGGGAAGGGCCGAACCAATACAAGCCCGAGTAAGCGAAGGAAGGAGGACGGCATGACGAAAGCAGAATACGCCGGAAACGGTGGCTGCCTACAAAGAGATAGCACGGAATGCGAAGGGTATGTGGGAGCGCGGAGTGCCATCCAGCCGGGGAGCGAGGAAAGGGCAGGCAGAGCGCCGGAGCTCCTGGAAAAGATACTGGACAGGGAGAACCTGAACAGGGCCTACAAGAGGGTGAAGGCGAACAAGGGAGCGCCGGGAGTAGACGGGATGACCGTAGAAGCGGCGCTGCCGTGGCTCAAGGAACACGGAAAGGAATTGACGGAAAGTATCCGACAGGGGAAGTACAAGCCGGATCCGGTAAGGCGGAAGGAAATCCCGAAGCCGGACGGGGGCGTGCGGAAGCTGGGGATACCGAGCGTCAAGGACAGGGTGGTACAGCAAGCGGTAGCGCAGAAGCTGATGCCAATCTATGAACCGCTGTTTTCGGAAGGGAGTTACGGCTACCGACCGGGAAGGAGCGCGCAGGACGCGATCTACAAGATACGCGGCTATGCAGAGGACGGATACGAATGGGCGGTCCTGCTGGACCTAAGCAAGTATTTTGACACGCTGAACCATGAGAAGCTGTTGAACCTGCTCAGGGAAGAAATCAATGACGAGCGAGTAATTCAGTTGGTGAAGCGGTTCCTGAAGAGCGGGGTCATGGAAAACGGTGTGGTGATGGCGACGGAAGAGGGAAGCCCGCAGGGCGGTCCATTGTCGCCGTTACTGGCCAACATTTACCTGAACGAATTCGACCATGAATACGAGAGACGCGGTGTGCCGGTAGTACGCTATGCGGATGACATCGTATTGCTGTGCAAGAGCGAACGAGCGGCGGGGAGGCTGTTGGAGAGCAGCACCCGCTATCTGGAGGAAAAGCTGAAACTGAAGGTGAATCGGGACAAGAGCCACATTGCCAAGGTGAACGCGACGAAGAAATTCAAATTTCTGGGATTCGCGTTTGGAAAAGGCAAGGATGGCCTCTTTATACGGGTACACCAGAAGTCGATGCAGAAAGCGAAGGATAAGCTCAGAGCACTGACACGGCGAAATCAGGCGAAGAATGTCCGACAGGTAATGGCAGAGGTTAAGTTGTACATGCAAGGCTGGCTGAACTACTATGCCATAGCATCCATGAAGAACACGCTGGCAGAGTGGAACGGTTGGCTGCGCAGAAGAATCCGCATGTACATCTGGAAACAATGGAAGAAACCCCGAACCAGGTACTGCAATTTGCTCAAACTCGGCATCCCGGAGAAATATGCATGGATGGCGGCGATGAGCAGGCGCGGCTACTGGTTCACCGTGAAAACCGGAGCCGTTGAACGGGCTATCTCAAACGAAAGACTCGCACGCGCAGGATTCTTTGATCTCTCCCTTGCATACGAGTCTATTCAATCTGCTTGTGTTGGACGCGCCGTATACCGAACGGTACGTACGGTGCGGTGAGAGGACGGGGGCTAATCACCCCCTCCTACTCGATTCGCCCAGCTCAAAGACCATTGAGTTTAGGCGTATACCACCGTTTCCCTCACGATCTCCTCCGCCTGGGCCTTCATGCTGTTCATCCGCTGAATCCAGTCCAGCGGGTCGCTGTTCTTGTCCGGCATCGGCTCGGTCTGCTGCATCTGTTCCACCAGCGCCTCGACCTTCGCCTGCTCGTTCACGTCCATCAGGTGCTGCTTCAGCGTCCCCTCCATGCTCATCCGGGCGTAGATCGCCTTGCGGTGCTGCTGGAGGTAGTCCCTCCGCATCCCGCCGTACTTCCCGATGTTGCCCTCCGGCTGCTTCGGAAACGTCAGCACCGGATCGAGCATTCCGTCCGGCAAGGCAACTTTGCCGGACGGCAAAGTTGTCCGCGCCAGAGGCGCGGATGGGGCATGACAAATCGGTGATTTGGCATGCCCCACCTCCCTCCTGTACTGAATTTCCGGCCACTGGATCGCCATGTTCATCCTCCCTTTCTGTCGGTGTCGGTTTGGCGGCCTCCACGTTGGGCGGCTCACCTCGATCTCCGTCAGTCGGTTCCGATGGAACCTGCAAGGAATTATCAATAGACTGACTTTGACTTAATCCGTCACCCATATTATTCCACATTCCGGCGCGGTTGTCAAGGGTGTTTTCGGCGATTCTCGGATTGCTCCGCTCCACAGCCTTGACGCCGCGCTCGATTTCCCGCAGCACGGTGGCGGCAATCTCATGGGCGGCCTGCCCGATGGCGATCTGCGTGCCCCAGCTGGTGAAGAAGTCGATGTCGCCCAGCATCCCCTCCGCGTCCACGCCCTCCGGCATGGGGAGGTTCAGACGGTAGGACGCGATGATGTAGGCGCTGTTGCAGGCGAGATTGGCAAAGGTGGCTTCCGCCATCTGCTCGTCCATGTCCGCCATCGGGCCGTCCGCGCGGGCGTCGTGAAAGTCGTTTTGGTATTCCCCGGCAATCTCCGCCGTCGCCTCCATGATGGCGCTGTACAGCGTGAGGCTGGGGTCGCTTGCGTCCGCTTCGATCCCCCAGCGGCTGGTCAGGGCATCTTCCATCACGCCCCGCTGATCCTCCCGCAGCTGCCAGATCTGCGGAAGGCGGGCGGGTGTCATGTTGGCTGGAATTTGCTCTGGAATGATTACTTTGTCAACAGGTCCAGGGCGACATCATTTACTTAGCGAGGAAGAGTGAGCGCGATAGTTAACATTGTGTTAACCAAAAGGATAAAACGAGAAGAAGTCGAAACATTCAGCA
>CACYTF010000089.1 GCA_902777335.1 uncultured Eubacteriales bacterium
TCTCTCAAGCACAGTATACCAGAAAACGGAAAATCACGCGGCATCCGTTTTCATCCCTATTTGTGCCGGTCGCCGCACCGGTATGGAGATTGATATGAAAGGCTTTTGCGAGAAGAAGTTCAGCTCCATGCTGATATCCGGCACGTTCACCAAAGCGGTGATGTATCTGATGCTGCTCAGCGACAGCATCATCGCCGGACACTTCATCGGCGCGTCAGGCGTTGCCGGGATCAATGCGATCACCCCCGTGACGGCCATTGTGACCTTCTTCGGAGATCTGGTTTCAACCGGCGTCGGGATCGTATTCTCGCGGGAGGTCGGCGCGATGCGCAAGGACCGGGCCGACCGGATCTACAGCCAGGGACTGATCATCAGCGTGGGCATCGGGTTGCTTTCGGCGCTTTTGATACTCGTGC
Organism: uncultured Eubacteriales bacterium; assembly: GCA_902777335.1. GTDB lineage: Bacteria > Bacillota > Clostridia > Christensenellales > Aristaeellaceae > UBA2862. The sequence continues at coordinate 417 of CACYTF010000089.1, forward strand.
TTCAAAATGCCTATTTCAAGGCGAGCGGCGTCACGGGCGATATTCTGGAGAATGCGCTTGAGTACTACCGTCTGGTTCCGATCAACGCCTTCCTGACCATCGTCATCTTTTATCTGGAACAGATGGTCTACAGCGACGGAGACGAGCTGTGCAACAACATCTGCTATGGATTTCAGATCGGCGGGAACATCATCTGCTCCGTCATACTGACCCGGTCCCTCGGAATGACGGGCATCATCCTGGGTTCTGTGATCGGGAACAGCCTCGGCATCCTCACCTGCTTCTGGCACTACTTCCGCAAGGAAAACACGCTGCGCTTTGTCTGGCACCTGTCCTTCAGGGACTTTCTGCTCACGTCGCGCTACAGCATCGTGGATTCCTCCGTCTATATCTGCTGGGGCTTGATGGACTATGTGATGATCAGCTTCGTCTCGGGCCGCTTTGGCGAGACCGGCCTGATCGCCCTCGCCGTGGTCGTCAGCCTGATCGAGTTCGGCGTCGTGATGGATGGCGTGGGCATGGCGATGCAACCGCTGATCGGCACCTACTTCGGGGAAAGGAACCACCAGCTCATCAAGCGGGTGATGCGCTCCGCCGTCAAGGCCGCGGTCATAGAAGGACTGGCGGCGACCGCGCTGATCTGGGCCTTTACCCGGCAGTTCTGCGCCCTGTTCGGCATCACCGGCGGTGAAGCGCTCGCCCCGTCGATCTCGGCGCTTCGGATCGTTTCGCTTGGCTTTACGTTCTGCAGCATGGTATCGCTCACCACTTCCTATTATATGCTGATCGACCGCATCGGCATGGCGACCTGCATCGCCTGCTTCCAGAACGGCCTCATGTATATCCTTCTGCCGGTGCTTGGGGCGTTGGCCTTTGGCATGAGCGGCATGTGGGCGGGCTTCGTCGCGGCGCCGATCCTGACGCTCGTCTGCGCCTATCTGTTTGTGTATTTGCGGTTTGGGAGGGACAATTTCCCGTTCCTGCTGAAGGACATAGAAACGGAAATCGAGGTGATGGACGACACGCTGACCCCGGAAACCGCGGCAGGCCTGTCGAATCGCGTCAGGAGCAGCCTGCTGGCGCATCAGTATATGAAGAAAACGGCCGACAAAGCGGCGCTGTTTGTCGAGGAGATCGGCCTGACCATCCTCGAAAGGAACAGGCAGGCGAAGAAGCCTGTCCTGGTCGAGCTTTCGCTCTTCTTTGAAGAGGACTCAGTCCTCGTCATCGAACGCGATTCGGGCGTGCTGTTCGACCTGACAGAATCCGACGTACAGGTTGAAGGACTGAGCAGCTTCCTATTGAGCGGACTGATGAAAGCGCATAAGGACAAGGCTTATCTCATCACCACCGGCTACAACCGAAACATGATCCGCTTTCCCAGGGAGCGGAAAGAGACATGAACAAGCGGAATACAGAGGGCCTTGCGGCCGTCGTGCTCCCGGGGGCGAGGACATCAGTCCTTCCCTGTACTACGATCCACAGCCGCTCCAAACCCAAGAGGTTTTCAGCGCCGAAAAGCGCGGAGAGGTTGATAATCAGAAAGGAGAGTTTCCCAGTGAAGCACAAATTCAAGCCATTGCTCTTGTTTCTTCTGACCGCGGTGTTGTTTACCGCAGCCTTGCCGGCCGCGGCGGAAGGGGATGTCCCCAAAAGACCGACTGTGCTGGTCATCCTCGACGGCTTCGGTCTGAGCGATCAGACGGAGCACAACGCCATCGCTCTGGCGGACACGCCGGTGCTGAACCGGTTAATGAAGGAATGCCCCTTCGTCAAAGGCGAGGCCAGCGGCCTGGCCGTGGGGCTTCCGGAGGGGTAGATGGGCAACTCCGAGGTGGGCCACCTGAACATCGGCGCCGGGCGCGTCGTATACCAGGACCTGGTCCGGATCACCAACGCCATCGAGGACGGCAGCTTCTTCGAAAACAAAGCGCTGCTCGCGGCGATCAACAACGCGAAGGAAAGAGGGACGGGCCTGCACATCCTCGGCCTGGTCTCCGACGGCGGCGTACACAGCCACAACGCCCATCTCTACGCCCTGCTGGAGCTGGCCAGGCGCGAGGGCCTCGATTAAGGTCTACGTCCACTGCTTTACGGACGGCAGGGATACGCTCCCGGAATCCGGCATCGATTACATACGCCAGCTGGAGGGCGAGATGGCGCGAATCGGCTGTGGCCAGATCGCCACGGTTGGCGGCCGGTATTACGGCATGGACAGGGACAACCGCTGGGACCGTGTGCAACTGGCCTACCGGGCGCTGACTCTCGGCGAGGGCGAGACGGCGAGCTCCGCCGCGGAGGCGGTGACCCAGTCCTACGCGAAGGGAGAGACGGACGAGTTCATACGCCCCACGGTGGTGATCAAGGACGGCGCGCCGGTGGCCACTGTCGGCGACGGGGATTCCGTCATCTTCTTCAACTTCCGCCCGGATCGCGCCAGGGAGCTGACCCGCGCCTTCTGCTGCGATGACTTCGACGGCTTTGACCGTGGCCCCCGCAAGCAGGTGACCTACGTGTGCTTTACAGACTATGACGTGACGATCCCCAACAAGGCGGTTGCCTTTGACAAGGTCACCTTCGTCAACACCCTCGGCGAGTGGCTCGCAGCCAACGGATTGAAGCAGGCCCGGATCGCAGAGACGGAGAAGTACGCCCACGTGACCTTCTTCTTCAACGGCGGCGTGGAGGCGGTGGACGGCCAACTCTTCATCTGTGCGGACCACGGCAACGCCGAGGCGATGGTGGACGCGGCGACCGGGGAACCACTGACGTCCCACACCACCAATCCCGTTCCCTTCATACTGGTGAATTACGACCCGGCCTACACCCTCAGGGAGGGCGGCTGCCTGGCCGATGTCGCGCCCACGCTGCTTGAAATGATGGGATTGGAAAAGCCGGAGGAGATGACGGATTTCCCTTTGAAAGGAAGAAAGTCATGACTATTTCCGACAAGCTCTATGCGATCCTGATCCAGGGCGGTTCCTGGAAGACGATTCTCGGCGGCCTGTGGGTCACGGTGCAGATCTTCGTGCTGGCGCTGGTGCTTGGCACCGTGCTTGGCGCGGTGATCTGCCTGATGCGCACCCGGAAGAACCCGGTCCTCCGGGGCATCGCATCGGTGTACATCGCCGTGCTGCGTGGCACGCCGGTGCTGCTGCTGCTGCTGCTCTTGTACTACGGCGTATTCGCCAGGACCGGCTTGAAGCCGGTGACGGTGGCGGTGTTCACGTTCGCGCTGAACGTGTCCGCCCACGTGGCGGAGCTGCTGCGCTCGGCGCTGAGCGCTTCGGACAGAGGCCAGGCCGAGGCGGCGCGGACGCTGGGCTTTTCCGCCTGGGACACCTTCCGGCTGATCACCCTGCCCCAGGTGCTGCGCATCGCCAAGCCGGTTTACCAGTCCACCATCGTGAACCTGATCCAGTGGACCAGCGTGGTGGGCTACGTGACCATCACCGACCTGACCCGCGTCATCAACAACACCGCCTCCCGCACCATGCAGCCGCTCTTAACCATCACCATCGGCATGCTGATCTATCTGGCGCTTTCCTACATCATATTCGGCCTGTTTGCGCTGTCGGATAAGCTGAAGGAGAGAGCGCATACGACGACTTGAATGAAAAACAGGAGGATTCAACCATGAAGAAAGCAATCTGTCTGATACTGGTCGCCCTTCTGGCGCTTTCCACACTGGGCCTTCCGGCGCTGGCGGGGGATCAGGGCGAGCTCGGGCGCCTGACCAAGCTGAATGTGGATGAAGACACGCTGACACAGGCCATTATGGAAAGCTACTTTGACAAAGTGCCGTTTTCCCGCTATCGTTTTTTTGATAATCTCAACAGCATGATCGGGGCGCTTGTAAGCGGGAGCATCGCGGGAATGGCGCTCGATGAATTCACAGCCGAATACCTGCTCTCAAGGGCCGAAGAATATGCGATCTACAACCCGCCTGAGACAACGCCTTCGTATAATCTGAATTTTTCCATGCTGCTCCGCGAGGAGGATGCCGAGCTGCGCGACAGGATTTCTGAAGCGATCGATGCCATGAAGGCCGACGGCACGCTGGATGCGCTGAAGAAGCAGTACATCGACGAGGTCATCGCTGGGAGTGAACCCGAAGCGATCGTTCCCGAGGTGTTCGAAGGCGGCGAGACCCTGAAGGTTGCGGTCACAGGCGATCGCCCGCCGATGGATTATTTTTCCAATGCCGGCGAACCCATCGGCTTCAATACGGCGCTCGTTTCCGAGGTTGGCAGGCGGCTCGGCATGAATGTTGAGTTCGTGTCCATCGATACGGCCGCGAGAGCCCTGACGCTGGAATCAGGAATATCGGATGTGATTTTCTGGATGGAAGCGGGCGACTTTGGCAACTGGGAAAACGCCGACGTAGAGGATCAGCCCGCGGGCACCGTTGTATCAACGCCATTCCTCACCGGCGCGTTTACCATTGTTGTGCTGGCCTCATCGGAGATTATGAAGTCGGATGAGGGTTATAGCGCTATTTAGGAATACGACGACACGCAAGAGGGAGGCATTTCAAAATGAGCCTGATCGAGGTGAAGGGCTTGAGAAAGTCCTTCGGTCGTCTGGAGGTTTTGAAGGGCGTCGATCTGACCGTGGAGCAGGGCGAGCGCATCGCCATCATCGGCGGCAGCGGCTGCGGCAAGAGCGTGTTCCTGCGCTCGCTGTGCCTGCTGGAGAAGCCGGACGCGGGGCAGGTATTCATCGACGGGAAGGAGATCACCGCCGCGAAGGGCGGGCAGGTGGACGAGATTCGCCGCAGCATGGGCATGGTGTTCCAGAAATTCCACCTGTTCAGCGAAATGGACGTGATGGACAACCTGTGCCTCGCGCCCACGCGCATCATGAAAATGTCCCGCGACGCGGCGGAGCAGAAGGCCATGGAGCTGCTTGCGCAGGTCGGCCTTGCCAGCCGCGCCCACGCCTGGCCAACGGTGCTCTCCGGCGGCCAGCAGCAGCGCATCGCCATCTGCCGCTGCCTGATGATGGAACCGAAGGTGATGCTGTTCGACGAGCCGACCAGCGCCCTGGACCCCACGATGGTGGGCGAGGTGCTGGCCGTGATCCGCATGCTGGCCAAGCGGGATCTGAGCATGCTGATCGTGACCCACGAGATGAACTTCGCCCGCGAGGTAGCCAGCCGCGTGCTGTTCTTCGCCGACGGCGGCATCTACGAACAGGGCACGCCCGCGGAGATCTTCGACGCGCCGAAGCGGGAAAAGACGATTTCCTTCATCAACAAGATCAAGTACTTTACCTACGAAATCACCCGCCGCGACTTCGACCTAATGCAGATGCAGGGCGGCATCCAGAACTTCGGGGAAAAGTACGGCCTGGACCAAAAGCACACCTACCGGCTGCAAATCTGCTGTGAGGAACTGATCTACGAGCTGCTGGACCGCTGCTACCCCAATCGGGACGATGTGGACCTGAAGCTGACGGTCACCCACGCGGAAGCCGACGGCACGACGAAGATCGCCCTTTCCTGCGGCGGCGCGGCCTTCAACCCCTTCGAACAGGAAGAGGAGGTCCTGGGCGTGACCATCCTGAAAAGCATGGCCAAAGAGCTGGATTACCGCCACACGAATGACAGAAATCTAATCAGCATCGCGTTATGACGATGTTCGGCTGCACGGGACGCGCAGCTGAACATATTCCGACAAAAAAATGGTTCTTCACGGAAAGTTGTGGGATTGACAGAAACGCGATAGACAAAAGGAGCATGAAAGACTTCTAATTGTAGCTGCGAAACAAACAAGGAAGAAG
>CACYTF010000090.1 GCA_902777335.1 uncultured Eubacteriales bacterium
CCCTTGCCTCGAGCATGAGCGCTAACCTCGAATCCCGCGCTTATCCTCCTTGCCTCGCCCCCGTGAGGGGGGCCGCAGCGCCCGGAAAACGCTCCAGTGCAGCGTTTTCAGCGAGGCCGGGCCGGTAGGCCCCCGGAAGAGGTGCCCGCAGGGCGGAGAGGGGGCTCCCCACAAGTTTCCGTGATGAGCCATATTATTCAAGTATCCCGGCGATCCATTCCGCCACGTCGCGGGCGGCGTGGCCTGTCTCGGTGACGCCGTAGAATCTGCGCACCTCGGCGCAGGCCGGGATCAGGGCGTCGATGTCGTCCAGCAGCTCCATCAGCCGCGCCTGGGTCTCCGCCCGGGGATAGGGGCAGCTGCGCAGGTCGAAGTACATCTGCCGGTTGCTGTCCACGAAGGCGTCCAGGTCCGGCTGGTAGAGTATCACCGGCCTGTCCAGCAGCACATAATCGCCGGCGGTGGAGCTGTAGTCCGTGATCAGCAGGTCCGTGCACAGCAGCAGCTCCGCCGTCTCCGGCCAGTCGGTTACGTCCCGCACGCGCGCGTCCTGCGCGCCGGCCACCCGCGCGTTCTGGCTGTGGGCGCGGGTCAGGCAGCGCCATCGCGCGCCCGTGGCGGCCTCCAACACATCCAGCGCCCGGGCGATGTCAAAGCCCGCCGGCTGGGCGTCGCCCATGTTCCCGTCGCGGAAGGTGGGCGCGTAGAGCAGCACCCTCTCCCCCGCCGCCAGGCCCAGCCGCCGGCGTATGGCGGCAATCGCCCCCGGGTCCTTCGCCAGCAGCGCGTCGTTGCGGGGCATGCCCGTCTGCATGACCTCCCCCGCGTAGCGGAAGGCGCTTCGATAGTTCTTCGTGCCGAAATCCGACCCGGAGACCGCCAGGTCCATCTGGCCGCCATCCGGGAAGAACTGGCCGTCCTCCATGTCGAACAGCATCTTCTTGAAGCCGCGGTCGCCGTGCCAGGTCTGCACGTACTTCTGGTCGTCGAACTTCAGCATGTAGTGCTGGCGGTTGAAGTTGTCCACCAGGCAGCGGGACGTGCTGATGGCCCACAGCGCCGACAGCGACCGCGGCCGGACGACGCGCACGTAGTCCGGCGCGTCCTCGGGGCGCCTCAGCTGCCAGACGAGCTCCGCGTCCGGCCGCAGCGCGTGCAGCGCCTCGCAGATGCGGGCGGGGCTGTCGGAATAGTCGCGCCCGATGAAGCTGGAGAAGAACACGCGCTTGCCCTTCACGCCCCACAGCGCGTGGCACAGCCGCATCGTACAGCGGCCGCCCACCCAGCGCGCCTTCATCAGCGCGCGGTACAGGGGCTTGATCTTCAGTATCCGCCACGGGTTCACGGCTTTAACTCCCTTCCGGCCTGCGCCCGCTTGATCTCGAGCGTGTGCCGAAGGCCCTCCTCCGGGCTCACGGCGCTGCGCCAGCCCAGCGCCTCTAACTTATCGCCCTTCTGAACCGCGCGGCCCACGGCGGAAAAGCTCTTTCTCTCCCGCTCGGAGGGCAGCTCGAAGCGCACCCGCACGCCGGCGGCCCGGGCCAGCGCCTCGGCGTAGCCCCGTATGGACACGGTGCCCAGGCGGCTGGCCACGTTGTAGGCCTCGCCCGTCTTGCCGCGCAGCAGTATCGTCACCAGCCCCGCGACGGCCTCGGTGACATAGGTGTAGGTCCGCACCTGGGCGCCGTCGCTCTTCATCACGATGTCCTGCCCGGCCAGCGCGTTGCGCAAAAACTGGGCGTCGGCGCGGGTGTTGGCGTCGGAGAGCGTGGGCCCGTACACGTAGCTCAGCCGGGCCACCACCGCGTCCACGCCGTACTGGGCGGCGTAGCTGGCGCACAGCGTCTCCGCGGCGCGCTTGCTCTCCGGGTAGCAGGCCCGGGGGTTCATCGGATCGACGCGGCCGAAGTCCGTCTCGGAAAAGCCGTCGGTAACGGCCGGGTTGTCGCCGTAGATCTCGCCGGTGGATATGAACAGCAGCCGGCCATGGCCCGCCTTGCGCAGCCGCTCCAACAGCGTCAGCGTGCCCCGCAGGTTGCACAGCATGGTGCCCACCGGGTCCGCGGCGAAGGCCGCCGGGTGGGCGTTGGAGGCCGCGTGAACCGCCATGTCCGCCTCCGGCAGCGCCTCCGGCGCGCCGTTCAGGTCCGCCGCCACCAGCGTGACGCCGGGAAAGCGCGCCGCGAAGGCCTCCGGCCTGCGGCTGACGCCGTACAGCGCCATGCCCAGGCCGTGCTTCTCGTTCAGCAGCGTCAGCAGGTCGGCCAGGCACGCGCCAATCATGCCGGTGACGCCGGTAATCAGCACGCGCCTGCCGGAGAGCCCGGACACGTCGCCGAGGCCCGCGCAGGCGCGGTTCAAGTCGTCCAGATAGAGCGGGTGCATGTCATTCCTCCGTATCGTCGTTTCCATCCGCGAACCGCACCTTCAGCCGGTGCAGCGAATGGCGCTTCTCCTCCGGCGGCAGCTTCATGTAATCGCCGTAGAGCCGGCGCAGATAGGTGTCCCAGCCCGCCGGGGCGGGGTATTGCCCGCCGCAGAAGGTCACCTGCGCCGTGCCGCGGAACACCTCCGCAGGCATGCACTCGCGGCTGCCGTAGTGGGTGATCAGGCACACGCCGGCATAGCGGGCCTTTTCAAAATTGCCCCGGGCGCAAAACCGGTCCAGCCAGCGGGCATAGGCGTTCGTCGGCAGCAGCGCGGTCACGGCCATCAGCGCCCGCTTCAGCAGCTTCAGGCGCTCGTAGTCCCACAGGTCCGTCTTTCGCGAGCACTTCAGCACAATGTCCCTCAGCCGGACGCGCCTGTAGTACAGCTCGCACAGCCAGGGCGTTCCGGGCAACGCCTCCACCGGGAAGATGTCCAGAAACAGCGTCTCGGAGCCGAACTTGACCATGTTGGTCAAATCCACCCGGGTACCCATGTCCCACACCCGGGCCCAGGGCATGGCGTAGTCCTTGCGCAGATAGGGCGTCACGATGGCATACTGCTTCGTGGAGCAGCGCTGAGCCAGCGCCAGGAAGCGCTCGTAGTCGGGCCGGGGCATCATCACGTCCACGTCGTCGTCCCAGGGAATGAAGCTCTGGTGGCGCACCGCGCCCAGCAACGTGCCGCCGGACAGCCAGTAGGTCAGGCCCTCCCGCTTGCAGAGCTCATCCAGAAAGCGCAGCATGCCGAGCCCGCGCGCCTGGATCTGTGCCATGTTCATGTAGGTATCGCTCAATGCCCTTACCCCCGAAGCTGCAGCAGCGCCTTGAAGATCTCCAGATCGTCCGGCGTGGTGAGCTTGATGTTCTTCTCGCTGCCCGCGCAGAACCAGATGGTGCGGCCCAGCTCCACCATCAGCGTGCAGCTGGCGATGGAATTGGTGATCCCCCGCGCCAGCGCCTCCCGGTGGGCCTGGCAGATCTCGCCCAGGGGGAAGCCCTGGGGCGTCTGGGTGCGCTTCAGGTTCTCGCGGGGATAGGCGGCGTGGGTGGTGCGCTGGTCGTCCGTCTCCAGCATGGCCTCCTGGCAGGGTATGGTGACGATGGCGCTGCCGTGCTCCCGCGCGGTGGCGATGCAGCCGGAGATGATGTCCTGGGACACCATGGGCCGTATGGCGTCGTGGATCAACACGATGTCCTCCGGGCCGTACAGCTTTTCCAGCCCGAACACGCCGTTGCGTATGGAGCCCTGGCCATTCTCCCCGCCGGGGAATATGTGCTTCAGCTTGGTGATATGGTACTGGCGCGCGTAGGCGCTGAGTATGGAATCCCAGCCCTCGACGCACACCACGGCGATGACGTCCACGTCCGGGTGCTTCTCAAACGCCTCCAGCGTATAGGCGATCACGGGCTTGTCGTACACGGTGAGAAACTGCTTGGGAATCTCCTGCCCCATACGCATGCCCCGCCCGCCGGCGATAATCAGTGCGATGTTCATGATATGCGTTCCCCCTGTAATGCCTTCTCATTATAATCCACGCCGGGGGGAAAGTCAACCGGCATCAAAACAGCGCCGCCCGTGAGGACGGCGCTGTCACATCTTCTGCTCAACTCAGCACGTACCAGATCTTGTCGATGGTGTTCACCTTGTCCTGCTGCGTCTTGCCGCGGATGATGGATTCCTCCAGCGGTATGGCGTGTCCGCCGTTGCGGTGGGTGGTGTCGGCGCAATAGAAGGTGTCGGTGTCCGCGTCGTAGCCGAACAGGTAGATCGCGTGGGGCGCGCCGGTGTCATAGATCACCACGCCCTCCGAATGGTACTGCAGCACGTTGATCAAATAGGCCTTTTTGTCGATGCAGTCGTGGATATCGGCGTTGCTGGTCACGGTCACCTGGCCGATGGTGAAGTCCTGGCTGAGCCCGTACTGCTTCGTCCAGGCAAAGTTGCCCACGCCGCTGGCCGTCACCTGCTCGTAGGGCGTGCCCCGCTGGCAGGAATAGTTGCGCAGCATCATCGTGGCCGCCACCAGCGTGCAGGTGTGCGCCCGGGTCTGCATGATGTACACGTCGTCCGCCGGGTGCGAGCCGTAGTACACGCCCTCGGCGCGAACCGCCCACGGCGCGACCGTCATAGTGGCGCACAGCAGCGCGATCAGCCATCGTCTCGTTCTCATAGAGGTCCCTCCTATACAGGTATCTATCAGCATAGACGATTTCTCCGCCGATTGCAAAGACATTGGCGCAAACAAATCTTGGAAATAATCGTGCAGGTGGTGACGAAACTTAGTTTCGTAATACCTTCTGGACAGACCTGCGCCATACCTGTGAAACCCTGTGACAATATATCGCAGGCGGCACACTTCTGAAACAATTGGGCCGGCGGGCAGTTTGCGTCTATTCCGCGCCGCGGCCTTGACAGCGCGGCTCAACGATGCTACCATGAAGGCGAATCATCATACTGTACGGAAGGGTGAGCGGTCATGAAGCTGGTAACATTCATTCGCCGCGGCGGCAGCCGCGAGGAGGTGGGCCTGTGGGTGGAGGTGGGCGTCGTCCCCGTCCGGGCGCTGGGCCTGCCCTATGAGAGCATGAACGACCTGATCCTGGGCGCCGGGCCGGAGGACCTGGCCCGCCTGCGTGACGCAGGTGACGCCGCCGCGCTCCCGATGGACGGCGTGACGCTGCTGGCGCCAATCCCGCGGCCATTGCAGGACGTGCTTTGCCTGGGGCTCAACTACACCGAGCACGCGGAGGAGGCCTTCGGCTATTCCAGCCAGGCGTTTTCCGCCGACCGGGCGGTGCCGATCTTCTTCTCCAAGCGGGCCAGCTGGTGCCAGGGCAGCGGCTGCCCGATCCCCGCGCACCAGGACCTGACCCAGCGGCTGGACTTCGAGAACGAGCTGGCCGTCATACTGGGAAGAGACGCCGTGAACGTGGCCGAAGCGGACGTGCCGGACTACATATTCGGCTACACCATCGTCAACGACGTGTCCGCCCGCGACCTGCAGACCAGCCACCGGCAGTGGTACTTCGGCAAGAGCCTGGACGGCTTCACGCCGATGGGCCCGTGCATCGTCACCGCCGATGAAATCGCCTGGCCGCCGGCGCTGGCCATCTCCACCGAGGTCAACGGCGAGCTGCGCCAGAACAGCAACACCCGCATGCTGATCCACGGCATCGCCGAGATCGTATCCACCCTCTCCCGGGGCATGACGCTGAAGGCCGGCACCATCATCGCCACCGGCACGCCCAAGGGCGTGATCATGGGCATGGACGATCCACATTTCCTGGTGCCGGGCGATCGCATCGCCTGCCGCATCGAGGGCATCGGCGAGCTCGTCAACACCGTCGAGTGACCCGGGCTTACTGGAAACCTCCGAAGGACCGGATTGCCACGTCAGCCTGACGCAGGAAGCTCCGACGCGGCAATCCGGTCCTTTCTGTCTTTAGTTTACATGGGGACGGTTCTACTGTATCTGTCCCCATGTAAACTAAAAAAACACCGGGGACAGATACACAAGAACCGTCCCCATGTTAACCTGCTCGTCTTTCCATGCAAAAAGAGAGCCATTCTTGCGAATGGCTCTCGGTGAGATCCGGCGACGACCTACCCTACCGGGCCGTTTCCAGCCAAGTACTATCAGC
>CACYTF010000091.1 GCA_902777335.1 uncultured Eubacteriales bacterium
CCGCCGTCATCGGCATCATGGTGTTCGTGGTGCTGGCCGTGATCAACCTGGTGGTCTACAACCTGATACCGTCCGTCAAGAATGAGGAGGATTTCCAGTGATGACGAATAACACATCCGCGGCATCCGGCGCGCCGGTCAAGCTGCGCAGCAAGAAGGGCCACGAGCGGCGGACCAACGGCGCGATATACACCGTGCTGACGGTCATGAGCATCGTGTGGCTGGTGCCCTTCGTATTCCTGGTCCTCCAGTCATTCCGCTCCTACAAGCTGGAGAAGGGCGGCATGGTGGACTACCTGTTGCCTAAGCACTTCTCGCTGGACAACTACGCCTTCCTGTTCGAGGGCAGCAACTTCTTCAGCTGGTGCGGCAGGGCGCTGCTGGCCGCGCTGGCCTGCGCCGTGGTCACGGCGCTGCTCGTTCACGCGGCGGGCAAGTGGCTGGACGGCCGCGACGCCGCCGGCCGCGGCGCGCGCGTCGGCGCCATCGGCGGCTGCCTGGCGGCGGGCTTTGTGGTGCTGATGGCGCTGGCCGCGGCGCTGCAGGGCTTTTCGCTGGCAGCGAACCTGGTGCGCGTCGCCTGCACGCTCATCGCGTTTTTGCTGCTGGGCTGGGTGATCGCCCGGGTGTACCTGAAGCAGGACAGCAAGCTGCTGCGCTCCATCCCCGGCTATGTGGTGGAGGACAAGCACGAGGGCGCGAAGAAGCTGATCGCCATGATGGCGGAGTTTCTGGTGCTGGCGGTGCTGGTGCAGTACGTGCTCAAGCCCATGGAGATGAGCCAGTACGTGCGCTGGTACGTCAACACGCTGACCATCGCGCTGTTCACCTCGGTGATCCAGACGGCCATCGTGCTGTCCGTCAGCTACGCGCTGTCGCGGCTGCGCTTCAAGGGCCGCAAGCTGATCATGAACACCGTGCTGGTGCTGGGCCTGTTCCCGGGCTTCCTGACCATGATCACGCTGTACTTCCTGCTCAAGCAGATGGGCCTGACCCAGGCCGGCGCGGTGCCGGGCCTGATCCTGATCTACTGCGCATCCTCGGGCATGGGCTACTACATCTCCAAGGGCTTCTTCGACACCATTCCCAAGTCGCTGGATGAGTCGGCCCGCATCGACGGCGCCACGCGCTTCCAGGTGTTCCTGAAGATCATCATGCCGCTGGCCAAGCCCATCGTGATCTACACGATACTGATGGCCTTCATGGCGCCCTGGGGCGACTACGTGTTCGCCAGCTACGTGGCCTTCGGCCACCAGAACGGCTACAACGTGGCCGTGGGCCTGTACAACTGGGTCAACACCAACGACTTCCAGAACTACTTCACCCGCTTCTGCGCGGGCGGCGTGCTGGTGGCGGTGCCGATCACGGCGCTGTTCCTGGCGCTGCAAAAGTACTATGTCGAGGGCGTCACCGGCGGCGCGGTGAAAGGATAAGGGAGGAAAAACAATATGGCAAGCCTGAAACTTGAACATGTCAAGAAGGTCTATGACAAAAACGTCGTGGCGGTGCACGACTTCAATTTGGAGATCAAGGACAAGGAATTCATCGTGTTCGTCGGCCCGTCCGGCTGCGGCAAGTCCACCACGCTTCGCATGATCGCGGGCCTTGAGGACATCTCGGACGGCACGCTGACCATCGGCGACCGGGTGGTCAACGACGTGGAGCCCAAGGACCGCGACATCGCCATGGTGTTCCAGAACTACGCCCTGTACCCGCACATCACCGTGTACGAGAACATGGCCTTCAGCCTGCGCCTGCGGAAGATGGACAACGAGGAGGTCCACCGCCGGGTGTGCCAGGCGGCGGAGATTTTGGGCATCACCGAATACCTGGCCCGAAAGCCCAAGAACCTTTCCGGCGGCCAGCGCCAGCGCGTGGCCATCGGCCGCGCCATCGTGCGTGAGCCCCAGGTGTTCCTGATGGACGAGCCGCTGTCCAACCTGGACGCCAAGCTCAGAAACCAGATGCGCGCGGAGATCATACTGCTGCGCAAGCGCATCGACACCACCTTCATCTACGTGACCCACGACCAGACCGAGGCCATGACGCTGGGCGACCGCATCGTCATCATGAAGGACGGCTACATCCAGCAGGTCGGCACGCCCCAGGAGGTGTTCGAGACCCCGCGCAACCTGTTCGTGGCGGGCTTCATCGGCTCCCCGCAGATGAACTTCCTGAAGGCGAAGCTGGTCAAGGCCGCGGGCGGCTACCAGGCGGAGCTGTACGGCCTGAAGGTGCCGCTGAGCGAGGAAAAGTGCGCGCTGCTGGCCAAGCACGGCGCCGGCAGCCAGGACGTGATCCTGGGCGTGCGCCCCGAGCACACGCAGCTGGTGTTCGACCGCGCCGACAACACCATCGAGGGCGTGCTGCGCGTCAACGAGATGATGGGCAGCGAGCTGCACCTGCACGTGGACCTGAAGGACGGCACGTCGGTGATCCTGCGCATCCCCACGCTGGAGCTCACCGAGGATCAGCGCAGAAGCCTCACCTACGGCAACACCCTGCGCTTCACCTTCCCCGAGCGCGTGACCCAGCTGTTCGACCCGAAGAGCGAGGAAAGCCTGCTCTACTGATTTCATCAGTGGTCAGCAGCCGGCACAGCCAACCGACTGCTGACCACTGGCTACTGACTGCCGGCTACTGACCACTGATATCTGGAGGTGACCCATGGAACCGATCTACGTCACCGGACACCGGAACCCCGATACCGATTCCATCGTGTCGGCGATGGCCTATGCCCAGCTGCGCAGCGCGCTGGGCGAGCGGGAGTACGTGGCGGCGCGGCTGGGGCGCATCAGCGACGAGACCCAGCAGGTGTTGGACCGCTTCGGCTTTGAGCCGCCGGTGCTCATCCACAACCTGCGCACGCAGGTGAGCGACCTGAACTTCGACACGCCCCCGGCGCTGGACAAGGCCGTGACGGTCAACCGGGCCTGGCAGATACTGCACCAGGACGAGAACACCGTGGCCCTGCCCGTGGTGGAGGAGGACGGCACGCTGTACGGCCTTTTGACGATGAACATCATCGCCGCCGAGGACATGAAATCGCTGGTGGACCCGGAAATCGAGGACATCCCCGTGTTCAACCTGGTCTCGGCGCTGGAGGGCAGCATCGTGCTGGACAGCGAGACGCCCACCAACAGCGTCTCCGGCCGGGTGACCGTGGCCCTGCCCTCGGCGGGCGAGGAAGCCATCCCCCTCAACAAGAGCACCGTGCTGATATGCGGCCAGCAGAAGGACGTGATCCTGGCCGCCATAAGGGCCGGCGTGGCCTGCGTGGTGGTGTGCCAGGCCTCCGTGCCCGACGAGGCCCGGGAGCTGAACGCCTCCAGCCTGGTGATCTCGACGCCCCTGGAGCCCTACCGCGCCGCCCGGATGATCTTCCAGTCGGTGCCGGTAAGCCGGGTGTGCCGCACCACGGACCTGTGGCCGGCGCGGCTTTCCGACTACGTGGACGACGTGCGCCAGATGGCCCAGGACAACCGGCACCGGGCCTTCCCCGTGGTGGACGACGACAACCGCGTGATGGGCATGCTCAGCCGCGTCCACCTGCTCAAGCCCCGGCGCAAGCGGGTGGTGCTGGTGGACCACAACGAGGTGGCCCAGTCCGTGCCCGGGCTGGAGCAGGCCGAGATATTGGAGATCATCGACCACCACCGCCTGGCCGACGTGCAGACGGGCAACCCCATCTACATGCGCAACGAGCCCGTGGGCAGCACCGCCACCATCGTGGCCGGCATGTTCATGGAGCGCGGCCTGATGCCCACCACGCGGATGGCGGGCCTGATCACCTGCGCGATCATCTCCGACACGCTGATGTTCAAGTCCCCCACCTGCACCCCCCGGGACCGGCAGATGGCCGAGCGCATGGCCAGTATCGCCCACGAATCCATCGAGGAACTGGGGCGGATGATCTTCTCCGCCTCCACCAGCGACGACAAGTCCGCCGGCGACATACTGTTCCAGGACTACAAGGAGTTCATGCTCTCCGGCCACACGCTGGGCGTGGGCCAGGTGGTGACGCTGGACTCCGAGCGCGTATTGAAGCGCGCGGACGAGTTCCTCGCCGCCATGCAAAAGCGCAAGGACGAGCGCAAGTACGACATGATGCTGTTCATCATCACCGACATGCTGAAGGAGGGCTCCCACGTGCTGTTCCTCGGCAACGCCGACGTGATCGCCCAGGCGTTCAACGTGCGCCCCGAGGGCAACCACGCCTTCCTGCCCGGCATACTCAGCCGCAAAAAGCAGGTCATACCGGCATTGTCGGTGTATTGGGGATAGGACGCGAACCAAACGCCCCGGCGGAGGAATACTCCGCCGGGGTTTTTGGTTTGGGGAGGAGTTAGGAGTGAGAAGTGAGGAGCATTGGGATGTGGCGGGTACGCGCTGTGAGAAATGAGGAATGAGGAATGAGGAATGAGGAATGAGGAATGAGGAATTCAGGTGCAAATCCCTGACGGGATTTGATTGATTCAAGGGGGACCGAGAAGCCTTCCCCTTTGTGGAAGGTGGCAGCGCGTCAGCGCTGACGGATGAGGTCGCCGCCTGCCCGGGACCGGATTGCCACGTCATCCTCGCTGGCGCGGGGTCAATTCGCAATGACACGCAGGGCGCAACCCCTCCCGCTCTGTCATTGCGAGAAGGCCAGCCGTCAGGCTGGCCGACGTGGCAATCCGGTCCCCTTGTTTGAGTGTACGAAATGAGTCAGGAGGAACCTGTCCCCAAGTGACTCACGCGCGGCAGCCTTGGCTCGCCCCGGTGACGGGGAGAGCTGGCGCGCAGCGCCTGAGAGGGGAACCCGATGAGTCGTCCCCGTTGACTCCTCACTGCCACCAAAATCATAGGGACGGTTCTCTGTGTAACGACACAGAGAACCGTCCCTATGATTTTGGCTGGAAAAAAAGGCGATTGGAGGAATCGACCTCCAATCCCCTATTGCCTATTGCCTACTCCCTAAAAGCACCTCTCCTTCCGTTCCTTTTTGCACCTTTCGATATTCCCGCAGCGGTAGCACAGCTCGTTGTCGCACACGCCGTCGTTGTCGAAGCAGGAGCGGATGTTGTTTACGGTGGTCTCGGCGATGTTGTTGAGGGCCTCCTCGGTCAGAAACGCCTGGTGGGACGTGACAATCACGTTGGGCATTGAGATGAGCCGGGAGAGCAGCTCGTCGTCCATGATGTGGCCGGAGCGGTCCTCGAAGAACACGTCGGCCTCCTCCTCGTACACGTCCAGGCAGGCCGCGCCGACCTTGCGGGCCTTGATGCCTTCCAGCAGCGCCTCCGCGTCGATCAGCGCGCCGCGGGAGGTGTTCACGATCACCACGCCCTTCTTCATCCGTTCGATGGCCCCGGCGTTGATCATGTGGCGGGTGCCGTCGGTCAGCGGGCAGTGCAGCGACAGGATGTCGCTGCGCGCCAGCAGCTCGTCCAGCGACACGTACTCGATGCCGCTCTCCCTGGCCGGAAAGAGGTCGTAGGCGATCACGTTCATGCCGAAGCCCTTGCAGATGTCCGCGAAGATGCGCCCGATCTTGCCGGTGCCCACCACGCCCACGGTCTTGCCGTGCAGGTCGAAGCCCGTCAGCCCGTTCAGCGAGAAGTTGAACTCCCGGGTGCGGTTGTAGGCCTTGTGGATGCGCCGCACCGACGTGAGCAGCAGCGCCATGGCGTGCTCGGCCACCGCGTAGGGCGAATAGGCCGGCACGTGCACCACGTGGACCTTGCCGTAGGCGTGCTTCACGTCCACGTTGTTGTAGCCCGCCGAGCGCAGCGCGATCAGCCGGACCCCGTAGGCGTACAGCCGGTCGATCACCGTGGCGTTCACGGCGTCGTTCACGAACACGCACACCGCGTCGCAGCCCTGGGCCAGCGCCACCGTGTCCTCGTTCAGCTTGGTCTCTAAAAAGCGGAAGCGCACATCGCGCTGCCCGCCACAGCGCTCAAACGACGGCCTGTCGTAGGCCTTGGCGTCGTAAAAGGCTACTTCGATCATGTTGTTAACACCTCCTGTGGATAATTCGGGCCGGTATAGCTTTTGCTATACCGGCCCGAATTATAGATCAGATCTCATCCTCCGGCGAAGTGTCGGCGGTGTCGTCGGCCTCGTCGGTCTCGTCCTCCTCGGCCTCAGCCCGGGCCACGCAGACCACCTTGCTCTCCTCCGCCACGCGCATCAGGCGCACGCCCTGGGTGTTGCGGCCCAGCGTGGAGATGGAGCTGACCGGCGTGCGGATGATCGTGCCGTCGTCGGTGATCAGCAGTATGTCCTCGGCCTCATCGGCCAGCAGCTGGCAGGTCAGGCGGCCGGTCTTCGCGGTCAGGTTCATGGCCTTGATGCCCTTGCCGCCGCGGCTCTGCACGCGGTACTCGTCGATCTCGGTGAGCTTGCCGTAGCCGTTCTCGGTGATGGACAGCACCTTCATGCCCTCAAAGACGGGGCACATGTCCACGACCTCGTCGCCCCGGTTCAGCTCGATGGACTTCACGCCCATGGCCGCGCGGCCGATGGGGCGCATGTCCGTCTCGGGGAAGCGTATGGCCATGCCGTCGCGGGTGCCCAGCAGCAGCTCGTAGCTGCCGTCGGTGAGCGCCACGCCGATCAGCTCGTCGTCCTCCCGCAGCACCAGCGCGATCAGGCCGGCCTTGCGCAGGTTCGTGAACTCGGAAAGCTCGGTGCGCTTGATCACGCCGTTCTTCGTGGCCATGATCAGGTAGTGCCCCGCCACCTTCTCGGCGGGCACCGGCAGCAGCGCCTTCACCTTCTCGCCGGCGTCCAGCTGCAGCAGGTTCACGATGGCGGTGCCCCTGGCGGTGCGGCCGGCCTCCGGAATCTGGTAGCAGTTCAGCTGGTACACGCGGCCGCGGTTCGTGAAGAACATGAGCGTGTCGTGGGTGTTGACCACGTACATCTGCTCCACGAAGTCCTCCTCGCGGGTGGTGGCCCCCACCACGCCCTTGCCGCCGCGCTTCTGGGCGCGGTAGGTGGCCTTGGGCAGGCGCTTCACGTAGCCGTAGTGGGTGAGCGTGACCACCATGTCCTCCTCCTGGATCAGGTCGAGCATGTCGATCTCGCCGTCCAGGGCGGAAATCTCGGTGCGGCGCTCGTCGGCGTACTTGCGCTTGATCTCGAGGATCTCGTCCTTGATGATGCCCAGCACCATGCTCTCGTCGGCCAGCACGGCCCGGTAGTAGGCGATCAGCTTCTGCAGCTCCGCGTACTCGGCCTCGATCTTGTCGCGCTCCAGGCCGGTCAGGCGCTGCAGCCGCATGTCCAGTATCGCCTGGGCCTGGCGCTCGGTCAGGCCGAACCGGCTCATCAGGCCCTCCTTGGCCTCCTGAGCGGTTCGGCTGCCGCGGATCAGCGCGATGACCTCGTCGATGTTGTCCAGCGCGATGATCAGGCCTTCCAGGATGTGGCTGCGGGCCTCGGCCTTGTTCAGATCGTACTGGGTGCGGCGGCGGATCACGTCCTCCTGGTGCTCCAGGTAGTGGTGGATCATCTGCCGCAGGCTCAGTATCTTCGGCGTGCCGTCCACCAGCGCCAGCATGATGGCCCCGAAGGTGTCCTGCAGCTGGGTGTGCTTGTACAGCGTGTTCAGCACCACGTTGGCGTTCACGTCGCGCTTCAGCTCGATGACGATGCGCATGCCCTGGCGGTCGGATTCGTCGCGGATGTCGCTGATGCCCTCCACGGCCTTCTCGTGGACCATCTCGGCGATCTTCTCGATCAGCTTGGCCTTGTTCACCATGTACGGGATCTCGGTGACGACGATCCGCTGGCGGCCCTGGCTCATCTCCTCAATCTCGCTCTTGGCCCGCACGATGATGCGGCCCCGGCCCTCGTGATAGGCGTCGTAGATGCCGCGCTTGCCCAGGATCACGCCGCCGGTGGGGAAATCCGGGCCCTTCACGAACTGCATCAGGTCGTCCACGGTGCAGTCCGGATGGTCGATGTAGTGCACGCAGGCGTCGATGACCTCGCCCAGGTTGTGGGGCGGTATGTTGGTGGCCATGCCCACGGCGATGCCGCTGGAGCCGTTCACCAGCAGGTTCGGAAAGCGGCTGGGCATCACGGCGGGCTGCATCAGGGTCTCGTCGAAGTTCGGGTAGAAGTCGACGGTCTCCTTGTCGATGTCCCGCACCATCTCCATGCTCAGCTTGGAAAGCCGCGCCTCGGTGTAACGCATGGCCGCCGCGCCGTCGCCGTCCACGGAGCCGAAGTTGCCCTGGCCCTCCACCAGCGTGTAGCGGATGGAGAAATCCTGAGCCAGGCGCACCATGGCGTCGTAGACGCTGGAATCGCCGTGGGGGTGGTACTTGCCCAGCACGTCGCCCACGATGCGCGCGGACTTTCGGTAGGGCTTGTCCGGCGTGATGCCCATCTCGTTCATCGAGTACAGGATGCGCCGGTGCACCGGCTTCAACCCGTCCCGCACGTCCGGCAGCGCGCGCGTCACGATGACGGCCATGGCGTAGGAGATGAAGGATTTTTTGAGCTCGTCTTCGATGTTTAACGGCGTGAGCTTGCCGATGTTGAATTCGTCTGCCAATCTATGTCCCTCCACTTAAATATCCAGGTCCGCCACCAGCTTCGCATTCTGCTCGATGAACTCGCGCCTGGGCTCCACCTGGTCGCCCATGAGCAGGTTGAACAGCTCGTCGGCGGCGATGGCGTCCTTCATCTCCACGCGGTACATGCTGCGGGTTTCGGGGTTCATGGTGGTCTCCCACAGCTGCTGGTAGCTCATCTCGCCCAGGCCCTTGTAGCGCTGGATCTCGGGCTTGGCGTCGCGGCCCATCTCGTCCAGCAGCCTTTGCAGCTGGGAGTCGGAGTAGACGTACTGCTCCTGCTTGCCGCGGGTCACCTTGTACAGCGGCGGCTGGGCGGCGTAGACGTAGCCGTCCTCGATCAGCCGGGGCATGAACCGGTAGAAGAACGTGAGCAGCAGTATGCGGATGTGGTTGCCGTCCACGTCGGCGTCGGTCATGCACACGATGCGGTGGTAGCGCAGCTTGGCCGGGTCGAACTCCGCGCCGAAGCCCGCGCCAAAGGCGGTGATCATGGCCTTGATCTCGGCGTTTCCCAGGGCCTTGTCGATGCGGGTCTTTTCCACGTTCAGTATCTTGCCCCGCAGCGGCAGTATCGCCTGGAAGTGCCTGTCGCGGCCCTGCTTGGCGCTGCCGCCGGCGCTGTCGCCCTCGACGATGAATATCTCGCACTTGGCCGGGTCGCGCTCTGAGCAGTCCGCCAGCTTGCCGGGCAGCGCCGCGCTCTCCAGGGCCGTCTTCCTGCGGGTCAGGTCGCGGGCCTTGCGGGCGGCCTCGCGGGCGCGGGCGGCGGACAGGCACTTGTCCAGCACCGCGCGGGCCGAGCCGGGGTTCTCCTCCAGGTAGGCGGACAGCTTCTCGGTGACCATCGAATCCACCAGCGGGCGGATCTCGCTGTTGCCCAGCTTGGTCTTGGTCTGACCCTCGAACTGGGGCTCCACCAGCTTGACGGACACGATGGCGGTCAGGCCCTCGCGCACGTCGTCGCCGGTCAGGTTGGCGTCGTTGGGCTTGAGCATGCCCGTCTTTCTGCCGTAGTCGTTGATGACCTTCGTGATGGCGTTTCGGAAGCCCGCCAGGTGGGTGCCGCCCTCGGGGGTGTGGATGTTGTTGGCGAAGGCGAACACGCTCTCGTTGAAGCTGTCGTTCCACTGCAGCGCCACCTCGACGGTGGAGCCGTTCTTCACGCCGGAGATGTACACCGGCGGGGCGAACAGCGGCGTCTTGTGGCGGTTCAGGTACTCCACGAAGCTGACGATGCCGCCCTCGTAGTGAAACACCTTCTCGTTGACCGGCTCGCAGCGCTCGTCCCGCAACACGATGCGGATGCCCGCGTTCAGAAAGGCCATCTCGCGGAAGCGGGTCTTCAGCGTGTCAAAGTCGAAATTGCCGGTCTCGAAGATGCCGGGCTCCGGGTCTTCCCCGGTCTTCACGTCGGGCCAGAAGCGGATGGTGGTGCCGGTGCGGTCGGTTTCCCCCACCACCTTCAGGTCGTAGAGGATCTTGCCGCGCTCGTACTCCTGCTGGTAGATTTTGCCGTCCTGGTACACGTTCACCTGCAGATGGCTGGACAGGCCGTTCACCACCGACGCGCCCACGCCGTGCAGGCCGCCGGACACCTTGTAGCCCTCACCGCCGAACTTGCCGCCGGCGTGCAGCACCGTCAGGCACACCTCCACCGCCGGGCGGTGCATCTTGGGGTGGATGCCCACCGGGAAGCCGCGGCCATTGTCCTGCACCGTCACCGAGCCGTCCGCGTTCAGCGTGACCTCGATGTTGTCGCAGAAGCCGGCCAGCGCCTCGTCGATGGCGTTGTCCACGATCTCATACACCAGATGATGAAGGCCCCGCTCGTCCGTGGAGCCGATATACATGCCCGGCCGGCGGCGCACCGCCTCCAGGCCCTCCAGCACCTGTATCTGGCTCTCGTCGTAATGGTTGTCTCTTTGCATATTCGGGCCTCTCCCCGCGCCGAAAACAGGACGGCGCATATTTTTTCTTCTTATAATAATTATACCACTTTTGCCCCTGCTCAGACATGCATAAACAGGTAAAGAATGGCCCCCTCCGTACACTTTTAACGCGCCTTTTATCGCACCTTTATCCGCCGCACAATTCCATGCCAAAATCAGGGGGACGGTTCTCTGTGTCAATGACACAGAGAACCGTCCCCCTACTACAATATATTTGGTTGGAGTTTTGACAGCCAGTCAGAATGCTG
>CACYTF010000092.1 GCA_902777335.1 uncultured Eubacteriales bacterium
CCCCATCCAGCTGACTACCCTCTCAGATCTGCTGCTTCCTCCTGCTGGGGGTGGCTTGCTTTGCTATGTCTTTTTGTCATGTGGTGGTTTCAAACTTCAGTCCCTCCCGATTTGCAGTGTGTCCTTCTCCTTTTGATTGCCGTCGATCCTCATGAATAATACCTCCCTTGACGCGCTTGTGCTGTAAGCGTCCGCCTCGAGAGGTATTATATTATCATTTTTATCCAAAAACAATGCATATAGTTGCCACATCATTGAACGATATTCCCAACTCCGGAAAGCTCAGCTCCTGCCCTGTCCGGGTGTGCAGCCATAGACACGCCGATAGCGACGGCTGAAATAGCTCTCGGAATTGAAACCGCAGGCTTCGCTGATCTCACGTATTGTGCGCGTGGAATCGCCCAGCAGCCTTCGCGCCGTCTCCAGACGGTACTGGATCAGCGCGTCAATGGGCGTGCAATTCATATAGGCGTTGAAGCAGCGGTTTGCCTCGCTCTTGCTGACGCTGGCCGCGGCAGCGATGTCGGCGAGCGTGATGCTCTCAGCATAATGCGCGCGAATGAAGGTAAGCATCTGCTGGAGCCGGACCTGAACGGCAAGCTGCACCCGCGTAGTGCCGGTTCTTGGCAGCTCCTCCAAATGCCGAAAGATCGCTTCAAATATGCTGCTGAGCTGTCGCTGCACCGCCATCTCGTGGCAGGCCCCGGCGTCGCGCAATTGCCGATAAACCTCTGCCAGAGCGTCGTTGACCGCGTCATGCCATCCCGCGCCGTGTTTAAAAAGAACGAAGGGCAGATCATCGCTCGCGGCAATGGGACGAATATACCTGTCATGGATGGCGCTGCCCTCCGGCGCGATGAGCGTTCCCGAAAAAACGATATTCGGCATGGCGTCGGGCCGCTCGCCCTCGATCTGCCGCATGGCGTGCAGCACGTTGCCGTTGATCAGCAAGCTGTCGCCCGCCTCCAGCCGTTGCAGGGCCTGGCCGACCTGTACCTCCAATACGCCGCTGGACGCCGTGACGAATTCATACTCTGGATGCCAGTGCAGCGGTATGGAGCGGGTGGGCAGCACAAGAAACTCATCCTCGAAAAAGCTGATGGGAAAAACCGCGGTGTCGTGGGCCATGCGCTCCCGAAGCTGGCGGTCGATATTCATGGGCATGGGTATCCTCCTGCCGTTTGTATGTGATAACAGTATATCACATTGAACTGAACAAAGAAAGCGCATTCGATTTCCCACAACATCACAATATTTCGTATCAGCTGACTGTGATCGCGGCGCTGAGCGCGTCGTATTCGGCCTGGGTGACGATTCCGGCGCTGAGCAATTCGCTCAACAGATCGGGCTGCTGGCCGTCAGGCTTATATAGGAGGTATCAACCGCTTCCGGCCGCTCCTTCGAGTTGAAAGGCACGCCCTGTTGTCAACTGAGACATCAGAATACGTATTGGCTATAAGCGAGCTTGTAATGGATAACAGGCGCACGCTTCTCTGTGCGAAATCCAGCGTTGATAGAACCAACACCGCGTGCTATAATTGGTTTGGGCACTTCGATAATCTGAATCCCGGACGGAGCTATGAAACATGATTCGCTTGCTTATTGTAGAAGATGAGCCTCGGATGTCCGAGGCGCTTGGGGAGTTACTTCGCAGAGAAGGCTATGAAGTATGCGTCTGTACAGACGGCCAACAGGGTATGCTTGCCATTGTTGACCAGGATTTCGATGCCGCGATACTGGATGTGATGCTTCCCGGCGCGTCCGGTTTTGAAATTGCCGCCGCCGCGCGGCAGGCCGGGCGGTCGCTTCCCATATTGATGCTCACGGCCCGAGACGCCGTGGAAGACAAGGTGATCGGTCTGGACAGCGGGGCGGATGATTACCTGATCAAGCCCTTCGACGCGCGGGAGCTGCTGGCGCGCGTGCGGGCAATGACCCGGCGCGTCACGCCGGCCAATGCGGGCAAGCGTTACGGCGACATCGTCCTGACCATGGACGGCTTTGATCTGCTCTGCCTGCATACCGGACAGTCCGTTCGCCTGACGCCAAAGGAGGCGAAGCTGCTGGACGCGCTGATCGAAACCGATGGCCGCACAATCACCCGGGAGCTTTTGGCGGTGCGGGCATACGGGTATCAGGACACTGCCGAATACAACAACGTCGAGGTCTACCTTACCTTCCTGCGGCGCAAGCTGAAATTCATCGGCTCCGGGGTGGGAATCAAGGCGCGGCGCGGACTGGGCTATCAGATCAGGGAGGATGCCGGTGTATAAAAAGCTCAAGCGAAAAATCGTAGCGGCCATGAGCCTTTCGCTGCTGACGCTGTTTATAGGAACGCTTGCGGTGATTTTCCTGACCAGCTATCGCGATATGCTATCAGCGGACCGCGACATGATGGCGTTGTACGCGCAGGCTTATTGGGAGAACGGAAATCCATCCGGCGTGTTTGATCCGCCGCCGAACGCGGACGGCGGCCAGCCGCCGCAGCATATTGCGCCAGGCGGCTCAGGTTCGCAATTTTATTCCGTTGAAATAGATAAAGCCGGAAAAATCGCCGCCATAAACAACGAGCCTCACCGAAGCGGATTGGATGACGAGACCATGGCCGGGATGGCGCGGGAGCTGACGGCGCACGCTCGCCCGGACGGGGTGTGGGAGGCATGGGTCTACCACACGGAGACGCGCGACGGACGGACGCTGGTCGTGATGCTGGATAACACGCTGGTCAGCGAAAGCGCCTCCGCGCTGCTTAAAAACACCTTGCGCTATGGAAGCGTCATGGTTCTGGTGCTGCTGTCGCTGTCCCTTTGGTCGGCCCGGCGCATGGTTCGCCCCCTGGAGGAAAACGATGCCCGTCAGCGCCGCTTTATCGCGGATGCCAGCCATGAATTGAAGACGCCGATCGCGGTGATCGACACAAACGCGGTTTTGCTGCGAAAGGATGTCGGAGAAAGTCGTTGGCTGGATAACATCGAAGCTGAGAATCGGCGCATGGGAACGCTGGTGGGACAGATGCTAATGCTGTCGCGGCTGGATAAGCCTGCGATCGCCCATGAGACACAGGATCTGAGCCGCATCGTGGAAGGCGCGGCGCTTGCGTTTGAGGGCGTCGGCTATGAAAAGGGACACGCTCTAAAGGTCGAAATCGAGGAATCCATCGCCATCGAAGGGGACGGAGAGCGATTGAAAAGCCTGATGTCGATCCTTCTGGATAACGCGATGGAATACGCCCTCGAAAACGCGCCTGTCAGCATTCGGTTGAAGAAGGAGCGCGGATACGCCGCGCTTCGCGTGTCAAATCCCTCCGCCGCAATTTCCGATACGCAGACGGCGCGTCTGTTCGAACGCTTTTACAGGGTAGACGAGGCGCGGAACGGAGGAACCGTCAAACAGCATTACGGCCTCGGACTGTCCATCGCGAGGGAGATCGTCGAGGCGCATAAGGGATCGATCCGGGCGGAGTATGTCAACGGTTGTTTTACGGTCGATGTTTCATTTCCGGCGGCGTGATTTCAATCGAATTTCAATTTTCACGCGCTATGATGGTATCAGCAGGAAGATACTTTGCTTCCGCTGATACCGTTTCAGGAGGGATGTGCGCGATGAAGAAGCTGTTTGCGATACTGTTGTCCCTGATCCTTGTGATATCCTGTGTCTGCGTTGCCGAAGACACGACGACCGCCTCCGATAAAGAGGCGATCGAGGCGGCGCTGAACCTGGCGAACAATGCCGATCAGGAATGGACCTACAATTCCGGCTCCGATGCCTGGACGCTGTCCGTGGTCATGGCGGTGACAAATCCCGTCATCGAGAACGAGGAGGGCGTGTCGGTGTGCGTGCCCGGTGCGTATGTGGTGGGCATCGACACCGACGGCGACGGCGCGGCGGATGTGACGGCCCAGACCGCGACCGAGGCCGTGAAGGGCAGCCTGGTGATCGATTATGAAGCCGAGATCACCAGCACCAACGGCCAGACCTACACCGCCGCCACGGCCCCGGTGATCCTCAATACCGGCGCGGCGGGGTATGGCAATTCCAGCAACACGACCGCCGCCGCGACCTACGCCGCCGAGGGCTATATCAACGTTGCCTGCGGCAATCGCGGCAAGCAGGACAGCTATACCAATGAAGCCGGAGAGACTGTGTATACCGGCGACGCGCCGAGCTGCCTGGTGGATCAGAAGGCGGCGACCCGCTATGTGAAGTACAACATTCTGCTGGGCAACCTGCCTGGCAGCGTGGACTGCTGGGTCTCCACTGGCGGCTCCGGCGGCGGCGCGCACGCGGCCATGTTCGCGGCGACTTCCAATAATCCGGATTTCTGGGATTATCAGATCGAAGTGGGTGCGGTGGGCGTATACCGGAACGAAGACGGCAGCTATTGCACCACGGTCACCATCGACAGCGAAGAGGTGGAACTCTCCGACGGCGCGTGGGGCTGCGTGGCCTACAGCGCCATCACCTCGCTGTACGAAGCGGACATGGCGATGGCACTGGAATATACGATGAACCCCGATTTCAATTTCAACACCGATTTCCAGCAGGCGCTGGCGGAAGTGCTCTCTCACGAATACATGGAATACATCAATGGCCAGAATCTGACCGTTGACGAAGCGAAGGTCGGTTTTGACCTTGACGGCGATGGTGAACTGAACAGCACCGTGAGCCTGACCATCGAATACGACACGGAAAAGTATCCGGACACCAGCGGTTACGGCGGCAGCTACATTGACCTTTATCTGGCCGAGCTGACCGAGAACCTGCAATGGTACGTGGATAACCTGAATTACGCGGAAGGCTGGACGTGGTTTGACGCCGATGGTGCGGCGCTGTCCGATGAGGATGTTGCCGCGATGACTACCGCCGACAAGGCGCAGGCGTTCATCGAAGGCCGTTATGCCAAGGGCAGCTCCGGCGGCGGCATGGGCGGTCCCGGCGGTGACATGGGCGGCCCCGGCGGAAACGGTGGCCCTGGCGGCACGCCTCCGGATGGAGGTATGGGCGGCCCCGGCAGCGGGGAAATGCCTTCCGACATGGGTGAAATGCCCTCTGACGCGATCAGCACGGATGCCGATGATACCACTGAAGCCATCACAGAAGATATGGGCGATATGCCCGCTGACGGCGAAGCGCCCTCCGATACGGGTGAAATGCCTTCCGACATGGACGAGGCTGAACCTGAATCCTCCGAGCGCAGCTTTGACAATGCCGATGTGGCCGAGAACAGCAGCGGTGACGAAATGGATGTGGGCACGCCTGACGCAGGCACGACCCAGGCTGCGGGCAGCAGCACCAACTCCAACAACTACGCCAGCTATGAAGTTATGTTGGCCGCGTATGAAGCGGACATCGCCGGGATCCAGGCGGGCGACGCCTATGGCAAGAACATCGTGGATCTCTACAACCCGTTGAACTACATCGGCGCGGAAGGCACGGCCAATCCCACCTGGATGCGCATCGTGTGCGGCGCGGTGGAGGGCGATATTTCCATGTTCAACTCGCTGAATCTCCAACTGGCCGCGCTGAACGCGGGCATCGACGCCACGATTGAATGGCAGTGGGACGGCGGCCATGTGCCCAGCGAGGTGCTTGGCAACAGCCTGCCGCTGTGGGTGGACATGATGTATGGCGAATATGTCAGCGGCGTCGAAACCGTGAAGGCCGAAGCCGAGCCTCAGACCGCCAACGGCACGGCTGAATCCGCGACGGGCACTGATCTGTCCGGCTGGGTCAGCATCGACGGTGAAGGCAACGTGTCCTTCTCCCTGGCGGATGGCATGGCCTACCGCACCAAGGGCGCGAGCAAGGCCGTGCCCGGCTTCGACGTGATCGACTACGGCCAGGAGGACTACGTGTTCGGCGACAGCGACACCGACGCCCGCCACTGGAGCGATGCAGGCGCTGCAGGAAAATCAGGAAGCGCTCGCGCCGTTATTCGAGGAATAAATATAACAACGAGGC
This sequence comes from uncultured Eubacteriales bacterium, assembly GCA_902777335.1. GTDB lineage: Bacteria > Bacillota > Clostridia > Christensenellales > Aristaeellaceae > UBA2862. Next base: position 5,962 of record CACYTF010000092.1, read on the forward strand.
CCCGGGGAGATTCACAATCCCCGGGGCTGTAATATATCAGCTCTTATCCCGTTTCACACAACACAGGGAACCATGGGCGTTCCCCTCGAATATGGCGCCGGACTGGATCAATCCGAAATACAGCGCGGGCGACCTTTTGTGGAATGCGATCCTGGACGTTCAATACCGCCCGACAGAATCGGCAGCGCCGGAGCAAATTGGAATGGAAATATAAAAGCAAGGACAACTACGCCCGGTATCGTGCCGGGATCGTTGTTATCCTTTGGGGTGATTATACTATTCGCCAACAATAATATCGTATGCCATCGGCTTCCAAATAATCCCGCATTCACACGATTATTCCTGGAGCGAATCAAATTATTCTGGATTGAATGATTCTCTGCAATCCGTTCACGAATTGTTCACCATTAAATTAGCACTCACCTCTTGACAGTGCTAACAAAATGAGTATAATAATATACGAACCGAGGGGGAAGGAAAGAAAGAGCCCCGGAGGTTCAGGGTAACA
>CACYTF010000093.1 GCA_902777335.1 uncultured Eubacteriales bacterium
CCGTCACCGGGGCGAGCCAAGGCTACCGCGCGGGTGCGCTGACCTGGAACTCCCCGCTATCCCCCTTGCCGTGCGGGTGCGCTAACCTCGAACTCTGCGTTATCCTCCTTGCCTCGCCCCCGTGAGGGGGGCCGCAGCGCCCGGAAAACAGTCCAGTGGACTGTTTTCAGCGAGGCCGGTCCGGCAGGCCCCCGGAAGAGGTGCCCGAAGGGCGGAGAGGGGGAACTCCAATCCCACAAGTTTCCGTGATGAGCCTTATTATATGTCGATCCAAATTCCAGTATCTCGCATTATGGAATTAGGGACAGCTTTATAGAACCTTTGCGCTTCATCGTCGCCGGCAGTCAGAGCAATCAGCGTGTCAACATGTTGAGTCTTCAGAGCATCCCTCAGTGCAGAAAGAAGCATTTGTGCTGCGCCTTTATGACGGCAGCGCTTTAAAACACAGACCCAATCCAGATAAGCTTTTATGGAACCATCAAAATGCGAAGGGATCAAGACGGCGTCAATTCGGCCAATCACACGCTCGTTTTGATATGCCAAAAAAGAAAGCGCGTTGGAAAACCGAATGTCATGGAAGCTGGCAGTAACACTTTTTATATACTCCGCATTGATCTCCCAGCCCCAGACATCTTCTTCCTCTCGCAGTGCCTTTTCAAACGACAGAACATCCGGGATTGCCTCTTCGGTATACGGTTTGACAACGATCCTGTTCCGTTCTACCTCTGCCTGCATACGGTCGCACCATTTATCCCATTGTTCCCGGTATTGCTCTTCAGAGATAATCCGTGGCAGCAGGTCGATGGGCGACTCTATCGCTTGCTCTCGGCAGGCCGATACGCAAGCACGGTACATATCCCAGGACAGTTCGTCCTCATCCCAGACCAAGGGAACCATTTCAAGACCTGCCCGTAACGCGGCTACAGCCCTGGTATGCCCATCTGTCATGACCAGTCTTCCGTCCAACAGCTTGACCGGGATCGGCTCAAAGCAGGAAAGGTCTGTTGGGTTCAGCCAGCCCTCAACATCCTTAAGCTTCTTCTCAGAAATATAAAACTGTGAGGGCTGCAGATCTTTCAGCTTCAATTCATTGATCTCCAAGATGGCATCCTCCGATTCTCATTGTTCTTAGAACACAAGAGGACGGCCCCAACGGCATTACGTTAAGCGGTTGGAGGGCCCTATCCCCCGCTTCGCGGGGACTTCCCCACTGCGGTGGGGAAGCTTTTGGCACGCCTTAACTGGATGCCGTTGAGGATCGTCCTCATGTGCGCGGGGGTGTGTATTATTCTACGCCTTGGATCGCGATGATCTGCAGGAGCGGGGCGGCTGTCTGCTCGACGCCGTTGAAGTTCGCGTCGATCAGCCAGACCTGTCCGCTGCCCAGGCAGATGCCCTCGCCGTTGACGAACAGGTCGCGGCAGTCCTCTTCCTCCATCGCGGCGCGATCCGCCTCCGTGGGCATCTTGTCGAACATGTACGCGGTGAAGTCCTGCGGGGTGGCGATTTCCTGGTCGGGGGCGAGGGTGATCGGGTAGTTGATCAGCGGCGCGAGCGTGGCCCAATCGCTCTTCAGGTAGGCGTCGCGCACCTTTTCGGCGAAGGCCTCGATCTCGGCCCGGTCCATCGTCGTGACGCCGCTGTAGTCGGTCAGGCCGCCCACCTTTTCAAACGGCGTCTCGACGGAATCCTCCTTCACGTTGGTCCAGGCCAGGTTGCCCGCGCCGTCGATGACGAAGGTCGCCGCGCCGTCGTCGTACTCGACCTCGTCGGACAGGACATCGCCGCCCTCGCCGTAGGTCACGATGCGCTTGACGCCGTTCTCCGGGGCCGTCAGGCCGCCGGACGCCTCGTCGTACGCGCACGCGTATTCCCAGACGGCTTCGTCAAACGCGCTGCCGGCCCAGTGGATGGTGCAGGTGATCCCATCGTCCAGCGCCTCGATGGTCATGAGGGCGCGGTCCGCCATCCACTCGCCCTCGTAGGCGGCCACGGGATTCGCGGCGTAGCGCTCGACCTTCTGGAACACGAGCGCGTTCTCGCCGGGGGCTTCCTTGAAATCCGTCCAGGTCAGCGTGCCGTCCGCGTTCAGCGCGAAGGTCGCCGCGCCGTCCTCGTAGTAAACCGGCTCGGAGGAGAGCAGGTCGCCGTTCTCGTCGAAACGCACGTCGAACTTGGCGCCGATTTCGAGGCTGGCCAGCGCCTTGCCCACGTCGTCGTAGGCGCAGCCGTCGTAGATCCAGCGAACGCCCTCCTGCTCGGAGGCGTACTTGGTCACGACGCAGGAGAACAGGTTGTAATCGTCGTCCATGTGCACGATCTCCAATATGGTGTCGTCCGCATACCAGGTGCCCGTATAGTCCTCGCTCTCGGGGAAGTAGGTGAAGTCGCTCTGAGCCATCGCGGACAGACCGCAGATGAGCAGGGCCAGGGTCAGCAGGATCGTCGTCAGCTTTTTCATGGTGTTGCCTCCCGATTCATTTGTCATATGGATGAAGCCTCAATCGGCTTCCAGGGGTACGAAGTCGAATTTGGACACGTCGAAAAGGCCGCGGGTGGTGATCTTGAGCTCCGGGATCACGATGAGGCTCATGAAGCAGAGCGTCATGACCGGCTCGACATCCCGGCTGACGCCCAGCCGCTCGTGGGCCGCGTCGTGCAGCGCTTTCAGGCGCTCCGCCACCGCCTCGCCGGGCAGGTCGCTCATCAGGCCCGCGATGGGCAGCGGGAGCGACGCGACCACCTCGCCGCTTTCCACCAGCACAAACCCGCCCTCCTGGGCGATCAGCGCCTGTATGGCGGCGTACATTTCCTCGTTGTTCACGCCCACGCAGAGTATGTTGTGGGAATCGTGCGCGACGGAGAGGGCGATGGCGCCCCGCTGGATGCCGTAGTTCTTCAAAAGGCCCAGGCCGATCTTGCCGGTGTTGTGATGGCGCTCCAGCACGGCCACCTTGACGACGGGCTGCGATGGGTCAAACACGAAGTCGCCGTCCGCGTCGCGCCGCACGCGCACCACCTCCGAGCGCGTCGTGACGCCGTCTTTGACGATGCCGATGGCGCGCACACGGTCGCTCCCAAGGCGCAGCTTCAGCTGGTCGACGGAGAAGGGTTTGACGTGGATGGAGCCGCGCACGGAGGTGATCGCCGCCTTCTCGACGGGCAGCAGGTATTGGCCGTTCTCCGCCACCTTTTTGCCCTCGATAAACACCATTTGCGCGCGGAAGTCCACGAGGTTGTCAAACAGCACGATGTCGGCCCGCTTGCCCGGCGCCAGCGCGCCGCGGTCCTCCAGCTTGTAGCACTCCGCGGCGTTCAGCGTGGCCATGCAGACGGCCATCACCGGGTCAATGCCCGCCCGGACCAGTGTGCGCAGGTGGTTGTCGATGTGCCCCTCCTCCAGGATCGTCCTGGGCTGGCGGTCGTCGGAGCAGAGCAGACAGCGCCGGTAGTTGTACGGCGTGAGGGCGGGGATCAGGGTTTTCAGATCATGGCAGGCCGAGCCGTCGCGCATCTGCACGTACATGCCGCGCTGCAGGCGGTCCACCATCTCCCGGATGGTCGTGCATTCGTGATCGGTCTTCACGCCCGAGGCCGCGTAGGCGTTCAGCGCCGCGCCGCTTACGCCGGGAGAGTGGCCGTCGATGACCTTGCCCGTGTTCAGCGCGGCCAGCAGCTTGTTGAGCGCGTCCTCCTCCTTGTTGATGACGCCCGGGTAGTTCATGAATTCGCCGAGCCCCGGCACGTGGCGGTCGCCCATCGGCCACTGCATGTCGAAGGCGTTCACCACGGCTCCGGAATCCTCCAGGCTGGTGGCGGGCACGCAGCTGGGCACCATGTAGCGCACCGTGAGCTCCGTCCGGCTGGCGGCGCGGATCATGTAGTTGAAGCCCTCCAGGCCGTACACGTTCACGATTTCGTGGGGGTCGGCGATGACGGTGGTCGTCCCCCGCGGCACCACCATGCGCCCGAACTCCTCGGGCGAGGTGTAGGAGGACTCGATGTGGATGTGCGCGTCGATGAGCCCGGGCGCGGCGTAGGCGCCCTTCGCGTCGATCTCCGCCTGGCCGCGGTAGTCGGCCCCGAAGCCGACGATCATGCCGTCCGTGACGGCGATGGAATCGCTGCGGACGGTCCCGGTATAGACGTCCACGACGTTGCAGTTGTGGATGACCAGGTCCGCCGGGATCAAGTGCATGGCCGAATCGATCATGCGGCACAGCGCCTTCTTGTCGGTATTCTTGTATTCCATGGGGCAGCTCCTTTCCGGCGGGATTTCGATCAGGCCTTCAGCGCGAGCACGTATTCGCCCCGGTCGTTCTTCCGGTAGCCGACCTTCTGCATGTAGCCCACGTGCCCCGGGGCGTTCGCCTTGAATACCAGGGACTTATAGCCTTTTTGCGCCAGCTGGCCGTACAGGTAGCGGCCCACGGAGGTGTCGCGGTAGACGGGCGTGGCGTAGTCCAGCAGCACCTCGATGGCGCCGCCATCCGTGCGCTTGCCCAGGAACAGCCCGGCGGGGTTGCTGTCGCAGCACACGAGGTAGGTGACCACGTCGCCGCGCTCCGGCAGTACAAACTCCGGGAACCATGTACGGATGTCGTCCCGGTTCTTTTCCAGCAGGTAGGCGACGAATCGGTCGCGGGTGTCCGTGGGGATGAGGTCGTAGTGCTTTTTGACCTTCAAAAGGCGCACGAGATGGTACATGTTGATGCCGACCAGAAACAGGTTCATGACTGCCGTGGGGTAGGAGCGGATCAGCAGCGCGTAGCAGGTGAAGATCGCGCTGCCGATCAGATTGATGACGCGCAGCCGCACGACAGAGGTCATCAGCATGGAGACGACCACCAGCGCCGAGCCGAGATAACCGATGAGTTCAACGACGACTTTCCAGTTCACGAAGGCTTCCTCCCTTGACGCGCTATTCGGGTGAGATATTACCTTCATTATAATCAATCCGCGCCGGGATTGCAAGGACCGAAACACATGGGGATATGGGAGAGAGAGCGGCCAGACGGAGGAACACGGGCGAAATAAGGATAAGAAGGAAAATGCGGCTTTTGCACCCCGCATTTTCCTTCTTTTTTCCGATCGGTGCCGCAATACGCTTTGGATTCACGGCGATTGCCGTGATATTTCTTATACTGCGGCAAATGGATGAAAGATATCGAATCTAAACATCCACACTATCCATTATATCCTAAAGCGGCCTGTAAATCAATGCTGTTTCAATG
>CACYTF010000094.1 GCA_902777335.1 uncultured Eubacteriales bacterium
TCATTATAGCAGCTTAGGCAACAAGATGGTCAGCATTCTGACTGGCTGTCAAAACTCCAACCAAATATATTGTAGTAGGGGGACGGTTCTCTGTGTCATGACACAGAGAACCGTCCCCCTGATTTTGGCTGTGTAATTTTGTCATAAAAATATCAAAATGGGCTTGAAATTATTTCAAATTTGTTTTATAATATTGCAAAATGATGCAATTAGGCTGAACTTTTGTCATTTCGGCGCCTTTGGGCGGGCGGGTTCGGCGAGGATTGGATAAGGGGCTGCTGTTATGGGCAAGAACAACAAGCAGAATAATGCGGAAGCGCCGCGCAGGAAGCGGAAACACCTGCGCGCCGGCGCGTTGGCGCTGCTGACGGTGGTCGGCATCGGCGCGATGGCGGGCATGGCGGTGTTCAACGCCAACGCGAAGCCCAACCGCGACATGCAGTGGTACATCCGGGAGGGTGCGGTGCAGGTGGCCGCCCCGGCGCTGACGGACGCCGCCGGTACCGCGGCGAAGGCGCAGGAAAAGGCCTCGTCCGGTCCCGCGACGGCGCAGGCGAATTTGCCCGACGCGGACGACGCCTCCGCCGCCGTGATCGTGCGGAGCCTGGGAGACGGGTCCGAAGAAGCCGCGCTCACGGAAACGTCCGCGGACGCGCCCGACGAAGCCATTGCGCTCACCGAAGCGTCCGCAGGCGGGCCCGACGAAGCCGCTGCGCTCACCGAAGCGTCCGCAAGCGGGTCCGACGAAGCCGCTGTGCTCACCGAAGCGCCCGCGGACGACCCCGCGGACGCCCCGACCGAGGCGGCGATGGCGGGGCCGGTGCAGGCGGCCACCGAGGCGCCCGTCAAGGCAAAGCCCACCGAGGCACCGGCGAGCGACGGCACGGTGCTTTTGACGATCACCGCTGTGGGAGATTGCACCTTCGGCGGTCAGGTCGGCTCCAAGGGCAGCCGGAACTTCAAGAAGTGCGTCGAGAAGTTCGGCTACGACTACTTCTTCACCAATGTGCGCGACCTGTTCATGTCCGACGATCTGACCATCGTCAACCTGGAGGGCCCGCTGACCACCGTCGAGAAGCCGAAGAAGAAGGGCGAGGAGTTCCTGTTCAAGGGCGATCCCGACTACGTGAAGGTGCTCACCGGCTCCGGCGTGGAGCTGTGCAACCTGTGCAACAACCACACGCTGGACTACGGCAAGGAGGGCCTGAAGGAGACCGCGAAGGTGCTGGACGACTACGGCATCGGCTACTGCGGCTACAGCAAGGCCTACGACGCCGAGATCAAGGGCATCCGCGTGCGGGCGCTGGGCTTCACCTGGTGGCGCTATGACAAGAAGGAGATCGTCAAGGCCGTGAAGGAAGCCCGGGAGGGCTGCGACCTGCTGATCGTCAACATCCACTGGGGCGACGAGCGCGTGTACACCCAGGACAACAAGCAGACCGAGCTCGGCCACGCGATCATCGACGCCGGCGCGGATCTGGTCCTCGGCACGCATCCCCACGTGTACCAGGGCATCGAGAGCTACAAGGGGAAGTACATCGTGTACAGCCTGGGCAACTTCTGCTTCTCCGGCAACGCCAATCCGGCGGACAAGCGCTGCCTGATCTTCCAGCAGACCTTCAGCTTCAATCCGGGCCTTGGCATCGCCCAGGCGAACATACTGGACCAGGGCATCAACATCATACCGGCCACGATTTCCTCCAGGCGCGATATCAACGACTTCCAGCCCACGATCATGAACGCCGAGAACGGCCTGGCCATGCTGAAGGCCGTCGCCAGCAAGTCGGTGAACTTCGATATGACCAAGGCGCGCTGGACCAAGGACAACTACCTGCTGACCTATGGCCTGATCCAGCCCGAGGTGAAGCTGGACGCCAACGGCAAGCCCATCAACACCTCCGTCGAGCTGCCCGCCGAGAGCGTCGACGCCACGGCTCAGCCGCCGGAGGCGGAGGATATTTCCGGGGCGGACACGACGGAGGCCCAAGCGCCCGACCCGGATTTGGCCGACGAGGCGCTGACGGACGAGGAGCTGCTGGAGGCGGAGCTCTCCGAGGCGGAGCCTTCGGAGGCCGTCGCCGGCGAGGGCGAGGCGCCGGAGGACGCCGGCGCGATCTGACGGAGCGACTGCGGCGGGGGAGAGGGAAGCCTCTCCTCCGTTTTTTGGCGCATTTTACCTGTACAGCCTGTTCAGACGGGAAAAAACGTGTTATAATACGGTATAAATATGGACATATCCGCCGCCCGCGGCGGCAAGGGGAGGAAACAGTATGGAAAATGAAGTGAGGCGTCCCGCGAATTTCATCGAGGAGTTCGTCGAGGAGGACCTGGCCAGCGGTCGCTTTGACCACGTGCACACCCGGTTCCCGCCGGAGCCCAACGGCTATCTGCACATCGGCCACGCCAAGGCGCTGTGCGTGGATTTCGGCATCGCCCAGAAGTACGGCGGCAAGTGCAACCTGCGCTTTGACGACACCAACCCCACCAAGGAGGAGACGGCCTTCGTGGAGGGCATCCAGCGCGACATCGAGTGGCTGGGCTACAAGTGGGACAAGCTGTACTTTGCCTCCGACTTCTTCGACCGGCTGTACGAGATCGCCCGCGACATGATCCGCCGCGGCGTGGCCTACGTGGACGACCAGACCCCGGAGCAGATGCGCGCCAACCGCGGCACGCTGACCAAGCCCGGCGTGAACAGCCCCTGGCGCGACCGCCCGGTGGAGGAGAACCTGGACCTGTTCGAGCGCATGAAGAACGGCGAGTTCGAGGAGGGCACGCGGGTGCTGCGGGCGAAGATCGACATGGCCAATCCCAACGTGCTGCTGCGCGACCCCACCATGTACCGCATCAACCGCCACAGCCATCACCGCACCGGCGACAAGTGGTGCATCTACCCGATGTACGACTTCCAGCATCCGATCCAGGACGCCATCGAGGGCATCTCCCATTCGCTGTGCTCGCTGGAGTACGAGATCCACCGCCCGCTGTACGACTGGTTCGTGCGCAACGCCAACGTCACCGACCATCCGCCGCGCCAGATCGAGTTCGCCCGCCTGAACATCGAGCGCACGGTGATGTCCAAGCGCCACCTGCGCCGCCTCGTGGAGGAGCACGTGGTCTCCGGCTGGGACGATCCCCGCATGCCCACGCTGGTGGCCATGCGCCGCAGGGGCTATCCCGCCGCCGCCATACACGACTTCATGGGCCGCGTGGGCGTGGCCAAGGCCGATTCCGTGGTGGAGGGCAACCTGCTGGACCACTGCGTGCGCGAGGCCCTGGCCGACACCGCGTCCCGGGCGATGGCCGTCATCAACCCGCTGAAGGTGGTGCTGACCAACTGGCCCGAGGACAAGGTGGATACGCTGACCATCGAGAACCATCCGGACCATCCCGAGTTCGGCACCCGCCAGGTCGCCTTCGGCCGCGAGCTGTACATCGAGCGCGAGGACTTCATGGAGGAGCCCGTCAAGAAGTTCTTCCGCCTGGCCCCCGGCCGGGAGGTCCGCCTGAAGGGCGCGTACATCATACTGTGCGAGGACTTCGTCAAGGACGAGGCGGGCAACGTGACCGAACTGCGCTGCACCGTGGACATGGACAGCCGCTCCGGCAGCGAGGGCGCGAACCGCAAGGTGAAGGGCACCCTGCACTGGGTCAGCGCCGCCGAGGGCGTGCCCTGCGAGTACCGCCTGTACGAGCCCATACTGGCCGAGGATGACCCGGAGGAAAACGCCGTGACCGTGGACGAGGACGGCAACGCCGTGGAGAGCGAGGGCAAGGACTTCATGGACCAGCTGAACCCCAACAGCCTGACGGTGGCGAGGGGCTTCTGCGAGCCCTGGATCGCCGCGCACGACGCCGGCGCCACCTTCCAGTTCTTGCGCATGGGCTACTTCTGCAAGGACCCCGACTCCACCGACGCGCTCCCGGTATTCAACCGCACCGTGCCGCTGAAGGACAGCTGGGCGAAGGAAGCGAAAAAGTAAGTCCTATTGACACTTTTCGACGAAAGGGTTATAATTATTCTATACAAACCAGAAAAGGAGTTGTCTGTCATGCCGAGACCGAAGGGGTCAAAGAACAAGAAGACCGCAGTTGTCGTGGACACCGTTGAGAACGTCGATGAGAAGATCGCCGCCGTCGAGGCCGGGATCGCCGCGCTGACGGAAGAGCTGAAGGCCAAGAAGGCCGAGCTGAAGAAGCTGACCAAGGCGAAGGAGAAGGCCGAGAAGGTCGCCGCCGAGAAGCAGGCGGAGGAGGACCGGGCCAAGATGTTGGAGGCCATCACCGCCAGCGGCAAGAGCGTGGACGAGGTGCTGGAATTGCTGAAGAAGTGATCCCGGCGAGCGATCGATAGACAGACGCCCTCGGGCAGATCAGCGGAGCGCTGGTTTGTCTGAGGGCGTTTGTTTACCATTCCAGGGCGACATCATTTACTTAGCGAGGAAGAGTGAGCGCGATAGTTAACAATGTGTTAACCAAAAGGATAAAACGAGAAGAAGTCGAAACATTCAGCA
>CACYTF010000095.1 GCA_902777335.1 uncultured Eubacteriales bacterium
CGGCGGCCCGAAGGCCGCGCGGGGGCGGCGCGGCGCCCCGAAGGGGCAGGGCGCGACGCCGGCGCGCGTCGGGGCGCGACGCCGGGCCTTCTCTGAGGATAACGCTCGCTGGTCACGTGGAATGCTCCCAAATCCAATTCAGAATCTATCGCCGGGACAGGCCTGTCGCGGCTTTTCTTCGCCCCGGCGGCGCCGGAGCGGAATCGTCCTTATACACAATGATTATACCACACATACCATGGCTTATTAAGTCACATTCGCCAATGGATGTGTAAAAATCCGAATAACTTTTGGCAAGGCCCCGAATTCCCTCGCAACCGGCCGGCTAACGCCGCGAAAACCATTGCGTCCGTTGCCCTGAACGTGCTATAATGGAAGCGTGAACCCAATTCTAAAACAGTGACGGAGAGTAACATCATGCGCATCGTCCAGTTTTCCGATTCCTTCCTGCCCATCATGGACGGCGTGGGCAACGTGGTCTATCAGTACGCGATGAACCTGGCCCAAAAGGGGCACGAGTGCTACGTGGTGGCCCCGCAGACCGACACCGGCTATCGGGGCGGCTATCCGTTCGAGCTGGTGGACTACATCGGCGTGCCGCTGCCGCGGATGAAGAGCTACCGGCTGGGCGTGCCCAACCTTGACACCCACTGCCAGAACCGGCTGAGGGCCATACAGGCCGACATCGTGCACGTGCACAGCCCCTTCACCGCCGGCCAGGTGGGGCTGACCTTCGCCCAGAAGCGCGGCCTGCCGGTGGTGGGCTCGTTCCACTCCAAGTACTACGACGACTTCCTGCAGGTCACCGGCATCGAGCTGCTGGCCGAGGTGGGCGTGAAGTACGTGGTCAATTTCTACGAGAAGTGCGACGAGGTGTGGGCCGTCAGCGCCACCTCGGCGGACACGCTGCGGGGCTACGGCTACAACGGGGGCATCCGCGTCATGCCCAACGGCACCGACATCCACCCGCTGAACGCCCAGGCGCTGGCCGAGGTCTGCGGGCGCTTCGAGCTGCGGGACGACGCGCCGGTGCTGCTGTTCGTGGGGCAGATCAACTGGAAGAAAAATCTGCGCTGCATACTGAAGGCCTGCGCGGCCCTCACCCACCCGTTCAAATTGGTGCTGGCCGGGCAGGGCCCGCACGAGAAGGAGGTGGCCCAGCTGGCGGAGACGCTGGGCATCTCGGGGCGCGTCACCTTCACCGGCCACATCGGCGACCCGGAGGTGCTGAACGCGCTGTACCGCCGGGCCGACCTGTTCCTGTTCCCCTCGCTGTACGACACCTCGGGCCTGGTGGTGCGGGAGGCCGCCGCGATGAACACGCCCTCGGTGGCGGTGCGGGGCAGCAGCGCGGCGGAGTGCATCGACGAGGGCGAGAACGGCTATCTCTGCGAGGACGACGCCGAAGACCTGGCCCGCACCATCGACAGCGCGCTGGCCGACCCCGAGGCGCTGCGCCGCATCGGCGAGCGCGCCCACGACACCATACCGATCCCGTGGGCAACGCTGATGGACGACGTGATCGCGCGCTATCAGGAGATCGTTGAACGGAACAACCGCATAGAGAAGAGTTAAGGAGGACACATCATGGCACATTTTCCGAAGGATTTCACCTGGGGCGTGGCCTGCGCGGCCTATCAGTGCGAGGGCGCCTGGGACGCGGACGGCAAGGGGCCCAGCATCTGGGACGACTTCTGCCACGAGCAGGGCGAGGCGCATGTGAAGCACGGCGACACCGGCGACGTGGCCTGCGATTCCTACCACCGCTTCCGCGAGGACGTGGCGCTGATGAAGGCGCACAACATCAAGGCCTACCGCTTCTCCGTCAGCTGGCCCCGGGTGATCCCCGACGGCGACGGCGAAGTGAACGAAACCGGTCTGGCCTTCTACGACGAACTGGTGGACGCGCTGATCGAGAACGGCATCGAGCCCATGCCCACGCTGTACCACTGGGACCTGCCCAGCGCGCTGCAGCTGAAGGGCGGCTGGCAGAACCGGCAGATCGCGGAGTGGTTCGCCCGCTACGCGGACATCGTCGCCCGGCGCTTCGGGGACCGCGTGAAGCGCTACATGACCATCAACGAGGCCCAGTGCATCACCGAGCTGGGCTACGGCATGGGCGTGCTGGCCCCGGGCCTGAAGCTGCCTCAGACCGAGATCGCCCGCATCTACCACAACATCGCGCTGGCCCACAGCGCCGCCCAGCGGGCCATCAAGGCCGTCTCACCGGACGCGCTGGTGGGCTTCGTGCCCTGCGGCAAGCTCTGCTTCCCGCAGTGCGACGCCCCCGGGGCGCTGGACGCCGCCTATCGCGCCACCTTCGAGTACGGCGCGCGCTGGGGCTTCAACTTCAACATCGTGCTGGACAGCCTGGCGCTTCGCCGCTACGACGACAGCGCGCCCGAGCCGGTGAAGCGCTTCGCCGCCACCATCCCCGAGGGCGACTGGGATCTGATGGAGAAGCCGGATTTCATCGGCATCAACGTGTACCACGGCGACCCGGTGGACGGCGACGGCGCGCCCATCCCCCACGTGCCCGGCGAGCCGCTGACCGCCTGCAAGTGGACCATCACCCCCGAGGTCATGCACTACGCGCCGCTGCTGCTGCACCGCCGCTACGGCCTGCCGATGATCATCTCCGAAAACGGCCTGTCCTGCAACGACCGGGTGTACCTGGACGGAAGCGTGCACGACGCCGACCGCATCGACTTTTTGCACCGGTACCTGGTGGAGCTCTCCAAGGCCATCGCGGACGGCGCGCCGGTGATGGGCTATCTGCAGTGGAGCTTCCTGGACAACTTCGAGTGGGCCTCCGGCTACGACGAGCGCTTCGGCATCATCTACGTGGACTATCAGACCCTGAAGCGCACCCCGAAGGATTCGGCGAAGTGGTACGCGAAGGTGATCGAGACGAACGGGGCGGCGCTGTGAGGAGGCAGTAGTCAGTTGCCAGCAGCCAGTGGATAGTGGTTGTTGGCTTACAAAACGCCGGACGCCCCGCACATGCGGGGCGTCCGGCGTTGTCTCAGGATATCGTCGTGTCTTTGATTTTATCGAGGTAGGCCGCCTGCTCCTCGGTAGGAATATCAAGGATGGACATGGCCTCCTGCGGCGTGACATGCATGTTGCGGATCAGCTTTCGGATTGTCTTAACGCGCTCGTTGACGCGGCCTTCCTCGCGGCCTTCCTCGCGGCCCTGGTCGATCAGTTCCCTTTCGCGCACCATCATGATCATGTATTCATGCCTCCTCTCCTCGCTGGATTTGACCTGGTTCACGGCATCCTCCAACTCGCGGCTGTATGCACCGCTGATCGTGCCGTCGTCCAGATATCGGATGATTTCCCTGAGTTCGTCGCTGATCTCGCCCACCGTGCCCCGGGTGTTCACGATGACCTTGACGGTCTCGTCGCCGAAGGGCAGCTCCGGCTTCTCGATGCAGCGGTTCTCAAAGTGATAGACGTAGCGTCCCAGGCCGTAAGGATCGTGGTTGCAGATGAAGATGATGTACGACCTGCGCAGCTTCGCGTACTCCGCACCCGGCGACAGCACGTTCATGTCGATGGCCGCCTGGTAGTAGCGCATCCGCTTGGGCAGGGACCTGCGGCGCGTGGTCTGTACCTCGACGTTGTACACGACGCCGTTCTCGTCCTCCACGTACAGGTCGAGGCGGACGCCCTTCGCGTTCAGCCCGCTCTTCATCGACCGCTGGGGTTCAATGTAGGTGACCGATTTGATTCGAATGTCCAGTATGAACTCAATCAGCGGCTTGATCAGCTTCGGGTCCTGCATCACCGTGCCGAACATGTAGTCGTCCATCA
>CACYTF010000096.1 GCA_902777335.1 uncultured Eubacteriales bacterium
GTCGATGCAGGCGCGCTTCAAGAGCAGGTCGGCATACATGGCGGGGTTGGACTGCGGGTCGCTGTAGGCGAAGCATATGCTCAGGTATTCCTTCGCCGTGTCATAGTCCTCGGCGTTGATGGCGTTCAGCGCCAGCGTGTAGCTGGCGTCCAGCTTCTGGGCGTCCGCGATGCTCGCGCCCTGGGCCTCGGCGGCGGTCTCCTCCGCGGGGATCTCCTCCGGGACCGCCTCCTCGGCCAGGGCCGGCACAGCCGTCAGCAGCAGGGTCACAGTCAGCAGCGCGATTATCCATTTTTCCATGTTATTTTTCATAAGTACCTCCCGATGGATATAATACAACTACTATCCTATTACAGCATTATAAAACCTGGGGCGTACAAAGGCGTAACAAACCAATCCCCTCTCTACAAAAAAAGAAGGGTTTGATCCCTTCTTATAAAAAATTAACATTTTTTGTCTACTTGCGGAAGTGAAGCCTTCCCTCCGTCATCTCCGCCCAGCTGTACTGGCTCATGTATTCGCCGCACCACGCGTTCACCGAAAGCATATCCCCGGCCAGCATCCGGTAATAATCGCAGGGGATCCGATCCGGCCGCACGGCCAGCTGCTTGTTTCTGCGCACCAGTATCTCCTCCATGCCGATGGCGGACAGCGTCCTTTTCAGGTCCATGATGAGCTGGCGAAGCCGGTTTTTCGCGGCGGTCATGTCAAGCTCATCCTCCCACAGCACCCCGATGATCTCCTCCGTGGTGCACAGCGCCCCCTCGCGGTCGATCAGGTAGGCCAGTAGCTCTTTGGTCTGGCGGCGGGCAAAGCGCAGCGGCTGTCGCTCCCAGAACACCTCGAAGTTGCCGAAGCAGCGCACCCACAGCCCGTCCGGCATCCGGGGTGGCGGCGCGATGTTGTCCAACTCCACCCGGATATTCTCCGCGGTCACGGGCTTCATCACATATCCGCTGGCGCGCAGTTGGATCGCGTCGTAGGCATACTCGGAATAGGCGGTGACGAACACCACCTTCGTCCCCGGCGAAGCCGTCCTGATCCTCGCCGCCAGCGCCAGCCCGTCCAGCCGCGGCATGCGAATGTCACAGAAAACCACGTCCGGGCGCTTCTGCTCCTCCTCCATGGCCCGAAGCGCGTCGGTGCCGAGGGAGAAATCGTCGATCCCGGCCTGAGGCGCCGCCTGGGCGATGGCGTTGTGCAGCACCCGCAGAGCGCTCTTTTCATCGTCGATCGCGAAAATCAGCATGGGACTGTCCTCCTTCACTTTGGTATGCGTATGATCGCGGCGGTGCCTTCGCCGGGCGCGGAGCGGTATTCCAGCGAGCCATCGACGATCTGGCGAAGCCTTTCCCGCACGTTGGCGATGCCCACGTGCATTTGTCCGTCCTCCGGCAACCGGTCGGGATCGAAGCCCGGCCCGTCGTCTGTCACGGTGATCTCATAGCCATCCGGCGTTTCGCGGGTGGCGATGACCACCGTACCCCTGCCGTCAGGCTTTTCGCGAACACCGTGGCGCACCGCGTTTTCCACCAGCGGCTCCACCGTCAGCGCCGGAAGGCTGAAGCCTGTGCAGGCAATGTCGTAACGCACCCGCAAGTCGCCGGCAAAGCGCATCTGCTCGATGTTCAGATAGAGCTTCGTGTGCTCCAGCTCCTTCTCAAAGGGGATCGGGCCGGCCCTGTCGATGGATTCCATGTTCCCGCGCAGATACCTGGAGAACTCCACCGTGGCCTCCTTGGCCTTCTGGGGGGCCGTGTCGCACAGATCGATGATCAATGTCAGCGCGTTGTGCAGAAAATGGGGCTTGATCTGGCTGAGCATCTGCTGTACCCTCTGCCCGGTCACCAGCGCGTCCTCGTGCTCGCGCACGAATTGCAGGTGCAGCCATATGTAATAGAAAACGCAACTGATGGCGATGGCCATGGTCAGGTAGGAAACCGGCTGTTCGCTGAAGGCGACGGTGAAATCCATGATCGCCGCTCCGCCGATGAGCGCCGTCACCAGTATGGGGATCCAGGACTCCCTGCGCTGACGCGGTCGAAACTGCCGCATCGTCAGCCAAAACAGCCAGGCATACAATACCGTGCTGATCAGGGTGCAGGTATGGCGCAGCGGGCCCGCGTGGAAATGACCGTTCGACGAAAAATAAAAGGCTGTGTTCGAGAAGAAGGCCGTCAGGTAGACGGCGGCGTTGGCGCCGACCATCGCCCACGCGACGCGATAGCGCCCGCGGGGCTTCACGATGTAAAGGAACATCACCAGTATGACCGGGCGAATGGCATAACCGTAGATGGACACCGGGATTCGCAGCGCGTTGTACGCCTTGGCGAGAGACAGCCTGTCGTCCCAATAATTTTGGAGGATCAGGCTGAATACAAGCGCGATGATGACCCCCATCACCCGCTTGCGCTCGGCGCTCAGGTAGTTGTCCAGCCACACGGTCAGCAGCAGGGCGACCAGCAGCACAGCCGTGGGGATGGCGGACTGCCGGGCGATGAAGCGCTTGAAAAGCGGCATCTCCTCGATGTGGACTTCATCGTATCGATCGCCGATGACCGTCAGCGTGCCTTCGTTGCAAATGCCCTCGCGCTTCGCTTCGCCGTCGCCGACGATCATCGCGTCGCCCACCGTCAGGTGCCCCTTCGCCTCGTTAAACACCTCGCCGCCGTCCCGCAGGACCGCGTTGCCCCGCACGCTGCCGCCCATGAGGATCATCGTGCCATAATTGGCGACGCCGCCGCCGGAATACAGCGCGGTGTTGCCCGTGACGCAGCCGCCCTCCATGATCAGCGTGCCGCGGTTCAGAATGCCCGCGCCGTTGTCGTGGAATCCGCCGGTGAGCACGCCCGAGCCGACGCTGTCCCGGAGGGTGAGGATCGCGCCCGCCCGGATGTTGATCACGCACCGCTTGCACCTGGCCCGGTTGGGGTCCATGGCGCTGTCGAGCACATGGCCGTTCAGATCGAGCGTGAGGCGCTTGCCCGCCGGGATGGTGATTTCGGCATCCGTATCCAGCGCCTTCAAATCCCCGGACAGCACGATGGTCTCCCCGGCCCCGGCCCGGTCGACGGCCGCCTGCAGGGCTGACCAGCTGTCCACGCCGCTCTCCGCCCGCGCCGCGCCGCCGACGAGCAGCGCGACGACGAGCAGCGCCGCGGCGCGCAACAACGCCTTCGGATATGTCTTCATGCTCATTCTCCATTCAAAATGCTTCACGTATTACTGTGCGCGCCTATTGTAGCACACCGCCAAGGTATTTGTCCATAAATGATTGCTGAATCCTTATCATCCTTCTGATTGTGCTGGAAGAGTACTGTTTGCGATTGTTGCTAATCTGGATTCTGTTTTGTGTGCAATGAACTGGTGGTTTAAAAAGTGAAAAATCCGCCGCAAGCCTGCAACTTGCGACGGCAACAAAACAGAGAGCAGTTATTTAGAATCAACTCACCCGTGGATGGCAATGCACTGTAGCAATAGTTTGGCAGCGATGAGCGCAGCGGGATCACGGTGCTGCCGTTGCGTTCCATGCGCTCGGCGAACTCCGTGATGTGATAGAGGTTGGAGCTGGTCGCGCCGACCTCCAGGTGATAATCGTCGATGTATCGACACGTCAGATCGCGGGAATTACCATCGGAATCAAAAACGGTTCATCACGTTTTCTTGTGGGATTCCCCTCTCAGGCGCTTCGCGCCAGCTCTCCCCGTTCCCGGGGCGAGCCAAGGCTGCCGCGCGTGTGCTAACCTGAAGAGGTGCCCGTAGGGCGGAGAGGGGAATCCCACAAGTTTCCGTGAAGAGCCTTATTTTTTCCTGATAAGCCCCTTCATAAAAGCAGTGCCTATCGCGGAATAAATCAGATAAGTGATCAGCGTCCCGAAGCACACATCCGAGAGAAAGTGGTTGGTCATGTGGATGCGGTTGTAGCCGTAGAGCACAACGAAAGCGCAGGCGACGATGAAGCAGCGCAGGTTCCTCGCCTCGCTCCGCTTCTTCGTCGCGTCCGCGAGCATCGGCAGCGCGAACATCATGCTGGCGATGGTCATGTTACCGCTGGGCCAGGACTTGAAGCTGTCGTCGCTGCCGGCGAGGTTCGGGACCATCTGCCACCAGTTGCGGAAGCCGCCCTTCGGATCGTCCAGCGTGATCAGGTACTTGTAGCGCGGGCGGGAGGCGACCTGCTTGAGCCAAAGGTTCACGTTGTCCGCCGCGATGCCCGCGACGAGGATTGCCGCGCCCACGGCGATGAGCCTGTCGGGGTTGGTGTCGTCCAGCAGGCGCACCATCACGAACGGCACCCAGGCGTACAGCACCACCCAGAACAGCCAGCTCATGACCGACTTGAGCGGCGAGGATTCCCCGGCGGTATAGCCCAGCAGCGCGCGCACGGCCTTGCCGTTGTAGCTGTTGGAGTAGTACACCGCCATGAAGCAGCCCACAATCAGCAGCGTCCACGCCAGCATACTGTAGCGCTCGCCCTTCTTGCGCAAGCCGACGAACAGGCAGGCCCCCGCGGCGGGATACAGGCAGTAGGAGAAGTACGAGCCGTAAGTGGCGAAGAACGCGCCGAGGTCGGTCTTGTTCGCCAGCGCAGCGTTGATCGAAAAATCACAGAACGATCCGATGACGATGCCCAGCAGGCAGGCTGCGACGACTGCCCAGAAGCAGGCCATTGGGACGGCCATGATGGTTTTCCTGTTCATCTCTCTATCCTCCATCGGCAATTATTCTTTCGCGGGCATGTACCGATCGTCCAGTGCGGGAAGCTCGACCGGGGAAGTCCCCTCCGCGCCGCACTGTCCAAAGCAGGCCAGCAGGCCCGCGGGCAGGTTGGTGGACCAAGGGGCGCCCTCCACGGGAAGCGCGCGCATCGCGCTGCCCCACCAGGTCAGCAGCACCGCGTCCGCGTCCTGAAAGCGGGTCGCGTCGTAGGGCAGTTGGCAGCTGACGACGATCACCGTCTTGCCCGCGCCGTGCACGGCGGGAATGATCTTATCGAAGGTTCCGGAGGAGAAGCCGTCGTCCGTCTCCGGATTCAGGCACGCCAGGTTGTAGACCCGGTGAACGAGGATCACGTGATCCGCGTCCACCGCGGCCCGGATGCAATCCGCCTCGTTTTCTCTCGTGCTCTTCATGACGGCGATCTCCGCGCCTTCCGGCAGCGCCTGCTTTTCCTCCAGCAGCTGCCGGACCAGTTCGCCCGCCCCCGCGCGGCTGGCGCAGGAATCCGCGAACAGTATCAGCGTCGCTTCCCCTGCCTTCACATCCAGCGGGAATGCGCCGTTTTCATTCTTATAGACCGTCAGCGCCTTTTCGGCCATCCGCCATTCCGCCTCCCGGTGGGCGGCGGAGCCAATGCCCGCCTGCGCCGCAGCGATCTTCTCCTCTGTCACGGCAAAGTCCGTCAGGTCCAGTATACCGTATTTCTGCTTCAGCTTCAAGACCCTAAGGACAGATTCGTCGATCCGCGCCTCGTTGATCTCGCCGCTTTCCACCAGCCCGACCGCGGTATCCACATAGGTCTGGACCAGCCGGAATGCGTTGGTGTCCATCACGGCCGGCAGGATCAGCATATCCGCGCCCGCAGCGATCGTCAGTTTGATGGTGTCCTCCACGGCGAAATGATCGGCGATGGCCGCCATGTCCAGCGCGTCGGTCACGACGACGCCGTCAAAGCCCATGTCTCCCCGAAGGATGTCCGTCAGGATCGTTTTGCTCATGGTCGCCGGGAGGTAGATGGATTCCCCGGTGGAGATCGAGGTATAGGTCCCCTTCTCGATTTGCGGATACTGGATGTGCGCGGTCATGATCATGTCCGTGCCCGCGTCGATCGCGGCCTGGAACGGTACGAGCTCGCGTTCCTTCAATTCTTCATAGGTCCTGTCGATCACCGGCGCGCCCGTATGGCTGTCGGTGTCCGTGTCGCCGTGACCGGGGAAGTGCTTCGCGGTCGAGAGGATCCCCGCGTCGTGCAGGCCCTGGATGTAGGCGCTCCCGAACGCCGCGACGGTCTGCGGGTCGTCCGAGAAGGACCGTATGCCGATAATGGGATTGAGCGCGTTGTTGTTGACGTCCACCACCGGCGCGAAATCCGCCTGGATGCCCAGCAGGCCGAGCTCCTCGCCGAAGATCGCCGCCGCGGCCTGAGCGTTCTGCGGATCGCCGGTCGCGCCGAGGGCCATGTTGCCGATGCCCTGGGTGCCATAGGGGATGCGGTTGACGTTGCCGCCCTCCTGGTCCGTGAACACGATCTGGGGCAGCCCGCCGCCCGCCCGGTTGGTCGCCTGATAATCCGCGATCAGCCGAAGCGTCTGCCCGGCGTCCACGATGTTCTGGCCGTAGAGCAGTATCCCGCCGAAGTGGTTGCGGGAAACCATGTCCCGGATCTCGTCGTTCAGCTGCGTGATGTTCTCCTTGGGCGGCTCCTCCTCCGGCATGTCCTCGCCCTCCGGCGGGACCTCCTGCCACACGCGGAAGGACGCGATCATCATCTGCGCGACCTTGTCCCGCAATGTCATCCCGGAGAGAATCGCCTCCGGGGAATCGCCCTGCGCGTTTTCCGCGAACACCGCGGCTGAGAGAACCATCATCAGAGCCAATATCAGGCACATAATCTTCTTCATCATCGTCACCCTTCCGGTTTTGCTATTGTTTACAGCCTTTTTCGCCGATTCCCCGCGTCTCTCAGGCGGCTTCCGACAGCGCGGGCAGCGCTTCGACGATGGCCCTGAAAAACGCCAGCGCGGTGTCGTAATCCATGTACTCCGCCCGGTTCTCCGCCCCGTCCAGGTGCTTCACCAGCGCGGCTTCCGGGTGGAATTGCAGCCCCACGGCGAAGGTCTTGTCCGTGCGCTCCACGGCCTCGATCATCCGGATGCCGTTGGTGTCGGTCGTGCCGGTGACGATGAGCCGGGTATTGTCCACGTTCCCGATCGCCTGGTGGTGCCAGGAGGGGCAACCGGCGAGCGTCGCCGTGCCCGCGATATCATAGAGCAGGGAACCCTCCGCCACCTCCACGTCATGCGCCGCGTAATCCCGATAGGCTTCGGGCGTGGCCTTTTGGTTGCGGTGCGTATCGTCGTATTCCACGCCGAGTTCGGCAAAGCGGGCCGGTATGTCCTGGATCATCTCAGCCCCGGAGATCACGCCCAGCATCTGCATCCCGCGGCAAAAGCCCATCACGGGAATGTCGTTGTCCAGGCAGTAGCTCATCGTCAGGTA
>CACYTF010000097.1 GCA_902777335.1 uncultured Eubacteriales bacterium
GCGCGGCTACGCGGACATCGTGTACCTGCCGAAGCCGGGCGAGTCGGTGCCCGCGCTGGTGATCGAGCTGAAGTGGAACAAGTCCGCCCAGGCGGCGATCGAACAGATCAAGCAGAGGCGGTATCCGGAGGCCCTGCGAGGCTTCGGCGGCGAGATACTGCTGGTGGGCATCAGCTACGACAGGGACGCGCCCGCGGGTCAGAGGAAGTACGACTGTATTATTGAAAAGTGGCGGGGGAGCAGTCAGTAGACGGTGTTTAGGTATACGCTGAAGAACCTGAAGAAGACGAAGTAATACAATGACCCGCGCACCCCGCCTGCTGGTATCTCCGGTGGCGGGGCGTTTGCGTGTATCCAAACGCGGACGGTGGTTGACGGCGCGCGCTTTCACGGGTATAATACCGTTGTGGAAGACTTCGGCACATTTGGAGGTGTATTTATGATACGAAAACTGCTTTGCGCGCTGATGGCGCTGTGCCTGTGCGCGTGCTACGCGCTGGCCGAGGATGGCGAGGCGACGTTCACGCTGCGCTTTGACGAGGGCTTCAGCCTGGCGCTGCCCGAGGACTGGGTCAGCTATCCCGCCGGGGAGGACGGCGTTCGCTACGCCCTGGGCGACGGCAGCGGGCAGCGCTTCCTTTACATACTCTCGGAGCCCACGGAGCTTTCGGACATCGACCGGCTGTGCGCCGCCATCGAGGCGCGGGAGGACTGCGGCAAGGCCGGCAGGCTGGATCTGAACGGCCAGCCCTTCGCGGCGTTCATCGCCCCGGGCATGAACGCCAGCGGCTGCGCCACGCTGCTGGGCGGCGAGGTGCTCACCTTCCTGTTCACGCCCCAGACCGATTCCGACTACATGCTGACCGTGGCGAAGATCATGGCGAGCTACAGGACAACCGACTGATTCACCCATGACAAAAGCGCCCCGCGGGGCGCTTTTGTCATGGGTGAATCAAAAATCGCACTTTTCCTCCAGCCAGGCCACGAGGTCGTCGACGGCCACCAGCTCCTGCTGCATGGTGTCGCGGTCGCGGACGGTGACCTTGCCGGTCTCGGCGGTGTCGAAGTCCACGCAGATGCAGTAGGGGATGCCGGCCTCGTCGGCGCGGCGATAGCGCTTGCCGATGCTGCCGGTCTCGTCGTAGTCGCACATGAACTTCTTGGACAGCTTCGCGTACAGCTCGCGGGCCTGATCGCCCAGCTTGTTCTTCTGCAGCGGCATGACGGACACCTTGTAGGGGGCCAGCGCCGGGTGCAGGTGCAGCACCACGCGCGTGTCGCCGCCCTCCAGCTCCTCCTCGTCGTAGGCGTTGCACAGGAAGGCCAGCACCGCGCGGTCCACGCCCAGCGAGGGCTCCACGCAGTAGGGGATGAACTTCTCGTTGGTCACCGGGTCCAGGTACTCCATGCTCTTGCCGGAGTGCTCCTGGTGCTGGGTCAGGTCGTAGTCGGTGCGGTCCGCCACGCCCCACAGCTCGCCCCAGCCAAAGGGGAACAGGAACTCGAAGTCGGTGGTCGCCTTGCTGTAGAAGGCCAGCTTCTCGGGCTCGTGGTCCCTGAGGCGCAGGTTTTCTTCTTTGATGCCCAGGCTCAGCAGCCAGTTCTTGCAGAACGTGCGCCAGTAATTGAACCACTCCAGGTCCTCGCCGGGCTTGCAGAAGAACTCCAGCTCCATCTGCTCGAACTCGCGCACGCGGAAGATGAAGTTGCCGGGGGTGATCTCGTTGCGGAAGGACTTTCCGATCTGGCAGATGCCCGCGGGCAGCTTCTTGCGGGTGGTGCGCATGGCGTTCTGGAAGTTCACGAAGATGCCCTGGGCCGTCTCCGGGCGCAGGTAGATTTCCGCGGCGGAGTCTTCATTGACGCCCTGGAAGGTCTTGAACATCAGGTTGAACTGGCGGATGCCGGTGAACTCCTTCTTGCCGCACACCGGGCACACGATGTCGTGCTCGGCGATGAAGCTCTCCAGCTCCTGGTTGGTCCAGCCGTCGCCGGTCTCCTCGCCCTTGGTGAAGTCCTCGATCAGCTTGTCCGCGCGGAAGCGGGCCTTGCAGGCGCGGCAGTCCATCAGCGGGTCGTTGAAGCCGCCCACGTGGCCCGAGGCCACCCACACCTCGCGGTTCATCAGGATCGCGCAGTCCAGGCCCGTGTTGTAGGGGCTCTCCTGCACGAACTTGCGCCACCAGGCCTTTTTCACGTTGTTCTTGAACTCCACGCCCAGGGGGCCGTAATCCCAGGTGTTGGCCAGGCCGCCGTAGATCTCGGAGCCCGCGAAGATGTAGCCCCGGTTCTTGCACAGCGCCACCAGCTTGTCCATTGTCAGCTTCGCCATCGTGCTTACCTTCTTTATCGTGTATTTGCGTCGGGCGCAGGCGCTGCGCCCCTGCCGCGTATCGCTTCAAGGTTAGCAGATTTTCGTCGGTTTTTCAACGTGTCTGTGTTAAGAATGCCGCTGTCCCCGGGCGGGAACGGCGGCATATGCTACATTGAAACGTCCAGCACCCAGTAGCCCGCGCCGCCGTCGCCCGTCCAGGCGTAGCCCTCCATGCCCGCGGGCGGCTCGGGCGCGTACCGGCCGGGCAGGGCGCAGCGCAGGCCGGTGATCGCGCCGCCTTGCGCCTTGAGCCCGACCAGGCTCCCGGCGCAGCCGCTCTGCTCGGGCATCGGCGCGCGCACGTAGGTGTAGCCGTCCTCCGGCGCGTCCTGTGCCGGGGCCTGGGTGGCGAACAGCCGCCGCACCGGCTCCGCCGCCGGGGGCCAGGCCCGGGTGATGTCCAGCCCCAGCTGCCGCGCGGCGGTGGTCTTATCGGCGGCCCCGGCGGCTTCTTCGACCTCTGCTTCGGCGGCTTCCCCGGCGTTGCCTTCGCAGGCCTGTGCCGCGACGGCTTCGACCACCGCTTCCGCCGGTGCTTCGGCGGGCGCTTCGACCGGCGCGGGCGCTTCGACCGGCGCGGGCGCTTCCACTTTTACCGGCGCGGCCGGGCGCGCGCGGGTGTAGATGCGTATGTCCTCGGCGGGCGCCTCGGGCTGAGGCGCTTCGCGAACCTCGGGCGCCGGCGGGTCGGCCTCGGGGACCTTCAGCGGCGGCTCGTCCGGCTCGGGCAGGTCGCTGGCCGGCGGCGGCTCCGGCGGGGCCAGCAGCGCCTCCACGGCCCGCTGGAGCGCCGCGGGGTCCATCGGCCGCGAGCCGTCCACGTTGCCGGTGAGCACCACCGCGCAGGGCTCCTCCGCCCGGGCGAGCACCACCCAGGCGTAGGCCTCCAGGGGGCGTCCGTCGATGTTGCGGGGGTCGAAGCTGCGGGCCAGCGTCAGCTGTCCCCGCCGGTCCCGCCTCAGTTCGCCCAGGGACGCCGCGTAGTACGCGCCGTCCCGCTGCCCGGCGAGCATGGCCGTCAGCGCGTCCACCGACTGCGGCGCGCTGACCATGAAGTACATGCCGGCGGTGAGCGTGCGCCGTTCCAGCCGCACGTGGCCGCCGTACCCCGGCTGCGCCGCGCGCAGCATGATAAACGCCCGCCGGTATTCGTTTTTGTTCACAATATCATCCCTCCTGTTCCCTGTCCCCTGTTCCCTGTCCCCTGTCCCCTGTCGCCTACTCACAAATGTCTCGTCCCCACGCGGTCGTGGCGCTTCATGACCTCGCTGTACAGCGCGTGGCTGCCGGCGCGGCGCACGGCCCGCGGCACGGCGGGCTCGATCATCGGCTCGGTCGCCGCCCCGGCCTGGGCGGGGGC
>CACYTF010000098.1 GCA_902777335.1 uncultured Eubacteriales bacterium
GGACTGGGAGTGCAACTGCGGCAAGTACAAGCGCACCCGCTTCAAGGGCGTCATCTGCGACAAGTGCGGCGTCGAGGTCACCAAGGCCAAGGTGCGCCGCGAGCGCATGGGCCACATCGAGCTGGCCGCGCCCGTCTCCCACATCTGGTACTTCAAGGGCATTCCCAGCCGCATCGGCACGCTTTTGAACATCAGCCCCCGCGCGCTGGAGCAGGTGCTGTACTTCGCCAGCTACATCGTGCTGGATCCGGGCGATCCGAACGTGTCCAAGCTCCAGCAGAACCAGCTGCTCACCGAGGCCGAGTACCAGCAGAAGAAGCAGCAGGCCGCCGAGGTCGGCTTTGAGTTCCGCGTGGGCATCGGCGCCGAGGCCGTGCGGGAGATGCTGCAGAACGTGGACCTGGAGGAGCTGAACGACCAGCTGCGCCGGGAGCTGCAGGAGCTGTCCGAGAAGGAGACCAAGCGCAACACCGAGGGCCAGAAGCGCCAGCGGATCATCAAGCGCCTGGAGGTCGTGGAGGCCTTCCGCCAGAGCGGCAACAAGCCCGAGTGGATGATACTGGACGTGGTGCCGGTCATCCCGCCGGAGCTGCGCCCCATGGTGCAGCTGGACGGCGGCCGCTTCGCCACCGCCGATCTGAACGACCTGTACCGCCGCGTGATCAACCGCAACAACCGCCTGAAGCGGATGCTGGAGATGAACGCCCCGGACATCATCGTGCGCAACGAGAAGCGCATGCTGCAGGAGGCCGTCGACGCGCTGATCGACAACGGCCGCCGCGGCCGCCCCGTCACCGGCGCGGGCGGACGCCAGCTGAAGAGCCTTTCCGACCTGCTGCGCGGCAAGCAGGGCCGCTTCCGCCAGAACCTGCTGGGCAAGCGCGTGGACTACTCCGGCCGCTCGGTCATCGTGGTCGGCCCCAGCCTGAAGCTGTACCAGTGCGGCCTGCCGAAGGAGATGGCGCTGGAGCTGTTCAAGCCCTTCGTCATCGAGCGCCTGGTGAACCAGGGCATGGCCGTGAACGTGAAGACCGCCAAGCGCGCCGTGGAGCGACTGCGCCCCGAGGTCTGGGACGTGCTGGAGAGCGTCATCCGGGATCACCCGGTCATGCTCAACCGCGCGCCCACGCTGCACCGCCTGGGAATACAGGCCTTTGAGCCGATCCTGGTGGAGGGCAAGGCCCTGAAGCTGCACCCGCTGTGCTGCACTGCCTTCAACGCCGACTTCGACGGCGACCAGATGGCCGTGCACGTGCCGCTCTCCATGGAGGCACAGGCCGAGGCCCGCTTCCTGATGCTGGCGGCGAACAACATACTGAAGCCCCAGGACGGCAAGCCCGTCATCTGCCCCACGCAGGACATGGTTCTGGGCTGCTACTACCTGACCATGATCCACGAGGGCACCAAGGGCACCGGCAAGTACTTCACCGACGTGGACGAGGCCCTGATGGCCTACGCCACCGGCGAGCTGGCGCTGGAAGCGCCCTGCCACATCCGCCTGAAGCGCACCGTGGACGGCGTGGAGT
Source organism: uncultured Eubacteriales bacterium (assembly GCA_902777335.1). Lineage (GTDB taxonomy): Bacteria > Bacillota > Clostridia > Christensenellales > Aristaeellaceae > UBA2862. The sequence goes on from CACYTF010000098.1 coordinate 1,527, forward strand.
ACACCCGCATCGTGGAAACCACCATCGGCCGCGTGATCTTCAACAACGCCATTCCCCAGGACATGGGCATGCAGAAGCGCGAGACCGTGGACGACATGTTCAAGCTTGAGATCGACGAGGTCGTGGGCAAGAAGCAGCTGGCGAAGATCGTCGACACCTGCTACCGCACCCACGGCGTGACCGTGACGGCCAACATGCTGGACGAGATCAAGGCGCTGGGCTACAGCTATTCCACCCGCGCCGCGCTGACCGTGTCCGTGGCGGACATCACCGTGCCGGAGGAGAAGAAGCAGATCCTGGCCGACGCCGACGCCCAGGTGCAGCAGATCGAGCGCCAGTTCAAGCGCGGCCGCATGTCCGAGAACGAGCGCTACACCTCCGTCATCCGCATCTGGGAGCAGGCGACCAACGACGTCACCAAGCAGGTGCTGGAGCGGATGGAGAAGTTCAACCCCATCAACATGATGGCGGATTCCGGCGCCCGCGGCTCCACCAACCAGATTCGCCAGCTGGCCGGCATGCGCGGCCTGATGGCGTCGCCCACGGGCAAGATCATCGAGCTGCCCATCAAGGCGAACTTCCGCGAGGGCCTGAGCGTGCTGGAGTTCTTCCTGTCCTCCCACGGCAGCCGCAAGTCCCTGGCCGACACCGCCATGAAGACCGCCGACTCGGGCTACATGACCCGCCGTCTTGTGGACGTGTCCCAGGAGAACATCGTGCGCGAGGTGGACTGCTTTGCCAGCCGCGGCGAGCGCGTGCGCGGCCTGAAGGTTCGCGCCATCGGCCAGCCCGGCGACATCATCGAGGATCTGGAGGACCGCATCCGCGGCCGCGTGGCGGCGGAGGACGTGGTCGATCCCGCCACCGGCGAGGTCATCGTGTCCTGCGACGAGCTGATCACCTATGACCTGGCCCGCAAGATCGTGAACGCCGGCATCGAGGAAGTCACCATCCGCAGCGTGCTGACCTGCCAGAGCAACGTGGGCGTGTGCGCGAAGTGCTACGGCGCGAACATGACCAACGGCAAGCTCGTGGACGTGGGCGAGAGCGTGGGCATCATCGCGGCCCAGTCCATCGGCGAGCCCGGCACGCAGCTGACCATGCGCACGTTCCACACCGGCGGCGTCGCCACCGGCGAGGACATCACCCAGGGTCTTCCCCGCGTCGAGGAGCTGTTCGAGGCCCGCAAGCCCAAGCGCGAAGCCACGCTGGCGGACATCGGCGGCACGGTGCACATCACCACCGACGCCAAGAAGCGCCGCAAGCTGATCATACAGTCCAGCGAGAGCGACGCGGAGACCAAGGAGTATCCGATCAACTACGGCTCCAAGCTGAAGGTGGAGGACGGCGACATCGTCAACGCCGGCGACGAGCTGATCGAAGGCTCCATCAACCCCCACGACCTGCTGCGCATACTGGGCGTGAAGGCCGTTCAGGACTACCTGGTCAAGGAGGTCCAGAGCGTCTACCGCCGCCAGGGCGTGGAAATCGTGGACAAGCACATCGAGGTCATCGTGCGCCAGATGCTGCGCAAGGTCAAGGTGGAGGAAGCCAACGACACCGACCTGCTGCCCGGCGCGCTGGTGGACATCTTCCGCTTCGATCAGGCCAACCGCAAGACGCTGGAGGCCGGCGGACGCCCCGCCACCGCGAAGCGCACGCTGCTGGGCATCACCAAGGCCGCGCTGGCCACGGAGTCGTTCCTGTCCGCCGCGTCCTTCCAGGAGACCACCCGCGTGCTGACCGAGGCGGCCATCAAGGGCAAGACCGACCCGCTGCTGGGCCTGAAGGAGAACGTCATCATCGGCAAGCAGATTCCCGCCGGTACCGGCCTGAAGCGCTACGCGAACATCGAGATCCACGAGGCGTATTAAACGACCGACAAAAAAACCGCCCGGTTCCATCAGAACCGGGCGGTTTTTTTGGGATCTTCACGTTTTCTTGTGGGATTCCCCTCTCAGGCGCTGCGCGCCAGCTCTCCCCGTCACCGGGGCGAGCCAAGGCTACCGCGCGGGTGCGCTGA
>CACYTF010000099.1 GCA_902777335.1 uncultured Eubacteriales bacterium
GCGGCTTCACCGGCACCAGCTACACCGACGCCGGCGGCACCATCGACGGCTACATGAACACCGACTACGGTCTGCACACCCTGGGCACCGACGTCTGCCTGCTGCCCAACCAGTCTCCCGAGGCCACGCTGAAGAGCTGCCTGCGCGACAAGTCCAGCGCCACCACGGTCTACTGCCTGCAGGACGCCGCCCACCGCAGACTCTACAACATGGTCAACTCCAACGCCGTCATCGGTCTCACGCCGGGCACGGAGGTCAGCTACGGCGAGGCCCCCTGGCAGACCGGTCTGAAGATCGGCTGGGCCGTTGTGGCGATCCTGGAGCTCGCCTGCGCGGCTGCGATCTTCTCCATGTGGCGGAAGAAAGAAGACTGAGCCCTTCGCTGAACGAAAAATTTTCCCGGCAATTTGAATCAAACAGGCGGCCCTGTACTGTACAGAGCCGCCCGTTTGATGATATAATAAATCGATAAGATCATAGTAGCGGTATCAAATAAAGAAAACATAGAAACATACAGGAGGCGCGCGATGCTTTTTATCGGCATTGATCTCGGCACCTCGGCGGTGAAGCTGCTGCTGGTGGACGAGCAGGGACGGATCGTGCGGTCCGTCACAAAAGAATACCCCTTGTCCTTCCCGCGGCCCGGCTGGTCGGAGCAAAACCCGGCGGACTGGTGGAAGGCGGTGCAGCACGGTATCCTGGAGCTCACCGAGCACATCGACAAGTCCGAGGTCCGCGGCATCGGCTGCGGCGGGCAGATGCACGGTCTGGTCGTGCTGGACGAAAACGACGCGGTCATCCGCCCGGCCATCCTCTGGAACGACGGCCGCACGGCGGAGGAGACCGATTGGCTGAACACCGAGGTCGGCAAGGATAAGCTCTCGGCGCTGACCGCGAACATCGCCTTCGCCGGCTTCACCGCGCCGAAGCTGCTGTGGCTCAAAAAGCACGAGCCGGAGAACTTCGCGCGGATCAAAAAGATCATGCTGCCGAAGGACTACATCAACTACCGCCTCACCGGCGTCCACGCCTGCGACTATTCCGACGCCAGCGGCATGCTGCTGCTGGACGTGGAGCACAAGCGCTGGTCGAAGGAGATGCTGGACGTCTGCGGCGTGACAGAGGAACAGATGCCCAGGCTCTTCGAGAGCTTCGAGGTCATCGGGAACATTCAGGGCTTCGTCTCCGGCTCCCTCGGCCTGCCGCGGGACTGCAAGGTGGTCGCCGGCGCGGGGGACAACGCCGCCGCCGCGGTGGGCACCGGCGTGGTGGGGGAGGGCGGCTGCAACATCTCCCTGGGCACCAGCGGCACGATCTTTATCTCATCGAAAAAGTTCGGCGTGGATCCCAACAACGCCCTGCACGCCTTCGCCCACGCCGACGGGGGCTGGCACCTGATGGGCTGCATGCTCAGTGCCGCCAGCTGCAACAAGTGGTTCTGCGACGAGATCCTGAAAACGAAGGACTACGCCGGAGAACAGGTTGACATAACTCCGGACGATCTGGGCCGCAACCGGGTGTTCTTCCTGCCCTATCTGATGGGCGAGCGCAGCCCCATCAACGACACCGACGCCCGCGCCTGCTTCATCGGCATGAGCATGGACAGCTCCCGCGCCGATCTGGTGCAGGCGGTGCTGGAGGGCGTGGCCTTCGCCACGCGGGACAGCTTTGAGGTCGCCAAGCGCCTGGGCCTGAACATCACCCACTCGATGCTCTGCGGCGGCGGGGCGAGAAGCCCCCTGTGGCGCGCGATCCTCTCGAACGTCCTGAACATCCGGCTGGACATCCCCCAGACCGAGGAAGGCCCCGGCTACGGCGGCGCCATGCTGGCCATGGTCGGCTGCGGCGCCTATCCCGGAGTGCAGGCCTGCGCCGACGCTCTCGTGCGCGTCACCGACAGCGTAGAGCCCGATCCGGCCATCGCGGCCAGATATGAGGAGCGGTATCAGAAATTCAAAACCATCTATCCGGCGCTGAAAAGCGTATTTCCGGCGCTGAAGTGAGGAGGCGGCATATGAACATTGCTTCTGTCTTTGACCCCGCGTTCAAGCCCTACGGCCAGGTGCTGGCGGGCTGCGACAGCGAAGAGCTGCTCCGGGCCATGGAGGCGATCCCCCTGCCGGAGAGCGGCACGGCCTATCGCCCCGGCATCGAGAGCCTGGAGGCCTGCGATGTGTTCACGGACTTCCGCGACCGCGCCTACGGCGGCATGCCGATCCAGCTGGGCATGTGCTGGGGGCGCAACACGAAGCTCAACTGCCTGGAATACCACCGGGACAGCGAGGTGAATCTCGGCACCACGGATTTCGTGCTCCTGCTGGCAAGGCGGGAGGAGATCGAGGACGGCGTGCTGGATACGGAGAAGGTCATGGCCTTCCGGGTCCCCGCCGGGCTTCCCGTGGAGGTTTACGCTACCACCCTGCACTACGCGCCCTGCCAGGTCCCCGGAGAGGACGGCTTCCGTGTGGCGGTGGTGCTGCCGAAGGGCACCAACACCGAAAAGCCCGTCTTCGAGGCAAAGAGCGAAGAAGAACGCTGGATGACCGCCCGCAACAAGTGGCTGCTGGCCCATCCCGATTCCAAAGAGGCGAAAAACGGCGCGCACATCGGTCTGCGCGGCCTGAACATAGACATTGCTGATTAACAGGAGGAAAGGAACATGCAAAATATCCCCGAAGTGAAGCTCGGCCTGATCGCCGTCAGCCGCGACTGTTTCCCCATCGCGCTCAGCGAGGCGCGCCGCGCCGCCATCGTGAAGACCTGCGGCGGCAACATCTACGAGTGCCCCGTCACCGTGGAAAACGAAAAAGATATGCTCAAGGCCGTGGAGGACGTGAAGGCCGCCGGCTGCAACGCGCTGGTGGTGTTCCTCGGCAACTTCGGCCCCGAGACGCCGGAGACCCTGATCGCCAAATACTTCGACGGCCCCTGCATGTTCGTGGCCGCCGCCGAGGGCGACGGCGACCTCATCAACGGCCGGGGCGACGCCTACTGCGGCATGCTCAACTGCTCGTACAACCTGGGCATGCGGCACCTGAAGGGCTACATCCCCGAGTACCCCGTGGGGACCGCCGCGGAGATCGGGCAGAAGATCAAGGAGTTTTACCCCATCGCCCGCGCCATCATCGGCGTGCAGAATCTGAAGATCATCACCTTCGGCCCCCGCCCCCAGGACTTCTTCGCCTGCAACGCGCCCATCAAGGGGCTCTACGAGCTGGGCATCGAGATCGAGGAGAACAGCGAGCTGGACCTGCTCGTTTCCTACAAGGAGCACGCCAACGACCCCCGCATCCCCGAGGTGTGCGCCGACATGGCCGCCGAGATGGGGGAGGGCAGGTACTTCCCCGACCTGCTGGCCCGCATGGCGCAGTTCGAGCTGACCCTGCTGGACTGGGCGGAGGCCCACAAGGGCGCGCGGAAGTATGTGGCCTTCGCGGACAAGTGCTGGCCCGCCTTC
>CACYTF010000100.1 GCA_902777335.1 uncultured Eubacteriales bacterium
GTTCGGTGGTTCTGTTTCATTCAAGCTCCTTTGGTCCGTTGAATGTCTGTTATTTTTCTTGTTGCCCTATTGACTTTTTATTCGCAGACTGATTTTGGCGGCGGAAAAGAAATGCAGAGGCGGCATCGCCACCTCTGCACATGCGGATGCTATCAGGCTTCTTACAGCGGCATGGCGTTGTTTTTCCTGTCCAGCACGCTGTTGTCCAGGCCCAGCTGCTTGGCCTGGCGGTTCTGGAAGAACTTCTCGGCCACCTGCGGGAACAGGGCGTAGCTGAGCACGTCCTCCTCCTGGGTCAGGTACTGGCCCATCTCCTTCTTGAACTCGTCCAGGTGCTTGACGCCGTAGGACGGGTCGTCCACGGGGCGGCAGGTGATGACCTTCTGGTCGCCGATGACCTTCTTGCGCACCTGCTCGTTGACGGGCGCGGGCAGGCGGCCGTACTCGCCGCGCATCAGGCCCTGGCTCTCCTTCGGGCACATCTTGTAGCGCTCGCCGGTCAGCACGTTCATGACGGCCTGGGTTCCCACGATCTGGCTGGTGGGAGTCACCAGCGGCGGATAGCCGAAGTCCTCGCGCACGCGCGGCACCTCGGCCAGCACCTCGTACAGCAGATCGGACTTGCCGGCCTGCTTCAGCTGGTTGATCAGGTTGCTGAGCATGCCGCCGGGCACCTGATACTTCAGGGTGTTCACGTCCACGCGCAGCACCTTGGGATCGAGGACGCCCTGGTCCTGCAGCTTCTGGGCCACGCCGCGGAAGTGCTCGGTGGCCTTGGTGATCAGGTGCAGGTCGAGGCCCGTGTCATACTCGGTGCCGGCCAGCGTGGCCACCAGGGGCTCGGTAGCCGGCTGGCTGGTGCCGTTGCCCATGGGCGAGAGCGCGCAGTCCACGATGTCCACGCCCGCCTCGATGGCCTTCAAGTTGGTCATGTCGCCGATGCCGGCGGTGTTGTGGGTGTGCAGGTGCACCAGGGTGGTGGGCTTCAGCGCTTCCTTCAGCTTCTTCACCAGCGAATAGGCCTTGTAGGGCAGCAGCAGGTTCGCCATGTCCTTGATGCAGATGTTGTCCGCGCCCATCTTCTCCAGCTCCAGCGCCAGGTTCACGAAGTACTCCTCGGTGTGCACGGGGCTGATGGTGTAGCTCAGCGCCACCTCGCAGATGCCGCCGTACTTCTTGGTGGCCTTGATGGCCGGCTCCAGGTTGCGGGGGTCGTTCAGCGCGTCGAAGATGCGGATGACGTCGATGCCGTTCTTGATGGACAGGCGGGTGAACTCGTCCACCACGTCGTCGGCGTAGTGGCGGTAGCCCAGTATGTTCTGGCCGCGGAACAGCATCTGCAGCTTGGTGTTGGGCAGCGCCTTCTTCAGCTGGCGCAGCCGCTCCCAGGGATCCTCGTTCAGAAAGCGCAGGCAGCTGTCAAACGTGGCGCCGCCCCAGCACTCCAGGGAATAATAGCCAACCTTGTCCAGAACCTCGCAGGCCGGCAGCATGTCCTCCAGGCGCATGCGGGTCGCGGCCTGGGACTGGTGCGCGTCGCGCAGGATGGTCTCGGTGATCATTACTTTGCCCATTGTATACTCCCTCCAAATCCTATTAGTGCGCGAACAGCGCGATGAACACGCCCGCGGCGACCGCGGAGCCAATGACGCCGGCCACGTTGGGGCCCATGGCGTGCATCAGCAGGAAGTTGCCGGGATCCTCCTCCTGGCCCACCTTCTGGGAGACGCGGGCCGCCATCGGCACGGCGGACACGCCCGCGGAGCCGATCAGCGGGTTGATCTGCCCGCCGGAGAGGATGTTCATCAGCTTGGCCAGCAGCACGCCGCCGGCGGTGCCGCAGCCGAAGGCCACGACGCCCAGCACGACGATGTAGATGGTCTGCATGGTCAGGAAGGTGCTGCCCTGGGTGGTCGCGCCGACCGTCAGGCCCAGGAAGATGGTGACGATGTTGATCAGCTCGTTCTGGGCGGTCTTGTTGATGCGCTCCACGACGCCGCAGACGCGCATCAGGTTGCCCAGCATCAGCATGCCCACCAGCGAGGCCGCGTCAGGCAGCAGCAGCGACACGATGATCGTGACGGCGATCGGGAAGATGATCGTCTCGGTCTTGGAGACCTGGCGCAGCTGGCCCATGCGGATGGTGCGCTCCTTCTTGGTGGTCAGCGCCTTCATGATGGGCGGCTGGATCACCGGCACCAGCGCCATGTAGCTGTAGGCCGCCACGGCGATGGGGCCCAGCAGGTGCGGGGCCAGCTTGGTGGTCACGAATATGGCCGTCGGGCCGTCCGCGCCGCCGATGATGCCGATGGAGCCGGCCTCGGCCGCGGTGAAGCCCAACAGCTTCGCGCCCAGGAAGGTCAGGAAGATGCCCAGCTGCGCGGCAGCGCCCAGCAGCAGGCTCTTCGGGTTGGCGATCAGCGGGGCAAAGTCGGTCATCGCGCCCACGCCCATGAAGATCAGCGGCGGGTAGATGCCCAGCTTGACGCCCTGATACAGGTAGTACAGCAGGCCGCCGTTGGCGGTTTGCAGCGCGTAGCCCATCGTCCCGGTGTCGGGGTTGAGGCGCATCACCACGTCGGCCACGTCCTTGTTCAGGTTTTTGGCCGCCTCCAGCGCGAGCTTTTCCGTCTCATAGAACGTGAAGGTCGGGTGGCTCATCATGCCCGCGGCGGGCAGGTTCGCCAGCAGCATGCCGAACGCGATCGGCAGCAGCAGCAACGGCTCGAACTGCTTCACGATGGCCAGGTACAGCAGGAAGCAGGCCACGGCGATCATCACATAGTTGCGCCAGTCGCCGCCGGTGCCGTCCAGGCTCTTGGCAAAGCCGGTGGATTTGGCGATGTTGCCAAGGCCCTGCAGGAAGTTGATATCGGGATCGGTGCTCCCCGCGTTCTCCGCGGTGTCCTGGGGCGCCGCCTCGGCCTGCCCGGCCGGCTCGGCCGCCGCGTTCTCGGCGGCGTTCTCGGCCAGCGCCGTGAACACGGTCAGCAGGGCGAACAGCGCCAACAGGCACGCCAGGGCGCGCTTGGGGCTAACCTTTTTCAATTTAGACATTCGTCATACCCTCCTTACCGCTTTCACAGAACCGATTTGCTCAGTTGAGGGAAAGCAGTACGTCGCCGGTATTGACGGTGGCGCCCTTGGACACGTTCACGGAAGCCACGACGCCGTCGCGGGGCGCCATGATCTCGTTCTCCATCTTCATGGCCTCGAGGATCAGCAGCACGTCGCCCTTCTTGACGTTCTGGCCCTGGGACACCTTCACGGCGTTGATGTTGCCGGGCATGGGGGCCTTGATGGCCTCGGCGCCGGCGGGCGCGGCGGCGGCCTTCGGCGCGGCGGCGGGCGCGGCCTTGGGGGCCGGGGCGGCCACGGAGGCGGG
>CACYTF010000101.1 GCA_902777335.1 uncultured Eubacteriales bacterium
CGTCCATCCATAGGTGTGATGGTGGCTGATGGCCAGCCCATGAGCTTCGGCGGTTTCCTTGAATTTCTTGTTGTGGTAGTATCCGTTGTTGGATACGTCTTTGATCCCATGATTGAGGTTGTAGAGGTGGGCCATCTCGTGAAGCATCGTCCCGGCGACTTCGCTGATCGGGCGGTTGATGTACTCGGCGCAGATGTTGATTTCCCGGTATGCCTGTCCATCCGCCTGCCAGATTTCGTATACGGTGCACCAGCCATAGGCTCCGCGCCCGCCATCCGGAGATACGGTGATGGCCGGGCGGGCCAGCTCGCCATCATAGAAATGGGCGTTGAACAGGTCGAACATGGTCTCGGTCTTGGCTACGATCTCGGAAATATTCAGCATCTTGGGTTCCTCCTTGAAAGTTATGTTTGATTGTGTCTGTGAGTGTACGGATTTGAAACATAACTTCAAGTCAGAAAAAGAGACAAAGAATGCCCCTCGGTGACTGTCAAAGCCGCCGAGGGTACAATACTATCCCATCACCTGCTGCGTCTTCCGCAAAAACTTTGCCGGGATCTCCTGATGCAGCTGCCACACGATGTTCATGGGTCGGCTGCCGGTATGGCTGACGTAATCCGCCGTGCCGAGGAAGGTATAGGGTGCGGCACCGCAGGCGTCGCTCTTGGTTTCCCGGACGAACAGCAGCACATGGCTGTCACGGGCTTTGTGGTGGATGTACCGCTGGCCGGTGGGCGAATCGGCGCTGGTGGTGGACTGGCTCTGCCAGTGGAACAGCCAGGAATTGATGGAGTAATCGTTGTACATGGTCGTGGGCGAATACTCCTTGTCCGACTTATTCAGCGTAATCAGCAGCACGTCGGTCTGCTTGTCGGGCAGCCATTTTACGCCCTCGCGCAGCGTCTTGGGCTTCATGAAATCCAGCGCCAGCAGCAGCTGATCGCGGGTATAGAGCCAATACAGTCCAACGCCCAACAGTATCACCTGTAAAGGAAACGGTATTCATAACGACAAGCAACGCCGCCGCAACGACAACAACGGTTGTTCTATCCATAGATGCCTCATCAATCACAGGAATGCATGATCACCGCCAGGAACGACCGTCAAGCCATTCGCTTCCACGTGGCAGGGCAGGAACAGGATCTCCACGCCCGCCCGCTTTGCTGCCTCCATGGCTTCGCCGAAGGCCGGATGGGTTTGCACATTGGGCCGCACTTCGTGCACTCCGTCCATCTGGATGACGAAGGCCAGGAGGCTGTGATACCCGTCCCGCAGCGCCCGGATCAGTTCGTGGAGGTGCTTCACGCCGCGCTCGGTAGGGGCGTCGGGGAAGTAGCCGATGCCGTCGCGCTCCAGCGTGCAGCCTTTTACCTCCATCAGGTATCGCGCGTCTTCGCGCTCCATATAGAAGTCGATGCGGGAAGCGCCGTAACGGTATTCCGGAACGACCTTGCGAAAGGGCTGGCGCTGCAGCCATTCCAGCGCCGCCTTGTTCGGGGCCTGGCTGTCGATGTTGATCAAAAGGCCGTTGTTCTTCCGGACGGCCACCAGGTCATACCGCGTCTTTCGGCCCGCTGTGCCGGGGGCCGTGAGGTACACCTGCGCGCCGGGAACGAGCAGTTCCCGGCAGCGCCCGGTGTTCTTCACGTGGACGGTTTCGATGGCGCCGCCCACGGACACGTTTGCCACAAACCGATTCGGCCGGTCGATGAAGGCGGCCGGGGTGATGTTGGGGTACTTCATTTCAGCCCTTTCAGGTCCCGGACGTATGTTTCGGCGACGGTCAACAGTATGGGCTTCATGGCGACAGCGTTCTGACGGTCGCGATGTACTCGACCCCGTCCGGGACGGCCAGCCCGGGGTCCGCAGCGATCACTTCCGCCCGCTTCCCCTGCGCCTCCAGGCCCATCGTGAAGTGGCAGAGCGCGATCCCCACGTCGATCTTTTGCAGATCGCCCGTCTTTTCGCCGGCATAGCCCTTGTCCCGCTTTTCATAGAAGTGGAAATCGTTGTTGGATACGACGATCCGCCAGGGCTGCCGGTTGACCGCGGACGGGGCCCAGCGCACCATTTCGATCAGATTGGAGATGGGAACTTGTTTCTCAGAAGGCAGGCTTTCATTCCACGCGCCGTCGAAGAAGAGCTTCTCGGCGGGCAGCCGTGAATCGGCGCCGACGCCCTTGCGCATCAGCGTCTCCTTGATGGAGCGCTTTCCGGCCGGGTAGCCGAGGGGGCTGACGCAGGGCATCATTTCACCCTCCGACAGTCCCGCGGCCCGCTCAAACGCCTCCCGCTTCATGGTGCCCCCGATCCACGTGGTGCCGATGCCCAGCGACCAGGCATACAGCACCAGCTTCTCGAAGGAATAGCCGAAGGCCACGTCCGCGCAGGGAACCTTGCCGACGATCCCGGCGACGTACAGCGTCTCGCCCGACAGCACGGGGCTGGACAAATTGTGTTCCTGCGCGTCCAGCCAGGCAAAGCGCACCGGAACGCCGAAGGGATTTTCGATGGTTTGCGCGTACTGCTCCAGCCGCTCCCTGTCCCCGGCGCTGACGGGCCTGCCGTCAAAGGTGCGGACGCTCTTTCTGCCCTTGATGACTGTCAGCAGATCATACATGGTCTTCCCTCCAAATGGCGTCAGCCCCGCCTGATGCGCTCCAGCGCGTCCTTCTTCAGGGCCACGCCGTCGATCTTGCCGCTGCCCAGCATCGGGAATTCATCGTACACCACGAAGTGCGAGGGCACCTTGTAC
>CACYTF010000102.1 GCA_902777335.1 uncultured Eubacteriales bacterium
AGGGTAGAATGAGCGCTAAAGCAAAAATGTCTAAGGCCGCCCTGAATCCCGACTTCCTTACCGTTGCTTTGTTTGGCAAGTAAATGATGTCGCCCTGGGATTTCCAATTCTCTCTTGCGCCACGGGCTGACATGGGCTATAATATTTACGATACAAGACTGTACTCCCGGAGGTTTCCATGCCAGACACCAGATTCAGTTGGGCCGCGCTGCGCGAGCATTTGCGCAGGTACCTGTGGATTTACATCGTGGGCATCGGCGTCTGCCTGCTGGGCACGAGCCTGCTGTGGACCACCACGCGGCCCCAGCCCAGCAGCGACCAGACGGTGACCATCTACATGATGGACGCCTACAGCAACCCGGAGGCGCTCTCGGACGTGGCGGAGGACGTGTTCGCCCGGACGAGGCCCTACGACGACGCGCTGCAGGTGGTGCAGTTCCAGAGCCTGATGTACACCGAGGAGGAGTACATGAGCAGCATGCTGCTGATGACCCGGCTGGCGGTGGGCGAGGGAGACGCCTTCATGACCCAGCAGCCGGGCATGGACGCGCTGGTGAACTCCCAGGTGCTGGAGCCGCTGGACGACTACGTGGCGGCGGGCTGGCCGGGCGACTTCGGCCTGGAGCCCTACTACGCCACCTATACGGACGATGAGACCGGCGAATCCACGACCTACCTGGCGGCGCTGCGGCTGGACGGCGTGACCGCCCTTTCTGAGCGCATGGCGTTTCAGAACGAGGGCGCGTACCTGTGCGTGACCTCAAACGGCGGCAACGTGGAGACCACGATGCGGGCGCTGCAGTACATGCTTGAGGACCTGACGGAGGGCGCACATGCTGAGACAGGAGCTTCGGAACCCGCGGCCTGACGCGCTGCGGGGCGCGGGCATCGTGGCGCTGGCGGTGCTGGCGGTGCTGGGCGGCTCGGTGGTGTTCAGCCGACTGGCGCCGCGCCTCGGCGCGCTGGCGTCGGTGGGCTTCATCGCCTACGGCGCGGCGGTGGCCTGGTGGCTTTTGAACCGGTACGTGCTGGGCTTTGTCTACACGGCGAACGCCGACTGCCTGCGGGTGTGCCGCGTCTACGGCAAGCGGGAGCGCTTTATGCTGGACGTGTGGCTGAACACGCGGCTGGCCTGGGGCAGCGAGGCGGAAATGAAAAAGCGCTGGCCCGACGCGCACGTCGACCGCGCCACCCGATCCGGGTGCGACCTGCCGCCGCTGGCGCTGGCCTATCGCCGGGATGGCAAGCCGGCCATACTGGTGATCCAGCCGGATGAAAAGATGCGCAGGCACCTGACCGGGAAAAACAAAACCACAAGGGGGAGGACGATGGCGTATGAAGGCGCAGCCACAGCTTCACACGATGATCAAGGGACAGGTATTTGACGGATTTCTGCTGGTGCGCGCCGCGGCGCAGAAGACCAGTTCCAACGGCGGCAAGTACCTGGACATGACGCTGTGCGACATCTCCGGCGAGGTCAACGCCAAGATGTGGGACGGCCTGACGCCGCCGCCGGCGGTGGCCCAGGTCATCCGCGTGCGCGGCATGATGCTGGAGTACAACAGCCGCCCCCAGCTGCGGGTGGACAAGCTGCGCCCGGCCACCGAGGCGGACGATTACGACATGTCGGCCCTGGCGCCCTGCGCGCCGCTGCCGCCGGGCGAGATGCTGGACTACATACTCAACCGGGTGGACGCCTTCACCGACCACGAGCTGAAGGCCCTGGTGCTCAAGCGCCTGGAGGAGTGCGGCGACCGGCTGAACTACTATCCCGCCGCGTCGCGGCTGCACCACGCGGAGCGCGCCGGGCTGCTGCACCACACCAGCACCATGCTGAAGATGGCGGCGTCGGTGTGCGAGGTCTATCCCACGCTGGACGGCGAGCTGCTGGCCGCGGGCGTGATACTGCACGACCTGTGCAAGATCACCGAGATGGATGCCGACGAGATCGGCCTGGTGTCCGACTACACCGCCGAGGGCATGCTGATCGGCCACCTGGTGCAGGGCGTTTCGGAGCTGGACCGCTGCGGCCGCGCGCTGAACGTGCGATCGGAGCTCTTGATGATGCTGGAGCACATGATCCTCTCCCACCACGACCTGCCCGAGTACGGCAGCCCCAAGCCCCCGATGTTCCCCGAGGCCGAGGTGCTGCACGTGCTGGATTTGCTGGACGCCCGCATATTCGAGATGAACCGCGAGCTGCAAAACGCCCGCCCCGGCGGCTTCACCGAGCGCATCTGGTCCCTGGACCGGAAGCTTTATCGGCGGAAGGATCGGGACGGGGAAAGCGGTGTGAGTGAGGAATGAGGAGTGAGGAATGAGGAATTCAGGTGCAAATCCCTGACGGGATTTGATTGATTCAATGTTTACATGGGGACGGTTCTTGTGTATCTGTCCCCATGTAAACAGAGCAAACAAAAGTGTACACTGGGGACAGACACAGCAGAACCGTCCGAGACCACTGATTAATGCAAACATAACAATCGAAGTTATAAAACCAAAAGGACAACGGGGTGAGGATGTCGAAATAGTATAGTATACGA
>CACYTF010000103.1 GCA_902777335.1 uncultured Eubacteriales bacterium
CGCATGGCGCAGTTCGAGCTGACCCTGCTGGACTGGGCGGAGGCCCACAAGGGCGCGCGGAAGTATGTGGCCTTCGCGGACAAGTGCTGGCCCGCCTTCCCGCAGCAGTTCGGCTTTGAGCCCTGCTTTGTGAACTCCCGTCTCGCCGCCCGGGGCATCCCCGTGAGCTGCGAGGTGGATATCTACGGCGCGCTCTCGGAGTACATCGGCGCCTGCGTCTCCGGCGACGCGGTGACCATCCTGGACATCAACAACTCCGTCCCCGCGCAGATGTGGGAGAGCCAGATCAAGGGCAAGTTCGACTACACGTTGACGGACACCTTCATGGGCTTCCACTGCGGCAACACCCCCAGCTGCAAGATGTGCAGTGATCGCGCGGTCAAGTACCAGCTCATCCAGCACCGCCTGCTGGAGCCCGTCGGATCGGAGCCGGACTTCACCCGCGGTACCCTGGAGGGCGACATCGCGCCGGGCGAGATCACCTTCTTCCGCCTCCAGTGCGACAGCGAGGGCGTGCTCCGCTCCTACATCGCCGAGGGCGAGGTCCTTCCGGTGGCGACCACCAGCTTCGGCGGCATCGGCGTCTTCGCCATCCACGAGATGGGCCGCTTCTACCGCCATGTGCTGATCCAGAAGCGCTTCCCCCACCACGGCGCGGTGGCCTTCGGCCATCACGGCAAGGCGCTCTTCGAGGTCTTCAAGTTCCTGGGCGTGGGCGATATCGGCTGCAATCAGCCGAAGGCGCTGCCCTATCCCACGGAAAACCCCTGGGGCTGAGGTTGCTGACATGACAAATCTGGAATTGGAAGCGCTGGCGCGGCGCGCACGACTTTTGATCCTCGAGGGGATCTACACCGCGCAGTCCGGCCATCCGGGCGGCTCGCTGAGCTGCGTGGATGCGCTCACGACGCTGTATTTCGATGAAATGCGCCTCGACCCCGCCAAGCCCCGGGACCCGGAGCGGGACCGCTTCGTGCTCTCCAAGGGCCACTGCGCGCCGGCGCTGTACGCGGTGCTGGCTCTGCGCGGCTTCTTCCCGGAGGAGGATATGCGCCTGCTGCGCTCGATCAAGGCCCATCTGTCCGGCCACCCGGACATGACCCACGTCCCCGGCGTGGACATGTCCACCGGCTCCCTGGGCCAGGGCATCAGCGCCGCCGTCGGCATGGCGCTGGCGGCCAAAACCCGGGGCAAGGGCTATCGGACCTACGCCATCTGCGGCGACGGCGAGATGGACGAGGGCCAGGTCTGGGAGGCGGCCATGGCCGCCGCCAAATGGAAGCTGGACAATCTGTGCCTGCTGGTGGACGTGAACGGCCTGCAGATCGACGGCAGCACCGAAAAGGTCATGCCGACGGCGCCGCTGGACGAGAAGTTCGCCGCCTTCCATTGGCATGTGATCCACGCGGACGGGCACGATTTCGCCCAGCTCCGCGCCGCGCTTTCCGAGGCGAGAGCCACGGCCGGCCAGCCCAGCGTGATCCTGCTGCGCACGGTCAAGGGCAAGGGCGTGTCGTTCATGGAAAACGACGCCGGCTGGCACGGCAAGGCGCCCAATGAGGCGCAGTATCTGGCCGCCGTCGCGGAGCTGACAGGGAAGGAGGCCGAGAACAATGGCTGAAAAGAAAGCGACCCGCGCGGCCTACGGCGAGGCGCTGGCCGCGCTGGGAGAACAGTATCCGGAACTGGTGGTGCTGGACGCCGACCTGTCCGGCGCGACGATGACGAAAAGCTTCGCGGCGAAATTCCCGGAGCGCTTCTTTGACTGCGGCATCGCCGAGTGCAATATGACCGGGATCGCGGCGGGCATGGCCGCCGCGGGACTGAAGCCCTTCAGCAACTCCTTTGCCATCTTCTCCGCCGGACGGGCCTATGAGCAGATCCGCAACTCCATCGCCTATCCGCGCCTGAACGTGAAGGTGGTGGGCTCCCACGGCGGCGTCTCGGTGGGCGAGGACGGCGCGACCCACCAGTGCATCGAGGACTTCGCGCTGATGCGCGCGATCCCGGGCATGACGGTGGTCTGTCCCTGCGACGCCAATGAAATGCGGCTTGCCGTGGAGGCGCTGCTGGAGTATGATGGTCCTGCCTATCTGCGCCTCGGGCGCGCGCCCGTCGAGACCGTGACGGACGCCGTCGACGGCTATCGCTTCGAACTTGGCAAGGGCTGCACCCTGCGCGACGGCAGCGATGTGAGCCTGATCGCCACGGGCCTCACGGTGCAGCTGGCGCTGCAGGCCGCGGCGCTGCTGGAGGCCGAGGGCATTTGGGCGCGGGTGATCGACATGCACACGATCAAGCCCCTGGACGAGG
>CACYTF010000104.1 GCA_902777335.1 uncultured Eubacteriales bacterium
CGCTCCAGCGCGTCCTTCTTCAGGGCCACGCCGTCGATCTTGCCGCTGCCCAGCATCGGGAATTCATCGTACACCACGAAGTGCGAGGGCACCTTGTACTTGGCCAGGCGCTTCATAAGCTCCGCCTTCACCGCCGCCTCGTCGAAGGTCGCGCCGGCCTTCAGCTTCACGCACGCGCCGACCTCCTCGCCGAAGAAGTCGCTGGGCACGCCGATCACCTTCACGCTCTCGATGATGTCCAGCTCGGAGATGGCCGATTCCACCTCGGAGGGCATGATGTTCTCGCCGCCGCGGATGATCAGCTCCTTGTAGCGGCCCGACAGGGTCAGGTAGCCGTCCGCGTCCAGATAGCCCATGTCGCCGGTGTGCAGCCAGCCGTCCTCGTCGATGGCCTGGTCCTGCAGCGGCACCTTGTAGTAGCCGGTCATCAGATTGAAGCCCTGCACCAGTATCTCGCCCGGCTCGCCCACGGCGCAATCCTTGCCGGTGGCGCGGTTCAGTATCTTGATGCTGATGTTCTCCACCTGCTTGCCCACGCTGCGCAGTATGTGCGCGTCCGTGTCGTCGTACAGCGTCACGCTGACCGGGGCCATTTCGCTCAGGCCGTAGGCGATCATGAAGTGATTGCCCGGCAGCTTCTCCCGGAACATGCGCAGCTGGGCCTCCGTGGCCGCCGCGCCCGCCAGATACGTGCAGCGCAGGCAGGCGAACGCCTCGGCGCTGAAATCCTTGTTGTTCAAAAGCGCGATGATCATCGTCGGCACCGAGTGCAACAGCGTGCAGTGCTCGTTGTTCATCACGCGGATCAGCGTGTTGGTGCGGATGTCGTCCGGCACGAACAGCACCGCGTCGGTCATGGCGCAGGGCAGGAAGCACACCACCAGGCCCAGTATGTGGAACAGCGGCACGATCAACAGGTTCTTGTCCGCGTCCGTCAGCCGCTGCAGCTTCACCTGCACCGCGGCGGCGTTCAGCAGGTTGTAGGAGGACAGTATGACGCCCTTCGGCCTGCCCGTGGAGCCGGAGGTAAAGATGACCACGCTGGGCGCGTCCGGGTTCACCTCGTTCTCAAAGCGGCCCTCCAGCGCCTCGTATTCATTGAAGCGCTCGCGCAGGTTCAGGCTGTTGCGGATGGAATAGCAGTTTTTGATCTTGCTGCCCTCCACGGCCTTCACGGCGGCGAGGAACGGCATGTCCTCCTTCATGGCGGCGATCTCGCCGTAGCAGAAGGTGGTGACGTCGCCGATGGCGCAGACCTTGCCGATCTCCTCCGCGCTCTGGGACGGGTTCATCAGCATGGCGATGGCGCCCAGCTTCTGCACCGCGTAGAAGGTCAGCACCCAGTTGATGGAGTTGCCCGCGCAGATGCCCACGTGCGCGCCCTTCCCCACGCCCAGCATGGCCAGATCGCCCGCGATGATCTGGGAGGCCTTGTCGATGTCCTTCCAGGTGTACGCCTCGCGCTCATTCTTCAGCACCACCTTGTCGCCCGACTGCCTGACGTGGCGCGCCAGCAGTTCCTTGAAGGACATGTGGACGTAGGTGGAAAGGTCCTCCGCCGCCGCCTCGATGTTCAGTATGTCGTCAAAGCCGGTGATCGAGAACACCTCCATCACGTCGGGGCTCACGTTGATCAGCCGCAGGCGTTCCTCCGGGAAGCGCTGGGCGCAGACCAGCAGCTCGCGCAGGCCCGCGGAGGTGATGACGTACACGTCCCTGAAATCGAGCGTCAAAAGCTCCGTGTCGGCGGGCACGGCGGCCACCGCCTCGCGCAGCTGGGGCGCGGTGTTCGTGTCGATGCTGCCCGAGATGGCCAGGGTCAGTTTGCGTTCCGATTCGATGTTCCTGTTGATCAGCATGGTTTTTCTCCTCTCATATTCGCGTATTGTTTTCGTTTACGGCAGAAGATAGTTGTTCCAGGAGGTCGCAAAGACCTCGATCCTGGGATAGGCATAGGCGACGACCGCGACGGTGGCGACCCAGATCGCGATAAACGCGGCGGCGCGCTTCGGATTTTTGAGCTTCACGATGCCAAAGTGCAGGTACTTCTCGTTCCAATCGATGATGAACCGGCACGCCGCCAGCACGAAGAAGCCGTACAGCGTGGGCAGCAGCAGCCCCGGCATCAGGCTGCCCCGCGGCTTGTAGAACGCCGCCAGCGCCACCAGCGAGGCCAGGCAGCTGGCCACGGCGTCCGGGCCCGGATTCAATACATACGCGATGTCGGAGCCGAACTCCGGCAGGAAGGGAATCAGGCCGTTCATGCGCAGCGCGTAGTAGGCCACGCAGACGGGCAGCCCGATGAGCAGCACCCGCGTGGAGAGCCCCTCCTTGTCCGCGATCCGGGGATACAGCCCGCCGATGAAATAGCCGAAGGCCACGAAGAAGAAGTAGGCGCACAGCGGGAAGTACGACTCCGCGTCGGTCAGCACGAAATAGCCCAGCAGCTGGCTCAGCAGGAAGTTGGACGGGGATTTCATGGCGTTGTACAGCGGAAGCCCGATCAGGTTCATCGCCAGGCCCAGCAGCAGTATCGCCGCGTCCGGCACGCGCAGCTTCTTCAGCAGCGCCAGCAGCATGAACGCGATGCCCGCGAAGGAGAGTATGTCCGCCTGGATGACCAGCAGCGAATTGGCGATGAAGATCTGCTCGCCCTTGATCCACCAGGCGATCAGGTTCGGCAGCGCGTTGCGCGCCAGGTTCAGAAGCTGGCCCACCGTGAGGATCTCAAAGCCCCGCAGCAAGTAGTTCTTCGGCGTCTGGTTGCGGGAATAGCGCATGCCGATGCCCATGCAGATCATGAACGCGCCCGCGCCCAGGAAGATGCAGGCAAAGTCGAGAAACGCGTACAGCGGGCCCGCCGGCACCGTCGCCAGATCCTCGTAGGTGTGCAGCAGTATCATGCACACGATGCAAAATGCCTTCAGGCAGTCGATCTCCGGCTGCCGCCCCTTGTTGACATTCTCCTTCGCAAAGTATCCCATCTGTTCCTTACCTCCTGCTTATTCCTTCTGTGGCCCGTTGTAGCGCAGGCACAGCATGGTGATGTCGTCGAACTGATCCGCATCGCCGACAAACGCCGCGATCCCGTCGTGGACGTTCGCGATGACCGCCTCCGGGGCCGCGTCCGGTTCGCGGTCCAGCGCGTCCAGCATGCGGCTCGTCCTGAACAGCTCGCCGCCGGCGTTGGAAGCCTCGGTCACGCCGTCGGTGTACACGAACAGGCTGTCGCCCGGGCAGAGCCTGAACTCGAAGTCCCTGAACCGCGTCTTACCCATCACCGCCAGCGGCAGCGAATGCCTGTACTCCACCAGCTCGTACCCGCCGTCCGCGCGGCGCAGCGCCGGGTGCTCGTGGCCCGCGTTGGCCTCAATGCCGCGGCCGGTCGACAGCTGAAGCACCGCGGCCCAGACCGTGACGAACTGCCTGTTCTCGTTGTTCTCCATCAGCTGCGCGTTCACGCCCGACATCGCCTCCGCCGGGGACTTGCCCGCCTGCAGCCAGTTCTTCAGCAGCACCTTCGCCATCATCATGAACATGCAGGCCGGGATGCCCTTGTCGGACACATCCGCGATCACCAGCGCGATGTGGTCGTCGTCCACCATGAAGAAATCGTAGAAGTCGCCGCCGACCATCCGCGCCGGTTTCATCGAGGCGAAGATGTCGAACTCGCGCCTGTCCGGGAACGGCGGGAACACGCCGGGCAGCTGGCTGGCCTGTATGGAGGCCGCCATGTCCAGCTCGGTGATCAGCCGCTGCTTATCCGCGGACATGCGGGCGTTCTGGTCGATGTAGTCGATCATGTCGCGGCTCATGTTCTCAAACGATTTGGACAGCGCCTCGATCTCGTCGCCGGTGTGGATGCTCGATATGTAGGGCTCCCGCGACGCCATGTGCTCGAGTATGCTGTTCGCCTCGCGGTTCAGCGTCTCGATCGGAAGGATGAACTGCCTGTGCGTATAGCGGGCGTAGAGCAGCAGCGCCAGTATCATGACCGCAGCGAGCGCCGCCTGTATGATCACGACCTGGGCCCTGACCTTGCGAAGGACCTGGCCGTACGCATATTCCATGTAGACCAGCGCCACTGCCTTTCCATCCGTATCGATGATGGGCGCCGCGGCGGAGATGACGTCGCCGTAGACCTTGTCTTTGAATTTGATGGCGCCGACGCCGGTATCGCCGGCCATGATCCGCTGTGCCCATTCCTTCTCCCCCGGCAGGTAAGCGTCCAGCTTGCCCAG
>CACYTF010000105.1 GCA_902777335.1 uncultured Eubacteriales bacterium
TTCGGTGGTTCTGTTTCATTCAAGCTCCTTTGGTCCGTTGAATGTCTGTTATTTTTCTTGTTGCCCTATTGACTTTTTATTCGCAGACTGATTTTGGGCGCGCTACAGCCGGCTGGTGAAGCCCACCGCCCGGCCGAGGATGCGTATGGAGCCGTACTCCTCGAAGGTGAACACCATCGGGGGGTAGCTGCGGTTTTCGGACAGCAGCTGCAGGCCGTTTTTGATGTGGTACACCCGCTTCAGTGTGGCCTCGTCGTCGATGATCACGGCGGCGATCTGGCCGTCGTCCACGTCGTCCTGGCGGCGGATGAACACGATGTCGCCGTCGTTGATCCGTGCGCCGGTCATGCTGTCGCCCCGCACCCGCAGGGCGAAGTCGCACTGCATCGCGGCGTCGCAGTCGGTGACGTCCAGCGCCTGCTCGGCGTAGATGGGCACGCCCGCGGCGATGGACCCCAGCAGCGGCACGCGCCTTCGGCTCACCGGCAGCAGGTCTTTGGCGTTGCGCAGGCCGCCCGGCACGCCCGGCGCGTCGCCCAGCCGGTACACCCCCGGTATGGCGTCCAGAGGGGCGGGCGGCGCGACGCTGTCGCCGGTGAGCCATTCGATCGGGCACTTCAGGGCCTCGGCCAGCGCGTTCAGCGTGCCGATGGTGGGGTTGCGGGTCTCGCCGTTCAGGATCTTGTTGATCGTCCCCTTCGGCACGCCGGACTGCGCCGACAGCGCCTCCGTCGTCAGCCCGCGCTCGCCCTTCAGCTGGGCCAGCTTCTTGCTCAGTTTCATGGCTTTCACCTCGTTTGATTGTCGGCGTGCTGCGCAACTCGCGCTGCGCGCTCCCTTGCCCGCCGACCCGGAAAACCTTCGGTTTTCCTAATCATAATTGTATTATATCATGTCGAAACCTATTGGACAAGGTCGAATTAACCGAACACGGTTTTAAATTTTAAGAAACTGGTTGCAAATTAACCGAATACGGATTATAATAACCGTCAAGAAGGACAGGTCTACCCGCGGGGGGAGAAGGGGGAGGTGTTGTGTATGGATGTGAAACAAAAGGTGGCGCGGCTCTCGCAGCTGCGGCGGCTGCAGAAGGAGGTGGATCTGCTGTCTCAGCGGATGGGGGAGCTGGAGCTGGCGTCGAAGGGCGGCACGGGCCATGTCACCGGCCTGCCGGGGCGGCCGCCCATGGGCTGCACGGCGCAGTACAGGCGGCTGTGGCTGAAGCTGGACGACCGGCGGTTTCGCTGCATGCAGCTGATGGGCGCGCTGTATACGTTCATCTGCGACATCGACGACAGCCTGATCCGCCAGATCATGATCTACCGATACATAGACGGGCTGACCTGGAAGGAGGTCGCCGCCGCCATCGGCGAGACGGACGAGCAGTATCCGCGGCGGCTGCACAACCACTTCCTGGCCATAACGCCGCTGCCGCGGGGCGCGGAAAGGGCTTTGGACGAACCGTTGGAAGGGAGGAATGAAGGATGATGATGAACGATGGATGCGCCGTGCCGGGCGCCGTGACCGTGGAGATTGCGGGCAGGCCGCTGCGCCTGTGCTACACCATCAACAGCCTGTGCGCGCTGGAGGATCGGGCGGGCATGCCCATCGACCGGCTGATGGACCGGCAGTTCAGCGCCACGCGGCTGTTGCTGTGGGCCGGGCTGACCCACTGCCAGCCGGAGCTGACCGTTGCCGACGTGGGCAATCTGATCGGGCGGGATCTGCAGATGGGCGGCACCCTCGAGGACATCGTGGACCTGTGCGCCGACGGCCTTCGCGCCGCGGGCCTGTTCAGCGCATGAACCGCACCGTCCGCATGACCGAAAACGGCCTGGTGCGCGCCCGGCCCGACCCGGCGGGCGCGCCCGTGGGCCTTGCGCTGCGGGGCGATGTGCTGCCCGCCGCCGGCGCTCCCGCCCCCGGCGGCTGGGTGCCGGTGCTGTACCGGGGGAGAAGGGGATGGGTGGCCAAGCGGCTTGTTCATGAGGAATGAGGCGTGAGGAATGAGGAATTGGCGGGATTTCCAACAGGGCGACATCATTTACTTAGCGAGGAAGAGTGAGCGCGATAGTTAACAATGTGTTAACCAAAAGGATAAAACGAGAAGAAGTCGAAACATTCAGCAG
>CACYTF010000106.1:0-1613 GCA_902777335.1 uncultured Eubacteriales bacterium
TGAGAGAGTTCCACAGGGACATCCCATCATCGTAGATTACTTCTATCACGAAGAAGTTCGTGGAACCGCAAACAGCGGAAAGAGAAACAAATAAGCAATCTGATAGACAGAAATGTCTGAAAAGTACATAAAAACACCTCGGATTTCTCCGAGGTGTAAGGGGTGCTATTCGATTAGTACAGCTTCGCGCCGGCAGGGATGTGCGGGTCAACCATGAGCAGGTTCAGCCGTTCCTCACCGTTCTCCTTGTGGAGGGCGGACAGGAGCATGCCGCAGGATTCCATGCCCATCATGGGGCGGGGCGGCAGGTTGACGATCGCCACGCAGGTCTTGCCGATGAGCTGCTCAGGCTCGTAGAAAGCGTGGATGCCCGAGAGGATGATGCGCGGCTCGCCGGTGCCGTCGTCCAGGGTGAACTTCAACAGCTTCTTGGACTTGGGCACGGCCTCGCAGTTGAGCACCTTGACCGCGCGGAAATCGCTCTTGCTGAAGGTCTCGAAATCCACGAAATCCTTGAACAGGGGTTCGATCTCCACGTTGCTAAAGTCGATTTTCTCTTCGGCGGGCGCCGCTTTTTCAGCCTCCTGCGCTGCCTTGCAGGCCTCCTGAGAGGGGCAGGTAAAGCAGGCGCATTCGAAATCGGCGGGCCCCTCCGCCTTCTCGGCGGCGGCATCGCTATTGACCTTCTGCGCGCCCTTCACCTTCATGGTGGGGAAAGTATCTACAAATCGGACATTACTCGCCATAACTCGCTATATCCCGCATTTTCAGGCATTTTATCAAAGGGGCAAAAGCCGTAAATCACCATAAATCGCCATATCTTTTGTAAAATTGGTGTACGATTTGGTGTACTGGTGTAAATGCCGATTTGTCAAAACCTATTATAGTCATGGTGTAATCCCTCCGTATGAAAATTGAAGTGGTTTCATCAGGAAAATCCCGATTTGTCACATCAAAGCCTGCTGTATCGAAGCTTTATCCGCTTTTACGCATCGCTTTAGAATTCGAAATCTGAACGGACAGTGTCACGGCAGCTTTTCTATATCTGCCTGGTGGCCCAGCACCATCAGGTGATCCCTGGCGTTGAACCGATAGCTGGAGGGCGGCATCATGGAGATGACACCGTCGTTGACAGTTGCCAGAATGTTCACTCTATAGATCTGATATATGCTGGCCTCCTTGAACGTTTTGTTCACCCACGATCCGGGCGTGGCTATTTCGTAGACGCCGTAGCCGTCCGTCATGGGGATGCAGTTGAAGATCGAATCGTTGGCTTCGCTTATAGCCAGGCTCTGGGCTGCTTCGCGTTCGGGATAGATCACATGATCCGCGCCGATGATGCTGAGGAACTTTGCCTGCGAATCGTCATCGGCTTTGCAATGGATCTTTTTGGCGTGCAGCTTTTCCAGCAGATAGACGATCTCAAGGCTGGTCTGAAAATGGCCGCCCACGCACACGAAACAGGCGTCGAATGACGCGACGTCGAAGGACTCGAGCACTTCTTCCCGGCTGCAATCGCCTATTTTGGCGCTGATGCCCAGCTCCAGCAGGTCCCCCAGGGCGTCCTCATTGATATCCGCTATCATGAGCTCGCAGGGCTGCTTGCTGAGCTC
>CACYTF010000106.1:1639-2217 GCA_902777335.1 uncultured Eubacteriales bacterium
CCGATCAAAAGAAACGATTTCATACGATCCTCCTTATCCAACCATGATGTCCGCCGTCGGATCTGTTACCGGCGGCCGTTTGTGCTTTTCCATCAGCGCGACGGCAAAAGAAACGCTGCCCACGCGGCCGATGAACATGAGCAGGATGATCACGCAGGCCGAGACCGGGTGGAGACTCCCGGTTATGCCGGCGGTCATGCCCACAGTACTGACGGCAGAGACTGTCTCAAACAGGGCGTCTATCGCTTCCAGGGGCTGCAGGGCGCAGAGAACGATTGCGGCGGTGACGGCCAGGCTCAGGTTAAGGAAGAAAATGTGCGTCGCCTTTTTCACCGTGCCGTCCGCAATGCTACGGCCGAACACGCTGGGCCTTCTGCCGCCGCGAACGCTGGATATGCAGGACAGCAGCAGCACCGCCATGGTGGTCGTCTTTACGCCGCCGGCGGTGGACCCCGGAGAGCCGCCCACGAACATGAGGAAAATTGTCAGCAGTTTCGAAGCGCTGCCCATGCCGCTGACCGACACGGAATTGAACCCCGCCGTTCGGGCGGTCGCGGAGGCGAACAGGGATTCGATCA
>CACYTF010000106.1:2227-3029 GCA_902777335.1 uncultured Eubacteriales bacterium
GACCAGCACCAACCGGGTATGGGCGCTGTATCTCCCTACGTGCCTCCGGTTCCGCTTAAGGTCGTCCCAGACCACGTAGCCAAGGCCGCCCACGGTGATGAGAAGGATGCAGGTCATGTTCACCAGCCAGTCCGTGGCAAAATAGGTGAGCGAGCCGTCGCCGGGCAGGGCGCCCATCAGATCAAAGCCCGCGTTGCAGAACGCCGATACCGAATGGAACAGGCTGAACCATGCGCCTCGGCCCGGGCCCAACAAAGGCACAAAGCGCAGGGACAGCAATGCGGCGCCGCTCAGCTCTATGATGGCGGTATACAGGATTATATCCCGTGCGAACTCGGTGATCCCCTTGACCCTCGAAAGATTGATGCTCTCGACCATCGTCTCCCGCTGCCAGAGGCCCATGCGCCTGTTCAGCAAATGGAAGAACATGGTGGCGATCGTCATGAATCCGAGGCCCCCGATTTGTATGAGCAGGAGCAGTATCACCTGGCCGAAAAGGGACCATTCCGAAGTGCTGCGTCGGACAAGACCGGTGACACACGAGGCCGAGGTGGCCGTAAACAGCGCGGTGAGTAGGCTCGGAGAGCGTCCATCCGCGGAGGAACAGGGCAGCATCAGCAGCGCCGTGCCTATAGTTATCATCAGCGCAAAGCCAAGCACTATGACCTGCACGTGGGTCAAGCGATGCCTGACGAATTTGTGTCCTTTGATCCCCATTGGTTAGATGTCCTTGCGCTGATACTTCATATACAGTATACACGCTCGATGCAATAATAGCAACTTGTCCGTTACGATCATCGCC
>CACYTF010000107.1 GCA_902777335.1 uncultured Eubacteriales bacterium
CAGGATCAGCTGATCCCCGGGGCTCAGGCGGTCCAGGTTCGCCACGTCCACGGCCAGCGCGCACGCCGCCGCCGCGCCGTCCACCGTCAGGCCGGTCCCGGCCACGTGGCGCGCCCCCTCCCCCGCCGCGCCGGCCCGCCACACCGGCAGGGTCGCGCCCAGCTTGGGGATCTCCAGCACGCACACCAGGCCGTTTCCGCAGGGGTCCGGCAGCGCCTCGTCCGCCGAATCGCCCGCTTCGTCGCCGAAGGGATCGACCGGCGCACCGTGCGCCGAACCGGCGGCGCGCGCCGCGTCCAGCAGGGCCTCCCGCTCGGCAGGGTCCATGGCCGCCACCGCGCGCCGGTAGGCTTCGACGTTTTCGGCCATCCGCCGCAGGCGGCATTGCTCCCGGGCCACGGGCATCAGCACCAGCGCCAGCGCGCCTATGATCAACGCGAGCTTCAACAGCTTCAGTAGAAATCTCTTCATATCCGGCCGCCGTTCACTCCGGCCCCGCCAGCCGCGTCCCGGCGCGATGCGCCGGCCACAGCACGCACAGGGGCCAGCCCAGCACATCCTTTTCTTCCACCAGTCCGAACCGCTCGATCCGGCTGTCCAGCAGCGCCTCGCGGTCGTCGCTCAGCACGAACAGCCTGCCCTCGGGCACGGTGATGGGGTATTCCAGCTCCGTCTCCGCCGGCTCGATGGCGCCGCCCGGCTGCGCTTCCGGCGCTTCCGCCACCGCGCGCCACCGCGCGTAGGGCTCGTCCAAGAGTTCGCCGTTCAGCGTCACCCGTCCGTCCGCGGCCACGGACACCTCGTCGCCCGGCAGCCCCACGATCCGCCGCACCGCCTCCCGGCGCAGGCCGTTTTCCGTATACCGCACCAGCGCCAGCGCGCCGCGCCCGGCGCTCCGGTTGAGGGCCGGTACCGGCAGGTCCGCCCGCAGGCACAGCGCCACATCGCCGCTTCTCAGCGCGTCGCCCATGGCGTCCGTGCGGATCAGCACCAGCGTCGCCGCGAACCGCGACGCCAGCACCCCCAGCGCCAGCGCCAGGGCCAGCACCACCGCCGCGCCGACGCGCGTGCGCCGACGCCCGTCCCTGTCGGCCTCGCGCAGCAGCTCGCGCCGCACCTGCGCCTCCGTCACGCGCTCCACGCCGCCGCTCATTTTCCGCCCTTTCGCCGCCGCTGCTTTCCAGACGTGGATATCAGCATCCACAGCAGCAGCACCAGCAGCATCGGCGCGGCCAGCACCGGCGCGACCAGCGCCGGCTGGATCTGCGTGGCGTCCGACACGACGCGTATGATCGTCTCCATCTCCTGGTTCTCGGTGCGGTGGCCCCGCACCAGCAGGCGGTGGGAGTTGACGCCGTAGGGCGTGCAGGTGACCAGCGTGCACAGGTCCGCCTCCGGGTCGATGGCCAGGCTGTCCATCTCCTCCGGCAGCACGATCAGTATCTGGTCGACCTCGTAGGTCATGATCCGGTCCAGCACGCGGATGACGAACAGGTCGCCCTCCTCCATCTGGTCCAGGTCCGTAAACAGCTTGGCCGACGGCAGGCCCCGGTGGCCCGACAGCACGGTGTGGGTGCCCGGCTCGCCGATGGGCAGCGAGGTGCCCTCGATGTGCCCCACCGCGATCTGCAGCACGGCCTCGTCGGTGCCGTGGTAGATCGGCAGCGTGCAGCTGATCTTGGGCACCTCAATGTAGCCCATGATCCCCGAGCCCGTCAGGTTCAGCAGGCCCTCGTACTCGGCGTAGTCCGCCTCGCTCATCATGAAGCGGTTGGGCAGCGTGGTAAGCTTATCGTTGTAGGCCCGGGCCTTGGCCCACTCCGCCTCGTAGTCCGCCGGATCGATGTTCTCGATCTCATCGATGTAGGACGCGATGGCCCGGCTCTGGTGGAAGGAGTTCCAGTAGTCGCTGACCGTGGGATACAGCAGTATGGCGACGCCCAGGAGCAGTATCAACATCAGAATAATCGTTGACAGGTGTTTTCTCATGGCGCTTCCTTCCGCTGTGCTGATTCATCCTTCCTAAGAGTATACCAAATCTCGATCGATTTGTCGAG